>NZ_CP018151.1:0-603386 GCF_001889265.1 Microbacterium sp. 1.5R
ATGTCATCACCTGCCCAGCCCGACGTTCCGATCTGGACCACGGTGCAGGAGCTCCTCGAGGCGGACGACCGAGTCACTCCTCAGCTCCAGGGATTCCTCAGCCTCGCGGTTCCGGCCGGCGTGATGGCCGCCACCCTCTATCTCGAGGTCCCGAACGATCTCACCGCGGCACAGATCAACAAGAGGCTGCGGCTTCCGATCATGGAGGCCCTCTCCCACATCGGCGATGAGGTGACGTCGTACCGCGTGGTCGTGAATCATGAGCTCGCCGAGCAGCCGACGGCGCCCATCGCGGTCGCCGATTACGGCCGCCAGGAGCAGATCCGCGTCGAATCCCCGATGGAGCAGCCGACGCAGCTGCGCCACGAGTCCCGCCTGAACCCGAAGTACACCTTCGACAACTTCGTCATCGGGCAGTCCAACCGGTTCGCCCATGCCGCTGCCGTCGCCGTCGCCGAAGCGCCGGCCAAGGCGTACAACCCGCTCTTCATCTACGGCGACTCGGGCCTCGGCAAGACGCACCTGCTGCACGCGATCGGCGACTACGCCCAATCCCTCTATGCAGGGGTCAAGGTCCGGTACGTCTCCAGCGAGGAGTTCACGAACGACTTCATCAACTCGATCGCGAACAACCGAGGTGCAGCCTTCCAGGCCCGCTACCGCGATGTGGACATCCTCCTGATCGACGACATCCAGTTCCTACAGGGTCGCGCGGAGACCCAGGAGGCGTTCTTCCACACCTTCAACACGCTGCACGACCACAACAAGCAGGTCGTCATCACCAGCGACGTCGCGCCGAAGCATCTCACCGGCTTCGAGGATCGCATGCGCAGTCGGTTCGAATGGGGCCTGATCACCGACGTGCAGGCGCCCGACCTCGAGACGCGCATCGCGATCCTCCGCAAGAAGGCGCAGAGCGAGGCGCTTCATATTCCCGACGAGGTACTCGAGTACATCGCCACCGTGGTGTCGTCGAACATCCGTGAACTCGAGGGTGCGCTGATACGCGTCTCCGCATTCGCCAGCCTGAACCGTTCGGCCCTCGACATCTCGCTCGCCCAGACGGTGCTCCGCGACATCATCGACACGGCAGAGGACAACATCATCTCGCCGACCGACATCATCACTGCGACCGCGCAGTACTTCAAGCTGACGGTCGACGACCTGTACGGCTCCAGCAGGTCTCAGCAGATCGCCACATCGCGCCAGATCGCGATGTACCTGTGCCGCGAGCGGACGAGTCTGTCCCTGCCGAAGATCGGCCAGCTGTTCGGCAACCGCGATCACACCACCGTCATGTACGCCTACAAGAAGATCAGCGAGCTCATGAAGGAGCGCCGTTCGATCTACAACCAGGTGACCGAGATCACCACGCAGCTCGGTCGACGCTGAGTCCACGCCGCCTCGAAAAAGGGGGTCGTAGCTTCCGATAGGAGGCTGCGACCCCCTTTGCGTGCGTGTGAGCGGCATACGACGGAGCAGATCGATGCCAGTTTGCACATGTGGATAACTTGTGGATGACTCGCCTGCAGGTCGGGACGAATGTGTGTGAAACCGTCGAACCTGTGGATAACTGTGGGAGACCGTTCGACCCGACGGATGCCGTCCACCCGCGGATTCCTCAGGGATTCCACAACTGACAACCGTGTAGTTCCCTACTCGCGTCTGCTTTCCACCGAGTTATCCACAGTATCCACAGGTGTTAACACCGTTAAGGAGTTAATTCAATTCAGGGGCGATCCGATCACCAGAGGGTGGGGAAAGTCCGACAGGCCCGAGCTTTGATCCGGTCGTAGGGATACTCCCGAGTTGGGGGCTAGCATGGGAAGCCCTGCACTGGCAGGACCGATGACGACACGTCTCAGAACGACGACAAGGGAGCACCCGTGAGGTTTCAGGTCAACCGCGATGTCTTCAGCGAGGCCGTGTCGTTCGTGGTCAAGCTGCTTCCGCAGCGCAACCCGCAGCCCATCCTCGCCGGAGTCCTGATCGAGGCAGACGGCTCCGGTCTCACGCTCTCGGCGTTCGACTACGAGGCATCCGCGCGCACGACCATCGAAGCCACCGTCGACACACCGGGCACGATCCTGGTGCACGGTCGACTGCTCTCCGACATCGCCAGCCGCCTTCCCAACGCGCCGATCGAGATCGCCGTAGAGGACGACGGCAGCATCACGGTCACCTGCGGCTCGGCGCGGTTCACCCTCGCAGCCATGCCGGTCGAGGAATATCCGTCGATCCCCGAGGTGTCCGGTTCCTCCGGCGTCGTGCCCGCCGACGATTTCGGCACCGCGATCAGCCAGGTGGGTTTCGCCGCCTCGCGCGACGACGTCACCCCGGTCCTGACCGGAGTGCAGCTCGAGGTCTCCGGTCAGACGCTCAGCCTCGTGGCCACCGACCGCTACCGCGTCTCGCTCCGCGACGTGCCGTGGGACGGCGAAGCGGTCGAAGCCAGCGCACTGGTGCCCGCACGCACTCTTCTCGAGGTCGGAAAGACCTTCGGTCATGCAGGCACCATCCAGATCGCGTTCTCGGGAGCGGGCGACCGCGAGATCATCGCGTTCACGGCCGGCAACAAGACGGTCACCTCGCTGCTGATCAAGGGAAACTTCCCTCCGGTCCGCCGTCTCTTCCCGGAGCAGACCGAGCACTATGCGGTCGTGAACACCGCAGACCTCGTCGAGGCCGTGCGCCGTGTGTCGCTCGTGCTCGACCGAGCAGCTCCGCTGCGCTTCACGTTCACGTCCGACAGCGTGACGATGGATGCGTCGGGCAGTGAGCATGCGCGTGCATCCGAGTCCGTCGACGCGATCCTCTCGGGTGGCGACGACGTCACGCTCGGCCTCAACCCGCAGTACCTCATCGAGGCGCTCGGCGCGGTCAAGAGCGAGTTCGTCCGCGTCACCTTCACGTCGAGCGACAACGCGAACAAGCTCAGCCCCGTGCTGATCACGAGCCAGACCTCGGTCGACCAGGCCGGTCTGGATTCGTTCAAGTACCTGCTGCAGCCGAACCTGCTGCTTCGCTGATCCTGCGACGGGCGCGCTCCGCGCGGCGACGGCAGTGTCAGAGCCCGAAGGTAGGCTGACAGCGTGATTGTGGAACACCTGAGCCTGGTTGACTTCCGCAATTACGCGACCGCGGATCTCGCTCTGCACAAGGGTCCCAACGTCCTCGTCGGGCGCAACGGCCAGGGCAAGACCAACCTTGCAGAGGCTGTCGTCTTCCTCGCCACTCTCGGTTCGCACCGCGTCTCGTCGGATGCGCCGATGGTGCGCGAAGGTCAGGACTTCGCGATCATCCGCGCTCGCCTCTCCCACGGCGAACGCAAGGTGCTCATCGAGGTCCAGCTCAACAAGCAGGGTTCGAACAAGGCGCGGATCAACGGCTCCCCCTCGAAGACCAATGAGCTGCCTCGCTACGCCCATGTGGTGCTCTTCGCTCCCGAGGATCTGCAGATCGTCCGCGGCGACCCCTCGTCTCGGCGTCGTTTCGTCGACCAGCTGCTGATCCAGCGCACGCCCCGCATGTCTTCGGTCCTCGCCGACTACGACCGGGTGCTCAAGCAACGCAATGCGCTTCTGAAGTCGGCCAGGGCGCGCGGCATCAAGGGCGAGGCCCTGAGCACCCTCGATGTGTGGGACGACAAGCTGGTCTCCCTCGGTGCCGAGATCATCACCGCGCGACAGCGTCTCGCCGCAGATCTCCAGCAGCCGGTGGCCGAGGCGTACGCGGCGATCGCGGGCGAAGATCATCGCCCGCAGCTCGAGTGGGCTCTGTCGGTGCGCGGAGCGGATCCCGAAGAGGGTGTCGACGCGCCGGCCGAGACCTCCGGAGACATCGCCGAGATGTTCCACGCCGCACTTCTCGCGAAACGGTCGAACGAGCTCGACCGCGGTCTCACTCTCACCGGCCCTCATCGCGACGACCTCGTGCTGCGCGTTCGTGGCCTTCCGGTGAAGGGGTATGCGTCCCACGGGGAATCCTGGTCGGTGGCCCTCGCGCTGCGCCTCGCTTCCGCCGAGCTGCTGCGCAGCGAGTCTCCTGCCGGCGATCCCGTCCTCATTCTCGACGATGTGTTCGCCGAACTCGACGCCGATCGCCGTCAGCGGCTGGCCGCTCTCACCGCGGGCTATGAGCAGGTGGTCGTGACGGCAGCCGTGGAGGAGGATATCCCCGAAGTGCTCCATGCCCACGTGGTGCGGATCTCGGCGGGAACGATCAGTGATGAGAGGGAGGTGGCAGATGAGTGAGATCGCACCCGATCCGGCATCCGAGACTCCCGAGACCGTCGCGACCTATCTGCGCCTGCGCGGACTCGCCCCGAGTTCGAAGACGTGGAAGCGCAAGCGACGCATCGTCACCGACGACGACAACGCGCCGTTCACGCCCGGCCGCGACCCCGGACCGCTCGGAGCCGTGCTCGACAAGCTGACCCGGGACTCCGGCTGGCAGAAGACTCTCGCCCGTGAGGACCTGGTCAGGCAGTGGTCCGACCTCGCAGGCACGGACACCGCCAAGCACTCCGAACCCGTCTCCCTCGAGCGCGGTGTGCTCACGGTGAAGTGCGACTCGACCGCCTGGGCGAAGAACCTGCAGTACATGCGGGGAACGATCCTGACGGAGATCGGCCGACGGTATCCGGACGCGGGTGTCGAGAACCTCCGCTTCATCGGACCGGACGTACCCTCCTGGAAATGGGGTCCCAGAGTCGTTCCAGGACGGGGCCCGCGCGATACCTACGGGTAGGACACCACGGATGGGGTCTGAAACGCTCAGAGGGCCACACGCGGCCGCTGAGCCGCATCTCGCCACGAAAAGCCGCTAGACTGGGGATTCGTGATATCGATGTGGAGAATGCCCTCTGATGACGCCTGAATCCCCCGCTGACGAGACGGAATCGACCAACGGGGGAACCCCCGCGACCGAGGGCAAGATCTCACCCAAGGTGAAGCAGCCCGGTGAGTACGGTGCCGACTCGATCCAGATCCTCGAAGGTCTCGAAGCCGTCCGCAAGCGCCCCGGTATGTACATCGGTTCCACGGGGCCGCGTGGTCTGCACCACCTCGTCTATGAGATCGTCGACAACTCGGTCGATGAGGCCCTCGCCGGCTACGCCGACACCATCTTCGTGACGCTGCTCGAAGACGGCGGCGTCCGCGTGGTCGACAACGGCCGCGGCATCCCGGTCGATCCCCACTCCTCCGATCCGACGAAGTCCACGGTCGAGGTCGTTCTGACCATCCTGCACGCCGGCGGAAAGTTCGGCGGCGGCGCGTACGCCGTCTCCGGCGGTCTCCACGGCGTCGGCTCGTCGGTGGTCAACGCCCTGTCGACGCGGTTCGACGTCGAGGTCAAGCAGAAGGGCTTCGTCTGGCGGCACAGCTTCGCGAACGGCGGCGTCCCGCAGCAGCAGCTCGAGAAGGGCGAGGCGTCCGACGACACCGGAACCAGCATCACGTTCTGGCCGGACGCCGAGATCTTCACCGAGACCACGAACTTCGAGTACGACACCCTGCGCACGCGCTTCCAGCAGATGGCGTTCCTCAACAAGGGCCTCCGCATCGAGCTGTCCGACGAGCGTCCCGATTCGGCTTACCAGGTCGAGGTCGACGGGCAGCCGACCCTCACCCAGCCGAACGACGTCTTCTTCTACGAGCGCGGTCTCGTCGACTACGTCGAATACCTCAACAAGGTGCGTCACGCCGAGGTCGTCAACGACGAGATCATCGCGTTCGAGTCCGAGGACACCGAGCGCAAGATCTCTCTCGAGGTCGCGATGCAGTGGACCACCTCGTACACCGAGAACGTCTTCACCTACGCGAACACCATCAACACCCACGAGGGCGGCACGCACGAAGAGGGCTTCCGTGCAGCGCTCACCACGCTCGTCAACAAGTACGCCAGGGCGAACAACCTTCTCAAGGAGAAGGACGACAACCTGTCGGGCGACGACGTGCGTGAAGGACTGACCGCGGTCATCTCGATCAAGCTCGGCGAGCCGCAGTTCGAAGGGCAGACCAAGACGAAGCTCGGCAACACCGAGGCCAAGGCGTTCGTGCAGAAGGTCGTCGGCGACCAGCTCGGCGATTGGTTCGACCGCAACCCGATCCAGGCGAAGAACGTCATCCGCAAGGCGATCGATGCGGCCACCGCTCGTCTCGCCGCGCGCAAGGCCCGCGAGACCGCTCGTCGAAAGAGCGTCTTCGAGTCCGCCGCGATGCCCGACAAGCTCAAGGACTGCACGAGCAAGGATCCTTCGATCAGCGAGATCTTCCTCGTCGAGGGTGACTCGGCAGGTGGCTCCGCTGTGCAGGGTCGCGATCCGCACACGCAGGCGATCCTCGCTCTGCGAGGCAAGATCCTCAACGTCGAGCGCGCGCGTCTCGACAAGGCCCTGGGCAACAAAGAGGTCCAGGCGATGATCCAGGCCTTCGGCACCGGAATCGGCGAAGAGTTCGACATCGAGAAGGCGCGCTATCACAAGATCGTGCTGATGGCGGATGCCGACGTCGACGGCCAGCACATCACGACGCTGCTGCTCACGCTGCTGTTCCGCTACATGCGCGGACTGATCGAGGCCGGCTTCGTGTACCTCGCGATGCCGCCGCTCTACCGTCTCAAGTGGACGAACCAGCCCCACGAGTACGTGTTCAGCGACGCTGAGCGCGACGCGCTGCTCAAGTTCGGACTCGACAACGGCAAGAGGATCCCGAAGGATGCCGGCATCCAGCGCTACAAGGGTCTCGGCGAGATGAACGCCAAGGAGCTGTGGGAGACCACGATGGACCACAGCACCCGGACGCTCCGCCAGGTGACCATCGAGGATGCTGCAGCGGCCGACGAGATCTTCAGCGTGCTGATGGGTGAGGACGTCGAATCGCGACGCAGCTTCATCCAGCGCAACGCCAAGGATGTCCGCTTCCTCGACATCTGACGCGTCCCGCGCCTGCATTCGTTCCCATAACGACCGGAATCGACAACACACATGACTGACGAAGTACGCCCCGAGCCGGCACACGACCACGGCAAGATCGACCAGGTCGACCTGCAGTCCGAGATGCAGCGCAGCTATCTCGACTACGCGATGGCCGTGATCGTCGGCCGTGCGCTGCCCGACGTGCGCGATGGACTCAAGCCCGTCCACCGACGCGTGATCTACGGCATGTACGACGGCGGATTCCGCCCCGACAAGTCCTTCTCGAAGTGCGCTCGCGTGGTCGGCGAGGTCATGGGTCAGTACCACCCGCACGGTGACTCGGCGATCTACGACGCCCTCGTGCGTCTCGTGCAGCCCTGGTCGCTGCGCTACCCGCTGGCCCTCGGCCAGGGCAACTTCGGGTCTCCCGGCAACATGGGTGCCGCGGCGCCCCGGTACACCGAGACCAAGATGGCCCCCCTCGCGCTCGAGATGGTTCGGGACATCGAAGAGGACACGGTCGACTTCACCGACAACTACGACGGCCAGACTCAGGAGCCGACGGTTCTTCCGGCCCGCTTCCCGAACCTCCTCGTCAACGGGTCGGTGGGTATCGCGGTCGGCATGGCCACCAACATCCCTCCGCACAACCTGCGCGAGGTGTCTTCCGCCGCCCTCTGGGCGCTCGACAACCCCGGCCTCCCCCGCGAAGAGCTGCTCGAGGGTCTCATCCAGCGGATCCCCGGCCCCGACTTCCCCACCGGCGCGCAGATCCTCGGCACCAAGGGCGTGCACGAGGCGTACCGCACGGGTCGCGGCTCGATCACCATGCGCGCGGTCGTCAACGTCGAGGAGATCCAGGGCCGCACGTGCCTCGTGATCACCGAGCTGCCGTACCAGGTGAACCCCGACAACGTCGCGGTGAAGATCGGCGACCTCGCCCGTGACGGCAAGATCACCGGCATCGCCGACATCCGCGACGAGTCGTCCGACCGCACGGGTCAGCGTCTCGTGGTCGTGCTCAAGCGCGATGCGGTCGCGAAGGTCGTGCTCAACAACCTGTACAAGCACACGCAGCTGCAGGAGAACTTCGGCGCGAACATGCTCGCGATCGTCGACGGCGTGCCGCGCACGCTCGCGATCGACGGATTCGTGACCCACTGGATCACGCACCAGCTCGAAGTGATCGTCCGACGCACGCGCTTCCGTCTCGCCAAGGCAGAGGCTCGCATGCACATCCTGCGCGCCTACCTCAAGGCGCTCGACGCTCTCGACGAGGTCATCGCTCTCATCCGTCGATCGCAGACCACGCAGGATGCGAACGAGGGACTGCAGAAGCTCCTCGACATCGACGACATCCAGGCCCAGGCCATCCTCGACATGCAGCTGCGCCGACTGGCCGCCCTCGAGCGTCAGAAGATCCTCGACGAGGCCTCGGAGCTCGAGCGGCTGATCGGCGAGTACCAGGCGATCCTCGTCGACGAGTCGCTGCAGCGCGACATCATCCGCGAAGAGCTCACCGGCATCGTCGAGCGCTTCGGAGACGACCGTCGCACGCACATCCTGCACGGCTTCGACGGCGACGTCTCGATGGAAGACCTCATCGCCGAAGAGGAGATGGTCGTCACCATCACCCGCGCCGGCTACATCAAGCGCACGCGCAGCGACAACTACCGGTCGCAGCACCGCGGCGGCAAGGGCATCAAGGGCGCCCAGCTGCGGGCCGACGACATCGTCGAGCACTTCTTCGTGACGACGACGCACCACTGGCTGCTGTTCTTCACCGACAAGGGTCGCGTCTATCGTTCGAAGACCTACGAGGTTCCCGAGGCCGGCCGCGATGCGAAGGGAACGCACGTCGCGAACCTCCTCGCCCTGCAGCCCGACGAGAACATCGCGCAGGTGCTCGACATCCGCGACTACGGGGTCGCCGACTATCTCGTTCTCGCGACGCGCGACGGTCTGGTCAAGAAGACGCGTCTCGACGCGTACGACACCAACCGCCAGGGCGGCGTCATCGCGATCCGCCTGAATGACGAGGACGAGCTGGTCTCGGCTCTCATGGTGAACGCTGAGGATGACATCCTGCTCATCAGCCGCCGTGGCATGTCCGTCCGGTTCAGTGCGACCGATGATGCGCTGCGACCGATGGGACGCGCGACCGCCGGCGTGAAGGGCATGAAGTTCCGTGAGGGCGACAGCCTGCTGTCGGCATCCGTCGCCGCCCTCGGCCAGTTCGTGTTCGTGGTGACCGACGGCGGCTATGCGAAGCGCACCGCCATCGAGGAATACCGCGTCCAGGGACGTGGTGGATTCGGCATCAAGGTCGCCAAGCTCAACGACGATCGGGGCACTCTCGCGGGTGGTCTGATGGTCTCCTCCGACGACGAGGTCCTTGTGGTTCTGTCCAGCGGCAAGGTGGTACGCTCTGCCGTGGCCGAGGTGCCCGCGAAGGGCCGAGACACCATGGGAGTGGTGTTCGCACGGACGACGGAAGCCGACCGGATCCTCGCCATCGCCCGCAACGGTGAGCGGGGCCTCACCGAAGAAGACGAATCGGATGAGGCTGCGGTGGACTCCGAGTCCACGGCCCCCGAGACGAACGAGAACCCTGAGGAAGCAGACGCATGAGCACAGTAGCCGACAAGCTGGCGAAGAAGTCCACGCGCAAGACCGGTGGCAAGCAGGTGCGCCTGCGCCTCGTCTACGTGGATTTCTGGTCGGCCGTGAAGCTGTCGTTCCTGGGCGCTGTGGCGCTCGCGATCGTGACGATGGTGTCGTTCTTCCTGATCTTCCTCGTGCTGCAGGCGACCGGCATCCTCACGCAGGCGGATGAGTTCATCGGAACCATCACCGACAACTCCGTGCGGATCTCCGAGGTCGCCGGCCTGCCGCAGGTGATGGCATTCGCCGCGGTGGTCTCGATCCTCAACCTCATCGTGTTCACGGTGCTGGGTGCGGTCATCGCCGGGATCTACAACGTCGCCGTGAAGGTGACCGGCGGACTGCTGGTCGGGTTCATGTCGAACTGATCGTCAGGATTCGAGGAGGGGCGGATGCGAACAGCATCCGCCCCTCCTCTGTTCTCCGACGGAGTAGGGAAAACCCGAACCCGGGTCTCCGGTTGCCTCGGTGTCGGCCGGATCGGGGCCGCCGTACCTTTGAACCATGACGACACACACTGCCATGCCACCACCGGCGACGGCCACGAAGCCGCCGTTGCGCATCGTGCTCTCTATCCTGCATCTCGCGGGAATCGGAGTCATCGGTGGCTTCATCTTCGCGACTCTTTCCGGACTCCTCGGCACCGGCCTCGGCCTGCTCTTCGCGGCGGGCGTCGGCATCGTGCTGCTCGTCGGGCTCGTGTACGCCCTGTTCGGCGTCGGCTGGTTCGAGGTCGCGCGAGTCAGCGCTCTCTACAGGTCGCCCATCACGCCGCTCAGATGGCGCCCTCGGGATCGCCCCGGGTTCGCGGGCTGGCTCCGCTCGCTCGGCCGCCAGGCCATCGACGGCCGCATGTGGAGGGTCCTCGCGAACTTCGCGATCACCGCCGTTCTCGGCTGGATCGTGCTGCGGCTCGCCTTCGGCCTCGTCTGGTCGATCGCCATCTCGTTCGCTCCTCTCACGGGAACGGATGCCGTGATGGGTCCGTTCGGCGGGGGCGGCATCGACCCCGCGTGGGCACCGCTCATCGGGATCCTCGGAGTCGCCGCGTGCCTCGCCGGAATGATCGGACTGGCGCTCCTCAACCGCGTGCTCTCACTCGCCATCGTCGTTCGCAGCCGCGAGGCCGAGCTCACCGAGCGAGTGCGCACCAGCACTGCTCAGCGTGAGGGCGCTGTACGTGCCGCGGATGTCGAACGCACACGTATCGAGCGTGACCTGCACGACGGCGTCCAACCGCGACTCGTATCGGTGGGCATGACCCTGGGGCTCGCCCAGCAGAAGATCGACAACGACCCGGATGCCGCGAAGGAGCTGATCGCCGAGGCGCACACTTCGACCAAGGCCGCGATCACCGAGCTGCGTCAGCTGGCCCGTGGCATCCATGCATCGGTCCTCGACGACCGGGGCCTGGACGCGGCGCTGTCCGCCCTCGCCGGCCGCTCGCACATCCCCGTCCATCTCGATGTGCGCATGGACGGCCGCTGCAGCCGTGAGGCCGAAGCCGCGGTCTACTTCTCGATCGCCGAGTCGCTCACCAACGCCGCGAAGCATTCGCGGGCCAGCGAGGCACGTGTCACTGTCCGCCTCCGCGACGCAGGGGTTCTCTGGGCCCGCGTCGAGGACAACGGCATGGGCGGCGCCCAGGTGCAGCCCGGCGGAGGCCTCGACGGCATCGCGAATCGCATCCTCGCAGCGGGCGGAACCTTCCGCCTCGAGAGCCCCGTCGGCGGACCGACCAGCCTGGAGGTGAACGTGCCATGCGCATCCTGATCTGCGAGGACTCCGTCCTGCTGCGCGAGGGGCTCGTGCGACTGCTCGAGGACGCCGGACACAGTGTGGTCGCGGCTCTTCCCGACACCAGCGGGCTCAGCGAGGCCGTCATCGAGACGGACCCCGAGCTGTGCATCCTCGACGTACGGCTCCCCCCGACCTTCACCGACGAGGGCATCCGCGCGGCCCTCGGACTTCGGGACACCAATCCCGCGCTTCCGCTGCTCGTGCTCTCTCAGTACGTCGAGGAGCGGTACGCGTCGGACCTCATCGCCGCACAGGGCGGGCCTCTGGGCTATCTGCTCAAGGACAGGGTCGCCGACGTCTCTGAGTTCCTCGCCTCCGTGCAGCGGATCTCCGAGGGTGCCACCGTGCTCGACCCCGAGGTGGTGGCTCAGCTGCTCACCCGCCGCAACCGCGACGACCGGATGCAGCGTCTCACCGAGCGCGAACGGACCGTGCTCGCACTGATCGCCGAGGGCAAGTCGAACCAGGCCATCGCCGGTCTGCTCTTCCTCTCGGAGGCGAGCGTCGAGAAGCACATCACCGCGATCTTCCAGAAGCTGGGCTTCGAACAGGGCGAGTCGGGCAACCGACGCGTGCTGGCGGCCCTGGCACACATCGAGAACACGGGCGGCTCGACGCCGACCGGACAGACAGGACTGGGACGATGACCACGAACAACGACGACTACCAGGGCGGGCACACGCCCCTTACTCCCCCGCCGGCATCCGCGCCGCAGGGACAGGAGCCCACACCGGCACCGGCACCGCCGCCCGCGCAGGCGCAGGCGGCACCGGCCGATGCCGGCCGCTCTTCGGGGACGACGGCGATCATGATCGTCACGGCGATCGTCGGAGGCATCGCGCTTCTCGGAGCGGGCGGGTCGGCGGCTGTCGCCGCCACCGGCAGCATGATGGCCTCCACTCAGGGCAGCGACGCCGTGCTGACCGAGGATGCGTCCGGCATCGACACGCTCGACCTCGACGTGGATGCCGGCAACATGCGCATCGAGTTCGGTGACGTCGATGAGGCCGAGCTGGCAGTGACGAACGCTCGCGGCCCTGCCTGGAGACTCGAACGCGAGGGCGACGAGCTGATCGTCCGCAGCCCGGAGTTCCGCTTCGGATGGTGGTTCGGCGAGTGGTTCGGCGACGACCAGTCGGCGGTGCTGACCCTGCCCGAAGAGCTGAGCGACGCGCAGCTCGATGCCGACCTCACTCTCGATGCGGGCAGTCTCGATGTGGTCGGAGACTTCGGTGCCCTCGACGTCACGGTCAACGCCGGTGCGCTCGATGTCGAAGGTGCGGCGAGCAGCCTCAGCATCGACATGAGCGCGGGTCGTGCCGATGCGATGCTCGACGGCGTCGACGCGGCCGATCTCAGTGTGTCGGCGGGCGACCTCACCGTCGAGCTGACGGGCCGGGCACCGTCTGAGACGACGATCGACGTGAGCGCGGGCTCGGTCGATCTCACGGTTCCGGATGAGTCGTACTCGATCATCCAGGACGTCAGCGCCGGATCGCTCGACGCGAAGGTCGATCAGTCATCCGGCACCCGGAACACGATCGACGTCACACTTGCGGCAGGCAGTGTGACGATCCGTCCGGGCCGCTGATTCCGATCGAGGGCGAGGGCGCGCCGGTGCCCTCGCCCTCGATTGGGTATTTCGGGAAATCTCCGGTAAAGTTTCGGAGGTTGACGGGCCCATAGCTCAGGCGGTTAGAGCGCTTCACTGATAATGAAGAGGTCCCAGGTTCAAGTCCTGGTGGGCCCACTCCTCAACTAAATGAATACCCTCACGGGGCCTTAGCTCAGTTGGTAGAGCGCCTGCTTTGCAAGCAGGATGTCAGGAGTTCGAATCTCCTAGGCTCCACACTGTGTTGAGACAGTTCGAGAAGGCCCCGCCATGTGCGGGGCCTTCTCGTTTTCGCATGTCTCCACAGGTGTTAACAACCCTGTTAACAACTGCTCGCGCGGTGCGATCTGAGTGCACAGCTGTGGATGGACCTGTTAACAACGAGGGCGATGCGGCACCCGCCTCTCACTAGACCTCCTAGATATCAACCCCCCTCCGTATTCTCAGGTCGAGGGCGTAGCGTGCTGGCATGACCGACGGGAAGACGATGATCCAGACCGAGATCGTGTTCGATGGATCGAGCTACTTACTCGCCCAGGATCAGAACATCGATGATCTGCGAGAACGTATCGAGTCAGCCACGAAGACCGCCGGCACCTTCGTCGACATGGTCGTCGTCGGCAACCGGGCAGTCAGCGTGCTCATCACCCCGACGACGCAAGTGACGATCAGTGTGGCGACTGTGGCATATGACCCCCGCGATACCGGTGACGTCGACTTCCCGTACACCGGTTTCTACGACGAGCTCTGACTCCACGCGTCTGAGCGGGTGATCAGAGGTTCGGCCCGCGGATCATCCGCACCGGTCCTCTGGCGTCGTCGATGGACACCTTCTCGCCCTTCTGCGTCACGACGATCTCATCGCGCTCGGCGAGTGCAGCCGCGATTCGGCGGACATCCGACATGGTCGAGCGCCACGAGTCCCCGCCCACAGTCCGGGCGACGTCACTCGGACAGATCGAAGACTCGCCCCGCTTGCGGATGAGCGCGCGCATCGCGGCCGCGATCCTCTTGTCGAAGTCGTCGCCGGTGCGGTCCTCCCACCAGGGCGCCCCTCGTTCCCCGAGCGCGGTCTTCGCGTCCTGCACCCGACGTCGTGCGTCCGGCTCCTGCGCCTTCACCGCGCGCCGCGCAGCCATCAGCTCGTTGACCAGCTCCTGGCGGAACGTCTCGGGGATCGAGGGGTCGGTCGCGCGCCAACGCCGGCCCTCGATGACGACGTGATGACCGTCGGGCGTGCGCTCCGGACCGCTCGCACCGCCGCCGTTCGCACCGCCGCCCTTCGCGCTGTCGTCCGAGGTCATGAAGCCAGTCAATCCGACCATGATCAGGTCGACCAGGGGCTTGACCGCACCTGCGTACCCCCGATCGGGAGGAGATCTGCGATGCGGAGGACGAGTCGACGGACAAGCGCCCTCCCGTGTGCGGATCTCCTCCCGAACTGCTCTCGGTCGGGGGTCAGACGGCGCGCAGGTCGTGCGGGGCGACGTTGAGACGCTCGCACCCGTCGGCGGTCACGACGACGATGTCCTCGATGCGTGCGCCCCATCGGCCGGCGAAGTAGATCCCGGGCTCGATGCTGAACGCCATGCCCTCACGCAGCACGAGATCGTTGCCGGGCGCGATGTAGGGCTCTTCGTGTACCGAGACGCCGATGCCGTGACCCGTGCGGTGCAGAAAGGCCTCGCCGAGCCCCGCCTCGGCGAGTACGGACCGCGCCGCGGCATCGACAGCCTCGGCCGTCGCGCCGGGGCGCACGGCGTCGACAGCGGCCTGCTGAGCGCGGACGAGCACGGCGATGCGATCGGCGGCTTCACTGTCGGGTGTGCCGACCACGTAGGTGCGGGTGCTGTCGGAGTTGTAGCCGCTCGGCACGGCGCCGCCGATGTCGACGACGACGACGGCTCCGTCCTCGATCACGCGGTCGGACACCTCGTGGTGGGGATCCGCGCCGTTGGGTCCCGAGCCGACGATGACGAACTCGACGGTGCGGTGGCCCTCGGCCACGATGGCCTCAGCGATGTCGGCCGCCACCTCGCGCTCGGTGCGCCCCGCCCGCAGCCACTCGGGCACTCGACGATGCACGGCGTCGATCGCGGAGCCGGCACGCCGGAGCTCGGCGACCTCTTCAGCATCCTTGATCATGCGTCCCTCACGCAGCACCGGGGTGGCGAGCTCGACGCGCACGTCGATCCGGTCGGCGAGCGGGATCACGTGCAACGCCGGCAGAGCGTCTGAAACTCCCACTCGCGTGACTGCGCCCAGGGCGGCGGCCACGAGGTCGTAGGGATTCTGTCCGTCGACCCAGTCGGAGACGGCGAGGCCGAGCTCACCCACCGCCGTGGTCCTGACCTTCGCCAACTCCATGCGCGGCACGATGACGGTGGGAGCGATGCCGGGTCCGAGCACGAGTGCGGTGAGGCGCTCGATCGTGTCTCCCTCGACGCCGACCAGATACTCCAGATCAGGGCCAGGACCCACCACTATCCCGTCGAGACCGGCGTCAGCGGCAAGCGCTGCTGCGCGGTCGAGTCGAGCGGCGTACACGGAGGCGGGGAACGGCAGTGTGCTCACGGCATCCACGCTACTGCGCCGGCCGTTCCCCGGGAACGGCGACTCAGCTGACGGCGAGGCGGATGCGCTCGGTGAGAACCTTGCGGTTCGCGGCAGAGAGATCGAGCAGCGCGTATGCGGTCGGCCACATCGTGCCGTCGTCGAGGTTCGAGATCGGCTCGAAACCGAACGTGCCGTACCTGACCTTGAACTTGCTGGCCGGCTGGAAGAAGCAGAGCACCTTGCCGTCCTTGCCCCAAGCGGGCATGCCGTAATACGTCCGCGGCATGAGCTCGGGAGCGACCTCGGTCACGAGGTCGTGGAGCGCCTTCGACAGCTCTCGATCGTTGTCATCGGGAAGCTTCGCGATCGCCGCCTCGAGGTCTGCGACACCCTCGGCCCGCACCTCCTCCGGGGTCTTCTTGGCACGAGACCGAGACTTGCGCTTGTCGGCCGCGGCCTCCTTCATCGCCTCGCGCTCTTCGGCACTGAAGTTCTTCTCGTTGTCAGCCATGGCCGACTCCTTTCACTGTGTGATCTGCGATGAATCTCACACTACGGATGTGGCGCACTGCTGTGCTTCTTGATTCGTGATCGATGTCTCGGGTCCGAGCATGACGAGCCGGACGCCTCTCGAGGCGAGGTTTCGTCCAGGATCGTCACGCGCGTACCCTCCCTGAACCCCGGCCACTATGGTGGACGCATGGATATGCGGGTCGCGGCATACGCGGTCGTCACCGATGACGACGGTCGCATACTTCTCGCGCGCTGGACCGAGGGTCGTCGAGTGGCATGGACGATGCCCGGCGGAGGGCTGGAACCGGGTGAGGCTCCCGAGGACGCCGTGCGGCGTGAGCTCCGCGAGGAGACCGGCTACACGGTCAAGGTCGGCGAGCTGCTGGGCATTCATTCGAGGGTGATCCCGGCGAGCCAGCGGGTGAACCAGTCGGATCAGCCTCTGCACACCCTGCGCATCGTCTACCGGGCGTCGGTGACGGGCGGGAAGCTGACATTCGAGGCCGATGGCTCGACCGACATGGCCGAGTGGTTCCCGCTCACAGCCGTGAAGGAACTGCAGAGGGTCAAGCTGGTCGACATCGCCCTGAGGATGGCCGGCATCCTCTGACTCAGTCGCGGGCCTCTTCGGGCACCGAGATGTCGGCGACTGTGGCACCGTACGCGGCGATGAGGTCATCGGCATCGACGAAGAGGCTGTAGCCGTGAGCGCCGGCACCCATGGCGATCCGCTGCCCGACGATCGACTCGTCGGCGAAGACCGGCCAGTCCGTGGTGCTGCCGATGGGCACGATTGTTCCGCGCTCGTAGCCGGTCGCCGCGAGGGCGAGATCCGGCTCGGGCAGGCGGAGCTTGTTCACTCCGACGACCGCACGCAGCTTCGGCCACGAGATCGATCTGCCGCCGGGAACCAGCGCGAAGAGATACGTGTCGTCCGAACGCTTGACGACGAGCGTCTTGACGATGCCGGACGGAGGGATGCCGAGCAGCTCAGCCGCCTCGAAGAGACTGCGGGCGGCAGGACGCTCGCGGATCTCGATGTCGAGTCCGCGAGCCGCTGCGGCGTCCCTCACCCGGGCATGGAGATCCCCCGGCTCAGTGGCCGGGGGCTCCGATGTCGAGGTCACGCGTCAGGTGCGGAGAGCGGGTCGTCGGCGACCCAGAGCTCGTCGTCTGCGCGCAGTGCCTGCCACGCGGCGTAGAGAACGCCGGCCGCTGCGGCGACTCCGAGGATCAGGGCGATGACCGAACCGACGCTCGGGCCCTTCGGCTCGGGCTGAGTGGCCTTCCTGACCTTCTTCACGACGCCTTCGCGCTTGGCGTTCGCGACATCCCACGCGGTGAGCGCGGTGCCGACGACTCCGCCGACGATCGGGACGACCTTGTCGTCCACCACGTGGTGACCGAAGCGGACGCCGCGGTCGACGACCGGTGCGACGCGACGGTTGTAGGTGTCCTGGACGACAGGACCGACCTGCTCGCGACCGAAGTGGCCGAGCTGACGTCCGGCTTCACGCGCGACGTCGGCGGCGTGGCCGACGAGGACCTGCTGGTTCTCCCAGAGCTGGTTGGCGTCGTTCTGAAGACGACGCAGCTCCTTCTTCCGCTTGCGGCTGATGCTCACGATGCTCTCCTGTCGATTGGAGTACGGATTCCCCATCTTGCCACGCGACCGTGTATGGGGCGAGGGAATCGCCGAACCCTTGCGTCGGAGGCCGATGAGCGCTAGACGCGGGCCAACTCATGGGAAGCTCTGCGAGAATGGACCCATGGCTCACGCTTCTCATGTCGCAACCCTGCACACCAACCACGGTGACATCGTCATCAACCTCTTCGGCGACCACGCCCCGAAGACGGTCAAGAACTTCGTCGGCCTCGCCGACGGCACCCAGGAGTGGACGCACCCCGCCACCGGCAAGCCGGGCGAGGGTGCTCTCTACAAGGACGTCATCTTCCACCGCATCATCCCGAACTTCATGATCCAGGGCGGCGACCCGCTCGGACAGGGCGTCGGGGGCCCCGGATACAACTTCGACGACGAGATCAACATGGAGCTCAACTTCAACGAGCCCTACATCCTCGCCATGGCCAACGCCGGTCTGCGTCGCAACGCCATCACAGGCAAGGCCGAGGGCACCAACGGCTCGCAGTTCTTCATCACGACCGACCCCACCCCCTGGCTCCAGGGCAAGCACACGATCTTCGGCGAGGTCGCCGATGACGCCTCCAAGGCTGTCGTCGACGCGATCGCCGCTGTGCCGACGGCTGCGGGCGACCGTCCCATCGAGCCGGTCGTGCTGCAGTCGATCGACATCGTCGCGGCCTGACGCCGACGCTGGCCGATCCGGATGACGACGCCTGAGTTCGCGGACAACCGCGACAACTTCTGCTACCGGCATCCGGATCGGCAGAGCTTCGTGCTCTGTCAGCGGTGCCTGCGCACGATCTGCCCCGAATGCCAGACGCAGGCGGCTGTCGGGGTCATCTGCCCCGAGTGCATGGCCGCAGAGCGAAAGAACCGCAGTCCCGCCCAGAAGCGCGCCGAGCGTCGCTGGGGCGGGCGCGGCGCCGCACTCGCCTCGCGTGGCAGCGGCAAGCCCGTCGTCACGTACTCGCTGCTGGCGATCACGTCGTTCATCGGGCTCCTTCAGCTCATCCCGGGAGTGGGCCAGGCGATCACGGGCCAGCTGCTCTTCGCGGCGGGCTATCTGTATCCGGATCTGTCGCTCATGCCGTTCGAACCGTGGCGGCTTCTCACGGCGGTGTTCGTGCATGGCGGTTTCCTGCATCTCGCGCTCAACATGCTGGCGCTGTGGATGCTGGGTCAGAGTCTCGAACCGATGCTCGGCCGAATCCGCTTCCTGTCGCTGTACCTGATCAGCGGACTCGGCGGTTCCGTCGCCGTCGCGCTGCTCGCGCCCGGAACCGCGACGGTGGGCGCCTCCGGCGCGATCTTCGGCCTGATGGCCGCCCTGCTGATCATCGGACGGCACATCGGCGCGAACGTGACCGGCATCCTCGTGATCCTCGGCATCAACTTCGTCGTCGGCTTCGTGTTCTCTCAGAACATCGCCTGGCAGGCGCACCTCGGCGGGGCGATCGTCGGTGCGCTCGTGGCGTTCATCCTCACGAGGACCCGACGGCGTGAGCAGCGGACGCTACAGATCGTGCTGCTCGTTGCCGTCGTTGTCGCGCTCGTCCTGATCGTCGCCCTGTTGGTACCGTTCCTGATCACGACGGTTTACTCCTGATCAGAAGTTGTTAACAGGTTTGTTGACCGATGTGAATAACATCTGTGTAATTCTCCCCATGTTGGGGATAACCTGTGGATAACTCAGAAGAAGGCCCCTCTCGCCAACGCGAGAGGGGCCTTCTTCGAAATCGGTGGGGCGGGCGTCAGCGCCAGCGTGTGGTCATCAGGAACCCGATCAGGGCGATGCCCAGGCCGATCGCAAGGTTCCAGTTGTCGAGCCCCGGGATCGGGAACTGCATGCCCGAGATGTAGAACACGAGGATCCACACGAGACCGAGGAGCATGAAGCCGACCATCACCGGCTTGAACCACACGGCGTTGGGTGCGGCTTCGCCTTCGCTGCGCGGAGCTTCGGGTTCTTCGGTCTTGCGGTCGCGTGCCATTCCCACAGTGTACCCAAGAGTGTCATATCGCGCGGAAAACCAGGGCCGCAGGGCGGGAGTACAGGTCTGGCGGATAGCATGTCGCCATGACTGCATCCGTCGTCTCGGGGGAGCGACGTGCACACCGCCGCCGCCCCCGGTCGCGCGCGACCTTCACCAGCGTCCTCGGCGAGCTGCTGCTCACGGGCGGAGTGATCGTGCTTCTCTTCGTCGCGTGGCAGATGTGGATCGGCGACATCATCATCGCGGCCCAGAAGAACGAAGAGGGTGCGGCGGTCTCGCAGGAATGGGCCAACGCACCCACTCCCGAGCTCCCACCGGTCGTCGAGACCGACGACGGAGCGACGGTGTTCGAGCCGGTGATCCCCGCCGCTCCGGCCGACACCGAGCTTCTCGGCCAGATGCACGTGCCGCGCTTCGGTGCCGAATACAACGTCGGCATCTACGGCGGTACGACGCGCGCGCGCACGCTCGACAAACTCGGGATCGGCGTCTACACCGACTCGAAGATGCCCGGCGAGGTCGGCAACTTCGCGATGGCCGGCCACCGCACCACCTGGGGCAAGCCCTTCAACCAGCTCGACAAGCTCCAGGTCGGCGACGCGATCGTCGTCGAGACGCCTGACGGATGGTTCACGTACCGCTTCCGGACGCTGGAGTACGTCAAGCCCACGCAGACGGACGTGCTGCTCGATGTGCCGCAGATGCCCGGCGTCGCGACGGGGGAGAAGTACATCACGCTGACCGCCTGTTCGCCGCTGTACTCCCTCGCCGAGCGCATCGTCGCCTACGGGGTGTACGAGAGCTTCCAGCCCCGCGCCGAGGGTCCGCCCGCCGCGCTCACCGATCCACCGCCTCCGCCGGCCGCGCCGTCGATCTAGCCGAACGGAAAGAGACGACCCATGTACGCCGCACTCTGGCGCATCCTCCCCGGCCCGTGGTGGCTGAAGCTCTTCATCCTCCTCGTGCTCGTCGCAGCGGTGCTCTACGGGCTCTTCTGGTACGTCTTCCCCTGGGTGAGCCCGCTGATCACCCCGGGCGAGGTCGACCTCGAATGACCCGCGTGCTCGTCGTGGACAACCACGACAGCTTCGTGCATACGCTCGTGGGTTATCTGCGCGAGCTCGGTGCCGACGTCACGCTGATCGAGGCGGACACCATCGATGCCGCTGAACTCGCGGTGATGCTGCCGGACTTCGACGCGCTGCTGCTCTCTCCCGGCCCGGGCACCCCTGACGATGCCGGCGTCTCCGTCGACGCCGTGCGGCTCGCCGCGAGGATCCGGATGCCGCTTCTCGGCGTCTGCCTGGGGCATCAGGTGATCGGCGCCGCGTTCGGCACCACCGTTTCAGAGGCGCCTGAGCTGATGCACGGCATGGTGTCGCCGGTCACGCACGACGGATCAGCGCTCTTCGCCGGCATCCCGTCGCCGTTCGACGCGGGCAGATATCACTCCCTCGCTCTCGCGGAGACCGACCTTCCGGGTGACGTGGCCGTCACAGCGCGCACCGCGAGCGGCACCGTCATGGCACTGGAGCACATCCGTCTGCCCATACTCGGGGTGCAGTTCCACCCCGAGAGCGTGCTGACCGAAGGCGGATACCGTCTGCTCGCCAACTGGCTCGAACTGTGCGGCGACGCACATGCCGTGGCACGCTCAGCGGCACTGCACCCGCTGTCGGGCCCCGACGCTCGTGTGGATCAGCCGGCGGCGACGCAGTAGCGCAGTTCGACCGTCGAGCCGATCGCCACGTCTCCCGGCGCGGCCGACATCGATGACACGGTGGGCGGTTCGGTCGGCGTGCAGTCGATCAGCTCGACCGGACTGGGCGTGAGGCCGATGCGTTCGAGCTCAGCCTGAGCCGCTTCCATCGTCCACCCGGTGACGTCGGTGAGGGTGACCCGGCCGCTCGCGACGACGAGATTCACGATGGTCTGCGGTGCGACCTCGGTGTCGGCCGCCTCGCTGGCCTCCATCACCGTCTCGGCCGCCAGCCCCTTGTCGTTGCGCTGGATGACCGTGCCCAGTTCGAGCCCTGCCGCCGCGAGTGCGTCTTTGGCGGCCGTCAGAGACAGGCCCTCGAGCATCGGGACGACGACCGTCTCCTTGCCGGAGGACACGTAGACCGTCACGGAATCGCCCTCGCTGACGGCGGTGCCGGACGCAGGGTCTGTGCGGGTCACGTTGCCCTCGACGATGTCGTTGCTGGACTCGAGCACCAGCTTCGAGGTGAGATCGAGCTTGCCGAGATCATCCTGGGCGCGCTCGGACGAGACATTGACGAGATCAGGCACTACGCGCGAGCTCGACGGCACGTCGTCCGGGCGCATGCTGAGCGTCCAGACCCAGAACAACACCGAGGCGAGAAGCACGGCAAGCAGTGCCACACCCGCCCAGATCCACGCGACGGGCGGACCCGACTGCGTGCGAGCCATGGTGGTGTCGGTGCTCAGCTGGCGGAGCGACCGGGCGGTCTCCTGCGCGGCACGCGGATTCGGTCCGTACAGCTCGCTCGTGAGCGCGCCGAGCTCCTTGCGGCTCGGCGCATGGCCGGAGACCGCCGAGTCGAGCGCAGCGCGGAAGTGCGCGGCATCCGGGTATCGCTGGTAGGGATCCTTGGCCAGCGCGCGCAGGACGATCGGGTCGAGCGCGCCGGGGGAGTCCTCGTTCACCTCGGTCGGAGGGACCGGAGTCTCGCTCACGTGCTGGTAGGCGACGGCCACGGGGGATTCGCCGCGGAACGGCTGACGGCCGGTGAGCAGTTCATAGAGCACGACGCCGGTCGAGTAGAGGTCGGCGCGTGCGTCGACCGGTTCGCCCTTGGCCTGCTCGGGTGAGAAGTATGCCGCGGTGCCGATGATCTGGGTGGTCTCGGCGACCGTCGATGACGAGTCGGACACGGCTCGGGCGATCCCGAAGTCCATGACCTTGACCTGGCCCTTGTCGGTCACCATCACGTTGCCCGGCTTGATGTCGCGGTGCACGACACCCGCACGATGCGAGTAGTCCAGCGCCTCGAGGATGCCGTCGACATAGCGCACGGCATCGTCGACGGGCACCGGGCCCTTGGCGATGATGTCCTTCAGCAGCGTGCCGCTGATCAGCTCCATGATGATGTACGGAGGCTCATCCGTGCTGCTGTCGGTCGTCGAGGGGTCGCCGGCGTCGTAGACGCGGACGATCGACGGGTGCGACATGCGAGAGGCGGACTGGGCCTCGAGACGGAATCGCGTGCGGAACGCGTTGTCGCGAGCCAGCTCGGGGTCGAGGATCTTGATCGCCACCGCACGACCGAGCGTCAGATCGTACCCGCGGTACACCTTCGCCATGCCGCCGTGCCCGATGAGCTCGTCGACGCGATAGCGACCCGCGAGAACGCGTGGCTCTGTCGACACGTAGTGACCCCCTGATACGACCTTGTGGATGCTCCAGCCTACGGCGGGAGCGGGTTATTCGCCTGAGTCTCCGCCGTCTGCGTCGCCTTCATCGGCGCCCGGCGCGGCGGGCAGGATGACGACGCCCGGCATGGCATCCGACTGCTCGGACGGCATGTCGCTGCCGCAGAAGACGCGGAACGTGGCGGTGATCGACTGTCCGGCCGTGCCGGGGACGATCTGCGTCGAGAGCACGCTGGGTCCGAAGCTGCGGATGGACTCGCCGGCGTTGCCGCCGGAGAACGTCGCGTTGGTGAGCGTCACCTCGAAGGCCGATCGCGCCGGGGTGCCCGAGGGGCACTCGAAGCTCGGCCAGTTGAGGGTCACGGGCTCGCCCTCGGTGGCGGTGCCGGCGATGGTCGGGGTGCCCGAGGGCTTGCCCACCTTCACCTGCTCCTTGAAGGTCGTCAGCGTGATGGCCGTGCCCTCGGGAACGTTGCCGCCGGGCTGAACGGACTCGACCGTGCCGACCTGGTTCGCGTTGGGAGCGATGGTGTTGCCCACCACGCACTCGGCCTGGAGTCCGGCGTTGACGGCAGCGGTCTGCGCGGCATCGCACTGCATCCCCACGAGACCGAGAGCATCGACGTCCACGAGCTCGGGCTCGGGCGTCTCGGTCTCGGTCGGTGTCGGCTTCGGGGTCTGCGACACGGTCTCCGACTGGGTCGGCTCGGGATCGGGGTCGCCCTGATTCATCAGGGCGAACACGGTTCCACCGAGCACGATCACGAGCAGTGCGATGAGAGCGATCAGCGGCCACGTCCAGGGGCTGCGCTTCTTCTTCTTCTCGGCTTCCTCCTCGGCCTGCTCGCCGGTGGGCAGCTGGGCCGTCGTGGGGAGGATGCGCGTCGTGCCGTCGTCGCCCGATGCGGTGAGCAGCCGGGTGGCGTCGTCGGAGGCGACACCGCCGGTCGCGATGGCCGGCACCGCGATGGCCGCGGAGTTCAGATCGCCTCGGCGCAGAGCCTGGGCGGCGCGTGCGACGGTCGCCGACGACGACGGGCGGTCGGCGGGCTTCTTGGCGATCATCGCCATGACGAGGTTCTGCACCGGGATCGGCACGGTCGGCGGCAGCGGCGGAGGCTGCTCGTTGATCTGCGCCATCGCGATCGCGACCTGCGACTCACCCGTGAAGGGCCGCTTGCCTGCGAGGCACTCGTAGGCGACGATGCCGAGCGAGTACGTGTCGGTCGCGGGTGACGCCGGGTGCCCCGACGCCTGCTCGGGCGAGAGGTACTGCACGGTGCCCATGACCTGGCCGGTGGCCGTCAGCGGCACCTGGTCGGCGATGCGGGCGATGCCGAAGTCCGTGATCTTGACGCGGCCGTCCGGCGTGATCAGCAGGTTTCCCGGCTTGATGTCACGGTGCACGAGACCTGCCGCATGCGCGGCCTGCAGAGCGGATGCCGTCTGCGCGACGATGTCGAGGGTCTTGTCGGCGCTCAGGGCGCCGTCGCGCTCGAGCACGGTCGAGAGGGCCTCGCCGGGAACGAGCTCCATGACGAGGTAGGCGCTGCCGTTCTCCTCGCCGTAGTCGAAGACGCTCGCGATGCCCTCGTGGTTGACGAGTGCGGCATGGCGCGCCTCAGCGCGGAACCGCTCGAGGAACCCGGGGTCCCCCATGTACTCGTCCTTGAGGATCTTGATGGCCACGGTGCGACCGATGACGTGATCCGTCGCCTCCCACACCTCGCCCATGCCGCCGATCGCAATACGCGACTGCAGCTCGTAGCGACCACCGAACGACACACCCTGCGTCGGTCTCATCTGCCCAGCACCGCCTCTATGACCTTCTTTGCAATCGGAGCGGCGATGGTGTCGCCGGATCCTGACTGCCCTTGTCCACCGCCGTCTTCGACGAGGACCGCTACTGCCACCTCGGGGTCGTCCGCCGGCGCGAAACCGGTGAACCACAACGTGTACGGCTTGTTATCGTTCTCGGTCGTGCCGGTCTTCCCCGCCACATCGACCCCGTCTATTCTTGCACCCTGCGCAGCGCCGTTTGAGACGCTCGCGACCATCGACGCCGTGATCTGATCGGCGATCGTCGCATCGGTCGTCTGACCGAACTGGGTGTCGTCGTACGAACGGATGACCGAGAGGTCGTTGCCGATCACCGTGTCGACCAGACGGGGGTTCATCACGACGCCGTCGTTCGCGATGCCGGCCGCCACCATCGCGATCTGCAGCGGCGTCGCGGTGACCTGTCCCTGGCCGAATCCGGTGAGGGCGGTCTGCGCGTCGTCGAGGGCACGCGGGTAGCTCGACGGAGTCGATTCGAGCGGCGTCGAGAAGCTCCGATTGAAGCCGAACTTCTCCGCCATCTCGCGGATCGCGTCATCGCCGAGCTCGACGGCGAGCTCGGCCATCGGGATGTTGCAGCTCAGGCGGATGGCTTCGGAGATCGACACGGTGTCTCCGCTGCCGCACGTGCCGCCCCAGGCGTTCGCGACCGTGTTCGTCGAGCCGGGCAGCTGATAGCGGGCCGGGTTCGGGAGCGTCGAGTCGGGCGTCCAGTTGCCCGACGCGTAGGCCGCGGCCGCCACGACGAGCTTGAACGTCGAGCCGGGAGGGTTGAGGTCGCCGGCGATCGCTCGGTTCGAGAGGGGCTTCGTGGGGTCTTCGTCGAGCTGGTCGTAGGTCGCGTTCGCGGCATCCGCGTCGTGCGTCGCGAGCTGGTTGGTGTCGAACCCGGGGGTCGACACCAGTGCGAGGATGCGCCCGGTCTTCGGCTCGATCGCGACGACCGCGCCGTTGAGGCCCTGCAGAGCGTCGTATGCGGCGCGCTGCGCGGCCGTGTCGAGGGTCAGCTCGACGCTGAATCCGCTCTGCGGCTGACCCGAGAGGATCCGCTCGATCTCGGCGAAGAAGGCGCTCGATCCCGTTCCCGACAGGTCGGCGTTCATCGCCCGCTCGATGCCGGTCGCTGACTGCAGCGCCGGGTTGAAGTACCCGGTGACAGGGGCCCACATCGCGGCATCCGTGTAGACGCGCTGGAACTGGTAGCGGTCGTCCGAGGGGGTCGAGGAGGCGATCGCGACGTCGTCGACGATGATCGACCCGCGCTGGATCTCGTAGCTGTCGAGGAGAGTGCGCCTGTTGTTCGGGTTCTGCCCGAGGGCGTCGGCCTCGACGACCTGGATCCAGCTGGTCGCGGCGAACAGCGACAGGAACATGAACAGCATCACGATGCTGAGACGGCGGAGTTCTTTGGTCATGTCAGCCGATCACCGCCCGGGGTTGGCTGCGGACGCCGTCGGAGATGCGCAGCAGGATGGCCACGATCAGCCAGTTGGCGATGAGCGAGGATCCACCGGCGGCGAGGAACGGCGTGGTCAGACCGGTCAGCGGGATGACCCTCGTCACGCCGCCGACCATGATGAACACCTGCAGCGCGATGGTGAACGAGAGGCCGATGGCGAGCAGCTTGCCGAAGTCGTCCTGACCCGCCAGTCCGATGCGCACGCCACGGCTCACGAAGACCATGTAGAGGCAGAGGATCGCGAACAGCCCGATCAGGCCGATCTCCTCGCCGAGGCTCGTGATGATGTAGTCGCTGTGGGCGAGGGGCGTGACGTCGGGGCGTCCCTGACCCCAGCCCGTGCCGAGAAGGCCGCCGTGCGCCAGCCCGAACAGGCCCTGCATGGGCTGGAAGCCGGCGCCGTCGGGGTCGACCTTCTCGGGGTCGAAGAGGAACAGCCAGTTGACGAAGCGGCCCTGCACGTAGCTGAGGATCTGTGTCGCCACCGCGACACCCGCAGCCACGAGGGCGAGGCCGATGAGCACCCAGCTCGTCTTGCCGGTCGCGACGTAGAGCATTGCGACGAACATGCCGAAGATCAGGGTTCCGGTTCCGAGGTCGCGCTGGATGACGATGATGCCGAGGGAGATCGCCCACACCACCAGAACCGGTCCGAGTTCGCGCATGCGCGGCCACATGATGCCGAGGAACTTCGTGCCGACAGACGTCAGGCTCTCCCGCGTGCGCACGAGATAGCCCGCGAAGAAGATCGCGAGGCAGATCTTGGCGAGCTCGCCGGGCTGGAAGGCGAACATGCCGCCGAGCGACACCCAGACCTGGGCGTTCGCATCGGGGATGCGCAGGCCCGGGACGAAGGGGAGCAGCAGGAGCAGGATGCCGGAGAGGCCGAAGATGTAGGTGTAGCGGAACAGCACCCGGTAGTTGCGCAGCAGGATCACGCACGCGATCGCCCCGGCGAGGGAGATGCCCGTCCACGCGAGCTGCTTCGTCGAGTAGGCGTCCCACCCCGTGAGGGACTTCGCGATGTCGATGCGATAGATCATCGCGATGCCGAGGCCGGTCAGCAGCGTGGCGATCGGCAGCAGGAACGGGTCGGCGGCCGACGCGACGGCACGCAGCACGAAGTGCACGGCGAAGGCCAGAACGGCGAGGCCACCGCCGATCGCCAGGATCATGGGGTCGATCAGACCCAGAGCACCGAGCTGCACGAGCGTGAGAGCGCCGCCACTGAGAGCGACGGCGAAGAGCAGCAGCCAGAACTCGCGGTTGCGCTGCGTCTGCGGCATCCGCATTCTCTTGAGGGCCTTGATGACGCTGGTGTCGGCCGTGACGTCGGTGGTCATCCTGCGTCCTCCGTCGGCGTCGCGGTGGGCAGGGGAGTGGGCAGCGGGGTCTCGCCGATCACGCGGTCGGCGCCGGCCTGGAGTCGCGCGACGATGGCCTCGGCATCCGAGAACGACCGCGCCGTGATCGTGCGCTCCACGGAGTCACGCTGGTACGGCGGAAGGTTGGCGAGCAGGATGTCGGTGTCGCGGAGCGGAGTCGACAGGGTGATCGGGCCGATGTTCTGCTGCACGCCCTGGTAGATCACGACACTGTCGTCGTCGGCGCCGACGAAGTAGCGCGTCTGCGTCCAGCTGTAGGCGGCGAAGGCGGCGAACACGAGCATCGCGACGACCACCAGCATCCCGGCGATCCATCCGAGACGGCGGCGCTTGGCGCGTCGACGGTCCTCTTCGATGAGCTCTTCGAGGTATTCGGGGGCCGGCTCGAAGTGGCTGGGCTCGTTCGCGGCCTGGCGTACCGGGTGCAGCCAGTTGCCGCGGGGCGCGCGCACCGGAGGAACGGTCACGTTGGCGGGGTTCGATGCCGAGCCGACGATCGTCGCCGTGCCGGAGTGCATCGCGTGCTGACCGCCGACCTCGACGAGGACGATCGTCACGTTGTCGGGGGCTCCGCCGTCGAGCGCCTGCTTGAGCAGGTTGTCGGCCGTGCGGCCAGGCGCCATCCCCATGCGCATCGCCTTGAGGATGTGCGCCTCGTCGACGACGCCCGAGAGGCCGTCGGAGCACAGCAGCCAGCGGTCGCCCGGCTGGGTGTGCATCACGAACATGTCGAGCTCGGGATCGGCGTCCATGTCGCTCAGCACGCGCATGAGCACCGAGCGACGCGGGTGGTATCGCGCCTCTTCGGGGGTGATGCGGCCCGAGTCGACGAGTCGCTGCACGAAGGTGTGGTCGGCCGTGATCTGCGTCACCGCGTCGTCGCGGTAGAGGTAGATGCGCGAGTCGCCGATGTGGCCGATGACCGCGTAGTCGTCGACCATGATGACGGCGCTGAGCGTGGTGCCGAGGCCGGCGAGTTCGGGGCGGTCCTTGGCGGCGCGGATCAGATCGCCGGCCGCGGTGGTCGCGGCGGCCTGCAGTGAGGCCTGTGCGTCGTCGACAGACGAGTACGGCTGGTCGAGCGGCTCCATCCGGTGGATCGCGATGCTCGAGGCGACGTCACCGCCGGCGTGACCGCCCATGCCGTCGGCGACGACGAAGAGATTCGCCCCGGAGTACCCGGAATCCTGGTTGTTGGAGCGGACCTTCCCGGTGTGGGAGATCGCGGCGCTCGAGCCTTCGAAGACCATGCCGGGGTCAGGCTCGCAGCTCGAAGGTCGTGGCGCCCACCTTGATGGGGGTGCCGAGGGCGAGGGCGACGGGACCGCCGGTCACGCGCTGGCCGGCGACGAAGGTGCCGTTGGTCGAGTCGAGGTCCTGGATGGCCCAGCTGTCGCCGCGCAGCATCAGACGTGCGTGGTGACTGGACGTGTAGTCGTCGCGGATCACGAGGGCGGATTCGCTGGAGCGTCCGATCGTCAACGTCTCGTTGCCGAGGGGGAGCTCGAGCCCCGCCTTCGGACCGGAGGTGATGACGAGCCGCTTGGCCGTCGCGACCGTGGCGGGACCGGTGCTGGGCTTCGACGACGCGGGGCGGGAGGCCGGGGCGGATGCGGGCGACTGCGTCGGAGCAGGCGTCGCCGCGGCGACCTCGGCCGGGAGCTTGCGGACCTTCATGCCGAACAGATCGGCGCGCAGCGAGTAGACGACGCCGAACACGAAGAACCACAGCAGCAGCAGGAAGCCCACGCGCAGCAGCAGCAGGACGAGTTCACTGGGTGTGCTCACGAGATGGCCCCGAACGCGCGGGTCGCGTCGTCGTCGCGCGGCCGGGGCGGGCGCGACGGGGTGGCGACGGGAACGATGCGGAACACCAGGTCGGTGCGTCCGATGGTCAGGGTGGTGTCGGAGGGAAGGGCGGCTTCGCGCACCTTCTGGCCGTCGACCTTGGTGCCGTTCGTCGAGCCGAGATCGCGCATCATGGCGCGCTCTCCGTCCCAGAGGACCTCGACGTGCTTACGGCTGGATCCGGCGTCGGTGATAGTGATGTCGGCATCCGTTCCGCGGCCGATGACGGTGCGTGCGCGGGTGAGCGAGTGGCGACGGCCGTCGACGTCGATCACGGCCTGCCACTCGACGCGGCCCTCGACGGTTCCGGAGCTGACGTTGACCGTGCCGGTCGCGATCTTGTCGTCACCCTCGAGCGAGATCGAGAGCGGGCCGGAGAAGCTGTAACCCTGCGACTTCGCGTGCTTGGTGAGAATCGCGTGCAGTTCGTCGGTGAGGGCTCCGCCGAGCCCCTGCATGCGCTCGGCGTCGTCGGTGCTGAGGCGCACGACGAAGTTATTGGGCGCGATGATGCGGTCCCTGCTCACCACAGCCGCTTTGGTGTCCGCTTCGCGCCGAAGGGCGGAAGCGATCTCCACGGGCTGGATGCCGCTGCGGAAGGTCTTCGCGAAGGCGCTGTTCACAGCGCGCTCGAGACCCTTCTCAAAGCTGTCAAGTAGTCCCACTGGGCTCCTCTGGCATGCCGACCGGTAGGCACATCGTAGCGAGGTGTGCTGGGTGAACGCCCTCGCGAGGCGGGAAAACGCCGAGATTCCGGGGGAGTGGGGGAGTGGGATGCGCCGGATGCAGGAGCTCGGCACGTCCGCAGGACCGAAACACATCCTCTCGTCCGGCATCCGTGCCCGACTCCTGCAGACCGCGGCGGCGCCGGTTTCATCGATGGGCGAAACGCGTGATATCTTTGGGAAGTTGAGTTCTTCGGAGCCCGACATACTCGCGCGAGTGGCGGAATGGTAGACGCGCTGGCTTCAGGTGCCAGTGTCCTTATGGACGTGGGGGTTCAAGTCCCCCCTCGCGCACAGCGAGCAGTGAATGAGAGACAGGCCCGGTTCCTTTCGAGGAAGCCGGGCCTTTCTCATGCATCGGCAGAGGTGTCGGCGGGGCGTCAGCCTCGGATCGACCGCCGAGCGGCTTCGAAGCGCACCCAGTCGTGGTCGGATGCCGGCGTCAGCTCCCACTCCTCGACGGGGCCGCTCTCCCATGCCGTCGCTGCCACTGCACCACCGGCATCGGTGAGATCCGTCACCACGGCGGCATCGAGCCGGCCTCCGGCGAGCAGCTTGTCCTGCGACGCCTTCTTCACCCGACCCCACCACTCAGGCTCAGGTGTCGCGGTGAGCACCTCGCCCTTCTTCAGGACGGCGGCGACGGCGTCGGCGCCACTGTCGGCGGAGTCGTCGACGACGAGAACGGGCGGGCGCTTCACGCCCAACGCCGCCATCACGGCCTCGCCGAGGGAGTCGTAGGCGCCGGTGCTCGCACGCCGGCCGTCGAGGGTGTGCTCGATGTGGAAGCTCATGGATGAAGGTTACTCACGGTGTGCGGCCGACGCGCCGAAACTCCTCGCTTATTTTTAATGACTAAAAATAAGATACGGTGGGGAGACGACGTGGTGCCGGGGTTGCAGCCCCGGCACCACTGTCCGTGAGACACCACCATCCCTGACTGAGGAGGCTCGCATGAGTCACGAACACGCCCCAGAGTACCCACGCCAGACGCCCTCCATGGAGAAGTCCCTCGGACGGGAGGGGCGCGAGCGCATCATCCGCCAGGCGCTCGAGCGCATCGACGGGGCGCCCGCGCCGACGGTCGACATGATGCAGGCGGCGATGGGGACGGAGTCACAGATCCGCCTCGTGCACGACGTCATCCGCGCCTACCTCGACGAGCACCGGTTCACCGACACGAAGGACTGGGCTCAGAGCCTTCGCGAACGATCGTCGCGCAGCGATCAGAAGGCGGAGGCGGTCTGAGATGCGAATCGACTCGATCATGCCTCTCTCCCTGTCTGCCTTCGCACAGCACGAGGCCGTGCAGCGCATCACACCCGCCGACCTGTTCGCCACTCCTCCTCGACTGACCGACTCGGGTCGTTTCGTCGGGCGGGTGGACTCGGGTGGTCTCGGCAGCCCGCGCTACTTCGTCGGGGAGTACCGCGACGGGGCGATGCCGAGCGCGCTCGTGCTCGAGTACGGCGCCGCGTCCGCCGGCGACGGGCGAGCGACCCGGGTGTGGAGCCTGGCCGACCGGCGGGGCACCACGCCCGACTACCGCCTCATCCACGACGACTCCTCCCGGGGGTATGTCACTGTGTGAGCGACCGGGCTCACAGCACCCTCGCAGGACTCGCCGCCTCCACGTGTTGGCGCTCAGGCCCCACTCGTGATGGTGTGAGCAGGTGAGATCGCCAGCTTCCCCCCACAGCGACGACCAGAACGACGTCACGTCAGGCTCCGAACCCGCGTCTCGACCACGTCGTCGGCGCGGTCGAGTGATCGGCTGGATCAGCGTCGCCGTCGTGGCCGCCCTTGTCGCCGTGGGCGCCATCGCCTACGGGCAGCTGCAGGGCAACGTCACCACGGCGCCCATCCGCTCGGACGACGGTGAGAGTGAGCCCGAGCTCGCGACGGGCGATCTGAACATCCTGCTGCTCGGGTCCGATTCCCGGGCGCTCGAGTCCGAGGGCTTCGGCGAAGACGACGGCACCGAGCGCAGCGACGCGATGGTGATCGCTCACATCTCGAGTGACAACACCCGCATCGACGCCGTGCAGCTTCCGCGCGACACCGTCGGCGACCTGCCGGCGTGCGACGACAACGGGCGCGGGTCGTATGGCGGCGGCTGGGGGATGCTGAACTCGGCACTGCAGTACGGCCCGGCCTGCTCCGTCGCGGCGGTCGAGCAGCTGACCGGTCTCGCGATAGACCACTTCGTGCAGATGGACTTCGAGGGATTCATCGGCATGGTCGACGCGATGGGCGGCATCGATGTGTGCCTGCCGGAGCCGCTGCAGGACGGGCACGCACGCCTCGACCTGCCCGCCGGCCCCCAGTCGATCAACGGCGACCAGGCACTCGCACTCGCTCGCACGCGCCATGCGCTCGCCCAGGAGAGCGACATCGCCCGCCTCGGGCACCAGCAGATGGTGCTCTCGGCGATCGTGCAGAAGGCCACCAAGTCCGCCGTGCTCGTGCGCCCCGACCGGCTCTACGCGTTCCTCGATGCCGTGACCTCGTCGATGACCGTCGACCCCGGTCTCGGAGCCCTGACCGATCTCGCCGGCCTCGCCGCGCGGGTCGCGAATGTTCCGCTCAGCAGCGTCACATTCCTCACCATGCCGACGACCGAGGCCCCGGAGGACCCCAATCGCGTCGTGCCGACCGCGGACGCCGACGTCATCTTCCGGGCGCTGATCGACGACGTGCCGATCGTGCTCACCACCGACGAGGTGCAGCCCGAGGCGCCGGTGCGCACCGCGCCCGTGCAGATCCTCAACGGTGCCGGTGTCAGCGGTCTGGCGTCCCGCGTCTCCGATGACGCGACGGGCTACGGATACACCGTCGCCGGCATCGCCAATGCCGACCCGGTCGACCTCACGACCATCACGGCCGCAGACACCCCTGACGCCCAGCAGACGGCGCAGGCGCTCGCCGCAGAGCTCGGCATCCAGGTCGTCGTCCAGGTCGGAGACGTCGACGGCGTGCAGCTGCTGCTCGGCGCCGACTACGAAGCACTCACCTCGCAGCCCCGCGCCACCCCGGTGCCACCGCGGCCGGTGGATGCGGTGAACCGCAGCGCCGACACCGACCTCTGCGCCGCCTGAGGCGCGCCGATCACGCCTCCGTGGCGTGCGCGGTGTACGACGACTTTCCATATTGGAAAGTGGCCCGGGTCACCGAACAGGACCGGCAGACTGGAGAGGACTTCCTTCCTCTTCGTCAGGAGACGCAATGCCGGAACAGCCTCGCCGAGCCCCCAGCCAAGCCGTGCTCAGCGTGCAGCAGGTCGAGCAGGTCAGCCCCGACCTCGTGCGCATCACGGCCGGAGGCGACGGGTACGAGGCCTTCACCGACAACGTCTACACCGACAAGTACGTCAAGATCCTCTTCGCCGATCCTCGCCACGGGCTCACCCCTCCCTACGATCTCGCTCAGCTGCGGGAGCACAGCCCCGAGAAGCTGCCCACTCCGCGCACATACACGGTGCGAGCAGCGGATGCCGAGCGCCAGCGTCTCGTCATCGACTTCGTCGTGCACGGCGATGAGGGTGTCGCCGGTCCGTGGGCTCGACGTGCACAGGTCGGGGACACGCTGGTCGTCAGCGGCGCGGGCGGCGGCTACCTGCCCGAGCCGGGAGCGCCGTGGCATCTGCTCATCGGCGACCACACCGCGCTCCCGGCGATCTCGTCGGCCCTCGAGGCGATGGACTCGGATGCCGTCGGGCACGTCATCCTCACCGTCGCCGACCCCGGCGACCGCATCCTTCCCGATGCTCCATCCGGAGTGGCGGTGCGATGGACTGAGTCCGATGACGAGCTGCTGGCCGTCCTCGCAGAGCTGGCCTGGTCGGACGGGCACCCCAGTGTGTTCGCGCACGGGGAGCGCGGAACCATCAAGGCCGTTCGGGCCCTGCTGAAGCAGCGCGAGGTGCCCAGAGAGTCGTTGTCGATCTCCGCCTACTGGGCGCGAGGCCGCGCGGAGGACCAGTTCCAGGCCGAGAAGCGGGAGCCCATCGGTCAGATCGAGTAGGCGCCGAAGCGCGGTCAGAAGCCCTCGGGATCCCGCGGCGTGTAGGCGCCCTCCAGCTCGGCGAGCTCGGCGGCCTCGAGTCGGATGCTGACGGCTGCGACCGCATCGTCGATGTGAACGGCCTTGGTCGCGCCGACGATCGGGGCGGTCACCGCCGACTGCTGGGCGACCCACGCGAGGGCGATCTGAGCCCGGGAGACGCCGCGTCCCTCGGCGACGCGAGCCACCGCATCCACGATCGCCCGATTCGACTCGTCTTCGCGGCGGTAGAGCGTCGCGCCGAAGGCATCGGTCGCCGTGCGCGTGGTCGCCTCATTCCAGTCCCGCGTGAGCCTGCCGCGCGCCAGCGGCGACCAGGGCAGCACGCCGACGCCCGAGTCGAGGCAGAACGGGTGCATCTCCCGCTCCTCCTCGCGCTGCAGCAGGTTGTACTGATCCTGCATCGAGACGAAGCGCGTCCAGCCGTTCTGCGCAGCGACGCCCTGGGCCTTGGCGAACTGCCACGCCCACATCGATGATGCGCCGATGTAGCGAGCCTTGCCCGAGCGGACGACGTCGTGCAGCGCCTCCATGGTCTCTTCGATCGGCGTCTCGGGGTCCCACCGGTGGATCTGGTAAAGATCGACATACTCGGTGCCGAGGCGCGTCAAGCTCGCGTCGATGCCCGACAGGATGTGCCCGCGGCTGAGTCCGGCCTGATTCGCGCCCGGGCCCATGCACCCGTGCACCTTCGTCGCGAGCACGATCTCGTCGCGGCGCGCGAAGTCCTTGAGTGCACGGCCGACGAATTCCTCGCTCGTGCCGTCGGAGTACACGTCGGCGGTGTCGAACGTCGTGATTCCTGCCTCGAGAGCCTGCGCGATCAGCGGGCGGCTCGCTTCCTCATCGAGCGACCATCCGTGTGCGCCGCGGTCCGGTGCGCCGAAGCTCATGCATCCGAGCACCACCTTCGAGATCTTCACTCCGGAACGGCCGAGCCTGACGCTGTCTGCTGTGTCGAGCATCCGAGATCTCCCTCGAGTCGTGGTCTGCGATCGATGCTCTCACGGTCACGCGCGGTGCGGGGTGGTCGATCCCGCCGAATCGGCTCGGCCTGTGACGTCACCCGTCGGGATCGGGGCGGGAATGATCCTCGCCCTCCGCCGGGCTGTCAACCGCCCTGCGCTCGCCGCGGATCGGACGCATCATGAGAGCTCGGACACCAACCCTGGAGGGCATCATGTCGAACATCGACGCTTTCGCGAACAGCTTCCCGCCGGACATGCCCGGCATCCCCCGAGTCGACGACTTCTCGGACGGCACCTTCCCCACCGATACCGACCAGCCCGAGACCCAGGGCGACGACCCCGTCGACGCCGAGCTGGGCGACGACGGACAGGGTGACCTGGCTCCGGAGGACGAGGTTCTGCAGCACAGCGGCGACGCGCCGACCGACCTGCGGGACGGCACCGAGTGAGCGGCCGCGGCGAGGAGTCCGGTCAGGATCTCGGCGGTGCAGAACCCTCCGAGGAGGGGATCGCCGCGCTGATCGAAGACCGCAACGCGGACGACCCCGACCAGGTCGGAGAGACTCCCGCCGGAAACGCGGGCGCCGACTCGGGCGGTTCCGGTGCGGTGCGCGTCGACCCGTCGTCGGAGTCATCCGTGCAGGACGAGTCCATCCACAACGACGAACCGGGTATCGGAACGCGACGCTCGGGCGACTGACCGTCGCCATCTGTGCGACGACCGCAGTGAAGGAGATCTCTCTCGACGAAGGGTGAGCCGTCGGCATCCGTCCTTCGTACTGCGAGATCTCCTTCCCTGCATGTGCGCGCAGTCATAGGATGCTGCGGGTGAGCGACGCACTGGATGACGGCCCCTTCTTCCACGGCACCAAGGCAGACCTGCGACCGGGCGACCTGCTGACCGCCGGATATCCGTCGAACTACCGGCCCGAGATCGTGATGAACCACATCTACTTCACCGCCGTGGCCGACGGTGCGGGACTCGCCGCCGAGCTCGCGCCGGGTGATCGCGAGCCGCGGGTCTACGAGGTCGAGCCGACCGGGGACTTCGAGAACGACCCGAATGTGACCGACAAGAAGTTCCCCGGCAATCCGACCCGTTCCTATCGCAGCGCGGAGCCGCTGAGGGTCGTCCGCGAGGTGCTCGACTGGACCCGCCTCTCGGCCGAGGCGCTCGCCGCATGGCGCGAACGGCTCGCGGCGCTGCACGCCGACGACCGCGCGGAGATCATCAACTGAGCGCCGGCGCGGGGCGTCTCAGTGTCGGACGAACCGCCGGGCGAGCGATCCGAGGATGCGGTCGATGATCACGAAGACGAAGCCGACCGCGACGAGAGCGACCGTGAGGGCGATGATCCACTGAGCGACGCCCGCGACCCCGAGCACGTCGACATCCATGAACGGGTAGGGATACGCCTGTCCTGGTGTGAACTCGCCGCCGAGCGCACCGTAGACGAAAGCCCAGGTCAGATACACGTAGGGGAGCAGTGTCCACAGCAGAGGATCGATCCACCGGAACGATCCCTTCGGCACGAAGACCAGCCAGTCGACGATCACCAGCACGGGCGTGATGATGTGGATCAGGTTGTCGGTGAGTGAGAAGATCTCGGCGTCGCCGTCGGCGAACCTCGAGGGAACGAGCACGATCAGGTAGATCAGCATGGTCACGGTGATCGCGAACATCACCGCTCCACTGCCGCGTGCGCTGGGCGTCGATGTGCCGAACCGTCCGCGCTGACGCAGATCGCCGACCGTGCGGACGAGGAGGAGCACCACCCACGCGAGACACAGGAGGTTGCTGACCATCGTGTAGAACAGCAGGGTCGTCCACGCCGGCTGACCGGTCAGGATGTCGGAGTGCCGGATGACACCGGTGAGGATGATGGCGAGCGCCACGACCCGGTAGACGAGTGCGGCCGGTCGGAAGTTCACCGCGGCGCGGGAGAACAACGGGGTGCGACGGGGCACGGACTCCGGGAGGGCGGAAGCCGTGGACAGGGAGGCGACGGCTTTGGACATCCTTCGAGGCTACGCGTCCTGAGGCGGCGTCAACGCCGATTCAGCGGCGCACCGGGTCGGAGCCGGCGTCGAGGAAGCGCTCGAGGTCGCGCAGAGTCGGTGCCGCCTCCCAGTCGCCGGGAACGAGGCAGGCCATGGCGCCGCAGGCATTCGCCCGGAGCAGGACCGCATCGACCGCCTGGCCGTCGAGCAGGGCGCTCAGATACCCGGCCACGAACGCATCGCCCGCACCGACCGTGTCGACCGGCTCGATCGTGAACCCCGGCGAGTCGACCACCGATCCGGCGGTGAGGACCGAGGCGCCGTCAGGTCCCTGCTTGAGCACGGTCGTCGCGCATCCGGCCTCCCGCAGGCGTTCCGCGGCATCCGCTGCCGAGGTGCCGGGATACAGGATGGCGAACTCCTCGTCGCCGCCGAAGACGATGTCGGCACGTTCCGCGAGTTCGCGCAGCACGGACCCGGCGACATCGGGCGACGCCAGCGCCGACCGGTAGTTGATGTCGAAGCTCACGATCGTTTCGGCTGCCCGAGCACGATCGATGGCTGAGTGGACGGCCGCCCGGGCCGTCTCGGACAGCAGCGGAGTGATCCCGGTGATGTGCAGGAGCGACGCGTCCTCGACCCACCCGTCGGGCAGGTCCTCCGGTCGCAGCCGCGATCCGGCTGACGCCGCACGGTAATAGTGCACCGCGGTGGATGCCGCAGACGGGCGCTCCTTCACCATGAGGCCGGTCGCGGCATCCGGGTCGACGATCGCGCGCACGTCGACGCCGTCACCGCGGATCTCTCGGACGATGCGCTCGCCGAGGGAGTCGTCGCCGACGCGGCCCAGCCACGAGGTCGCGACTCCGAGTCGCGCGAGTCCGATCGCGACGTTGCTCTCAGCACCGCCGATGCCGAACGCCAACGAGTTCGCGTGACGCAGCGAGCCGATCTCGGTCGTGCGCACGAGCGCCATCGTCTCTCCGAGCGTGACGACGGACGGCGACGAGGTGGTCACTCGGCGCTCCGCGCGCAGACGTCGACGAATGACGCGGCGCGCTCCCGCAGGGCATGCAGGTCACCGCCGGCGAACGCGTCGCCGAGCAGCGGCCCGCCGACACTCACCGCCACCGCACCGGCACGCAGCCACGCCTCGGCCCCGGCAAGATCGACTCCCCCCGAGGGCACGGCGACGAGGTCGGGGAAAGGGCCGCGCAGATCCTTCAGGTACGCGGGTCCGACCTGCCCCGCCGGGAACACCTTCACCGCGGATGCTCCGGCAGACCACGAGGCGAACAGCTCGGTCGGCGTGAGTCCGCCCGGGACGATCGGCACACCGGCATCCGTCGCCTGTGTGACGAAGTCGCGCGAGGTGATCGGGGTCACGATGTAGGCCGCCCCCACCTCGATCGCCCGTGCCAGGTCCACGGCGTTCGTGACGGTGCCGATGCCGAGGTCGATCGTGTCGCCGAACCGCGCGAGCAGGTGCGGGAAGTGCTCGAACGTGCCCGGTGTGGTCAGCGTCAGCTCGACGCTGCGGATGCCGGCATCGACGAGCACGTCGAGCACGGCGTCGTAGTCCTCCGCCCGCTTCGCGCGGGCGACGACGATCAGGCGCGAGTCGACCGTGCGCGGGGGGAGGGCGACCCGTCGCACCTCACCAGTCATGGACGGTCCCGTCGAGCAGACGGTTCACCGGCAGGTACGCCTTGGTGTACTCGTGGCCCGCCGCGGCATCCTCGTCGAGGTCCACACCGAGACCGGGCTGGTCGCCGGGGTGCAGGAAGCCCTTGTCGAACGTGAACGAGGTCTGGAACACCTCGAGCGTCTGCTCGTTGTGCGGCATGTACTCCTGGATGCCGAAGTTGTGGATCGCCAGGTCGAGATGCAGCGCCGCGGCCATGCCGACCGGCGAGATGTCGGTCGGCCCGTGGATGCCGGACTTGATGCCGTAGATCGCGGCGAAGTCGAGCAGCTTCTTCATGGCCGTGATGCCACCGGTGTGGGTCACCGCCGAGCGCACGTAGTCGATCAGGCGCTCGGTGATGAGGGTCTGATAGTCGAAGACCGAGTTGAAGACCTCGCCGATCGCGAGCGGCGTGGTCGAGTGCTGACGCACGAGCCGCAGGGCGGTCTGATCTTCGCCGGGGGTGCAGTCCTCGAGCCAGAACAGGTCGTAGGGCTCGATGTCCTTCGCGAAGCGCGCGGCCTCGATCGGCGACATGCGGTGGTGTCCGTCGTGCAGGATGCGGAGGTCGGTGCCGAAGTCCTCCCGGATCTGCGAGAAGATCCCCGGCATGTGGTTGAGGTAGTTGCGGGTGTCCCAGGTCTCTTCGCTGGGGCGGTCGCCCGAGCGCTTGGCGGGCTCGTAGTCGTAGCGCACGCCGGGGCCCGCGGCAGAGACGCCGTAGATCTGCCCGAGGCCGGGAACACCGGTCTGCACGCGGACGGCGGTGAAGCCGAGCTCCTCGTATCCGGTGATCGCGTTCTTCAGGGCGGCGTAGTCGGTGCCCGAGGCGTGCGCGTAGACGCGGACGCCCTCGCGGCTGGCGCCGCCGAGAAGCTGGTACAACGGCATCCCGGCCTTCTTCGCCTTGATGTCCCACAGCGCCATGTCGACCGCGGCGATGGCCGCCATGGTGACGGGTCCGCGACGCCAGTACGGGCCGCGGTAGAGGTACTGCCAGGTGTCTTCGATCCTGTCCTCATCGCGACCGATCAGCATCGAGGCGACGTGGTCGGACAGGTACGATGCGACGGCGAGCTCGCGACCGTTCAGAGTGGCGTCGCCCAGGCCGACGATGCCGTCGGAGGTCGTGATCTTGAGCGTGACGAAGTTGCGTCCGGGGCTGGTGATGTTGACGTCGACGATCTCGATGGTCATGTCGTTCTCTCCTGGAGGTGCGGAATGAGGGGGGGGTGCGGGCGTTCGGGCGCCCGCACCCCTGGTCGTGAAGAGCGGTCCGATCAGATCGCGTCGCGCGGGTCCGTGAGGTCGCGGCCGGCGACCTCCGGCATCCAGATCGAGGCGATGAGCGCGCACAGCGTGAAGATGAACAGCATGATGATGATCGGGATGAACGAGCCGGTGACGGCCGACACCCACGCGGCGGCGATGACGGGGCCCGCACCGGTCGCGACGATGGCGGCGATCTCGCGTGCCATGGCCGTGAACGTGTAGCGGTTGCGGGATCCGAAGAGCTCGGGGAGCGTGAGGTTCTCGAGCGACGCGAAGCTCATCACCGCGAGGTTGTGCAGCACCACGTAGCCGACGAACACCTGCACGGTGTCCTTGCTGCTGATCATGAGCATGGTCGGGACGATGATGATGAGCGCGATGATCGCCCACACCATGTACATGCGCTTGCGGCCGAAGCGGTCGCCGAGCCAGCCCGACAGGGGCACCGTGATGAAGGCGACGAGCGACGAGACGATCACGGCGTTGACGCCGATCGAGCGGTCGAGCAGCAGCACGACGGTGATGTAGCTGATCAGGTAGGTCTGGATCATGCCCGAGTTGCCGGCCTGGCCGAAGCGCAGCAGGAGCGCGATCGAGAACGCCTTCCAGGGCTTGCGGTTCATCGCCTCGAGCGTGCGGATGTCGTTGGTCTCGGTGGCGAGCTTCACGACCTCTTCACGCGAGAGCGCCTTGCCGTCGACGACGTCGTCGCGCTCTTCGAAGACCGGGGTCTCCTTGAGGTTGAAGCGCACCCAGATCGCGAAGAGCATGATGACGGCGCTGGCGATGAACGGGATGCGCCACGCCCAGGCGATGACCTCGTCTTCGCTGTACGCGACGAGCAGGATCGCCCAGATGCCCGAGGCGAGCAGGGTTCCGCAGTTCGTGCCCAGTGCGACGAGCGAGGCGATGATGCCTCGGCGCTTGGCGGGGGCGTACTCGGCGAGCATGACGCCCGCACCCGAGATCTCGGCTCCGGCTCCGAAGCCCTGCGCGATGCGGAGCAGCACGAGGAGGATCGGGGCGAGGACGCCCACCTGCGAGTAGGTCGGAAGGAATCCGATGAGGGTGGTCGCGAGACCCATCAGGAGGATCGTGTAGAAGAGGACCTTCGTGCGACCGGTCTTGTCGCCGAGGCGGGCGAAGAAGAATGCGCCGACCGGGCGGGCGACGTAGCCGACGCCGTAGGTGGCCATCGCGGCGACCACGGCCACGGCGGGGTTCTCGGACGAGAAGAACAGATCGGCGAAGACCAGGGCGGCTGCCAGCGAGTAGAGCTGGTAGTCCATGAACTCGAGGGCCGTGCCGAGCCATCCGGAGATGGCGGCGCGCACGAGGTCGCGCACCGACCTCTTCGCGGCAGGATCGGCGACCGTGGCGGTCGTCTGCGGTTCGGACATGGGAGGTACTCCTTCGGACCAGGATCGGGTGGGGTGCGCGGGGAGCGCGGAGGGTGTTGCTAGAGGGCCAGCAGGACCTTCGCCGAGGCGGACGAGTCGCGAGCGAGTTCGAAGGCCTGGACGGCGTCGGATGCCGGGAGGACGTGCGAGATGACGGAGTCGAGGGCGTCGGACTCGGCCAGCAGCGCTACCGCGTCGTCGATCTCGGTCGAGAAGCGGAAGGCGCCGCGGATGGTGAGCTCCTTGGCGAGCATCGGCGCGAGGTTCACTCCGATGTCGGCGTTCGGCAGCATCCCGACCTGCACGATGGTGCCGACGCGGCGGGCCGCGCGCACCGCCTGGGTGAGGGCCACTCCGACGCCGGAGCATTCGAACACGATGTCGTAGGACTCGTTCTCGATGGTGTCGCGACCGACGAGCGATACCTCGGTCGCGCCGAGGGACGTCGCGCGGTCGAGAGGCTCTTCACGCACGTCGCTCGCGCCGACCACCGCGGCACCCGCGTGAAGTGCCGCAGCGACGACGAGGAGTCCGATGGGCCCCGCGCCGATCACGAGCACCCGCTTGCCGGTGATGTCTCCGGCGAGGCTCACGGCGTGGATCGCCACGGCCAGCGGCTCGGCGAGGGCTGCGCGCTCGAGCGGAAGGGATGCGGGGAGCACGCGCAGCATGTGGTCTTCGACGATCAGCAGCTCGGATGCCCCGCCCTGGCGGTGGGGGTTCGCGGCGGCGCTGCCGAAGTAGTCGCCGCCGGGACGCAGATGCGGGTGGCCTTCGAGCCCGGGGACCTCGGCGCCGTAGCGCGCGGGGTGCACGGTGACGGGGGTGCCGGGTTCCAGGCGGCCGGACGGGTCCAGGTCGACGACACCCGACAGCTCATGGCCGGGGGTGAGCGGCTCGCGGATCGTGTACTCGCCGTTCGCTCCGTGGAAGTAGTAGTGCAGGTCGGAGCCGCAGATGCCGACGAAGTTCACGCGGAGGCGGACCTCGCCGTCGCCGGGGGTCGGGACCTCGCGGTCCTCCCAGCGGATGTCTTCCTTGCCGTGGATGGCGAGAGCCTTCATGGCTGCAACTCCTCTGCGCGGGTGAGTGATGGTGTGGTGGTCTGGGATGCCGAGACGGCATCGGCGATCGCGGCGTCGACGCCGCGCCGCTGGATCGTGTCGACGAGCTCGCCGACGCGCGCGATGAACGCATCCTGTGATCCGAGTCCATCACCGAACAGGTGAAGCTCGCCGATCACGCGCTGTGCCAGCTCACGACCCGTGCGGGCGCTCGCCGCATAGTCGGCGAGACGCTCTCGGGCGCCGTCGGTCATCGCGGCGGCGTGCAGGCCCGGGTCGAATCCGGGAAGCGGGGCGATGCACGACAGGTATCCGGCGACCGTGAGGGCGATCAGGTGGGGCATCTCGCCGAGCCGCAGCGCCCGCAGGGCGGGCTCCGGGATGCGCTGGCGCAGCTTCACGGAGCCGTCCGTACCGACCTGGCTGGTGCGGTGACCCAGGGCGCTGTTGGCCCAGCGCTCGAACAGCTCGCTCTCGTAGGCGCGAATGTCGACGCCGGACGGAACCTCGATCGAGGGCTCGTACTCGTCACGCAGCACGGCGCGCGCCGCGCTCTCGATGCCGTCGAGCCCGATGGCCTCGGGGATCGTCCCCACTCCGCTGAGCGCGCCGAGGTAGGCGATCAGCGAGTGCGTGCCGTTGAGCAGTCGCACCTTCATCTGCTCGTAGCGTCCGACCTCGTCGGTGAACACGGCACCGCCGGCCTCCCAGGCGGGGCGTCCGCCGGCGAAGCGGTCTTCGATCGCCCACATCGTGAACGGCTCGGCAGGCACCGGGATGTCGTCGCGGGCGCCGAGCAGGGTGTCGACGCGGGTGCGCAGCTCGGAGGTGGTCGCGGGCACGATGCGATCGACCATGCTCGAGGGGAACGACACGGCGCGGTCGAGGAAGGCGAGGGTGTCGGCGCCTTCGGATCCGGGCAGCTCGTGCAGGAACTCCCGGACGAGCTTCTCGGTGTGGGCGCCGTTGGCCGAGAGGTTGTCGCAGCTGAGGATCGAGATCGGCGCTCCACCGGCTGCGGCACGGGCCTGCAGGCCACGGGCGAGCTGGCCGATGGTCGAGCGGGCGGCGCCGCCCCGGAGGTCGGAGCGCACGGTGTCGTCGTCGAGGTCGAGATGCTGCGTGGCGGGGGAGTAGCTGTAGCCGTTCTCGGTGACGGTGAGGGTCACGATGCGGATGCCGGGGTCGGTGATCTGTGCGACGACGCGCTCGGGCTGCTCGGCGCCGACGAAGGCGTCGGCGTGCACACCGGGGATGGTGAGTGACGTGGTGCCCGGGGCGATGGTCGCGACCGTGTAGAGCATGTCCTGGGCGTGCATCGCGTCGACGATGGTGCGCGAACGCGAGGCGACACCGACGATGCCCCAGTCGCCGCCCGCGGACTGCAGCGCGGCTGCCGTATAGACGGCCTGGTGTGCCCGGTGGAAGCTGCCGAGGCCGAGGTGCAGGATGCCGGGGGTCGTCGGAGCGACCAGCGGGGATGCGGTGGCAGAGGTCGTGCGGCGCAGGACCGGTGCTGGGATGCTCACGCGGTGGCTCCTTCGCTCGGGGCCGCGCACCGCTGAGGGTGATCGGCGTTGATCGTCATGCAAATCAGTGTGCAGTGTTTGTACAAACTTGTCAAGCAGTTTTACATCGAGGTGGAGGATCGTAGGATTGCCTGCGAGGGCGGGAGAACGACATGGCAGCGACGCTGACGGATGTGGCACGACGCGCAGGCGTGTCCATCGCGACCGCATCGCGTGCTTTCGGGGAGCCCGATCGCCTCGCCCCGAACACCCTCGGCCGCGTGCTCGAAGCGGCGGGGGAGCTCGGTTACGCGGCGTCGCAGTCGGCCACCGCCACGCGCACCTTCGGGGTCGTCGTGCCCGACGTCGCGAACCCCGTCTACGCCACTCTGCTCAAGGCGATCCAGGGGCAGGCATGGCACGGACGCCACCGCATCGTGCTCTTCGACGCCGACGAGGACCTGCGCCGCGAACGCGAGCAGATCGAGCAGGCCCGAAAGCTCGACGGCATGCTGCTGTGCTCACCCCGTCTGCCCGACGCCGACGTGCTCGACCTCGTCGGAGACACCCCCTACGTCGTGGTCAACCGGCAGATCGACGGCGCACCGTGCGTGCTCATGGACACCGAGCACGGACCTGCGCAGGCGATCGAGCACCTCGCCGCCCTCGGGCACACGCACATCGCCTACGCCGCCGGTCCGCGCGGATCATGGGCCGATGTGCGCCGCGCCGACACCGTCGCGCGAGCGTGCGAGCGCCACGGCATCCGTCTCACCGGGCTCAGCCACCATGCCGCGTCCATTCAGGGCGGACGGGCCGCAGCCGCACCGGCGGCGGCGAGCGGCGCCACGGCCGTCATCGCCTACAACGACCTCGTCGCCCTGGGACTCGAGGCCGGATTGCTCGAGCTGGGCAAGCGGTGCCCCGTCGACATCAGCATCGTCGGCATCGATGACATCGACCTCGCGGGTGCGGTCACCCCGGCGCTCACGACGGTGCGGATGCCGATCGAACGCAGTGGCGCGCTCGCCGTCGACCTGCTTCTGCAGGCGATGAACGGCACCGCGATCGACGACGTCGTGACCCTCGGGTCGCAGCTGATCGTGCGCGCGTCGACCGCTCCGCCGCTTGACGACTCCCGCTGAGTCGCCCACCGTCGCACCGTGTCCGACAGGTGAGTACCGCGGAGTGCGGCCCGTGTCAGCGGAGAATGCCCTTTCGGCGGGCCGCCGAGACGGCCGCGGTGCGTGAGGTGACATCGAGCTTCGAGAAGATGTGCGCGAGATGCGATTTCACGGTCGTCTCGCTGACGAAGAGCTCGTCGGCGACCTCGCTGTTCGACCGGCCGGCGGCGACGCGCTCGAGCACCTCGATCTCACGGCTGCTGAGACTGACTCGGGGTGCACGCATCCGGTCGAGCAATCGCGAGGCGATCACGGGCGCGAGAGCACTCTCTCCGGCGGCCGCCGCGCGCACGGCGGCGGTCAGCTCGTGCGGCGGGGCGTCCTTCAGCAGATATCCGCTCGCACCGGCCTCGACGGCGCCGAGGATGTCGGCATCCGAGTCGTAGTTGGTGAGCACGAGCACGTAGGGCGGGGCTTCGAGCGCCCGGATGCGTCGCGTCGCATCCACACCCGTGGTCGCCGTCTGAGAGCCGAACTGGAGGTCCATCAACACCACGTCGGGGTTCTCGCGCTCCGCGCAGGCGACCGCTTCATCAGGCGTGGCCGCCTCCGCGACCACCTCGAGATCCGGTTCCAGGCTGAACAGGGCATGGAGACCGGCACGGACGATGGGGTGGTCGTCGGCGATCACGAGGCGGATCATACGAACTCCGTGAGGGGGAGGTCGACGGTGAGCGTCGTTCCCCGCCCGGATGCCGTGCCGATCACGAGTCTTCCCCCGAGCTGCTCCACTCGCTCGGCGGTGGCGCGCAGACCGAAGGAATCGGACTTCTCAGCGGTCCCCGGCGCAGGGAGCTCGGCGTCGAATCCGTCTCCGTCATCTTCGACCGTGAAGCGCAGGTGGTCGTTCTCGATGCCGATGGTGACCGTCGCCGTCGTCGCGTGAGCGTGCTGGATGACGTTGGCGATGGCTCCCTGCGTGATGCGCAGCAGCGCCGTCTGCAGGTGCATGGGCAGCACGACAGCGTCGGACACCCGCACCTGGACGTCGAGTCCCTGCGTAGCCCACTGCGTTCGCGCCAGTCGGCGCAGCGCCCCGCCGAGGGCCTGGTCGTCGAGCTGGGGTGGGGTCAGCTCACGGATGAATCGCCGAGCCTCGACGAGGTTCGCGGCGGCCGTCTCGCGCGCGAGCCGGATGTGCTCGATGCCCGGTCGGGTGTCATCGGCGCGTTCCGCGGCGTGCAGCAGCATCTGGATGCTGGAGAGTCCCTGCGCGAGTGTGTCGTGGATCTCGCGGGCGAGCCGGGCGCGCTCCGCGAGGACCCCCGACTCGTGTTCGCGCGCGGCGAGCTGTCCGCGGGTCGCCAGCAGTTCGCTGACCAGCGCCTCGCGCTGCTGGGCCTCTCTCGCGAGGGCCTGGTAGCCGAGGCCGATCAGGAGGGCGACGCCGGCGCCGACGAACGGGCCGACCACGCCGCCGACGCTCCACCCGCTGTGGATGCCGAGGGCGCAGACGGCGACGATCGTCGCGGCCAGTATCGCCGCCGATCCCGCCCAGCGCCCCAGAAGGTGCAGGAACAGGAAGAACAGGGGGAACACGAGGTAGGCGGCGTCGGCGCTCACCCACAGCAGGCCCAACCACTCCGCCGAGAGCAGGGCGAGCCAGATCAGTGACGTCAGCCGTCGTCCGCGGGAGAGACGAGCGAGCAGCGCACCCGACGCATACGTCGCGCCGACGATCAGCGCCAGGACGATCGCGGACGCGCTCGACTCCGACGGGTCGAGCACGGCCCGCGCGATGACGACCCCCGTCAGGGCGAAGAAGAGGACGTGGAGACCGGTCCGCAGACCCACGAACACCGGGGTCAGAGCGGTATGCGCCATGGCTCGAACTCTACGCCGACGAGCGCACCACGGCATCGTCCGAAAGGACGATCGAGGCGTCCTCACTCCGGGCGCGAAAGGCTCGTCGAGCGGCCGATGACGTCGAATGGGCCGACGGCGAAAGTGGAATGGTCACCGCACCGGAGACAGGAAAGGCACCACAATGTTCGTCGCGTTACGCGATCTCCGCTTCGCCAAGGGGCGATTCATCCTCATCGGCTCCGTCGTCGCCCTCATCACCCTGCTCGTCGGGTTCCTCAGCGGACTGACGGGGGGACTCGCCATCCAGAACGTCTCGGGCGTGCTCGCGCTCCCCGCAGACCGCATCGTGTTCTCCGCACCCTCGGGCGGCGACGGTGCGGCCAGTTTCGCGGACTCCGCCATCACCGAGCAGCAGGCGAACGACTGGGCGCAGACGGCAGGGGTGACCGACGCGCGCCCTCTCGGCATCAGTCAGACCCGCGCCGAGACGGACGACACCCGGGCCGCGATCGCGGTGTTCGGTGTCGAGCCCGGCTTCGACGCTGCCGCCCCCTCCGAGAACGGACGGCTGCGCCTGTCGGTGCCCGCGGCGGACGCGCTCGCCGCGAAGGTCGGCGAGCAGATCGAGATCGCGGGCGTCTCCTACGACGTCGAGTCGATCGAGGGAGATGCCTGGTACAGCCACACTCCGGTCGTGCAGATGACCCTGCAGGATTGGCAGGCGTACTCGGCATCCACCGGAAACCCTGACGCCTACGCCACGGTCCTCGCTGTCACGGGAGCCCCCGACTGGGATGCCGCGGATGCGGCGAACGACACGATCTCCGAGACGACGCTCGGATCGCTGTCGGCACTCAGCGCCTTCCGCTCCGAGATCGGATCGCTCCTGCTCATAGTCGGCATGCTGTTCGGCATCTCGGGACTCGTCATCGGGGCGTTCTTCACCGTCTGGACGATGCAGCGCAAGGGCGATGTCGCCGTCCTCAAAGCGCTCGGCGCGAGCACGCGCTCCCTGATCCGAGACGCGTTGGGGCAGGCGCTGATCGTCCTGCTGGCGGGCATCGGCATCGGGCTGAGCCTGGTCACCGCGCTCGGCCTGCTCGCGGGCACCGCCCTCCCTTTCCTGCTGAGTCCTGTCACGACCATCCTTCCGGGCGGCATCATGATCGCCCTCGGCCTCGCAGGCGCCGCCTTCGCCCTGCGCTCCGTCACCTCCGCCGACCCTCTCACCGCCCTCGGGAGCAACCGATGATCCGTCTGAACGACATCACTCTGACCTTCCCCGACGGTGACTCGCGGGTGACTGCCGTGGACGGTGTCTCACTCACGGCTCACCCCGGAACCGTCACCGGTATCACGGGACCCAGCGGCTCGGGAAAGTCCAGTCTGCTCGCCGTCGCCGGCACCCTCCTGCGTCCGGACTCCGGCGAGATCCTCATCGACGGGAACGACGTCACGGCCCTCAGTCCGGCCGAGGCGACGCGTCTGCGGCGGGACCGGATCGGGATCGTCTTCCAGCAGCCCAACCTCATCCCCTCTCTGACGGCCCGAGAGCAGCTGAGCGTCATGAAAGAGCTCGGCGCCCCGCACAGCCGACGCCGTCGCGCAGAGGCGTCCGCGCATGCGGATGAGCTGCTCTCGGCTGTCGGCCTCGCCGAGCATGGTCACAAGAGGCCGCACCAGCTCTCGGGCGGGCAGCGTCAGCGAGTCAACATCGCGCGAGCGCTCATGAACGATCCGAGAGTGCTCCTGGTCGACGAGCCCACCAGCGCTCTCGACCAGGAGCGCGGAGCGAGGATCATCGACCTCATCCTCCGACTCACCGATGAGCGCAACACCTCGACGCTGCTCGTCACCCATGACCTCGTGCACCTGCCGCGCATGCACGGGGTGCTGCACCTCGTGGACGGTCGCGTCACGCGGTAGGCGGACCCGGTGACCGGGTGAGATGGGTATGAGGCGATCCTGTTACCGCGGAGTACGCTCGCTCGTGTGGGGCGGATCACGACGCGGAGACCGATACTGAAGCTCACTCTCGGGGAGGGAGCCACTCGGCGTGCCGACACGCTCGCCGTCGAGGAGCCCCTGGAGATCCGGGTCGCAGGCTCACCGCTCGCCGTCACGATGCGCACTCCGGGGCATGACGTCGAGCTCGCGGCGGGGTTCCTCGTGTCCGAGGGGATCATCGCCCAGGCCGAAGACTTCCATTCGGCGATCCACTGCGGTGGCCCCGGCACCGGTGGACAGGAGAACACCTACAACGTGCTCGACATCAGCCTCGCTCACGGCGTCGCGCTTCCCGACCCCGAGGTCGCTCGGCGCTTCTACACGACCAGCTCCTGCGGGGTCTGCGGCAAGGCCAGCATCGACGCCGTCCGCACGGTGTCGCGGCATCCGGTGTCCGTCGACGATGTCCAGGTCGGGGCCGAGCAGATCGCGTCGTTCCCTGATCGGCTGCGCGCCGAGCAGGCGGCGTTCGACAAGACCGGTGGTCTGCACGCCGCCGCGCTGTTCGACGCCGACTCGGGTGAACTGCTCGTGCTGCGCGAAGACGTCGGGCGTCACAACGCCGTCGACAAGGTGGTGGGGTGGGCGCTGCTGAACGACCGGCTTCCCCTGCGTCGGCAGATCCTCCAGGTCTCGGGCAGGGCGAGCTTCGAACTGGTGCAGAAGGCCGCGATGGCCGGCATCCCCCTGCTCAGTGCCGTCTCGGCCCCCTCGTCTCTCGCCGCCGAGCTCGCCGAGGAGGCCGGGGTGACGCTCATCGGGTTCGTCCGAGGGCGTTCGATGAACATCTATACGCACGCGCATCGGGTGCGCCTCGACGGGCTCGCACCGTCTGCGCACGCCGAAGAAGGGGCACGCCATGCTCGATAGCCAGGGACCCATCCGCACCGCGTTCGGGCTGATGCCCGCCGAGCCGCGTCAGGGCGGATACGGCCCTCGCACCGATCGACCGTGGTCGCGCAAGCCGTACCGGCATCCGGCCGCCGGGTGGGGAGCCGCCGTGTCGGTGGGGCGGGTGGTGCTGGATCAGCGAGAGCCCATCGCCGGACCGCTCGCGATGCTGCAGATGAACCACCCCGTGTCGGGCTACGACTGCCCCGGATGCGCGTGGCCGGACGACCCGGGCAATCTGAAGCTCGACATCTGCGAGAACGGCATCAAGCACGTCACGTGGGAGATGACGCGCAAGCGCGTCGACCGCCGGTTCTTCGCCGAGCATTCGGTCACCGAGCTCGCGACGTGGCCCGATTTCGACCTGGAAGACCAGGGTCGTCTCACTGAGCCGATGGTCTACGACGCCGCCACCGATCACTACGTGCCGATCTCGTGGGACGACGCCTTCGCGCTCGTCGGCGACGAGCTGCAGGCGCTCGACAGTCCCGACGAGGCCGCGTTCTACACCTCGGGGCGTCTGAGCAACGAGGCGACCTTCCTGTATCAGCTGATGGTGCGCGAGTACGGCACCAACAACCTGCCCGACTGCTCGAACATGTGCCACGAGGCGTCCGGACGCGCGCTCAAGGCGTCGATCGCGACCGGCAAGGGCACTGTCGACATGCACGACTGGGACGACTGCGACGCCCTCTTCGTGCTGGGCGTGAACGCGGCATCCAATGCTCCCCGCATGCTCACCGCGCTCTCGGATGCCGTGAAGCGCGGCGCGCAGGTCGTGCACGTCAACCCGCTCGTCGAGGCCGGGGCGACCCGGACCATCGTGCCGCACGACTTCGTCGACATGGCGCGCTTCGCGGCGACGGACACGAGCACCATGAACCTGCAGGTGCGCCCGGGGGGCGATCTGGCGCTGATCCGCGGCATGTCGAAGGTCGTCTTCGAAGCCGCCGCCACCGACCCGTCGGTGCTGGACAGCGAATTCCTCAGCACTCTGACGAACGGCATCGACGAGTACCGCGCACTGGTCGACGCCACGAGCTGGGCAGATCTCGTCGTTCAGTCCGGCCTCACGGAAGAGCAGATCCGCGCCGCCGCTGCGGTCTATCTGGCCTCGGAGCGCACGATCATCAGCTGGTGCCTCGGCGTGAGTCAGCACGAGCACGGCGTCGACACGGTGCGCGAGATCGTCAATCTGCTGCTCCTGCGCGGCAACATCGGCCGCAAGGGGGCGGGCCCGTCGCCGATCCGCGGACACAGCAACGTGCAGGGCAACCGCACGTGCGGCATCGATCACCGGCCGACGGAGGCGTGGCTCGACCGCCTCGCGGAGGTCTGTCGCATCGAGCCGCCGCGGCATCCGGGGCTCGACACCGTCCGCACGATCGAGGCGATGCATGACCGGCGCGTGAAGGTGTTCGTCGGCATGGGCGGCAACTTCGTGCTCGCCGCGCCCGACACCCCGTTCACCGCGCAGGGGCTCGAGAAGTGCCGCCTGACGGTGCAGGTGAGCACGAAGCTGAACCGCAGCCATCTCGTGCATGGCGAGAAGGCCCTGATCCTGCCGTGTCTCGGCCGCACCGAGCGTGACCAGCAGGCGCAGGGCCCGCAGGGCGTCACCGTCGAGGATGCGATGAGCATGGTGCACCTCTCGAGGGGACGCAAGCAGCCGGCATCCGCCTATCTGAGGTCGGAGCCGGCGATCATCGCCGGCATCGCGAAGGCGACCCTGCCGCACACGGCGACGCCCTGGGATTGGTACGTCGGCGACTACGACAACATCCGCGATGTGATGGCGAAGGTGCTGCCGGGGTTCGAGGGCTTCAACGACCTGATCCGCGACCGGCACGGGTTCCGCATTCCGCAGCCCGCCAGGGACCGCGTGTTCGAGACGCCGTCGGGCCGTGCCGAATTCTCCCTGGCTCCACTGCCGAACGTCATCCCCGAGTCCGCCGACACCCTGGTGCTGCAGACGGTGCGCTCGCACGACCAGTGGAACACCACGATCTACTCCAACGACGACCGGTACCGAGGCGTCAAGAACCTGCGCGAGCTCGTCTTCCTGCATGAGGACGACATGCGCGATCGCGGCCTCGTCGAGGGCGATCTGGTCGACATCGTGTCGACGTCGAAAGACGGGTCGACACGGATGCTGAAGGCGTTCCGCGCGGTTCCGTACGACCTGCCGCGCGGCAGCGCCGCCGGGTACATGCCGGAGATGAACGTGCTGATCGGTCGCAAGGATTTCAGTGTGCAGAGCGACCAGCCGCTGATGAAGAGCATCCAGGTGACGGTCTCGCGCGCGAGCGCGTGAGGGCGCTCGCCTGACTCAGGCCTCGGCGGTCACTGACTGAAGCGCGTGCACGACGGGGGCCAGCTCGGGCTGCGTGACCGCCTCGCCGAGAGCACGCTCGAGGGTCTCGTCGTGGATCGGATGCGCGTTCTCGTAGAGCGCCAGGCCGGCCGGGGTGAGCTCGGTGTAGATGCCCCGACGGTCGTCGGCGCAGAGGATGCGGGTGAGCAGCCCGCGGTCTTCGAGCCGTGTCACGAGACGCGTCGTGGCGCTCGGGCTCAGCGCGGTCGCGCGGGCGAGCTGCTGCATGCGCATGTGCCAGCCGTCCTGTCTGCTGAGGGCGTCGAGCACCGTGTACTCGACGACGGACAGGCCGACGGATGCGCCCAGTGCCTTCTCGAGGTCGGCCTCGATGATCCCGTGCAGAGCGGCGAGCGTTCGCCAGCCGCGTGCCCGGATCTCGACAGCGTCGTCTGAGATGCCCACAGTGACCTCCGAAGTAGTTGCTTGCGCGGGATAGTTGCGTGTGCAATGATTATCCCTCGTGACGCAATATCCCGCGTCTGCAACTACTTTAGCAGAGGACCACGGAGCACACCCATGCCACTCGGACTCATCGCACTCGCCATCGGCGCCTTCGGGATCGGACTCACCGAGTTCGTGATCATGGGGCTCCTCCCCGACGTCGCCGCGGACTTCGGGGTCACCGAGGCCACGGCCGGCTGGCTCATCTCGGGCTACGCGCTCAGCGTGGTCGTCGGTGCACTCGGCCTCACCGCCGCAACGACCCGTCTGCCCCGCAAACCGGTGCTGCTCGGCCTCGTCGTGCTGTTCATCGTCGGCAATGCGATCACCGCCCTCGCCCCCGACTACACGACCGCCATGATCGGACGCATCGTCGCGGCGCTGTGCCATGGAGCGTTCTTCGGCATCGGATCCGTCGTCGCCGCCGACCTCGTCGCCCCCGAGAAGAAGGCGCGGGCGATCGCGATCATGTTCACCGGCCTCACAGCGGCGAACGTGTTCGGTGTTCCGTTCGGAACCTTCCTCGGACAGCAGTTCGGCTGGCGGTCGACGTTCTGGGTCATCTCCGCCATCGGCATCGTCGCCTTCGCGGGCATCGCTCTGCTGGTCACGGCACCGAAGACGGCAGGCCAGCAGGTGAGTCTGCGCGGCGAGCTCCGGGCCTTCCGGTCCGGACAGGTGTGGCTCTCGCTCATCGTCACCGCGCTCGCCTTCGGCGGCATGTTCGGCGCCTTCACCTACATCGCCTACACGCTCACCGGGGTCACGGGCTTCGCAGACACCACGGTGCCGTGGCTGCTCGTGCTCTTCGGCGCCGGGCTCGTCGCGGGCAACTGGATCGGCGGACGCCTGGCCGACCGATCGATCGACCGCACGCTGCTGATCTTCATCGCGGCTCTGGTCGTCGTGCTCGTGTTGTTCGGCTTCTTCGCCTGGTCGCAGCCCGTGACCATCGCGATCCTCGTTCTGATGGGCGCGTTCGGATTCGGCACGGTTCCGGGGGTTCAGAGCCGCATCATGCACTACGCCGGCGGTGCACCGACCCTCGCCTCCGGCGCCAACATCGGCGCCTTCAACGTCGGCAACGCCCTCGGCGCGTGGGCGGGCGGCCTCGGCATCGCCGCAGGGCTCGGCTACACCTCGCCGATCTGGATCGGGGCCGCGATCACCGCATCCGCCCTGGTCGTCATGGTGATCGCCGTGGTCGCAGCCAGGAAGCCGTCGCCCGCCCCCACCGGCACGCTGCAGACCGTCGCCGCGTGACCACCCGATTCGCAGAGAGAGAAAGAAGCACGAGCATGAACGCTCCCACCGTCCCCACACTCACCCTGAACAACGGCATCGAGATGCCGCAGCTCGGATACGGCGTGTTCCAGGTGCCGGATGCCGAGACCACGGCCGCCGTCGCTGCCGCCCTCGACGCCGGGTACCGCAGCATCGACACCGCGGCGATCTACGGCAACGAGGCCGGCGTCGGGCGTGCGATCGCCGAGTCGGGCATCCCTCGCGACGAGCTGTTCGTGACGTCGAAGGTATGGATCTCCGACCACGGATACGACGCCGCCCTGCGCGCATACGACGCGTCCCTCGAACGGCTCGGCCTCGATCACCTCGACCTGTACCTGATCCACTGGCCGACGCCTGCTCTGGCGACGTACCCCGAGACCTGGCGTGCGCTTGAGAGCCTCTACGCGGACGGGCGCGTACGAGCCATCGGCGTCTCGAACTTCGAACCCGAGCACCTCGCGCGCATCGCCTCAGAGGGTGGCGTCGTGCCCGCCGTCAACCAGGTCGAGGTCCACCCGGCGCTGCAGAACCGAGCGGTCGCCGAGGCGAACGCTCAGCGGGGGATCCTCACCGAAGCATGGAGCCCGCTCGCCCAGGGCGCCGTGCTCTCCGATCGCTCGGTCGTCGAGATCGCCGAGCGGCACGAGCGGACGCCGGCCCAGATCGTACTGCGTTGGCACCTGCAGCAGGGACGCATCGTGATCCCCAAGTCGGTGACCCCCGCTCGCATCGCCGAGAACCTCGACGTGTTCGGGTTCGAGCTCACCGACGACGAGCTGGCCGCGGTCGACCGCCTCGAGCGCGACGGTCGCACCGGCCCGCACCCCGCCGCGTTCAACGGCTGAGGTCCTCGGGGCGGACTGCGGGCGCAGTGGTCACTGCGCCCGCATGAACTCCTCGGCCGCCTGCACCTGAGCGGTGGAGGGGCGGATGCCGGTGTACAGCACGAACTGCTCGAGGGCCTGCAGGGTCGCCACCTCGGCCCCCGTGATGACGGTCTTCCCGGCCGCGCGCCCTGCGGAGATCAGAGGCGTCTCCGCCGGCAGGGCGACGACGTCGAACACGACGGATGCCGCCGCGATCTGCTCCTCGGTGAACGACAGTGCGTGCTCGTCCGCGCCTCCCGCCATGCCGATCGGCGTGATGTTCACGATGATGTCGGCGGTGGCGGCATCCGCATCCGCCGTCCAGGCGAAGCCGTAGAGATCGGCCAGCCCTCGACCGCGCTCTTCGTTGCGGGCCGCGATCGTGACGCGGCTGAATCCGGCGTCACGGAAGGCGGCGGCGGTGGCCTTGGCCATCCCGCCTGAGCCCCGCAGCAGCACCGATGATGCAGGGTCGAGCGAGTTGCGCTCGATCAGCTGGGCGATCGCGCTGTAGTCCGTGTTGTATGCGGTGAGCACCCCGTCATCGTTCACGATCGTGTTCACCGAGTCGATAGCCGTCGCCGAAGGGTCCATGCGGTCGACGAGCGCGATGACGTCTTCCTTGAACGGCATCGAGATCGCGCACCCGCGGATGCCGAGACCGCGCACGCCGGCGATCGCCTGGCCGAGGTCGGTCGGGGCGAAGGCCTTGTAGATCCAGTTCAGGCCCAGCTCCTCGTAGAGGAAGTTGTGGAATCGCGTGCCGTTGTTGCTCGGGCGTGCAGACAGCGAGATGCACAGGGTCATGTCCTTGTTCAGCATGGTCACCGCACCAGGCTACTCGCGCAGTCCGTCCCGTCATTGCCACCGATGACGACGATCGTCAACCCCCCTTGGCGGGATCGAACGGACTCCCCTAGGGTGAAGGTGCATGCACAGGGGATTGATCGTCTCCGTCTTCCCCAGAGACGGGCTGCCTTCCCCAGAGGCAAAGGCGATCCGTGCATGCGATTGGGCCCTCTCGAGTAGTTCTGTCCCCAACGGACTGCTCGAGAGGGCCGCTGTCGTTTGTCTCCATCTCACAAATTTCGAATCTGTCCCCCAAATGGGGGACAAAAGCAGGCGCGAGGGGTTAGGCTGGAATCTGACGCACCCTCCGGTCGTCTTCGGCCCTCATCGCTCCCCCCGCGGTGAGGGCCACACCATTTTCTGAGGGTCTCCATCTGCCCTGTCATGTGACCGCGGACGACCGCTCATGCAACATTTGGGTTACGGGCTGACATCAGGACTTCCGCTCAGCGCGTGCTCCACTAGCGTGGAGCACGTCGGGGCATCCTGCGTCGGCTTCTTTCCAGCAGAACAGGCAGTACATGAGCACCCAGGGCACGGTTAAGTGGTTCAACTCGGAGAAGGGCTTCGGCTTCATCTCCCCCGACGACGGCGGCGCTGACGTTTTCGCGCACTACTCCGCCATCGAGTCATCCGGCTACCGCTCTCTTGAAGAGAACCAGCGAGTCGAGTTCGACGTGGCGCAGGGCCCCAAGGGCCTGCAGGCTGAGAACATCCGTCCGCTCTGAGAGCGGACGTCATAGAACTCCCCGACCGGAGGTCTGCACTCGTTGCGACCCCCGGCGGGGAGTTCTGTGCTTTCCGGCCGGATTACCCCGGCCGGGTGGGCCCCCGGTCGGCCGAGGTCAGTGGAGCAGCAGCGCGCGCAGTTCGTCGGCGGATGCGGCGCGGAACGCGGCCTCATCGCCTTCGTGCGTGTCGCTGAAGCCCCACTCGACGAAGATCACCGGCACTCCGTTGGCGTTGCCGCCCTCGACGTCGTGATGGCGATCTCCGACCAGCACGGGGCGTGAGATGTCTGCACCGCGCTCGGCCAGACGGCGCAGCGCCTCGGCGACGATGTCGGTCTTCGACGCGAGCGTCGCCTCGTCGGGCGTCGCACCGACCGTCGTCAGGAAGTACGGGCGCAGTTCGAAGAAGTCGACGATCGCATCGACCTGGATCTCGGGCTTCGAGCTGGCGGTCGCCTGAGGCACCCCTGCCGCGTGCAGATCGCGGATGATCTCGGGCACGCCCGGGTAGGTCGCGACATCGGTCGTGTATCCGTCGGCCTTGCCGAGTGTCCGATAGAAGGTGACCGCCTCGGTCGCCTGCTCGGGGGTCATCGCCGCCTGCGCCTGAAACGACTCGAACATGGGCGGCCCGATCCAGTGCACGAGCTGTTCGCGCGTGGGAGCAGGGTGACCGAAGTGCGTGAGGGCGACGTTCAGACGGCGCAGGATGCCGACCGACGCGTCGGCGATCGTGCCGTCGACGTCCCAGAGCACGCACGAATAGGGGGAAGAAGCCATACCTTCCAGCCTATGGGCAGTGCACGACGCGACCGACCGCGGTGGACATCTGTGCAGATGGCCTCAGAACAGGCGGGGAATGCCGGACTCGATGCCCTTCATGTCGTCGTAGTCGAGCACGAGGCAGCGGATGCCGCGGTCCTCGGCGAGCACCCGCGCCTGCGGCTTGATCTCCTGCGCGGCGAAGACGCCCTGCACCGGCGCGAGGTGCGGGTCGCGGCCCAGCAGCTCGAGATAGCGGGTGAGCTGCTCGACACCGTCGATGTCTCCGCGCCGCTTGATCTCGACAGCGATCGCCGCGCCGGCGGCATCCCGCACGAGCAGGTCGACGGGACCGATCGCGGTCGGGTACTCGCGGCGCACCAGGGTCGCGCCGTCGGAGATGCGCTCGACCTGCTCGGCGAGCAGGCGCTGCAGATCGGCTTCGACGCCGTCCTTCTGCAGACCGGGGTCGACGCCGAGGTCGTGGTTGGTGTCGTGCAGGATCTCGTAGATCTGCACGCGGAGCGCGTCGCCGGTCTTCTTGTGCGTCACGCGCCACACCTCCGTGACGCCGGCGATGGATTCCTCCTCGCCGGGTTCCTCGGCCGCGAGGGAGCACGGCGGGCTCATCCAGTTCAGCGGCTTGTAGCTGCCGCCGTCGGAGTGCACGAGCAGACTCCCGTCTCCCTTGTGCACGAGCAGACGCGTGGCGAGCGGGAGGTGGGCATTGAGGCGGCCCGTGTAATCCACGGAGCAGCGGGCGATGACGAGACGCACCCGTCGAGCCTACTTCGTCGGGTCGACTCGTTCTGCTGATGTCAGCATCAGCGCCGAAGTTTCCACATCTGCGGCGGATCGACTCCCGTCGTCGATTACATCGGACTGGATCCTGACATTCTGGGCGGACAGGTCAAGGATGAGGAGATGACGGTGTCGATAGAGCTGGTGACCATGATCGTGACCGTCGCGACCACGCTGCTGGGGCTTGCCGCAGGCTTCGGATGGATGATCACGCGCACGGATGCGCGGTTCGAGATGTTCGAGCAGCGTATGGATGCGAGGTTCGAGAAGGTCGAGCAGCGCATGGATGCGAGGTTCGAGAAGTTCGAGCAGCGCATGGATGCGCGGTTCGAGAAGGTCGAGCAGCGCATGGATGCGAGGTTCGAGAAGGTGGACGTCGAGCTCGGAGAGGTGAAGATCGCCATCGCCCGACTCGAAGGCCCGGCGCCACGTCTGCTTGTCGCCCGCTGATCTACGAGGCTGACTTCGCGGTGACCGGCGGCGTCGACATCTCGTCCTTGCGGAGCGGGCGCGCGGCACCCGAGAACAGGCCGGACAACACGACCAGGCCGACGAGGATGTAGAGCGTGTTGAGCAGTCCGATGTGCTCGCTGATGAAGCCGAGCACGGGCGGGCCGCCCAGGAACGAGATGTAGCCGATCGTCGCGGCTGCGCTCACTCGCGCGGCCGCCTTGGCGGGGTCGTCTGCGGCGGCGGACATACCGAGCGGGAAGCCGAGAGAAGCGCCGACGCCCCACAGCGCTGCGCCCACGAAGACGAGAGGAAGGCTGGGGGCGAGGATGAAGAGCAGGATCCCGGATGCGGCGGCAACCGCGAGGATGCGCAGCACGGCGACGCGGCCGAACCTGTCGACCAGGGGGCCTCCGAAGACGCGGACGACGGTCATCGCGACCGAGAACGTCGCGAGCGCGGCGGCGCCCAGTGCGGTGCCGCCTCCGTGGTCTTCGGCGACGCCGAGGGCGAGCCAGTCGTTGGCACCGCCCTCTGCGAACGACATGCCGAGCATGACGACGCCGATCGCGTAGGTGCGCGGTTCGCGCCAGGCGGACATCGCGACGTGCATCCGTTCCCGCCAGTGCGGCTTCTCTGCGTCGTCTGCCGCGGGGTCGAGCGCCTCTTCGCGTCGCGGCACGTTCGCGATGCTGGCGATGCCGATGGCGGCGATCGCGACGGAGATGACGAGCGTATGGGTGAAGACGTCGATGTGCAGCTGTGCGGCAAGCGCCCCCAGCCCGGCGCCGATCACGGTGCCGAAGCTGAAGAAGGCGTGGAAGAGGGGCAGGATCGTCTTGCCCGAGTGCTGCTCGATCGCGGTGGCCTCGACGTTCATCATGACGTCGACGCAGCCGTTGCCGAGTCCGAACAGCACGAGACCGATCAGCACCACGGAGTACGAGCCGAGGACGTTGGCGCCGATGCCGATGAGGGCCACGCCCGAGGCGAAGGTGAAGATCGACACCATCATGCCGAGGCGCGCGCCGGTGCGTGCCATGATCGCGGGGCTGGTCGAGATGCCGATGATCGAGGCGATGCCCGCGCCGAGCAGCAGCATGCCCACCTGAGCCTTGTCGACCTCGAGGGCGAGCTTGATGTCGGGGACACGGGACGCCCAGGTCGCGATCGAGAGACCGCTGGCGAGGAAGATCGCGAAGATCGCGGTGCGCCAGCGCACGTACTGCGATCGGGAGAGAGCCGTGTCCATGCGGATCAGCATATCGAATCGATTCGATGATCGGGAAGCCGGGGAGCTATCCTCGGAGTATGACGAGCCACGACAGCCCGCGCCGAGCGACGATCGCCGATGTCGCACGCGAGGCGGGAGTTGCCACGTCGACGGCATCCGTCGTCTTCAGCGGCAAGGCCAACGTCGCACCGGCCACGCGCGAGCGGGTGCTCGCCGCAGCGGCGGCCCTCGGGTATGCCGGTCCCGACCCGCGCGCCGCATCGCTGCGTCGAGGACGCAGCGGCATCGTCGCGGTCGTGCTCGAGGGGCACCTGCGTGCGGCGTTCCTCGACCCGGTGACCACCGCCATGATGGACGGCCTGACCGATGGGATGGCCGAGCTCAGTGCCGGCATCCTGCTGATGCGCGACGAGCCGGGCGACGACGAGTCGTCTCTCTCGAACGCACCCGTCGATGCGGTCGTGCTGATCGGGTGCTCGGGGCGCGCCAAGGCGTCGCTCGACATCGTGCGCAGCCGGGGCCTGCCGGTCGTCGTGATCGAGGGCGACGCGGGAGAGGGCATCCCGAAGATCCTGCTCGACAACTCTGCGGCGGCCGCGGACGTCGCACGTCACCTGCGCGACCTCGGGCACCGCGACGTCGCACTCGTCACGCTGCCGCTCGACACCCGTCGCGAGCGGGGACCGGTCACTCAGGAGCGAATCGACGCGGCGACGGTGGATGTGACCATCGATCGCCTCGCCGGCATGCGCGAGATCTTTCCCGACGCGCCCGCGATCTCGGCCGGAGGCAGCTTCATCGACGAGGGGCTCCTCGCCGGACGGCATCTGCTGGCGGATGCCGAGACGCGGCCCACGGCGATCCTCGCTCAGAGCGATCTGATCGCCGTCGGCATCATCCGCGCCGCGGAGGAGCTGGGACTGCGCGTGCCCGAAGACCTGTCGGTCGCGGGTTTCGACGGGATCGCCGCCGATGGGCTCGGCGACCTCGTGCTCACGACCAGCGTGCAGCCGGCGGTCGAGAAGGGGCGCGCCGCAGGGGAGCAGGTCGCGCGGATGCTCCGGGGAGAAGCCGGCCAGACCCTGCACCTCACGTGTCGGTTCCGCGAGGGAACGACCACCGCGGCACCGGCTCGCTGACACCGGGTCGCTGCGGTCTCGCTCAGCTGCGCTGCGGTCCCAGGGGCAGGGTCTGACTGCCGAAGTCCAGGATCGAGTACCGGCCGCACTCGACCACACGCTCAGGCTGCACCGCCTGCGGAAGATCCCACGGCACGGTCTGCGAATCCTCGACGAGGAAGGACACCTCGCCGACTGCGAAGTCCGTGCGGTTGACCAGCCACGCGTAGCCGTTGAGCTGATGATCGACCTGGACGAGGCGCGAGGGGTCTGCGACATGCAGTGCGGGCAGACGAACGGTCCAGAACTGTCCGGCGCCCGTGCGACCGGAGGCGTCGACCCAGTCCCTCACGCACGCGAGATCGGGGTCCGGCCGGGCGGCCGCGTCCGCCAGGCGCGGGATGCTGAGGCCGCCGACGACGAGAAGCACCACGCCGACGATGGCAGCTGTCGAACGACGCAGGCGGGCGGGGAGGCGAATCGCGCGAGGTGACGCGACGAGCACGAGCACCGGAGCGAAGACGAGAGGCTGCAGGTAGCGCGCGGCATGCGTGCCCAGCGCGATCGCCCCGACGACGACGACGATCGGTGCCGCCCAGGCCATCGCGGCGACGAGACGGGTTCCCGGGTCGCCCTGTTGCGCCGTTCTCACGACGGCGAAGACGATGAGGGCGACGGTGACCAGCAGCCCGATCAGCCCGGGGAGGCTCTGACCGCGTTCGGCGATGAGCCGTGCGTAATAGCCGACCGACTCGTGCCAGTGGTCGGGCTGCGCGTAGCCGACGCCGGTGTTCGCGATCCATGCCGCGAACGGAATACGAGCCAGGAAGCCCGCGGTGGTGCCGGCGAGCAGCACCGCGATGAGGGCGAGGATCTGCGCACGCCGCGACGGCGACACGGCGGCGATGCCCAGGATGATCGCGAGGGGGAGGGTCGCCCACACCGCGTACAGCGGGTTCGAGAGAGCCGATATGAGCGCGACGGCGCCGAGAGCGATCGACGGCGAGGCTCTGAGGCGGCCGTCATCGATCACGCGCCGCACGATGCCGACCGTGATGACGACGCCGATCACGGTCGCCGAGTAGTAGGTGGTCGTCAGCTGCAAGGATGCGAGGTCGAGCGCCTCTCGCGACGCCGAGACATCGGTCATCGCGAGCATGCCGAACACCCCGAGCGCGACGACGGACCAGGTGACGGGCGCAGAACCCGCGCGGCCGCGGCCGGCGACGAGCCGGATGGCTCCATAGAGGGCGAGGAGATTGACGACCGCGCTGATCGTGAAGAGGCCGTTCACCGTCGCAGGCACGGCGGCGTCGATCGCGGTGAACGCCGCGGTCTCGGGCAGGAACAGCACGCTCGACATCGCCCAGTCGAGCGATTCTCCCGAGAGCAGCGACCGCGCGAGCATCGCGACGACCAGTGAATCGCCGTCTCGGAAGAGCAGGTCGGACCGGGCTGACGACGCGACCACGGATGCGGTGACGATCGACACGGCGGCAGCGCACATCCAGCCGGCCAGCTCGCGCACCCACGTCCGAGTCACGGGGCTACTCTGCCACGAGCCCGCGGCAGACCCGGGCAGCGGAGCGGTCAGGAGACCTGCGACCTCAGATCCCAGACCTGCTCCAGGGGAGCGGTGCCCTCGGCGCCGTCTTCGTCGCGGAAGAGCTCGACGAAGCGACCGATGTCGGCCTGCCAGGCGTGGTCGGCCGGATCGTCCTCGAGCGCGGCGATCGCGGCATCCCAGTCATCGCACTCGACCAGGTGGAACAGGCGCCGGCCCGACCTCCAGATCGTCCAGTCGTGGATGCCGATGCGCGCGAAGGTCTCGGCGAGAGCATCCGGGATGCGGGCGTGGTTCGTGCGGTAGTCGTCGACCGCGCCGTCGCGGATCTCGGAGTGCAGAGCGATGCGCATGAGAGGGTCCTTCCGTCAGTCCCTGGGCTGGAACGAGATCGCGACCGGGGTCGTCGCGTCCGCCACCTCGACCAGGATGGCACCATCGACGCGTTCCGCGATCACCGGATGCTCTCCGATCCGTGCGCTGCTCTCGTCGAGCAGGCCGTGCGGATCGGGGAGCTCGACGTGTCCGTTCCGGTCGACGACCGCGTGCACCGCGTCATCCGTGCGTGTCCAGCGCATCCAGGGGTCGTCGGACGCCGGCATCCGCTCTTCCGGTCGCGCACCGAACACGGCGTGCCCGTACTGCCTGTTCCAGTGGCCGATGCCCTCGAGGGTCTCTCGTTGCAGATCGGGGATGCGGCCGGACGCCTCGAGGCCGATGTTGAGCAGCAGGTTGCCGCCGCGTGAGACCACGTCGACGAGCAGAAGCACGGCCTCGTGCGCCGACAGCAGGTGCTCGCTCGTCTCCCTGCGGTTGTGGCCGAACGAGAGTCCGATCCCCCGGGTGTTCTCCCACGCCTCGCCGACCTCGACTGCGGTGCCGTGCACGTACTCGCTGGTGCGGAAGTCCCAGTGGGACTCGCCCCAGCGATCGTTGACGACGCCCTCGGGAACCTGTGCGTAGAACCTCTGGAAGGCGTGGGCGATGCTCTTCGGCCCCGGCTCGATTCCCGCAGCCGGCCACCGGATGTCGCCCCAGAGGATGTCGGGACGATAGCGGTCGATCAGGTCGATGACGTGGTCGTGCGCATATTCCGCGTAGGCGAGGTCATCGGGGGCGGGGGCGCCGTCATGGTCGATGGGCGGCAGGTCGGAGAAGTGCCAGTCGAGACCGCCCGAGTAATACACGCCGAAGCGGAGGCCGGCCGCGCGCGTCGCGTCGGCGAAGGCTCCGATGAGGTCCTGCCCTGGGCCACGGGCGACGGTGTTGCGCCCATCCGTTCCCGGTGCGTCCCAGAGTGTGACGCCGTCGTGGTGCTTGGTCGTGGGGATGAAGTACCGTGCGCCCGTCGCCGCGACCACGGCGAGCACCTCGTCGGCGTCGAACTCCTCGGCCTTCCAGGCATCGAGGAAGTCGTCATAAGGAGCCCCGCCGTAGACCTCCTCGTGATGCCGGTGGGTCGGCGAGCCCTCGATGCGCATGGTGTTGGCGTACCACTCGGCATAGGGATTGTGGGCGTACCACTCGTCCCGTGGCACGGCGCCGAGCTCACCGGTGGGCTCTGCCCAGGCGGGAACCGAGTACGGCCCCCAGTGCACGAAGATCCCCAGTGCGGCGCCGCGGAACCACTCGGGAAGCGGTCGCTCGAACTCGCGGTAGGCCTCGGGACGAACAGGATCGGTTTCGAACATCGCCATCGGTAGGCACCTTTCATCACACCCTTGTGAACGGTTTCGTCTATCACGTATCCTATAGGAAATCTTGAACTCAAAGGAGAGGTTCGATGACAGACGCAGGCTTCCGACGCCCCACAGAGCGCATCCCCGGTGGGGAGTGGTTCAGCGGCGCAGGCTTCGGCCTCTTCGTGCACTGGGACCAGGCATCGCAGCAGGGCATCGAGATCTCCTGGCCCCTCGTCGGACGTTCGATCATCCCGGGTGAGGATGCCGTGGAAGACGCCGTGACCGTGGCCGAGTACCAGGCGACGGCTTCGACGTTCGACCCCGTGAACTGGGATGCCGCAGATCTCGCGCGTCGTGCCCGCGAAGCGGGAGCCACCTACCTCGTCTTCACGGCACGTCACCATGCCGGATACAACATGTTCTTCACCGAGGAGTCCGACTTCGGCGTGCAGCACGGCCCCTTCGGTCGCGACATCACCCGTGAGTTCGTCGACGCCGTGCGCGCCGAGGGCCTGAAGGTCGGCATCTACTACAGCCTCCCCGACTGGAACCACCCCGACTATCCGGCATTCCGCGATGAGGACCGGCCGTACAAGCTCGAGCACTGGCCCGCCGCGGGCCTCGCCGAGTTCGCCGACACCCCCGACGCGACCGATCGGCACCGGCGGTCGAGTCCGGAGGAGTGGTCGCGCTACCTCGACTACGTCCGGGCGCAGCTGACCGAGCTCCTCACGAACTACGGGCAGATCGATCTGCTCTGGTTCGACGGCGACTGGGAGCGCTCCGCCGTCGAGTGGACGGCTCCGGCACTGCGCCGCCTGATCAAGGAGCTGCAGCCCGATGTCGTCATCAACGACCGCCTGCCCGGCCAGGGCGACTACCGCACCCCCGAGCAGGGCTTCCCGCTCACCCCGCCGACCGGTCCCTGGGAGCTGTGCCTCACGATCGGCGATCACTGGGCATGGCGCACGGGGCCGGACAACGAGAAGTCCGCGCGGTCGCTCCTCGTCACCCTCATCGACGTCGTCGCCCGCGGCGGCAATCTGCTGCTCAACGTGGGGCCCGGTCCCGACGGTGCGCTGCCGGCGGTCGAACAGGAGCGGCTGGGCGAGTTCGCGGAATGGATGCACGCGCACGCCGAGTCCGTGATCGGTGTCGAGCCCACCGTCGGCATCGACTTCCACGGGCCGACGACCGCGCGCGCCGGACGCCTCTACCTGCATCTGACCGCGGTGCCGGTCGACGAGATCATCGTGCGGGGCCTCCCCGTGCGTCGCATCACCCGGGTGCACCGCCTGGCCGACGATCTCGAGCTGCAGCATGACGCGAGCTTCGAGGTGCACGAGGCCTCGATCGCCGGCGACGACCTGGGCGAGCTGCGCATCGTCGCCCCCGCACCGAGCGGCGCCCTGATCGACGTCGTCGCCATCGACTTCTCCGAGTGACCCGAGCACGACCCGAACCCCCGAGCAGCACCCCCTCACCCATCGCATCGAATCAGCATCCAATGAAGGAGGCAGACAGAATGAATGCACTCTCATCCCGACGCGCGAAGCGTCTCATCCTGACAGGCGTCGCGGGCCTCACCGCTCTCACCCTCGCCGGCTGTGCCAGCGGCTCGGGAGGAGGAGGAGGCGGCGACGCCGGCGGCCCTCTCGTTCTCTACACGTGGGCCGCCAGCGAGGGCGATCAGGCGCAGTGGGCTGACTTCATCGACGGCGCCCAGGCCGAGGATCCCGACCTCGACATCACCGTCGAGGGGCCCAGCTTCTCGGACTACTGGACCAAGGTGAAGACCCGCCTCAGCGGCTCGAACCCGCCCTGCCTGCTGACCACGCAGGCGGCCCGCGCGCAGGAGCTCGGCGACCTGCTGATGCCGCTCGACGACCTGATCGAGAAGTCCGACTTCGACATCGAGAACATCGACGCATCCATGCTCAGCGGCATGACGGTCGACGGCACGATCAGGGCGATCCCCTACGACGCCGAGCCGATCGTGCTGTTCTACAACGTCGAGGCGTTCGAGGCCGCGGGTCTCGAACTGCCCGGCACCGAGTACACGCGCGATCAGTTCATCGCGGATGCGAAGGCGCTGACCGACGGCGACAAGAAGGGCCTCGCGCTCGCACCCGGCATCTTCATCCCGAACGCCTGGTCGCTCGCCGACGGCGTTCCGGCCGTGACCGAGGACGGCGAGCTCGACCTCACGAACCCCGACTTCGTCGACCAGATCCAGAGCTTCTTCGACCTGGTGTCGGTCGAGCAGGTCGCCAAGGCGCCCGAGGCGGCGGACGGCTCGGAGGTCTCGCAGCAGGCCTTCACCTCGGGCGAGGTGCCGATGCTGATCGAAGGTCCGTGGATGTACGGCAGCTTCGCCGACGCCGCCGACTTCACGCTCGGCGTCACGATCGTCCCGTCGACCAGCGGCGAGGCCGCCGCGATGACGGCGGGTTCGGGCTTCGGCATCGCGGCCAACTGCGACCGCCCGGACGAGGCGTTCGCGGCGATCGAGGCACTGACCTCGGTGTCGGTGCAGGAGAAGCAGGCCGAGGCGCGCGGCATCGTTCCGGCGCGCATCGAGGCGCTTCCGGCCTGGGCTGAGGGCAAGACCGAGGGTGCCGCCGAGGTCGTCGAGGCTCTGCTGGCCGATGCGACCCCGCAGCGCACCACCCCGACCTGGAACCAGGTCGAGACCCTGATGACCCAGTACGGAGTGCAGGGCTACCGGGGTGAGCTGACGGCGGAGGAGATCATGGAGACCATCCAGAACTCGGTCGCGGGCTGAGCGGATGGCGATCATGAGCGAGCGGAGAGAGGCCACGGCCTCCTCTCCCGTGCCCGGCGCGGCGGGAGTGCCCTTCGGCGCTCCCGCCCCGCGGGTTCCCCGCCCCCCGCGACGGCGCGGCCAAGCCTGGGTGGCGGTGGCCTTCCTCGCACCCGGGATGATCGGGTTCGTCCTCTTCATCCTCACTCCGCTGTTCGGGTCGGCCTTCATCAGCCTGTTCGACTGGAAGCTGTTCGGCAGCCCCGACTTCATCGGCTTCGAGAACTACGTCAAGCTGTTCCGCGACCCGACGTTCTACACGGTGCTCGGCAACACCCTGATCTTCGCGATCGTGTACACGGCGCTGAATCTGGTCGTCGCCCTCACCATCTCGCTGTGGCTCAGCACGCGCATGAAGGCGGCCGGGGCGTGGCGGGTCATCTTCTTCCTCCCCGTGATCACGCCCATGGTGGCCAACGCGCTGGTGTGGCGACTCCTGCTCTCGCAGGACGGTCTCGTCAACTCGATGCTCGCGACCGTCGGCGTCGACGGACCGAACTGGCTGTCGGACTCGGCGTGGGCGCTGCCCTCGGTCATCGCGATGTCGGTATGGCAGTCGTTCGGCTACAACGTGATCGTCCTGTCGGCCGGACTCAGCGCCATCCCGAAGGAACTGCTCGAGGCCTCTCGCATCGACGGCACCTCGGCGTGGCAGCGACTGCGCTTCATCATCCTCCCGCTGCTCTCGCCGTCGCTGTTCTTCTGCTCCACGATGACGATGATCGGCGCGTTCCAGGTGTTCGTGCAGCCGCTCTTCCTCACGCAGGGAGGGCCGGGAGAGAGCACCAACACCTTCGTGCTGTACCTGTACCGCAACGGATTCGTCTTCGATCGGCTCGGCTATGCATCCGCTCTCGCGTGGATCCTCTTCCTCGTCGTGATGCTCATCACGGCCCTGCAGTTCGTCGGCCAGCGCAGGTGGGTGAACTATGAGTGACGTCGTGAGCCTGCCCCGTCGTGCGCGTCAGCGCCGTGAGTCGCTCAAGGAGTGGCTCAACACCGCGGCCATCGCCGTGGTCGCGCTGATCTTCGCGTTCCCCTTCATCTGGATGTTCCTCACGGCGCTCAAGCCCGAGAACGAGGTCTTCACCGCCACCCCGCAGATCTTCGGATCGGAGATCCGCTGGGCGAACTTCGTCGAGGCGTGGACCGTCGTGCCGTTCGGACGCTTCATCCTCAACGGCCTGTTCGTCGCGATCCTCGGCGCCGCCCTCTCGGTGGTCGTCGCCGTGCTCTCGGCATACGCCTTCTCTCGACTGCGGTTCAAGTACCGCGACAAGCTCTTCCTGCTGTTCGTGCTCACTCTCGTGCTGCCCCAGGAGGTGCTCGTCGTCCCGCTCTTCATCATGATCAACAGCTGGGGATGGAACGACAGCTACGCGGCCCTCATCATCCCGTTCGCCTTCACCGCGTTCGGCACCTTCCTGATGCGGCAGTTCTTCCTCACCATCCCGATGGAGTACGAGGAGGCGGCACTGATCGACGGCGCCTCGCGACTGCGCACCCTGTGGTCGGTGCTGCTGCCGCAGCTGGTCGCCCCCCTCAGCGTGCTCGCGGTGTTCTCGTTCATCGGCTACTGGAACTCGTACCTGTGGCCGCTGATCATCATCAACACGCAGGACATGGCCACCGTGCCCCTCGGGCTCGGCATGTTCACCGGTCAGTTCGGCACGCAGTGGTCGCTGCTCATGGCCGCATCGACACTGGCCGTCATCCCCTCGTTGATCCTCGTGCTGCTGCTGCAACGGCAGCTCATCAAGGGGGTCACCCTGGGCGGACTCGGAGGACGCTGATGACCACGACACACCACACCACGAAGCCCTTGCGGGAGGCCGTCGCGGACGCGACGGCCGGCAGCCGCATCGTGCACGCGGAGGCGCAGCTGTGCGACCTGCCCGTCGAGACCGAGCGCACGGATGCCCTGCAGACGTTCGTCAAGCAGGAGACCATCTTCGTGCGGCTGCGCACCGCCGACGGCACCGAGGGCATCGGCTACAGCTACACGATCGGCACCGGCGGCGGGGCGGTGCTCAGCATGCTGCGCGAGACGCTGCTGCCCGCTCTGATCGGGCTCGAGGCCGAGCGTCCCGAAGCGCTGTGGCTCGCACTCTTCGGCATCACTCGCGCCACCACGGTCGGGCCGATCACGGCGCTCGCGCTCGCCGCGGTCGACACCGCGGTCTGGGATGCGAAGACCCGTCGCGCCGGACTCCCGCTCTGGGTCGCCGCCGGAGGCGCGTCGCCCTCCGTGCCCGTGTACGACACGGAGGGCGGATGGCTGCACTTCCGCACCGACGAGCTCGTCGCCCATGCGGTCGCCGCCAAAGAGCGCGGCATGGGCGGCGTGAAGATCAAGGTCGGCATGCCGCGAGGGCACCAGGACCTCGAGCGACTGCGTGCCGTGCGCGACGCGGTCGGACCCGGCATGGACATCATGGTCGACGCGAACCAGTCGTTCACGGTCGCCGAAGCCGTGCGTCGAGCCCGGCTGTTCGAGCAGGTCGACGTCTTCTGGTTCGAAGAGCCCCTGCCTGCGGAGGACGTCGAGGGGCATCGTCTTCTGGCGCGCTCGACGTCGGTGCCGATCGCGGTCGGCGAGAGCATGTACTCGCTCGGTCACTTCCGCGAGCACCTGCAGCGTGGCGGCGCGTCGATCGTGCAGGCCGACGTCGCCCGGGTCGGCGGGATCACTCCGTGGCTCAAGATCGCGCATCTGGCCGAGTCCTTCAACGCCCCCGTCGCGCCGCACTTCCTCATGGAGCTCCACGTCTCCCTCGTCTGCGCGATCCCCAACGCGCTGTACCTCGAGCACATCCCGCAGCTGCGAGCGGTCACGACGGGCGAGATCCGCATCGAGAACGGTCGCGGGTGGGCGCCGACGCAGGCGGGCCTCGGCATCCCCTGGAACGATGACGCCCTGGGCCGGCTGATCGTGTCATGAGTGCGCCTGTCTCCACCGCAGCGAAGCCCGTCGCGATCGGACGCGGAGGGCTTCTCGCCCCGCCCGTCGCCTATGGGGCTGCCGCGCTCGGCAATCTGTACCGGGCGCTGGACGACCGGGAGTGGCCGCGGATCGTGCCGGCCGCGTGGGAGGGCGGCGTGCGGTACTTCGATGTCGCGCCGCACTACGGTCTCGGCCTCGCCGAGCGACGCCTCGGCGAGAGCCTGCGCGAGCTCCCGCGTGAGGAGTACATCGTCTCGACCAAGGTCGGACGCCTGCTGGTTCCGCAGGATGCCGCGGGCCGCTCGGACCTCGACAACCTGTTCGACGTGCCGGCGGATCATCGGCGCGTGCGCGACTACTCCCGCGACGGCGTGCTGCGCTCGGTCGAGCAGTCGCTCGAGCGCCTCGGACTCGACCGCATCGACATCGCTCTGGTGCACGATCCCGATGAGCACGAGCGCGAGGCGCTCGAGGGTGCCTTCCCCGCCCTGAGCGAGCTGCGGGACCAGGGCGTCATCCGCTCGTTCGGTGCCGGCATGAACCAGAGCGGCATGCTCACGCGATTCGTGCAGGAGACGGATGCCGACGTCATGATGGTCGCCGGGCGCTGGACGCTGCTCGACCAGTCAGCCGCCGATGACCTGCTCCCGATCGCCCGGGAGCGCGAGGTGACGGTGCTGGCCGCCGCCGTCTTCAACTCGGGAATCCTCGCGACGGATGCTCCCGCTCGCGATGCCACGTTCGACTACGGCCCCGCGGGCCGCGCGGTGCTCGCCCGGGCTCAGGCGATCGCCCGGGTCGCCCGGCATCATGGCACCACACTTCCCGAGCTGGCCGCACAGTATCCGCTGACGCATCCCGCCGTGGGTGCGGTGGTGATGGGCGGTGCCAGCGCGGAGCAGGTCGCGCGCAACAGCCGTCTCGTCGCACGCCCGGTCGCCGCGGCGGTCTGGGACGATCTGCGTGATCGCGGTCTGATCGCCGACGAAGGGCACCCCCTACGATGAGACTCATGTTCGGCGACGACGAGGCACGCGGACCGAGGCCGCTTCCGGCGCGGCGCGCGCTCGTCGACGACGTGTACGACGCGGTGCTCGGCCTGCTCATGGACCAGGTCATCGAACCGGGAGCCAAGGTCAACATCGACGCGGTCGCCCGCGACCTCGACGTGTCTCCGACGCCCGTGCGCGAGGCGCTGACGCGGCTCGAGTCCGAAGGGCTCGTCGCGAAGCGGGCGCTGAAGGGGTATGTCGCAGCTCCTCTGCTCGACGCGGCGGGCCTGCGCGATCTGTACGACATGCGCGAGCTGCTGGAGCCGGAGGCGGCGCGGCGTGCATCGGCGCATCTCGACCACGAGACCGAGACCGAGCTGGCGGAGTCCGTGGTGACGATGCGTACAGCGTCGGCACCCGATGAGGACGAGCGCTTCCGCAACTACCGGCGGTTCATCGACGAGGATCTGCACTTCCATCACCTGATCGCGGAGAGTGCGCAGAGTCCGCTGCTGTCGGAGGCCATCGTGCGGCTGCGTGCGCACATGCACCTCTACCGGCTGAACTTCCGCCACGACTTCGAAGACGACACCGTGAGCGAGCACGAGAGCATCCTCGACGCGCTGCGCCGACGCGACCCCGAAGCCGCCGCCGCGGCGATGAGGATGCACATCGCGAACTCGTACGACCGTCTCGGTCCGGCGCTCGCTCGGCAGGCTGAGAACGCATCCGAATGAGCTGATTCTGCGTGCGAGATCGCGCAAATTGCCCGAAAATCCGGGGGAAACCGACCATTTGCATGGTCGGGCGCCGACATGATCGACCCTGAAGCGCGGAATATCAAGGTAAACTCGATATCGACACCCGCCCGCCCGCCTGCGCCGCCCCCGGCCGACGAGCTTTGAGGAGCCGCGTATATGCTGACGCTCCTCGCCGTGTTCCTCCTCGGGTCGATCCTGATGCCCGTTCTGGTGCGCTGGCTGGGATCCCAGGCATTCGCCATCGCGGCTCTCATTCCCGCCGCGGCATTCATCCACGCCCTCGTCCTCACCCCTCAGGTGCTCGACGGACCGACGCCCTTCGTCTCGGTCGCGTGGATCCCGCAGCTCGGACTGAATCTGTCCATGAACATGGACGTGCTCGGCTGGGTGCTGACGCTCATCGTCACCGGCGTCGGTGCTCTCGTGCTGCTGTACTGCCGCTGGTACTTCCATGACGACTCCGCCGGCATCGGCCAGTTCGCGGGTGTCCTGCTCGGATTCGCGGGTGCGATGTACGGCCTCGTCCTGACCGACGACCTCGTCATGCTCGTGATGTTCTGGGAGGTGACGAGCATCCTCTCGTACCTCCTCATCGGGCACTACCGACGCCGCGCCGCCAGCCGACGAGCAGCACTGCAGGCGCTCCTGGTCACCACTCTCGGCGGGCTCGTGATGTTCGTCGGAGTCGTGCTGCTCGTGGTCGACGCGGGTACCTCGAGCATCCGCGAGATCCTCGAGATCGCACCCACAGGCGCCATCGTCGACGCCGCCGTCGTGATGCTCCTCGTCGGCGCGATCAGCAAGTCCGCGATCTTCCCCTTCCACTTCTGGCTGCCCGGTGCGATGGCGGCGCCCACTCCCGTGAGCGCGTACCTGCACGCCGCGGCGATGGTCAAGGCGGGTATCTACCTGATCGCGCGCTTCGCCCCGATCTTCGCCTTCACCGGTCCGTGGCGGCCGATCATCATCTCGCTGGGCATCCTGACGATGCTGATCGGCGGCATCCAGGCGCTGCGCGAGACCGACCTCAAGCGCATCCTCGCGTTCGGCACCGTCAGCCAGCTGGGCTTCTTCTCGGTCGTGATCGGCTACGGCACCCAGGCGAGCGCGCTGGCCGGTCTCGCACTCGTGATCGCGCACGCGCTGTTCAAGTCGGCGCTGTTCCTGATCGTCGGCGTGATCGACCGTCAGCTGTCGACGCGAGACATCACCGAGCTGAGTGGCGTCGGGCGTCAGGCTCCCGTCATGGCGACAGCGGCATTCATCTCCATCGCATCGATGGCGGGCATCGCACCGACCCTCGGATTCGTGGCGAAGGAGTCGACCCTCACGGCGCTCCTGGACGACGCACTGCACGGTTCGCCCTGGGGGCTCGTCGCGATCATCGGCGTCAGCCTGGGATCCATGCTCACGGCGGCATATGGCATCCGCTTCCTCTGGGGTGCCTTCTGGACCAAGCGCGATGCGGCGGGCGATCGCCTTCCCGACACCGCCTGGCCCGACCCGCCCGTCGGATTCCTCTCGGCGCCGATCATCCTCGCCGGGCTCACGCTCGCCGCAGGCATCGGAGCACCGGCTCTCGACGTCGCGCTCCAGGGATACGCGCTCACAGCCACCCCGGGCCTCGATGCCGAGGGGGTCGCCGCGGAAGGACCCGGGCACCTCGCGCTCTGGCACGGTCTCGAGCCGGCGCTCGGCATCTCGATCCTGTCGATCCTGCTCGGCGCCGCGGTCTTCCTCCTCACGCTGCGCACCGGATGGGACCGCAAGGCGCGACTGATTCGCTTCACTGCCGCAGACGTCTACTACCTGGTCATGCGCGGTATCGACCGACTCTCGGTGCTGAGCACGACGCTCACCCAGCGCGGCTCTCTGCCGGTCTACGTCGGCACCATCTTCGTGGTGTTCGTCGCCGCCGAGATCACGGCGCTCGTCGCCAGCGACATCGATCGCTTCCAGCTCTCGGCCTGGCACACGCCCACGCAGCTCGTGGTCGCGCCGATGATGGCCGCCGCGGGCGTCATGGCCGTGCGCGCGCAGAAGAGATACACGGGCGTCGTCCTCGTGTCGATCACCGGCCTCGGGATGGTCGTGCTGTTCGCGACCAGCGGCGCCCCCGACCTCGCGCTCACGCAGATCCTCGTCGAGACCGTGACGATGGTCACCTTCGCACTGGTGCTGCGTCGCCTGCCCGCGCGGATGGGCGAGCACAACGCCTCTGTCGGGCGCATTCCCCGCGCGCTGCTGGGTGTCGGGGTCGGGCTCACCATGGCGCTGGTCGCGATCGTGGCGACCCAGTCCCGCGTCGCGGATCCGATCTCCGCCGCGTTCCCGAAGCTCGCGTACGAGATCGGTCACGGCAAGAACGTCGTGAACGTCGCCCTGGTCGACCTGCGCGGCTGGGACACGATGGGCGAGCTCTCGGTGCTCGTGCTCGCCGCCACGGGTGTCGCGTCTCTCGTGTTCGTCACGCACCGCGCCGACATGCTCTCCGCGACGAAGACGCTGCCCAAGGCGCGCCGCCGTCGCACGCTCAGCCGCCCGCTCGTCGAGACGACCGAGGGCGTGCGCTTCCAGACCGACGAGAACGAGAGCAGCCCCCGCGCCTGGCTCGTCGGCGGCCCGAAGATGAAGCCCGAGAACAGGTCGATCCTGCTCGAGGTCATCGTCCGCATCCTCTTCCACACGATCATCGTCGTGTCGATCTTCCTGCTCTTCTCCGGCCACAACCTGCCAGGCGGAGGCTTCGCCGGAGGCCTCGTCGCGGGCATGGCGCTCGTCATGCGCTACGTCGCCGGCGGACGCTGGGAGCTGGGCGCTGCCGCACCCACGGATGCCGGGCGACTGCTCGGTGCCGGTCTGATCCTCGCCGTCGGCACGGCGGTCGTGCCGCTGTTCTTCGGCTTGGCGCCGCTCACCAGCAACTTCTGGGAGTGGGAGATCCCCGGCATCGGCCACATGGAGTTCGTCACCTCGACCATCTTCGATGTCGGTGTGTACCTGGTCGTGATCGGCCTCGTGCTCGACGTGCTGCGCAGCCTCGGTGCCGAGGTCGACCGTCAGGCGCAGGAGTTCCGCGAGCGAGGGGTGACCCTCTGATGGATGTCTCCCTCACCCTGATCGTGATCATGGCCGTGCTCTTCGCCTGCGGCGTCTACGCGATGCTCGAGCGCAGTCTCACCCGCGTGCTGATCGGCTTCCTGCTGCTCGGCAACGCGACGAACCTGCTGCTCCTCATCGTCATGGGAGTGCCCGGCAACGCGCCCTTCTTCGGAACCGAGGGCGAGCTCAGCGACCCGCTGCCCCAGGCGCTCACCCTGACCGCCATCGTCATCACCTTCGCCGTCTCGGCGTTCCTCCTCGCCCTCATCTACCGCTCGTGGCAGCTGGGCCAGGCCGACACCGTCGAGGACGACGAGGCCGACATCGCTCTCCGTGAGCGCACCGATGCCGACGAAGACCTCATGGACGACGAGGCCGACGCGGCGGACGACGAGGCGACCACGGACTTCGTCGGCGTGCAGACGTCGCCGATCACCGTGCTGCACATGCGCGACCACGCCGCGATCAACGACGACGCTCCGACCGACCGGCCCACCCCGCCTCGAGCTGTGTCCGCGGCGTCCGACCAGGATCCCGATGTGGATGCCGGTCCAGGCGCGGCCGTCCTCGACGGGGAGTCGGCACCGCCCGACGACGACCCCGACGACTCGACGCACTCGTCGGCTTTCCGGACGGATGCCGACACGCACGCGTCGGACGCCCACGAGACCGATGCGGCGGACGCCGCTCGAGATACGGCGGCTGACACGGCATCCGATGACAGCGCACCCGAGCACACCGACGATGGGGAGGACCGCCGATGAGCGCCCTCGTCCCCCTGCTCGTCGCCCTGCCGCTGCTCGGCGCCGCCGTGACCCTGATCTTCGGCCGCAATCCGCGCCTCCAGGCCCTCGTCACGGTGGCCACGCTCGCGATCGTCTCGGTCATCGCGGCCGTGCTGCTGGTCGTCGTCGATGCGGGCGAGCCGCTCGCGGTCTCGGTCGGCGGGTGGCCGGTGCCGTTCGGCATCGTGCTCTACGTCGACAGGCTCGCGGCGCTCCTCGTGCTCATCTCGAGCATCGTGCTGCTCGCGGTCCTGCTCTTCTCGATCGGTCAGGGTGCCGCGGACGGCACCGACGAGACGCCGATCTCGATCTTCAACCCGTCGTACCTGATCCTCGCGGCCGGCATCTTCAACGCCTTCATCGCGGGTGACCTCTTCAACCTGTACGTCGGATTCGAGATCCTGCTCGTGGCGTCGTACGTGCTGATAACGCTCGGGAGCACCGAGTCCCGCATCCGCACGGGTGCCGTCTACATCGTCGTCTCGTTGGTCTCGTCGATCCTGTTCCTCGCTTCGATCGCGATGATCTACGGTGCCCTCGGCACCGTGAACATGGCCCAGATCGCCGAGCGCATGACCGAGCTCCCGCAGGAGACGCAGCTCGTGCTGCACCTCATGCTGGTGATCGCCTTCGGCATCAAGGCCGCGATCTTCCCGGTGTCGTTCTGGCTGCCCGACTCGTACCCGACGGCACCGGCGCCCGTCACTGCGGTGTTCGCGGGATTGCTGACCAAGGTCGGCGTCTACGCGCTGATCCGCACCGAGACGCAGCTGTTCGCCGAGAACAGCATCGACACGGTGCTGCTGATCATCGCGTTGGCGACCATGATCGTGGGCGTGCTCGGCGCTGTCGCACAGGCCGAGCTCAAACGAATCCTGTCGTTCACGCTGGTGAGCCACGTCGGCTACATGATCTTCGGCCTCGCGATAGCGACCCCCGCGGCGATCGGCGCGACGGTCTACTACATCGTCCACCACATCATCGTGCAGACGACGCTGTTCCTCGCGGTCGGTCTCATCGAGCGCAGGGCGGGAAGCACGTCCATCCTGCGCGTGAAGGGACTGCTCAAGGTCGCGCCCGTGATCGCGGTGCTCTACTTCATCCCCGCGATCAACCTCGGCGGACTGCCGCCCTTCTCCGGCTTCATCGGCAAGTTCGCGCTGTTCGAAGCGGCAGCATCCGTGGGAACGCCGCTGATGCTCGTGCTGATCTTCGGCGGCATCGTCACCTCGCTGCTCACGCTCTACGCGCTGATGCGAGCATGGAACCTCGCGTTCTGGCGCGAGGAGGACGACTCGACCGAGACCGAGGGGCGCATCTCGTACCTCGGCAACGCCCCGGCCGCGGATGAGCAGCAGGAGCGCCGCCGCATCCCCCGGATCATGACCATCGCGACCGCCGGGATGGTCGGGGTGACGATCGCGCTCACCGTGTTCGCGGGCCCGTTGTATGCCCTGTGCGACCGCATCGGTGCGGCGCTGCTCGACCCCGTCACCCTCGTGCAGCTGGAAGACGAGGTGGAAGGATGAGCCCCACCGAGACCGGCCGCCACTTCTGGCGGGACATCCGCGTGCAGCTGCCGTTCCTGGCATGGCTCGTCGTGCTCTGGATGCTGCTGTGGGGGCAGTTCACGGTGCTGGCGTTCGTCTCGGGCCTGGTCATCGCGGTGTTCGTCACCCGTGTCTTCCGGCTGCCCACCGTCGAGCTCTCCGGACGCATCAACATCTGGTTCGCCGCGTTGCTCATCGTGCAGTTCCTCTTCGCCGTGCTCCGCGGCGCTGTCGCGGTCACCCTGCAGGTGTTCGACTTTCGGCATCAGCCCGGCGCCGCGATCATCGCCGTTCCTCTGCGCTACGCCGACGACCTGATGATGACGCACGTGTCCGTGGTGTCGTCGCTGGTTCCCGGGTCGCTCGTCGTCGAGGCCGATCGCGACCGGCAGGTGCTGTATCTGCACGTGATCGGGGTGCGCAGCATGGCCGATGTCGAGAAGCAGCGCGAAGGCGTGCTGCGCTGGGAGCGACGGGTCGTGCGTGCGCTCGGAGCCCCGGCGCAGTACCGTGCCCTCAAGGCCGACGAACGTGCGGCGCGCGCCGGCGGAGGTGCCCGATGAATGTGCTGATGCTCGCGATCATGGTCGTCTTCGGCGTCGCCGCCATCCTGACGATCATCCGCATCGTGCGGGGGCCCTCGATCCTCGACCGGGCGGTGGCCTCCGACGTGCTGCTCACCGAGGTCATGTGCGTGCTCGGCGCCGAGATGGCCATCAACGGCCACACCCGCAACATCCCGGTGATGCTGATCATCGCCGCGGTCGGCGTCTTCGGCTCGATCTCGGTCGCCCGGTTCGTGGCCAGAAGGGACAACACGACACCATGAACGTGTTCGGTCTCGCCATTCCCGACGTGGTCATCGACGTCGCGGTGCTCGTGCTGATCCTGCTCGGCGCGATCCTCTGCCTGTCGGCGGCGGTCGGGCTGCTGCGATTCCGCGACGTGCCGTCGCGGCTGCACGCCGCGACCAAACCGCAGGTGCTCGGCCTCATCCTCATCTGCCTCGCGATCGCCCTGTCTCAGCGCACGGTAGGGGGAATCCTGTTCGGGCTCGCGCTCGTCGCCCCGGTCGTGCTCATGCAGTTCGCCACCGCGCCGCTGTCCGCGCACATCGTCGGGCGGCAGGCATATCGCAACGGCACCACCGACGAGCGCAGCCTGGTCGTGGACGAGCTCGCCGAGTCGAAGCAGACCCCGCCGGCCGCCGGCTGATCGCACGCCCGCAGCTGCGCTGAGACGGACGCCACGCACGTCTTACGCCGGTGCGGGGCCGCTTGCGGTTCACAATTCAGCATGAGCCTGTGCCGGTGGGGCCGAAGGGGCTTCAGGGCTGCTTGTTACGAGATCCATGCTGAGTAGTGAACGACACCGGTCATTGCTTCTTCTCCTACACGGAACCCTGTTCCGTGCAAGTCATCCACTGTTGCTTGAACGACGCACATCGACACCGTCTCTTGTCTGCACACTTCTGCGATGGGGAATAAGCAGAAGACGGTCGTTCAGCGCGCGAAAGACACGTATTCGCGCACGGTCTTCAGTCGATCGGATCTGGTGCACCGAGGGCTCACGGGGCGTCTCATCGCCGAGTCAGTGGCCCGAGGAGAACTCCAGCACGTGCGCCGCGATCGATATGCGCTGCCGTCGACGCACCGGGACATCGTCGAGGCTGTCCGCATCGGCGGGCGGGTCTCATGCTTGTCTCTCCTCGTCCTTCTCGGTGTCTTCGTGTTCCGTTGCCGAGAGCTCCATGTGCTCGTGACTCCCGGTTCGTCTCGTCTACGTGTGGCGAGGGACGGAAAGGTCGTGCTCCATTGGAAGGCGCTGACCAGCGTTCGCGAGAGCCTTCATGCGGCTCCGTTGATCGATGCCGTCGCGCACTCCGTGCTCTGCCAGGCTCCGCGCGAGGCGCTTGCCACCTTGGACAGTGTGCTTCATCACGGACTCCTGACCCGCGAAGATCTGGTCACGATGTTCGCTGCTCTACCCGCCCGATTCCGCCCGCTGCTCGCACTGGTCGACCCGTCGGCGGGCTCGGGCTCAGAGACATTCATGCGGTTGCTGCTCCGGACGATGGGCGTCGCCTATGAGACCCAGGTGTACCTCGAAGGCGTCGGGTACGTCGACTTCGTGGTGGACGGCTGGTTGATCATCGAGTGCGACAGCAAGGAGTTCCACGAGGGGTGGGAGAAGCAGATGCAGGATCGCGAGCGCGATATCGCCGCGGCCCGACTCGGCTTCGTGACCGTCCGGCCCCTTGCGAAAGACATTTTCGGTGACCAGGCGTCTGTGAGGCAGGCTCTCGAGCAGGTCATCGCTGCACTCGGACCGAGGTTCGTAGACGCACGTCGTTCACAATTCAGCAGGAATCGCCGCGGAGCGGCGGTCAAGTAGCGGAATCACGGGGCTCACATGCGTTCATGCTGAGTTGTGAACGGAAAAGTGCGGGGCACGGGTCAGAGGCCGTCGGCGAAGCTCTGGATCAGGCGCGCGGCCGGCTCGGAGTCGCTGATCAACGTGCCGTGGCCGTGATCCGGGATGACCTGCAGATCGGCACCCGGGATCTCGTCGATGATCTCCTGGCACCAGGTCATCGGAGCGAGCGGGTCGTCTTCTCCGCGCAGCACCAGCACAGGCTGATCGATGCGCGCGAACGCCTTCTCCGGCTCGTGCACGATGGTCGCCCGGATCTTGCGGATGAGGTGGGGGCCGCCGCGCAGATATTCGCGGGCACCTCGCCAGATCACGAGCGGGCGCTCGCCGACCAGGTCCGTGAGGAGATAGCTCGCCTGCGCTGCGACGTTCCGTGCGGCCTTGTTGACGGTCGGACCGGCGAGCACGACGCCCTCGACGAGGGAGGGATGCCGGGCGGCGAGCTCCGCGGCGATCTGACTGCCCATCGAGTGTCCGATGACGACGACGGGGCCCTCGTCGGCATGACGGAGGTACGCGGCGACGAGGTCGGCGTGACGCTCCATGGTGAAGGTGCGAGCGGGCTCGGGTGCTTCGCCGAAACCGGGCAGGTCGAGTGCGATCACCCGGCCTTTCAGTCGCTGCACGACGTCGAGGTAGACGCTGCGTCCCATGCCGATGCCGTGCAGCAGGAGGAAGGTGTGCGGTCCTTCGCCGAAGGTCTCCGCGATCAGCGTCGCGCCCGCGTGCTCGAACTCGAGCAGCGTGACGGGGGTGCCCTTCGGGGCGAGATAGCTGGAGACCACACCTCAACGCTAACCGAGTGGGACCCCTGCGACGAACCGGGATCCACGCATGCCGTACGCCGGTGTGCGACGAGGGGCGAGCCTGCGTCGTGCGAGGATGAAGGGTGTCTTCGCCGAACCCCGATCCCGATCAGATCGAGTCGGAGGGCGAGACCTCAGGCTCGACCAAGGGTGTCATCGCGCGCATCGCCGACGGGCTGAGCGATCCGGTGCTGCGCGCGCTCGTCGCCGCGACGGCCGTCTCACGCATCGGCCGCGGCGTCTTCCTCGCGGTCACCGTGCTGTTCTTCACGCAGATCATCGGCCTCTCGCCCGCGCACGCCGCGGTGGTGCTCGCCGTGTCGAGCGGATGCGGGGTGGTCGGGTCGCTCCTCGGCGGCTGGCTCGCCGACCGGTGGAGCGCCCGACGCCTCGCCTTCGGCTTCGAGATGGCGGGTGGCGTGCTGCTCGCCGCGTACGCGTTCGTCGGAGACTTCGTGTCGGCGCTCGTCCTCGCCAGCCTCTCGGGCTTCTTCGACTCGCTGGGGTATTCCGCTCGTTCCGCGATCATCGCCCGGGGCTTCGCGCCGGACCGGCGGGTGCACGCGCGTGCGGTGCTGCGCACGGTCACGAACCTCGCGATCGCGGCAGGCTCCGGATTCGGCGCGATCGCTCTGGCTCTCGGCACACCCGAGGCCTACCGCGTCGTCATCGCGTGCGCGGGCGCCGTCTGCGCGCTCGGCTCGCTCTCCCTCCTGCGGCTGACATCGGCCGTCGACGCGCCGCCGCGCAACCGAGCCGCGGCTCAGCTGACGGAAACGGGATCCATCGACACGCACGCCACGGCCGCGGCATCCGCCGAGCGCAGGGACTGGAACCGCCGCTCACCGTGGCGGGACCCGAGGTACCTGCTGCTGAGCGCGCTCTCGGCGATCTTCGGCATGCAGTTCGGAGTCGCGGAACTCGGGGTGCCGCTGTGGATCAGCGAGTACACGAACGCCCCGGATGCCACGTTCGCAGTGCTCCTGATCGTCAACACCGCGCTGGTCGTGCTGTTCCAGGTGCGTGCCTCCCGTGGCACGCACGACCTGCGGATCGCCGGCAGGGTGACGATGATCGCCGGCTGGCTGATGGTCTCCGCCTGCCTGATCTACGCGCTCGCCGCGGGGCTTCCGGCATGGGCGGCGATCGTCATCCTCATCGTCGGCATGATCGCGCACACGTTCGCCGAGATCCTGTCGCAGGCCGGAGCCTGGGGTCTCAGCTTCGAGCTCGCCGACCCTGTGCGAGCCGGCGCCTACCAGGGCGTGTTCGGCATGGGCTTCTCGCTCGGAGCCCTGGCGTCGCCGATCGTCGTGAACGCCACCGCGATCACCTTCGGCTTCGTGGGCTGGGTGATCCTCGCCGCGATCTTCCTCGCCGCAGCGATCGGCATCTGGCTCATCGCACGCCGCGCCGCAGCATCCGCCACGCCTGCTTCCGACTGAGCCCGCAGAGCCGCCCCGGGCTAACCGGCCGGCGCCAGCACCAGAGTGTGACGCGTCGCCGCATCGACCGCCCCGTCGGTGAACGCCCACGGCCGCTGAATTCCCGACGCCCAGTCGGACGTCTGATCGACGTAGTGCTCGTCGAACGCGTGTCCGGATGCGCCGGTGAGGTGGATCCAGGTCGAGGCGTCGAGATCGGAGAGGTCGACGACCATGCGCATCGACGGCACTGTGGTCGTGGCGTACGACGTGCCGAGCTCCCAGCCGGTGGCGTTGACCACGGACGCGCCGCCGCTGACGGCGTAGGGGCCGCGGTTGAAGAGGGCTTCGATCGGGGCGATGCCGGAGGACCCGAGGGTGTCGCTCGTGAGGGTGATCGCGTGCAGGTCGCCCCACCTCCATGCGGTGACGACGTCGCCCTGAACCGCGGAGAGCTCGCCGTACGCTTCCTCCGCCGACAGGGCGAGCATCTCGTCCATGCCCGCGACATCGATGCTCGGGTTGGTCCAGAGCGGGTCGGATGGGTCGTCGAGAAGATCCGCGACGACGGTGAAGAGTCGACCCTGGCCGTCGATCGGCAGGGGCTGGTCGCGTTCGGCGAACAGGTTCTGCACGAGGTTCGACCAGAGGACGTTCGCGTAGGCGGCCGCGGCCGACCCTGCGTCGTTCTGTGCGTCCCACGAGCGCAGCAGCGCCACGGCATCTGCAGTCCCCGCACCCGTCACCTCCACATCCTCCATCTCCGTTGCGAGTCGCTTGCCGATCCACATCTCGCTGTCCATCTGGATCTCCCGCATGTCCTGGGCGGTGAGCGGTGCGGCGGCGGCGCGTCGCTCGATCAGGTGCGCGATGCGATCGGCCCTGTAGCCGTAGTCCCAGTCCCGTGAGAGGAAGTAGGGGTAGTCGTCGGTGACGATCGCGTTGTTCGCGGTCACGATGTACCCGGATGCCGGGTTGTATGACACCGGCAGTTCGTCGAACGGGATGAATCCGGTCCAGTCGTAGCTGCTGTCCCAGCCGGGCTGCGGCATCCATCCGTCGCCGGCCCCGCGCACGGGGAGGCGTCCGGGGGTCTGATAGCCGATGTTGCCTTCGACGTCCGCATAGATGAGGTTCTGTGCCGGCACATCGAACAGCGCGGCCGCCGCGCGGAACTCCTCGAAGTCCTGGGCGGTCGACAGAGCGAAGATCGCGGTCGCGGCCGTGCCGGGGTCGAGCGCCGTCCAGCGCAGGCTGACCGCGTACTCGGCTCCCTCCGGCGCGGTGCCGGTGGGCGCCGGACCTGTCGCGCCGCCGGCAGCGAGGCCCGGCTCAGGGTCGTCGGCGATCGCGGTGAAGTCGTCGGTGAGACCCGAGATGATCGGTCCGTGCACGGTCGACCGGATCGTGAGCTCGATGTCGTCGCCCCCGGCCACCGCGATCGTCTCGGTGGTCTCGTCGATCGGCACCAGCGCGCCGTCGCGCCAGTACTGGTCGCCCTCGATCCGCTCGACGTAGAGGTCGGTGACGTCGGTGGTCAGGTTGGTGAAGCCCCAGGCGACCTGCTGGTTGTGGCCGATCACGATGCCGGGGAGACCCGAGAACGAGAAACCGCCCATGTCGAACGGGCAGTCGTCGGTGACCTCGCTGCACCGGAGCTGCACCTGATACCAGACCGAGGGGAGTGATGCGCCCAGGTGCGGGTCGTTGGCGAGCAGCGGCATGCCCGTGTCGGTGAGGTCCCCGGACACGACCCACGAGTTCGATCCGATGCCCTCGCCGACATCGCCGACGAGCAGGCTCGCCGCCTCGATCACGTCCGATGCCTCCTGCCACTCGATCGTCGTCGCCGCCTGCTGCATCTCGCCGTCGTTCCCATCGGTCGTGAACGCGGCGGGCTCGGCACCGGCCTCGGTGATCGGGGCGGTCGAGATCTCGGGGACGATGACGGGGTGATCCTCGAACGGATACGGCGGGTACAGCTCGTCGAGCGTCGCGGTTATCCCGGCGGCGTCGGAGGTCTCCGCCAGCTGTGCGGCCAGGAGCGAGCGCTCGACCTCGTCTTCGACATTGCCGCGGAGATCCCAGGCCATCGCCTTGAGCCACGCCACCGAATCGGCGGCTTCCCAGGGCTCCGGCGCGTACTCCGGGTTCTGTATTCCGAGAACGGCATATTCGAGCGACAGCTCGGCGCCCGAGCGGGAGGAGAGGTAGGCGTTGACGCCGTCGGCGTAGGCCTCGTAGTAGCCGCGGGTGACGTCGTCCATGGCCTCGACCTCGGCCTCGGCGACCTTGCGCCAGCCGAGCGTGCGGAGGAAGGCATCGGTCCCGGCCTGCGATTCGCCGAACATCTCGGCCACGCGTCCCGCCGTGACGTGCCGGCGGAAGTCCATCTCGAAGAAACGGTCCTGCGCGTGCACGAAGCCCTGGGCGTAGAAGAGATCGTGCGATGAGTCGGCGGTGATGGTCGGGATGCCGCTGGCGTCGCGCTGCACCGTGACCTCGGCCTGCAGCCCGTCGAGCGACAGGGTGCCGTCGGTCTGCGGGAACGAGCGCTGGATGGTCCAGGTCACGAAGAAGGCACCGGCGACGGCGACCACCACGATCGCAGCGACGACGAGGAACACGATGCGGCCGATGCGAGCACCCAGGGAAGGGCGCGACGGGTCGACGATCTCGGTCGAATGGGTTGTCATCTTCGAGAACTCTTTCGGGTGGCATGGCGGAACTCAGTCCCAGAGAGTCCCAGAGCGCGTCTCAACAGACGCTTCCGGAATACTACCCATAAAGCATTCGCGGGCGGGGGTGTTCTCGCCCCCGCCCGCGGCGTCAGCCGATCAGGCTCGGCTGCAGGTCGCGCAGCGTGCGCCGGTGCGTCATGCGCGTCACTCCGATGGCGGCGAGCAGCAGCGCGCCGACCAGCCAGATGCCCAGCACCACCAGATCCCAGCCCGCCCGGCCGAGGTTGCCGCCGTACATCAGTTGCCGCATGGCGTCGACGACGTAGCCGAGCGGCAGCACGTGGTGGAGTGCGGCCAGCGGGGCGGGGAGGGTCTGCCAGGGGAACGTGCCGCCCGCGGTGACGAGCTGCAGAACCATGAGCACGAGTCCCAGGAACTGCCCCACGGAACCGAGCCAGACGTTGAGGGCGAGGATGATCGCCGCGAAGGTCGCCGACGCGAAGATCATCACGCCCAAGGTGCCGACGGGGTTGTTGAACGTGAAGCCCAGGGTGATCGCCAGGATGCCCATGAGCCCCAGCATCTGCACCGCGCCGAGCATCGCCGGGGTGAGCCACCCGGCGAGCGTCACTCGGATCGGAGAGTGCAGCGCCGTGACCGCGCGGCGGGAGATCGGCTTCACGATGAGGAACAGGGCGTAGATGCCGATCCAGGCCGACAGTGCGGCGAAGAACGGTGCGAGACCGGCGCCGTAGTCCTCGGCGGAGGCGACCTTGTCGCTCGAGACCTTGACCGGGTCGGCGATCGTGTCGGCCTGCAGCGTGCGGAGCTCCGGCGTCGAGACGGGGATCTGCTGCACACCGTCCGAGAGCCCGTCGCGCAGCTCGGCCGTTCCCGACGCGAGGGTGCCGAGCCCATCGCGCAGCTGGGCCGCGCCGTCGTTCGCCGCCGCGGCGCCGGTGGCGACGGTCTGCGCGCCGCTGGCCAGGGTCTGCGCGCCGCCGGCGAGCTGCGAGGCGCCGGATGCCACCGAGTCCGCTCCTGCGGCAAGCTGGTCGACCTTGTCGACCGCGTTCTGCACGGTCGAGTTGCCCTCCTGGAGTCGTGTCGCGAGGGGATCGAGGGTCGTGAGGACCCGATCGATCTGCTCCGGCGTCAGGCCCTGATCCGTGAGCACGGTGGCGATGTCCTCGCGCGCCTGGGGCAGAGCATCCGTCGCCTGCTGCACAGCCGATCCGGCCCGGTCCGCGACGTCGGCCAGCTGCCGGTTGCCGTCACTGACCTGCTGAGCCCCCGACGCCAGCGTCGCCGCACCACCGGCGAGCTCGGACGCGCCGCCCGCGAGCTGCGACGTGCCCGCGGCGAGCTGAGAGGTTCCGTCTGCGAGCGTCGCACTGCCGGTGGCGGCGGTGTCGGCGCCGTCGGCGAGCTGGGTCGCTCCGTCGACCGCGGTCACGAGGTTGTCGCGCACCTCGCTGAGGCCGGTGAGCAGGCGCTCTGCGGCCTCGCTGCCCACCATCTCGGCGACCGAGCTGCGGATCTTCTCCACCGCCTGCGTGCCCATCGACGACGCGAGGTAGTTGTTCGCGTCGTTGGTCTCGAGCTCGATGCGCGCCTGGTGGGGGTCGTCACCCGCGGCCGAGGTCAAGGCCGACGAGAAGTCGGCGGGGATCGTGACGGTGAAGTCGACCGTTCCCTCCCGCAATGCGTCGGCGGCCTCGTCGGCCGACATCCGCTGCCAGTCGAAGGCGTTGCCGTCGATGAGGTTGTCGGCGACGTCCTCGCCGTAGTTCACGGTCTCGCCGGTGGCGGCATCCGTTCCCGTGGTGGGCTCGGGGGCTCCACTGTCATCGACGACCAGCGCGACCGGGACCTCCGGGAACTTCGCGTACGGGTCCTGGTTGGCCCAGAGGTACAGGCCGCCGTAGAGGATGGGCACGCAGACCAGTGCGATCAGGGCGATCACGCCCATCCTGCTCGCGGTGAGGCGCCGCAGCTCGGCGGCGATCATGGCGGGAACCTTCATCGCTCGCCTCCGTTCTCTGTCGTGTTCGGCTCGGGTTCTGCGGGTGGGTCTTCGTCGTCGGCCGGGGGAGAGCCGAGAGCATCCGCGTGCTCGGCGTCGGCATGCGGTGTCGCGGGGCGCTCGTCCGGGTCTTCCGCCTCGGGCTCTGGCTCGGGATCCGGTTCGGGCGCCGGCTCTGGCTCAGGGTCGGGCTCGGGATCCGGTTCGGGCGCTGGCTCGGGCTCGGCCTCGGCCTCGGAGTCTGGCTCGGGCTCGGGTTCAGAGCCGCCGGGCAGGTCGAGCACGAGCGGCTCGACCGGTCCGGACGCGTTGATCGCCTCGAGCTCGTGCATGCGCTCGAGGGCGACCGCGGCGGATCCGCCGATGACGACGAGCATCGCGTACCCGCGGTCGGCGAACTCCGACGCGATCCGCCACCAGCCGTCCGGGCTGCCGCCGTGACGGTCGGGCGAGACGAGCACGATTCCTTCGGTGCCCGTGCGGAGGATCGCGAGTTCGCAGAGGATGCGCACCCGTGCGGCGGGATCGACGTTGCCGATCGCCACGCCGGCGAGCTCGCCGAAGCCGAGTTGATTCAGCCAGCGCCGTGCGTGCAGAGGGGTGGCGCCGACGCCGGCGAACATGAGCTCTTCGCCGACGACGCCCGCGAGGGTGATGTCAGCGTGGGGATCGCTCACGTCGGGGGCGTCGACGAGCGCGATCGTGCGGCGCAGCGCGCGGTTGTCCGCGTCGCCGTCGATCGTCACGCGCCCGGTGTCCGGCCGCATCCGACCGCTGGCGATGAGGCCTAGCACCGTCGGGCGCTGCTCGGTCTCGGCGAGTGCGAAGCGCACGGCTCCGCTGTGGAACTCGAGGCTCGTCGTCGGCAGCGCCTGGCCACCGCGCCCCTTGCTCACGTCGTGCAGGGTGACCCTCATGCGCTGACCTCCTGTGATTCGACGATGTCCGGGCGCGCGCTCAACAGCTCGTCGGCCTCGCGCCACGAGAGTCCGACGATGCTGAGCAGAGTGCGAACAGCGAGATCGGCTGCCCCGGTGCTCGAGGCGTCCGTGCGCGAGACGACCGTGCGGGCGACCTCTTCGATGAGGCGGGCGAGGGTGGGGGCGGCGAGATCGGTGCGGAAGCTGCCGTCCTCCTGTCCGCGCCGCGCGAGGGCGGCGACGGTGCGCCGCAGCGGCGCGAGCGCGTCTGCAGTGTGCTCGACGTGCGCTTCGTCGAGCGCGAGCGCTGCGGCGACCTGGACGTGCGCGGCCTCCTGCCAGAGTCGTGCGGCGAGGCGGGCCAGCGCGAGGCGTGAGTCGGCGTCGGTGACGGATTCGGCGATCGCGTTGAAGCGCTGCGCTCCGACCGAGATCAGCTCGCGGATCAGAGCCTCTCGGTCGTCGAAGTGGCCGTAGAGGGTGCGGCGCGACAGGCCGGCGCTGCGGGCGATGACGTCGATGGACGCCCGCGGGTCGGTGGCGAGGGTCGCGCGGGCCGCATCGAGGATTCCGGCGCGGTTCTCGACGGAGTCGCGGCGGGGAGCACGGGTTGTCATGCCCCTATTCTACGTATTGTGCACAGCCGTGTGCAAGATAACTCGGGGGACTCACAGGGTCTGAACGGTGGGCCGTTCACAACTCAGCACGGATGGGCGCTTAAAGCCGCAATCAGCACCATGCGGACCCGAATCCCGGCGCTCATGCTGAATCGTGAACGGCGAGCGGCGGGCACAGACAGAAAAGGGGGCGGATGCCGCAGCATCCGCCCCCCAGAAGAGTCGCGCGTCAGTCGGTGCCGGAGTCGAACGCAGCACCCTCGGATGCGGTGTCGACCGCGTCGGCGAAGTTCTCGTCGACCTCTTCGACGGAACCCGTGATCTCGCCGGACTCGCCGGCGGTGACGCGACCGACGAGCTCGCCCGTCGCGCCGCCCACGAGGCCGAGGCCTGCGTACTGCTCGAGGCGTGCGCGCGAGTCGGCGATGTCGAGGTTGCGCATCGTGAGCTGGCCGATGCGGTCGACCGGGCCGAAGGCGGCGTCGCCGACGCGCTCCATCGAGAGCTTCTCGGGGCCGTACGACAGGTTCGGCGACGTGGTGTCGAGGATCGTCCAGTCGTCACCGCGGCGCAGGCGGATCGTCACGGTGCCCGAGATCGTGAGGCCGACCCAGCGCTGGATGGACTCGCGCAGCATGAGCGACTGCGGCTCGAGCCAGCGGCCCTCGTACATCAGTCGACCGAGGCGGCGACCCTGCTCGTGGTAGGTCGCGAGGGTGTCCTCGTTCAGGATGCCGTTGACGAGGCGCTCGTAGGCGATGAAGAGCAGCGCCATGGCCGGGGCCTCGTAGATGCCGCGCGACTTCGCCTCGATGATGCGGTTCTCGATCTGGTCGCTCATGCCGAGGCCGTGGCGTCCGCCGATCGTGTTGGCCTCCTGCACCAGGGCCACCGGGTCGGTGTACTCGACGCCGTTGAGTGCGACGGGGCGGCCGGCCTCGAACGTGACGGAGACGTCCTCGGTCTCGATCGCGACCGAGGGGTCCCAGAACTTCACGCCCATGATGGGGTCGACGGTCTCGAGCGAGACGTCGAGGTGCTCGAGCGTCTTCGCCTCATGCGTGGCGCCCCAGATGTTGGCGTCGGTCGAGTACGCCTTCTCGACCGAGTCGCGGTAGGGGAAGTCGTGGGCGACGAGCCACTCGCTCATCTCCTTGCGGCCGCCGAGCTCGGTGACGAAGTCGGCATCCAGCCACGGCTTGTACACGCGCAGACGCGGGTTGGCGAGCAGGCCGTAGCGGTAGAACCGCTCGATGTCGTTGCCCTTGTAGGTCGAGCCGTCGCCCCAGATGTCGACGCCGTCCTCCTTCATGGCGCGCACCAGCAGCGTGCCGGTGACGGCGCGGCCGAGGGGAGTGGTGTTGAAGTAGGTGCGGCCGCCGGAGCGGATGTGGAAGGCGCCGCAGGCGAGCGCCACCAGGCCCTCTTCGACCAGCGCGGTCTTGCAGTCGACCAGGCGCGAGGCCTCGGCGCCGTACTCGAGGGCACGGCCGGGGATCGACTCGATGTCGTCTTCGTCGTACTGACCGAGATCACCGGTGTACGTGTAAGGGACGGCGCCCTTGTCGCGCATCCACGCGACGGCGACGGAGGTGTCGAGTCCTCCGGAGAAGGCGATGCCGACGCGCTCGCCGACGGGAAGTGACTGGAGGACCTTGGACATGCTTCCCAGTCTATCGGCGGCGTGTCGGCTGTTTCGGACGGCGTCGGCCGTCAGCGGGCCACGACGGCGTCGAGTGCCTCGGGCTCGGAGTCGAGCCGCGCCAACTCGCGTCGCTGATGCGCGGCGTAGCCGGCACCCCAGCTCGTGAGCGCCTCGACGAGCGGCATCGATCCGCGCCCGAGGTCGCTGAGGCGGTATTCGACCTTGGGAGGCACCTGACGGTAGACCGTGCGGAGGATCAGGCCGTCATCCTCCAGCTCGCGCAGCTGACGGGTGAGCACGCGGGCTGTGGGCTCGTCGAGAAGCCGGCTGAGCTCGCCGAACCGCAGCACCTCATGCTCACCGAGGAGGCTGAGGATGCTGGGCTTCCAGGCCCCGCCGAGGACGGCGATCGAGATCTCCGCGTCGCACGCGTCGCCCCACTCCCGGACGATCCGCTCGGTCTTCTCCCTCATCGCTCCGCCTCCTGGTCGTCATGGTATCCATTCGGTCACTATCTACCCCGAATGACAGTACTTGCCTGAAGTGTACTCAGACCGTGAGACTGATGCGGTGACCTTCCCGATTCCCACGGCATCCGCTCGACCGCGCACGACCCTGCATCCGTGGCTCGCCATGATCCCGCTGCTTCTCGGCATCCTGATCGGGGCTCTCGCGATCAGCAGCATGTCGACCGCGCTGCCCGCGATCCGCGGCGATCTCGTCCTGTCCGACAGCGGCGCGCTGTGGCTCGTCGACGTGTACGCGCTGTCGCTGGCGGCGACCCTGATCATCGCCGCCAGGATCGGAGACGCGTTCGGTCGCAAGCGGATCGTGCTCGCCGGTCTCGCCGGCTTCGCGGTGCTCAACCTCGTCGGCGGATTCGCTCAGGACGGGATGCTGCTCATCGTCGTCCGGGCGCTCCTCGGCGTCGCCGAGGCGTTCGTCGTGGCGGGCGTCGTCGCGACGATCGGGGCGCACTATCACGCACGGCAGCGGGTGCTCGCCTACGGGCTGTGGACCGCGACGTTCGGTGCCGGCAGCGCGCTCGGACCCGTGCTCGGCGGGCTGGTGACCGAGGGGCCGGGGTGGCGCTGGCTGCTGCTCGGAAGCGTGCCGCTCGCCGTCGTCGCCGGGGTGCTCGCGATCTGGCTCGTGCCGGATTCGCGCAGCTCCCGTCGCCCGTCGTGGGACATCCTCAGCATCGTGTCGTCGATCGTCGCTCTCGGGTCTCTCGTCTTCGCCCTGCACGAGGTGCTCGCCGCTCCCGTCGCCGCCGGCATCGCGGGTGTCATCGCCGTCGTGACGCTCGTCTTCTTCATCCGCCGCCAGCGTGCCCTCGCCGAGCCTCTCATCGACATGCGGCTGTTCGGCGTGCCCGGCTTCAGCCCTGCGATCGTGCGCATCGTGGCGAGCAGCGGGGTGTCGACGGCATCCGTGCTCCTGGTGAGCCTCCACCTGCAGGATGCGCGGGGCTTCAGCGCGGCCGAAGCCGGTATCGCGATCCTGCCGCAGGCGGTGGCGATCGCCCTCGGCGGGGTGCTCGCACCCCTGTTCCTGCGGTGGTTGACCTCGCCGACACTCACCGTGCTCGCCCTGGTGGTGCAGGGGGCGGGACTCGCGTGGCTGTCGACGGGCGTCGAGCTGGTCGTGATCCCTCTCGTGCTCGTCGGCGCGGGGTTCGGAGTCGCGGCGACGCTCGCCGCCACCACGCTCTTCGACGTCACGACGGAGGACGACGCCGGTCAGGTGGGGGCGATCCAGGAGGTCGGGTTCGCCCTCGGCGGCGGTCTCGGCATCGCGGTGCTCGGCACGATCGCATCGATCGTCGGGTCTCGCGGCTTCCTCGTCGCCCTGCTGGTCGCGACCGTCGCGGTCGTCGCCGCCGCGCTCCTGCCGCTGTGGAGACGCTCGCCGGTGAGCACTGCCGAGGACCCGGCCATCGATGCCCGCTGAAGGAAGGACACCCGTGCCAGCATCGCGCCCGACCGTCCACTGGATCTATGCCCACCCCCAATCGAGCTCGTTCAACGCGCGACTGTTCCGAGATGGGGTCGACGCCCTCGCGCACGACCACGATGTCGAGATCACCGACCTGTACTCTCAGGGCTTCGATCCGGTTCTCGCAGCGCCGGATCTGGGCGAGCCCCGGGGGCGTGAGGGCAGCGTCGTCGACCTGATGGGCGAGGCGTACGCCGCGGGCCAGCTGCCGCCGGACGTCGCCGAGGAGCAGCGCAAGCTCGCGGCCGCCGACCTCGTCGTGCTCCAGTTCCCGCTGTGGTGGTACGGACCGCCGGCGATCCTCAAAGGCTGGCTCGACCGGGTGCTCACCAACGGCTTCGCCTACGGCCCCGCGGATGCCGAGACCGGTCTGCCGCTGCGATACGGAGAGGGCCCGCTCGCCGGGCGCCGAGCCCTCGTGATCGTGACGGCAGGGGAGGACGAGCGCTCGATCGGAGAACGGGGCATCAGCGGGGATCTGGACTCGCTGCTGTTCCCGCTGACCCACGGCACCCTCTGGTACACGGGCATCGAGCCGCTCGACCTGCACGTCGTCCACGACGCTGACGGGTTGGACGCGGAGCGCGTCGATCGCGAGAGCGCACGACTGATCGAGAGGCTCTCCGGAGTGGCGCTCGAATCGCCGAGCCGCCCGTACCGTCGGCTGCGCGATGGCGACTACCACGGCACCCGGGCGCTGCGATCGGACCTGCTTCCCGGGCGCACCGACCTCGGCATCCATCGCGTCGCGGTCGACTGAGGCGACGCGGCCCGACGCGCGCGGGCGTAGCTCTCCGCTTCTGCACGATCGGCCCCGACGGTGGCAGAGTGTCCGTGAAGGAGGACGGCATGGGTGCAGCGATCCTGTGGGGCGTCGTCGCGGCGTCGCCCCTCATCGTCGGCGCTGTTCTCGCTCTGCTGCGCACCTGGCCGCCGCGCTGGCTGGGCATCGTGCTCGGCTTCGGAGCCGGTGCCCTGATGGCCTCCATCGCCTTCGAGCTGTGGGAGGAGGGGCTGGACCTCGCAGGTCCGATCCCTCTCATCGTCGGCGTGGTCGCGGGCGCGCTCGCGTACTTCATCGCCGACCGGATCCTCGATGCGCGAGCCGCGAAGTCCCAGGAGCAGGGGGCGGGCGTCCCGCTCGCGCTCGGAGCACTGCTCGACGGCATCCCCGAGCAGCTCGTGCTGGGAATCGGACTGGCCTCCGGAGAACCGGTGAGCATCGCGCTCGTCGTGGCGATCGTGGTCTCGAACCTGCCCGAGTCGATCGGCTCGGCCGCCGACCTGCTGAAGGGCGGCATGGCGAAGTCGCGCGTGCTGCTGCTGTGGGCCGGCATCTCGGTCATCTGCGCGCTGGCGACCGTCGCCGGATTCGCGGTGGCGAGCAGCACCGGCGACGACTTCCGGGCCGGCGCGAGCGGCTTCGCGGCAGGCGCGCTGCTCGTGATGCTCGTCGACTCGATGGTGCCCGACGCGCAGCAGAAGGCCAAGCAGGTGACCGGGCTCGCGACCGTGCTGGGCTTCGCGCTCGCCGCGGGGCTCTCGCTCGCGAGCTAGCATCACCGCGATGAGCCCGCCCGATAGGTCAGCCCTCGCGGACGACCCGGATGCTCACCCAACGGAACGCGGCGAGATCCGTGTCGCTGAGGTCCGTCGGGTCGCCGAGCTCGGAGCGAAACGTCACCGTCGTCCCGGTCCCCGCGCCGGCGCCGGGTGAGACTTCTGCCGGATCGGCCAGGATGCGCAGGTCCGTCGACGGGACTCCGTTGTGGTATTCCTGCACCCACCGCCCGTCAGCCCGCCGGTTCTCGTGGGCGAGGACAGAGCTGAGTGCCGAGACTGTCGACATTCCGCGGCGCGGCAGACCATCCGGCAGAAGCGGTGCCGAGGCAGATTCGAAGAAGCGGACATCCCGGGTGGCCATGACGGGCTTCCGCACGATGTCACCCCCGCCGTCGGTCCGCGTGTCGGTGCCGCGGCCATCGTCGGCGACCGACACCGAGCCGTCGCGAGAGATGCTCACGACGACATGGCCGATTCGCCCGAGCCCAGCGGCCTCGTCGTCCGCGTACGCGAGGACTTCGAGGATCTGATGGCGGCGTCCGCCGGGTTCGTACATGGCTCGTTCGTCGCGGATGCCGTGCAGGTGATCGACGTCGACATCTCGCGCCCAGTCATGCGTCGTGATGGTCCACGTGGCGCGATCCTCCGACTTCATCACCGCACTCTACCGATCCGCGGCCGGTCGGGGATGGCAGACTCGCCAGGGCTCAGAACCCGGGGTACTCCTGCAGCTTCTGCTCGAACTCGGCTCGGTCCGCATCGCTGAGCACGGCGCTCGCGATGACCACCATCTGCAGCCCCTCGAGGGGCTCGCCGGTGCGGGCGTTCTGCGCCTCGCGCGTCGTCAGGAAGTCGCCCGACGGGTCGTTCGAGAGGTCGAAGATGTTCGCGTAGAACCTCATCGGATCGGGGTAGTTCTCGGTGTAGTACTCCCACGTGTGCTGCTCGCGCGGGTCTTCGCTGCCGTAGAGCTTCGCGATCATCGACGGGTCGATCCCCGAGTACTCCCCGTTGAACGAGTACAGCGTGGGCAGACCGTGCTCGGCGACGACCGAGTCGATCGTCGACATGACCTCGAGCTTGAGGCTGTAGTCCTGGATCGGCTCGGTGGTGGCCCAGCCGACGGAGGTGTACTCGATGAGCATCGATTCGCCGCCGTAGCCGTTGCGCTCCGGACGCAGATCCTCGTCGCCGACCTGCACCCAGTCGTATCCGTACTCGGCGGTGATGCGCTCGCGGATGTCGGCGAACAGGCTGTCTGCCTCGGTCTTCACCTCTTCGAGCGACTGCTGGGTGAGGGCATCCTGCGGATCGGTGCCCTTGATGCCCGGGTAGGCCTCTTCGTGCTTCTGCTCGTCGGTCTTCATGCCGTCGTAGCTGCCCGAGGCCGACGTCTGCAGTGCACCGATGCCGCCCACGGTGGCGACGTTGAAGATCAGCGTGACAGCGAGGGCGACGGCTGCCAGCGTGCGTCCTCGGGCGGTGAACAGCGCGCCGATCACGACGGCGACGACGACGAGCTGCAGCGTCAGCATCGTCACGCCGTAGACCGCGTCGGTCGCTCCGATCGCGAGCATGATGAGGAGGATCAGGGCGAACAGGATGCCGGCGATCAGTGCGATCCAGCCGAGTGCGTTCGCCGGCTTCTTCTCGGCGGAGGCGACGTCGGCTGCGGTCGCCGTGCCCGACATCGCCGGAGCGCCGGGATGCTGCACGACCGGCCCGGCCTGGCGGCGGGCGTTGCGATAGCCACCGGGCGGCGGCACGGGCGGCGCACCCTCCGTGCCGGCGACGTAGCGGGCCCGCTGCTTCTCGTGATCCATCACCATGGCTTGTCCGTTCCCGAGCCTCCGCCATCGTCGCCCTGCTGCTGATCGCGCTCCTGCGTGCCCTGCTCGAGCTTGTCCTCGAGCTCTTCGAGCTTCTCGTCGGAGGGCTGCGGCTCCTGCTCCTGCTCCTCCTCCGGCGGCGGCTGCTCGTTCTGCTGTTTCTGCTTGAGGCGGTCCTCGAGGTCTTCCCTGCTCTGCTGCATGTCTCGGTCGGGGTCGGACGACTGCTCCTGCGCCTCGTCGCTGTTGCACTCCTCGGGCATCTCGGTCGTGACGGTGAGCGCCTCACCGTAGAACTCCGCGGCCCCCGCGCCGTCGCCCTCGGCGCGGGCGGCGTCGCCCATGCGCTCGAGGACGAGAGCGAGGTTGATGCGCACCGTGCACACCTCGAGGCCGGTCGCGAGGTCGAGCGATTCCTCGAGCTTCGCCCGAGCATCCGGCAGCTTCTCGGCGCCCGCCAGCGCGGTGCCGACGTTGAACGGCGCCTTGAAGGGCTCGAACCAGTTGACGAACTCCTGCCCGCGGGCCGACGCCTCTGATCCGGCATAGTCATCGGCCACGTACGCGGTGATCGACTGGTGCGCGAATGCGTACATGCTGAGGATCTTGCCCACGAACAGCAGTGCGGCCAGCGTCAGCGGAAGCGTGCCGATCGCGATCCACCGTCGGATGCGGCGACGGCGACGATTCGAGGCCAGCAGCGCGGCGGCGGCCGACGCCCTCAGGTCCTCAGGGCTGTCGGACGCTGTCCCGCCGGCGCGTGTGGACAGATCTGTCATGCGGCACCTCCGTCGGTCGTCCGGCGTCGCGGCGATGTCGACGGCGCTCGCAGCAGACGCAGTCGGGCCACGAGCATGCTCGCCCTCGTGAGCTCCACGCCGAGCAGCGCCACGATCACGAGGGCGGCGACCCAGTAGAGCTCGGTCACGTTGCCCACGGTTCCGGACTCCGCGTAGGTGGTGGTGGTCGAGGGCGCCTCGGGGAGGGTGAGTGCGGCATCCGCGGTGCGGTGCTGGTACTCGACTCCGAGATCCGAGGCGATCGCCTCGAGGTTCCCCTCGTCGATCACCGACAGTGCGTCCGCCCCCTCGTACTCGATGTATTCGCTCGACGAACCGTCCACGCCGCCCGTGGTGAGCTTCATCGGTCCGCCCTCCGCGGTGCCGTACCCGAGCACGGCGCCGGCGTCGGTGAGCTCGGCGCTCCCGTCGAACGGCTCGGGGGCCGACGAGACCGTCTGCTCGCCGTCTCCGAAGTAGAACACCATGCGCGAGCGATCGGGCGACGACTCGGCCGCGTTCGACAGGGTGTCCGAGAGCAGCTGGTTCGCGATGCCGATGGAGCTGCCGCGCGACTGGCTCGTCACCTCGGGGCGCAGCACCTCGAGCGACGAGACGAGCGCGGTGGTGTCGGTGGTGAGCGGCATGCGGAGATCGGCCGTGGCGTCGAACGTGATCAGCGCGAACCGCGCACCGGGGTACTCGTCGACGATCGCCTGCACGTCGGCGCGGACGCCGTCGAGGCGAGGCTTGTCGCCGTCCCAGTCCTCGGCGACGATGCTCGCGGTGGTGTCGACGACGAGCACGATGTCGGTGTCGGTCGCGAGGGTCTCGGTGGCACCGCCGGGGATCCCCGGGCGCAGGAGCATGACGAAACACGCGAGCAGCATGACGAGCCGCATGGCCCAGAGCGCCCGTCCTCGGCCGGTCGCCCTGATCAGCGCCATCACGGCGAGGGCGGCCACGGGCGCGCAGAGCAGAGCGAGGAGGAAGACGTTCAGCACGGGCTGGAAGATCACAGTCTCACCCTCCACAGCACGACGATGAACGAGAGCATCGAGATCATCAGCACGACGATCCAGAGGTTCGGCGCGTCTGTCCAGACGACCTGCGCCTGACCCTTCAGCGCGGACGCCTCCTGCTCCTGCACCTGCGTGACGATGTCGCTCACGGTGGTGGTGTCCCGGAGGCCGTACGCCTGTCCGCCCGTGGCCTCGGCGGCCTTCGTGAGCTCGGCGCTGACGTCGGCGTCCTTGCCCTGCACCGGGTTGAGTGCGAAGACGCGCACGCCGTTCGATGCGGCATACGCGGCGGCCTCGTCGAGCGTCACGATCGAGGCGCCGTTGACCTCGTTGTCGGTCGCGAAGATGATCGAGCGCGACCGCTCGTCGTCGGGGTGGTCGAACGCCATCGCGCATGCCGCGAGGCCGTCGCCGATCAGCGAGGCACCGTTGCCGTTGAGCGTGCCCACCCAGTGCTCGGGGACCGATTCGGTGAACTCGAAGCTCTCGCGGATGCTCTGCAGGTGGCTGCGGATGAACTCGTAGTCATCGGTCAGGGGGAAGATCTGCACGGGAGAGCTGTTGAAGATCGTGAGGCCGATGCGTTCACCCTCGAAGTCCTCGAGCAGTTCCTCGAAGACCGTGAGCACCTCGACGTCGACCTCGCTCATCGACCCCGAGACGTCGAGGCAGAGCATGATGTCGCGGCTCGTGTTGACGGGCTGGATGGTCTGCGACGCCATCGGCCGGGCGGAGACGACCCCGGCCGCGAGGGTCGCGATCACGCCGATGAGCAGGATGCTCGACAGTGCGAGCACGCGGCGGTTCAACGCCTGGCGGAAAGTCGGCAGCGCGCGCAGGCGCTCGGCTCGGGCGACGCGGGCGCGCTCGTGGGCCTCGGTCTTCACACCGCTGCGCAGCCCGATGACGATTCCGAGCGCTATCGCGATGACCACGACGGCCACGGCGACGAGGATGAGCCACCCGTTCGCTAGTGCCATGTGCGCACCACCGTTCGGGCCGCCTCGGCGCCGGCGATCGGGTCGATCGCGGGACCGGGCCGGAAGATGCTGGGGTAGTAGTGGCGACCCATGGCGTCGACGAGCGCGGGATGGACCCCTCGAGAGACGAGGTCGTCGAGCGCGAGCACCGGTGCCTCGAGTCCGCTGTACTCGTTCACGAAGGTGCGCACGACGCGGCTGAGCTCGAGGTTCGCGTTGCGGGCGGACAGGGTGCGGGCGCGGTAGTCGTCTTCGATGCGCTGGATCCGGTCGAAGTACTCGACCCGCAGCTGCGACAGCACGTCGGTGGTGAGCAGGGTCGGTCCCTGGGCGTCGCGCGACAGCGTGAGGTCACGTCGCGGCCTGGTGAGCGCCACGACCACCCATGCTGCCGCGATCAGCAGCAGGAGGATGCCGAATGCGACCAGGATCCAGCCCCAGCCGTATTGGAAAGGCGGGTACAGCTCATCAGAGTCGGGCATTCGACCTCCGATTCAGCAGCTGGAGCAGCTGCGAGACGGCGTCGTCCTGACCCGCCAGCACGCTGTGGCTGATCTCCATGCGCTTGAGCAGCTCAGCAAGACGCGCCGCGTCGGCCTCGGTCTGCGCGGCGAGCTCGCGGATGATGTCGGGGTCGCCCTGCACGAAGTCCGGCACCTCCCACATGCTGTCGACATCGCTGCGGATGGTGGCCGTCGCGTGGTCGAGCACCGGATCGGCGTCGCTCACGGTCAGCCACAGGACGTCGTGCTGCACGCGCAGTCGGCGCAGCATCCGTTCGGTCTCCGTCGTGACCGGAGCCTCGTCGGTGATGACGACGACGATCATGCGGCGAGAGATCGTGCGCGTGACGTACGACAGCAGCGCGTCGCGGTCGCTGGCTGCCCTGCTCGTGTCGATCGACCGGTCGATCGTGCGCAGCGCGTGTTCCAGTGCGCCCTCGCTGCGGCCCGGCGCGCGGCGGCGGATGCGGTCGGAGTCGCCGTAGACCAGTGAGAAGTCGTCGCCGTGCCGCAGCGCCAGCACGCCGAGCACGCCGGTGGCGAGGATCGCGAGGTCCTTCTTCGACTTCTCGTCGTGCGCGAGCGCGCCCATCGAGCGGCCGGTGTCGACCACGAAGAGGACCGTGTGCATCCGCATCGCACGGTGCCGCTTGACCAGAGGAGTGCCCAGTCGAGCCGTCGCGCGCCAGTCGATGTCGCGCACCTGATCGCCGTACTCGTACTTGCGCAGATCCTCGAAGTCGAGGCTGCGGCCGTGCAGCAGCGACGCGTAGGCGCCGTCGAGCGCGTGCAGCGACTTGCGCGACGAGTGGATGAAGAGCTTGCTCTTCACCTGGGCGATCAGGCTGGCCATGGCGGGTCAGGGCGTGGGGACGGATGCGAAGATCTGGTCGATGATCTCCTCGCTGCGGATGCCCTCGGCGTCGGCCTCGAACGTCAGCAGCACGCGGTGACGCAGCACGAGGTGGCGCAGCGAGCGGATGTCCTCGGGGATCACGTGGCCGCGGCCGTTGAGCAGCGCCAGCGCCCGCGACGCCTGCAGGAACGCGATGCTCGCACGCGGGCTCGCGCCGTACTTGATGAAGCGCGCGCGCTCCTCGCCGATGTACGGCGCGGGGTTGCGCGTGACGTAGGCGATCGAGACGATGTAGTTGCGGATCGCGGGGTCGACGTAGATGCGGCTCGCGACGTCCTGGAGCATGTGCACGTCGTCGAGGCTGATGGCGCTCGAGACGTGACGGTCGGGATCGAGCACTCCCGAGTCGATGCGGCCGAGGATCTCGAACTCCTCGGCGGGACTCGGGTACTCGACGATCTCCTTGAGCAGGAAGCGGTCCATCTGCGCCTCGGGCAGCTCGTAGGTGCCCTCCTGCTCGATCGGGTTCTGCGTCGCGATCACCAGGAACGGCTTGGGCAGGTGGTGGACCTCGCCGCCGATCGTGGTCTGGTGCTCCTGCATGGCCTCGAGCATGGCGCTCTGGGTCTTGGCGCTCGAGCGGTTGATCTCGTCGAGCAGCACGAAGTTCGCGTGCACCGGTCCGAGCACGGTGCGGAACGACCCGGTCGCCGCGTCGTAGATCTGGTTGCCCGTGATGTCGCTGGGCAGCAGGTCGGGGGTGCACTGGATGCGCTTGAACTGCGCCCTCACGGTGTCGGCGAGGGTGCTGGCCGCGGTGGTCTTCGCCAGACCCGGAACGCTCTCGAGCAGGATGTGCCCGCCCGCGATCAGCGAGATCAGCAGGCTCATGCGCAGACGCTCCTGGCCGACCATCTTGGCCGAGTATGCGTCGGACACGGTCTTCAGCACGGCGCTCGCGCGCTGGAGCTCGGCGTCCGTCGGCGCTTCGGACTTCCTGCTCGCCGACGGGGAGGCCGCGGGGGCCGCGGGGGCCGACGATTCGGCGCGGGTCGCGGGAGCGGGAGGAGCCGGCGCGGCGGCCTGGGCGGAGGGCGCAGGCGGAGGCGGCGGCGTCGAACCTGCGGAGGGGCCGGGCGCGTAGGGCTCGTTCATCGGTGTGTCTCCTCGTTCCCACGGGGGACGCGTCGACGACCCCCCGTCGACCAGCGTAACCGCATCGGCCGGCGCGGCTCCGGCCCCGGCGCGGATGGCGCGGCGGCGGGCCACGCAGGGGGGGACGGCATCCGTGACTCGACATCATGGGATCTGATCCGGCCCGACGCGTATATCGGCGGAGCGACGGACGCGTGCTTAGCTGAGAACTCGATCGGGGGGATCCTCCTCCCCGGATCGAAGCTCGTGCCCGCGATGACGCTGGTCGCGGCGCTCGCCGCCGCGTCGACCTTCGCGGTCGTGGCGGCGACCGTCAGCGGTGTGTGGCGCATCGCCTGGGCACTGGTCGCCGTGCTGCTGCTGGGTCCTGTCGTCAGTCACCTGATCTCACTGCGGCAGCCTCGGCGACTGTTCCTGCATCCCCGCGGGCTCGGATCCGCGACCTTCCACCTGGATGGCGAAGTGCACTGGGACGACATCCAGAGCATCGACCTCGGCGTCGGCATGAACAACTCGATGGTTCTGAAGGTGGGTGTTCGTCCTGACGCCCAGAGCTATCGGGAACGGTGGCGTCATCCTTTCTCACGCAGGCGCGGCGTGATCGACATCGACCCGGCAGTGCTGGGGCTGGACGGGACACTGCTCTGGCTCGCCCTTCGTCTCTACGTACTCGAACCATCGACGCGGGAGGAGCTTCGCGGTGACCGTGTTCCGACTCGCCTCCTCGATCCGCGCGAGGCCCTGGCCACGACTCCTCAGCACGTGAGCGATGCGGTGCTCGCGACGTTCAGGCCCGAGGGCGGAACCCGATAGCCGCAGCGTGAGCCGCTCCGCCTCGGGGCAGGCTTCTCGCCGCATCATCCTCGGGCGCGCGGGGACTCCTCGACGTGCGTCGTGTCGGCGACGTCCTGAGGGGCGCCGCGCTTGCGGCCCACCCAGATGACCACGCAGGCCACGCCGATGATGGCGATGGCGATGCCGACGATGTAGCCGGCGACCCCGAGATAGCCGCCCGGCACGATGTGGGGGTTGAGGAACGGGTACGGATACCACCAGGCCTCGCCGGTGGCGGGGGCGACGATGAGATTCGCCCGGATCATCGTGTAGACGACCCACACGATGGGGAAGATCGTCGCTATCGCCACGGCACGCCAGCGCAGCGCGCGCCGCCGCGGAGCGAACAGCAGGTCGACCAGCAGGAACAACGGGAAGACGACGTGCAGCACCTCGTTCGACCAGGGGACCGTGACGCCCTGGGGCAGTTCGACGCCGCGGAGCAGGGTGTTGTAGACGATGCCCGTGACGATCATGTACGTGCTGACGCAGACGAGGAGGACAGCGAGCCAGCCGGGCTCCCGCTCGTCGTCGTGACGGTGGCGCAGCGCCCAGACCGCGGCGACGATCAGCACGATGGCCGCGAGCAGGTTCGACAGGATCGTGAAGAAGCTGAGGAAGTTCGCCGCGACCGTCGGCAGGTGCTGGCCCCACTCGGTGGTGGCCGCGAGAGCGTTCTCGACGCTGCGTGCGAGCTGGGCGATGATCGCCGCGAGTCCGAGCGCTGCTGCTGCCAGTCGGGCGTAGGGCCACCAGGTCGTCATTTCGCCTCCGCGCACACTTTATCGGTCAGTATGCCGGTTGACGCTAGACCTCGATGCCGTCACGTCACGCGGCGCGACGCCCCCACTTCATCCGTGTCACGAGCACCCCGAGCAGGCACAGTGCACCGCCGACGAACATGAGCGGGGTCGGCACCTCACCGAGGATCGCCCACGACATGAGGATCGCGATCGCGGGCACGACATAGGTCGTCGCCGACGTCTGGCCGGCCGTGCTGCGCTGCAGGACGTACGCCCAGGTGGTGAACGCGATCGCCGTCGGGAAGATGCCGAGATACACCACCCACAGCGTCGAGCCGAGCGGGGCCGTCTGCAGTGCTCCGACCAGGCTGCCTGCCCACGGGAGCAGCGCGACCGTGCCGGCCACCGCGCCGAGGAACGTCAGCGTGGTCGCGTCGGACCCCGCGCTGAGCAGATGCTTCTGAAGCAGAGTGCATCCGGCGTACATCACGGCCGCGAGCAGCGCGAGCAGCAGCCCGGTGATGTCGGGACCCTCGCTCGTCGACGAGTTCATGCCGATCAGGACGACACCGAGGAAGGCGATCGGCGCGCCGATGATCAGCGGCTTCGGAAAGCCTTCACGCAGGAAGAGCCCGCTGAAGACCACCACCATGAGCGGCGCGAGGTTGACCACCATCGCGGCCGTGCCGGCATCGAGCGTGCGCTCGGCGGCATTGAGGGCCAGGTTGTAGACGCAGAACCACCCGACGCCCCAGACCGCGACGAGCCACCAGTTCCTCCGGTCGGGAAGACGGATGCCGTGGCGCACCGCGATGATCGCGAGCACGGCGCTTCCTACAGCCATGCGCAGCAGCGCCAGCGCGCCCGGGTCGAAGTGTGGACCGGCGCCGCGGATGCCGATGAACGCCGAGGCCCACAGCACCACCGTCACCAGTGCGGCGACAAGCACGAGCGGACCCTGTGGGCGGGGCTTCGCGAGGTTCAGGCTGTCGTCGCGACGCACGCGACCGGTCTTCGGCATCCTTCGATCCTGGCACCGGCCACCGACATCGGCGATGCGCCCGAGCGACAGCATCCGCTCGTTTTCCGCCACGGGTCGCTGCAGTCCGTTCGAGAGCGTCCGCCGCCCACAGCCCGGAGGGTCGGCGAACGACCTTCGATAGGATGGAGCCGCCCGAAGAGGGCCAGCTCATCAGCCGGTGCAAACCCGGCGAAAGCAAGGGGGATACCCATGCCAGGAATCGTTATCGTCGGCGTCCAGTGGGGCGATGAGGGCAAGGGCAAGGCCACCGACCTGCTCGGCGAGCGCACCGACTGGGTCGTCAAGTTCAACGGCGGCAACAACGCGGGCCACACCGTCGTGGTCGGCAATGAGAAGTACGCACTGCACCTGCTGCCGTCCGGCATCCTGTCGCCGGGCGTCACGCCGGTGATCGGCAACGGCGTCGTGATCGACCTCGAGGTGCTCTTCAGCGAGCTCGAGGCGCTCGGCGGCCGCGGCATCGACGTCTCCCGTCTGAAGGTGAGCGCCAACGCGCACATCATCACCCAGTACCACCGCACTCTCGACAAGGTCACCGAGCGCTTCCTCGGCAAGCGCATGATCGGCACGACCGGCCGTGGCATCGGCCCCGCCTACGCCGACAAGATCAACCGCGTCGGCATCCGCGTGCAGGACCTCTTCGACGAGAACATCCTGCGCCAGAAGGTCGAAGGCGCCCTCGACCAGAAGAACCACCTGCTGGTGAAGATCTTCAACCGTCGCGCGATCACCGCCGACGAGGTCGTCGAAGACCTGCTCTCGTACGCCGAGCGCCTGCGGCCGATGGTCGCCGACACGGGATACCTGCTCGACGAGGCCCTGCGCCGCGACGAGGTGGTCGTGTTCGAGGGCGGTCAGGCCACCATGCTCGACGTCGACCACGGCACCTACCCGTTCGTCACGTCGTCGTCGGCCACGGCGGGCGGCGCGTCCACCGGATCGGGCGTCGGCCCCGGAGCGCTCGACCGCATCGTCGGCATCGTGAAGGCCTACACGACCCGTGTCGGCTCCGGTCCGTTCCCCACCGAGCTGTTCGACGAGCAGGGCGAGTGGCTGCGGTCACGCGGCTTCGAGTTCGGCACCACCACGGGCCGTCCGCGCCGGGTCGGCTGGTACGACGCCCCGATCACCCGCTACGCGACGCGTGTGAACGGCATCACCGATCTCGTCCTCACCAAGCTCGACATCCTCACCGGACTCGAGCAGATCCCGGTCTGCGTCGCATACGACGTCGACGGTCGACGCTTCGACGAGGTGCCGGTCAACCAGACCGACTTCCACCACGCGACGCCGATCCTCGAGTACTTCCCGGGGTGGAGCGAGGACATCTCGACCGCACGCACGTTCGACGACCTGCCGAAGAACGCGCAGGACTACGTCATCGCGCTCGAGGGCATGAGCAACACGCGCATCTCCGTCATCGGCGTCGGCCCCGAGCGCGACCAGGTCATCGTGCGTCACGACCTGCTCGACTGAGGCTGACATGACCCGGTTCTGGCTCGGCGGGTACGGACCCGCGATGGACGGCTCGGCCGACGGCATCGGCCTGCTCGCGGGCGACGAGAGCGCGCCCACCGCACTCGAGTATCGGGGAGCGGTCACGCAGACCCCCTCCCCGTCGTGGTTGGCGCAGCATCCGTCGCTCGACGTCGTCTACGCGGCGCTCGAAGGGGATGCCGGAGTGCAGGCGTTCGCGCGCAGCGGCGACTCGACGCTGAAGCCGCTCGGTGAGCCGGTCGCCGCGGGCGACGGCGTCTGCCACGTGGCGGTCTCGTCGAGCGGATCGTTCCTCGTCGCGAGCTGCTACGGCGACGGCCGGGTCGTCCGCATCGGCATCGACTCGCAGGGTCGCCTGGTGCCGGATGCCGTGAACAAGGCAGCCGAACTGCGTGCCGCTCTCCTCGGCGAGCCGCTCGAGGCGGCGCCTCCGGCGGGCGTCGCGGTCGCGGCATCCGATCCGTACCCCGGCGAGCTCACCGCGACGGGTGAGGAGCGCGCATCGCACGCGCACTCGGCAGCCTTCCTCGCCGACGGGCGCATCGCGACCACCGATCTCGGCTTCGACCTGGTGCGGATCTGGCGACCCACCGGGGGTGGCCTGGTTCTCGATCACGAGGTCGTGCTGCCCGTCGGCACCGGCCCCCGGCATATGGTCGTGCACCCCAGCGGCCACCTGCACGTGGTGACCGAGTACTCGTGCGAGGTGTTCACTCTCGGCGCCGGGCGCGACGGCACGTGGGCTGTCGTGTCGTCGGTGCTCGCGAGCCCGATCGCCGAGATCGGCGTGGACTTCCCCGCCGAACTCGCCCGCAGCCGTGACGCGCAGTTCCTCTACACGGCCCTGCGTGGCAGCAACACGATCGCCGCGCTCCGTGTGCGCGGGGGAGGCGAGGCTCTCGAGTCGATCGCCCTCGCAGACTCGGGCGTGGACTGGCCGCGTCATCACGTCGTGCACGAGGGCAAGCTGCTGGTCGCGGGGCAGCGCTCCGACACCGTCGCGCTGATCGACCTCGACGAGCGCACGGGCGCGCCGCTCGGCATCCGCCACCTCGCGCAGGCCCCGGCGCCGACGCACATCCTGCCGGTTCGCTGACGCGCGGGTCGCGCCTCGGGGAGCTTGACCTGGCGTTCGCACTCAGGCTGTGAACCGGGGCGGCGTCATAACTCCGGACGAACGGCCCGATGCGGGGCTGCACGGCCGGTGCGCGTCGCTGTTCGCCGGCCTTCCGGAGTTGTGGAGCAGGCCGGCAACGCGCCCGACGGCGCGTCGCGGAACAACCACCCCGTGACTCGACGTTGGACTTGAGCAAGACTGGGCGACGGAGAGGTGCACCCCATGACTGCTGAGAAGACCGACGACTACGACCTGATCGTGCTGGGCGGCGGGCCGGTGGGCGAGAACGTCGCCGACCGCGCCGTGCAGAACGGACTGACCGCGATCATCGTCGAGAGCGAGCTGGTCGGCGGTGAGTGCTCGTACTGGGCATGCATGCCGTCGAAGGCGCTGCTGCGTCCGGCCCAGGCGCTGCGAGCCGCGCAGAAGGTCAAGGGCTCGGCCGAGGCGGTGACGGGGTCGCTCGACGTGCGCGCGGTGTTCGACCGCCGCGACTCGTTCACGAGCAACTGGTCGGATGACGGACAGGTGAAGTGGCTCGACTCCGCCGGCATCGACCTCGCCCGCGGGCACGGTCGTCTGACGGGTGAGCGCGAGGTGACGGTGACGGATGCCGACGGCGGCACCCGCGTGCTCCGGGCCCGCCACGCCGTCGCGATCAGCACCGGATCGGATGCCGTGATCCCGCCCATCGAGGGCCTGCGCGACTCGTCCCCCTGGACCAGCCGCGAGGCGACCAGCGCAGAGGAGCTGCCCGAGTCGCTGGCCGTGATCGGCGGCGGGGTCGTGGCGGTCGAGATGGCCACGGCTTATGCGGCCCTCGGTTCGACGGTGACGATCATCGCCCGCAGCGGTCTGCTGGGTTCGATGGAGCCGTTCGCCGGGGAGCGCGTCGCGGCCGGGCTGAAGGAGCTCGGTGTCGACGTCCGCACCGACACCGGCACGACCAGCGTGACGCGAGGCGACGAGGGAGTCGAGATCGTGCTCGACGACGGGTCGACGGTCACGGCTGCCGAAGTCCTCGTGGCGACCGGCCGGTCTCCTCGCAGCGGCGACATCGGCCTCGACGTCGCGGGTCTCGAGCCCGGTCGCTGGATCACGGTCGACGACACGCTGCGTGTTCCCGGATCCGACTGGCTCTATGCGGTCGGCGATGTGAACGGTCGTGTGCTGCTCACGCACCAGGGCAAGTATCAGGCGCGAGCAGCGGGCGACGTGATCGCGGCGCGCGCCAAGGGCGAGGACGTCGACGATGCGGCCTGGGGTCGTCACGTCGCCACCGCGGACAGCGCGGGCGCCCCTCAGGTGACCTTCTCGTTCCCCGAGGTCGCCTCGGTCGGGCATACCGAGGCAGAGGCCCGCAAGGCCGGAACCGACGTCGCCGTCGTCGATTACGACCTGGGTTCTGTCGCCGGCGCGAGTCTCTACGAGGACGGCTTCGAGGGGCAGGCCCGCCTCGTGATCGACAAGGAGCGCGACGTGATCATCGGAGCGACCTTCGTCGGCCCCGAGGTCGCCGAGCTCGTGCAGACAGCCACGGTCGCGATCGTCGGCGAGGTGCCGATCGCCCGCCTGTGGCACGCCGTTCCGGCGTACCCGACGATCAGCGAGATCTGGCTGCGACTGCTCGAGTCCTACGGGAGGGACTCGGCCTGAGCCCATCGGACGGATGCCGACGACGGACGCCGCACGGCCCATCCGTTTCAGCATCCGCTCCGAACAACCGACGAGAGACTGGCGCGATGGGCGCGCCCGGAGCAGGATTGTTTCCCACATTGACGACCTCCGGCACAACCCCCGGCCGAATGTCGCACACCTCTTATACGCTCGAACACACATCCGAGGAGGCAGGACCATGAAGGCTGTACTCGCAGGAACCGTCATCGCCGAAGCCGACGAGAGCGATCTCGCGCGCATCGAGGGAAACTGGTATTTCCCGCCGGCATCCATCACGGAGGGCGTGCTCGTCGAGAGCCCCACTCCGTACACATGCCCGTGGAAGGGCGCCGCCCAGTACTTCTCCGTCCAGGCCGGTGGCGAGCTGCACACCGACTACGCCTGGTCGTATCCGACGCCGTATCCGAGCGCCTTCGACCGTGTGGGCAAGGACTTCTCGGGCTTCGTCGCCTTCGACCCGCGGGTCGAGGTCTCTGCATGACCTCTGTATGCCGCAGTCGAGGCGCTGATGCGCGCCTCGTCGATCGATCGACCGGAGAGTAGTAAATCGTGATCGAGTTCCGCAACGTCACCAAGCAGTTCCCCGATGGCACGACCGCCGTGAAGGACTTCAGCCTGGTGCTGCCGTCCCGCAAGACGACGGTGTTCGTCGGATCCTCGGGATGCGGCAAGACCACTCTGCTGCGCATGATCAACCGCATGGTCGAGCCGACCTCGGGCGAGGTCGAGATCGACGGCGAGAGCGTGCTCGGCGGCGACCCCGTCGCCCTGCGCCGCCGCATCGGCTACGTCATGCAGAACTCCGGCCTGATGCCGCACTTCACGGTGATCGACAACGTCGCCACCGTGCTGCGTCTGACCGGCGTGAAGAAGGGGCCGGCGCACGAGCGCGCGCGTGAGCTGCTCAAGACGGTGGGGCTCGACCAGTCACTCGCCGACCGGTATCCCAGTCAGCTCTCGGGCGGTCAGCAGCAGCGTGTGGGTGTGGCCCGCGGTCTTGCGGCGGATCCGAACATCCTGCTGATGGACGAGCCCTTCGGCGCCGTCGACCCGATCGTGCGCGCCGACCTGCAGCAGGAGACGCTGCGGTTGCAGCACGAGCTCGACAAGACCGTCGTGTTCGTCACCCACGACATCGACGAGGCCTTCCTGCTCGGCGATCAGGTCGTGATCCTCGACAAGGGCGCGCGCATCGTGCAGGTGGGCAGCCCGAGCGAGATCATCGAGAACCCGGCAGACGACTTCGTCGCCTCGTTCATCGGAGCCGACCGTGGGCGTCGGGCCCTGCACCTCAAAGAGACCCCGCACGGCACCGTCGTGGTCGACTCCGAGGGGCGCACGCAGGGTGCGATCGTCGCGGCGGCCGAGACGTCCGACGGTCCCCTGGCGGGGCCGGATGCCGCCGCCCTCGGCGCTGTGCAGGGCGAGGGCGCGTGAACTGGGTCACCGACAACCTCGGGTTGATCCTCGATCTGACTCTGGTGCATCTGCGTCAGAGCGTCATCCCTATCGTGCTCGGTTTCGTGCTGTCGCTCCCGCTCGGCTGGGTCGCGTGGCGTTTCCGCCTGGTGCGCGGCCCGATCATCGTGCTCACCGGTCTGCTCTACACGATCCCGTCGCTCGCGCTGCTCATCCTGCTGCCCTCGGTCGCCGGGTATTCGGCCCGGAGCGAGTCGAATCTCGTCATCGCGCTCACGATCTATGCGATCGCGATCCTGGTGCGCGCGGTCTCCGACGGTCTCGATTCGGTCGATGACGATGTGCGCCAGGCGGCGACGGCGACGGGCTTCGCCGCCTTCCGCAGATTCTGGGCGGTGGAGTTCCCGCTCGCCGGTCCGGTGATCCTCGCCGGACTCCGCGTGACGGCCGTCAGCACCATCTCGCTCGCCACGGTCGGCATCCTGATCGGCGTGACCAACCTCGGCTACCTGTTCACGAACGGCCTCGACCGGCGCATCATCGCCGAGGTGTTCGCGGGCGTCGTCGCCGTGGTCATCATCGCCCTCGTGATCGATCTGATCCTGCTGCTGATCGGTCGCGCGCTGATGCCGTGGACTCGCGCCGCCTCGAAGAAGGTCGCGTCTCGCCCGATCGCGCTGGGGGCCCCGGCATGAATCTCTTCGCCGAGGCCTTCGCCTGGATGCTCGCTCCCGAGCAGTGGACGGGAAACTACGCGCTGCCCAAGCTGCTGGCCGAGCATCTCGCCCTGACGGTGATCTCGGTGCTGATCGCCGCGGTGATCGCGGTGCCGATCGGCTGGCTGATCGGCCACACGGGCAAGGGGCGCGAGGTCGCGGTCGCGATCTCCGGCGCGGCGCGAGCGATTCCCGCGTTCGGCCTGATGATCCTGCTCGTCCTCCTGCTCGGCGTGCTGCGTGTGCCGCAGGCGGCCATCATCACCTTCGTTCTGCTCGCGATCCCCTCGCTGCTCGCCGGCGCGTATACGGGGCTCGAGGCGATCGATCGCCGCGTGATCGATTCGGCCAAGGCGATGGGCATGACCGGCTGGCAGATCTTCTGGAAGGTCGAGGTGCCGCTCGGACTGCCTCTGCTCGTCGGCGGCCTCCGCTCAGCCCTCCTTCAGGTCATCGCGACCGTCACGATCGCCGCCTACGTGAATCTCGGCGGCCTCGGCTGGCCGATCATCCAGGGCATTCCCCTGCAGAAGTTCGATCAGGTGCTGGCCGGGGCGATCCTCGTGGCCACGCTGGCGCTGCTCGTCGACCTGATCCTCGCCGCAGCCCAGCACGCCGCGGTGCCGGCGGGGCTCCGTGCCGGCCGTCCCACCCGTCGCCGGTCGCGCGACCTCGCTCCCGCCGCGGCTCCGGCCACGGCCTGATCGCGCACCGGCTCCTCCGTCCCTACCGCGCAGTTCCACACAGCAGCAGTTCCACACAGCAGCAGTCCCCCACAGCAGTTTCAGAAAAGAGGAAGTCAATGTTCACAGCACGAGGCAAGCGCTCTGTCTTCGCCGTCGGTCTTGTCGCCGCGGCTGCACTCGCCCTGTCCGCCTGCTCGTCGAGCAATCCGCTCGACGAGCCGTCCGACTCCGGTGAGAGCTCGGGCAGCGGCGACACGATCGTCGTCGGCTCGCAGGCGTACTACTCCAACGAGATCATCGCCGAGATCTACGCCCAGGCGCTCGAGGCCGCCGGCTTCGACGTCGAGAAGCAGCTCAGCATCGGCCAGCGTGACGCGTACATGCCGGATGTCGAGTCGGGTGACATCGACGTCTTCCCCGAGTACACGGGCAGCCTGCTCGAGTACATCTCGGATGACGAGGTCGACGTCACGAGCCCTGACGACGTCTACGCGGCGCTGCAGGAGGCCCTTCCCGAGAGCCTGACCGCTCTCGACTTCGCCGAGGCGACCGATCAGGACTCCTACACGGTGCTGAAGAGCTTCGCCGAGGAGAACGACCTGAAGACGATCGGCGACCTCTCGAAGGTGACCTCCGAGGTCACGATCGGTGCGGCTCCGGAGTTCGAGCAGCGTCCGTACAGCCCGGCCAAGGCTAAAGAGGTCTACGGCGTCGACCTGACGTTCTCGGCCACCGGCCCGACCACGCTCGAGTCGCTGCTCGCCGGGCAGATCCAGGTCGCCGACATCTACACCGCCGACCCGGCTTTCGAGACCGAGGAGATCGTCGCTCTCGAAGACCCCGAGAACCTGATCATCTCGTCGAACGTCGTGCCGATCGTCTCGAGCGACATCGCCGACGACGTCTCCGATGTCCTCAACGCCATCAGCGCCAAGCTGACCGGCGAGGAGCTCGTCGCCCTCAACGTGCTCAGCACGGTCGAGGAGCAGTCCTCCGCGGACATCGCGAAGAAGTGGCTCGCTGACAACGACCTCGTCTGACCTGAGTCGTCCTCACAGAAGTGCCCGGCCCTTCAGGGGGCCGGGCACTTCTGCGTCCAGGGACTGCCTAGACCCTGGCGTCCTGCCGGGGTATCAGCACCTGTTTGATCACGATGAGGATGGATGCCGCGACCGGCACCGCCACGAGAGCGCCGAGGAGGCCGAGCAGCGTGCCGCCGGCGAGGGCGCCGATCACGACGAGGGCACCCGGAACGGCGACGGCCTTGTTCATGACGCGCGGGGTGATGACGTAGGCCTCGATCTGCATGTACACGACGTAGATGAGAGCGAAGACGAGTGCTGCGATCGGGTCGCTGAACAGCGCGATGCCGGTGCCGATGATCCAGAAGATCACAGAGCCCACGAGCGGGATCAGGGTGATGCAAAAGGCGACCGTCGCCATCAGCGGTGGGAACGGCAGCCCGAGGAACACGTACAGCAGGAACGTGAGCACGGCGTTGCAGAACGCGAGCACGACCATTCCCATCACGTAGGCGCCCACGGAATCGGTGATCTGCTCGGTGATGTCGCTTGCGCGCGCGCGGTCACGTGCGGGAGCGAGGCGGAGCATCCCCGACTTAATCGACGGCAGCGTCGCGACGAAGTAGAGCGTGAGCACGAGCACCACGATGATGCCCGAGATGGCGTTGGCGATCGAGGCGCCGACCTGCAGCGCTCCTCCGCCGATCGCGGCGATGTTTCCCGGGTCGGTGAGGAACGTCTGCACATCCGCGACGAGGTCCTGGAACTGGTCGCCGAACTGGGCGTCGAGCGTCGCGTAGATGTCGCTGCGGGTGAACTCCTGGATCATCCCCGGCACCGACCTCACGAAGCTCGCGACCTGGTCGATCACGACCGGCAGCACCATCCACACGACGAGACCTGCCACGATCACGAGCCCGAGGATCGCGACGACCACCGAGATGGCGCGAGACAGCCCGCGCCGCTCGAGGAAGCGCACGGTGGGGTCGAGGCCGAGGGCGGCGAACAGTGCCAGGGCGATGTAGATGAGCACGGTCGACAGGTTCGCGACGGCCAGACCGAGCACGATGGCGGCGAGGCCGCCGATCGTCACCAGGAATCCGAACACGAAAGGCCGGTCGATGCGCGTCCAGAACGAGCGGCTCGGAGTCATCGGCTCGACGACCCCGTGATGAACTGCCGGCGACGTCTTCGGGGTGTGCGGGGAGATCGCCGGAACGGCGGTGTCTCCTGCGGGGGAGCTCGCGGACCCCGGGGTGTCGGCGGATGCTTCGGTGATCGACGCTGCGACGTCGGGTGCCGAGGAGGGTTCGGATGCGGCAGCAGACGCGCTCTTCGACGGGTCCTGCTCTTCTCGGCTCATGTGCTCACGATAGCGGCCGAGCGCGGGTCCATCCGGGAGGCATCCCCCCTTCAGGGTGGGGTCGTTCTGCCGCGTGTTTCCGTAGAGTAGGGGGCATGACCGCCGCCGAAGACCCCCGAGCTGAACTCCTCCGACTGCGTTCGAGCATCGACAACATCGACGCCGCACTCATCTTCATGCTCGCCGAGCGCTTCCGCGCCACGCAGCAGGTCGGTCAGCTCAAAGCCGAGCACGAGATGCCGGCATCCGATCCGGGTCGCGAGGAACAGCAGGTCGCGCGGCTCAAGGCACTCGCCGAGCAGGCGCATCTCGATCCGGAGTTCGCCGAGAAGTGGTTCAACTTCGTCGTGGCCGAAGTGATCCGCCATCACACCGAAGCCGCCGAAGGACGATGATCCGGCCTTCCGAGCGAGTGACAGTGTGTGCAGCACTCACTCGCCCGGGGACCGAACTAAGTTTATTGAATAAACTATGACCGAGGGTACGCAGAACCACCAGGTCTGTCAACTGATTCCTGCACCGGGACCGGCACCATGCTGAACGGCGATGACGCACTCGACACCCAGGCCTCGGTCCGCCGCGCGAACCTGCGCCGGGCGCTGCAGCTGGTCTTCCGCAACCCGGGCTCCGAGACCCGGGCGGGGATCGCCCGAGCCACCGGCCTGACTGCGGCGACGGCCTCGTCGCTGGTCGCCGAGCTCATCGAGCTGCAGCTGGTCGTCGACGGCGAGCAGGCCGCCAGCACGGGCGGCAAACGCGCGACCACGCTGAGCATCGAGGCCGAGCATCACGTCATCCTGGTGCTCGTGATCCGACCGACCGATGCGCGCATCGCTCTGGTCGCGCTCGACGGCACCGAGGTCGAGACGCGGCGAGTCGCGTTCTCCGATGAATCACGGGTGCGAATGCTCGACGCTGCGCTGACGGAGATCGCTGCCGAATACGCCGGACGGCTGCTTGTCGCGGGCGTGCAGCTTCCCGGAACGACAGACGGCCGCCGCGTGTTCGAGAGCGTGCAGCTCGGATGGACCGACGTGCCGCTCGCCGAGCGCTTCGAGCGCCTGCTCTCGGTTCCCGTCCTTCTCGTGAACGACGTGGATGCCGAGGCGATCGCCGAAGCGGCCCGAGAGGATGAGTCGTCCGGATACCGGCTGTTCATCCACATCGGCACCGGGATCGGTGCGGCGGTGACTCTCGACGGCGAACTCGCACCGGGCCCACGAGACCGCGCGGGCGAGATCGGTCACGTCCAGGTGCAGTTCGGCGAGGATGCGCGCGCGTGTCGCTGCGGACGCCAGGGATGCCTGGAATCGGCGTCGTCGATGACGGCGATGCTGGGCGACGACTTCGATGACGCCATGGATGACGAGGCGATCACCGCGCTGGCCGCGTCTGCCGATGAGGAGAAGCTGGCTGAGGGCGCACGCGCACTCGCGCGCACCATCAAGCTCATCGCCGCAGTGCTCGACGCGGCCGAGGTCGTGATCGGGGGGCCGGCGCGCGCGCTCGGAGACCCGTTCCTCGGCCTCGTGCAGGCGGAGATCGACTACACGGCGACGGGCACCGCGAACGTTCCGGTGCGTTTCGCGGATGCCGACGCGTCGATCTCGACGGGGGTCGCACAGGTGGCGCTGTCGAGCGCGCTCGGGGTCCGCTGGAGTCCCGCGCAGCTGCGCGCGGCATCCGTTCCGGCATCCTGATTCGCGGATCGGCAACGACGCATCGGAGGATGCGGGATCCCGCTCAGCGCGAGGCGATCCCGACGAGAGCGGCGACGAGCCCGGCGATCACCAGGACGACGATCGCGAGGATGTGCACCACCTTGCCCACGACGAGTATCGGCAGGTCGGGTCCGTCGTACGACGCGGGATTGAAGAGCGTGCCGCGTGCGCGGAAGCTCCAGCGCATGCCGAACCCGATGCGCCGCAGCGCGTGCGACGGTGCGGCGAACGTCTGCCCGCGCTCTTCGCGTGATGCCTTCCACGCAGCCTGCACGGCGTACCAGGCGATGACGAAGAACGGCATCGCGAGAGACACGGCCCAGGCGATGAGCGCGACGCCGATCACGGTGCCCATCCCGGGGTCGAGCTCACGGATGAAGAACAGCCCGAGAGCCGCGAGTCCGACGGCCACGGGCACCAGCACCACGCCCCACCCCCACCCGGGGTGAGCGTCTTCCGTCGGCCGCCTCTCGACGCGCCCCGCATCCTGCCAGGTCATGTGATCCCCCCGTCTCACCGCGCCGGATGGCGGAGTCGACCGTGCCAGAGTACCGGGAGCGGTTGACTCCTGTCGGTGGAGAGGATGCTGAGCATCGCGAGAGGATGGGGTCATGACACGCATCCTCGTCACGGGCTCCACCGACGGTCTCGGCCGCGCGACGGCCGCCGCACTTCTCGACCAGGGCCATCGGGTGATCGTCCACGCGCGCAGCGCGGATCGAGCAGCCGCCGTCTCATCGCTGACGGATCGCGGTGCCGATCTCGTCATCGCCGACCTCACGGATCGCCGCGCCGTCAGGGATGTCGCCGACGAGCTGAACGGGGGAGCGGAGGTCGACGCGGTCATCCACAACGCCGGTGTCATCTCGGGGTCCGGCATCCTGCCCGTCAACGTGGTCAGTCCCTACCTGCTCACCGCGCTGCTGCGCACGCCCACACGTCACGTCTACCTCAGCAGCGGGATGCATCGCGGCGGCTCGACCGATCTCACGGAGCTCGACTGGGACGGCTCGCGGACGACGGCCAGCTACTCCGACAGCAAGCTGTTCGTCACGGCTCTGTCGGCGGCGGTCGCCCGACGGTGGGCGCCTCGCGTCGCGGCCGACTCGGTCGATCCTGGATGGGTGCCGACGAAGATGGGCGGTGCCGGCGCCCCCGACGACTTCGATCTCGGGCATGAGACGCAGGAGCGCCTCGCGACCGAGCCGCGTCTCGACGTCACCGGCGGATACTGGTACCACGGCGAGCGGCGCACACCCCACCCGGCCGTCGACGACACATCCTTCCAGGAGCGGCTCCTCGCGGCCCTCGCTGACGCGACCGGGGTCGAGCTGCCTGCGCGGTAGGCGTCAGAGTCGAGGTTCCCGTCGCAGTTCGTGCCGCTCGCGGGTGCGCCCGGCGGCACGAACTGCGAACCGGACGCCCCGCGACGGGCCCGAGGTCTACTTGACGCTGCCGGCGGTCAGGCCGCCGACGAGGCGCTTCTCGATGAGCATGAACAGGATGACGACGGGCAGGATCGCGACGATCGAGACGCCGAACACGTACTGCCAGCTCGTCTCGTACTGACCGACGAACTTGGTCAATGCGACCGAGAGCGGCTGGTTCTTGTCGGTCGAGAGGATGACGAGCGATGCGGCGAACTCGTTCCAGCAGGCGACGAACGTGAAGACGATGGCCGTCACGATGCCCGGCCAGACGAGCGGCAGGTTGATCTTGAACAGCACGGTGAAGCGCCCCGCGCCGTCGATCTGGGCGGCCTCGTCGATCTCCTTCGGGATGCCCGCGAAGAACGAGTGCATGATCCACACCGCGAACGACAGGTTGAACGCGGCGTTGATGAAGATCATCGCCGCCCACGTGTCGCTGAGTCCGAGCACCGTGAACTGGCGGAACAGGCCCGAGGTGAGCACGGCCGGCTGCAGCATCTGCGTCACGATCACCAGGAACAGGAAGACCATGCGCCCGGGGAACTTGAAGCGGGCGGTGTAGTAGGCCGCGGGCAGCGAGACCAGCAGCACGAGCAGCGTCGCGAACACGGCGATGATGATCGTCGAGATGAGGTTGTAGGGCAGCGGCGTCTCGGGGGTCGACCACATCGAGATGTAGTTCTCCCAGTGCCACTCGATCGGCAGGTACGTCGGGTCGACCGAGCGGATCTGCGACTTCGTCTTCACGGAGCCGAAGAACATGATCAGGTACGGCAGCACGAAGATCGCGAGCACCAGGATGCCGGCTGCCATGCGCAGGATGACGCGGGGCAGCGTGACCTGGTCCTCGGTGTAGCGGCGCTTGCGTCCGGGGATGCGAGGGGCGGCGTCATCGCCCGCGGTGGTGACGAGGGCGGTCTCGGTCAGGGTCATGATCAGACCTCCTTCATGGGCTTGACGGCCTTGACGTAGATCGCGACGATCACGATCACGATGAGGAAGGCGACGACCGAGAGTGCGCTCGCGACGTCGACTTTCTTCTGCAGCTCGATGTACTTGAAGATCATCGTCATGATCGTGTCGGCGCCGTATCCGGGGATCGACCCGGTCATCACCTTGAGGATCGGCAGCGAGTTGAAGACGTTGATGATGTTGATGAGGATCGCGACGGCGAGGGCGCTGCGCAGCTGGGGCACGACGACCGTCCAGTAGGTGCGGGTCGCGCCGGCGCCGTCCATCTTCGCGGCCTCGAGGGTGTCAGCCGGAACCGTCTGGAGCCCCGCGAGGATCGTGTAGGTCGTGAACGGCAGCGAGACGAAGATCGCGATAACGATCGACCAGGCGAAGGCGGTGGCCGGGTTCTTGGTCCAGCCGTAGCCGACCGCGTCGTCTGCGAGCCCGATGTCGTAGAGGAACTTGTTGAAGACGCCGAAGTACGGCTCGAGGCTGTAGTAGAAGACCATCGTCGTCATCACGACGGATGCCGCCCACGGCACGATCACGGCCATGCGGACGATCTGGCGACCGGGGAAGGCCTTGTTGAGGATCTGCGCGAGCCCGAGCGAGATCATCACGGTGAAGGTCACCACCGCGACGACCCAGATGATCGTGCGGAACATGATCGGCCAGAACTCGGCGAACGTGAACACGGTCACGAAGTTGTCGAAGCCGACCGAGCCCTTGTCGAGGCCCGAGAGCGAGATGTCACGGGTGGAGTTGAAGAACATCACCCCGGCGGGGAACAGGACCACGCCGATGATGAGGAGCAGGGCGGGCGCGATCCAGGGCAGCGCCTGGAGCAGGTCCTTCCCTCCCGGCTTGCCGCGGGCGGCGCCCGATCGGCGGCCCGGGGTGCGGGGGCGGCCGGTGGCCGCCCCCGCGAGGTTCGAGGATTCTTTCGTCTGGCTCATGGGATACCCGAACCTCTCCGTCTGCGGGGCTCAGCCCGCGTCGACCTGTGCCTGGATCTCGGCCAGGACGTCCTGGGCCGGCTTCGACTGCAGCTGGCCGAACAGCGACTTGAAGGCGCCGTCGGTGGCCGACCACTTCTCATTCGTCGACGGGTAGAACTGCGCGTCGGGCAGGACCTCGAGGAACGGGGCGAGCGCCTCCTCACCGGCGAGCTGCTCGGCACCGGACTTGGTGACGGGCAGGAAGCCCTCTGCCTGCACCCACGGCACGTACACGTCTGCCGAGTAGTAGTAGTCGAAGAAGGCGGTGATCGCCTCCTGCTTGTCGCCGTCGTTCTGGAAGGCCATCAGCTGGTCCATGACGCCGAGGGTGAAGGGCGAACCGTCCTTCGTCGGGATCGGGACGATCGAGTAGTCGAGCTCGGGGTTGCCCTCTTCGATCTGGCCGACCGTCGGCGGCAGGCCGACCTGCATGCCGATCTTGCCCTGGATGAAGATGTCCATCAGGGGCGAGCGCTGCGTCGAGCCGGGGTCGGCCTGCGTCGCACCGGCGTCGATCATCTTCTTGATCTGCTCGGCACCTTCGAGGTTCTCGGGGGTGTCGATCGTGATCTCGGACGCGTCGCCGAACGATCCGCCGCCGCCCCACAGCCACACGGCCGCTTCGGCCTGAGCCTCTTCGGAGCCGAGGGGCATGCCGTAGCCGGCCACGCCGCCACCGAGTGCCGACACCTTGGTCGCAGCGTCGAGCAGCTCGTCCCAGGTCGTCGGAGCCTCGACGCCGGCCTGCTCGAGCAGCGCGTTGTTGACGAAAAGCGCACGGGCCGATGCGATCAGCGGCAGGGCGTAGGCCGTGCCGTCGACCTCGGCGTTCGCGAGGAACGCGTCCTGGAAGTCGGAGTAGGTCTCCTCCGAGACGACGTCTTCGACCGGGTAGAGCAGTTCGTCGCCGACGAATCCGGCGAACGGACCGCCGTTGTAGATGTCGGGAGCCTCGCCGGCCTGGATCTTGGTGGAGACGACCTTCTCGAGGTTGTCCCATGACTGCACCTCGAGGTCGACCGTGATGTCAGGGTTCTCCTTCTCGAAACCCTCGATCACGTCTTCCCACAGGCCCTTGGTGGCGTCGGAGTAGCTGGGGACCAGAAGGTTGAGCGTCGTCTCGCCCTCGGCGTCTCCGCCGCCTCCTGTCGAGCCGCCGAACCCGCACGAAGCGAGCGTGAGCGTGGCGGTGGCCGCAAGAGCGACAGCACCGAATCGCAGTGACTTCTTCATGTGTATTGCATTCCTCACTGTGTAGGTGGTGCACAGTCGCAAGCACAGCACGCGACGATGCGTGTGATCGCCTCCCCCGGTGGCGGGACGATCGGTTCAAGCCGGGTCGGCTCGAGGAACCCTCCATGGACCGGATCTCCGGAGGGGCGGTGGAACTTGTTCGATTATTTGTCAGGAGAATAAACAAATCAAGAGGAACCTTGCAACGATTCCTAATGTCGACATACTATGATCGAATAAGCCGCTAAACAATCACAAACTTGCAACATCTGGTCCGGAGGGCCCGACATGACCGAACTTCTGCCCGGCGCACACATGCGCGAAGAACTGAATTCGCAGCCTGAGACCTGGGCCCGCGCGGCGGATCTCCGCGACGCGCAGGCGCTGCTCCCGGCATCCGGAGCCCGCATCGCCGTCGTCGGCTGCGGAACCTCGTGGTTCATGGCGCAGTCCTACGCGTTCCTCCGCGAGACCGCGGGCCAGGGCGAGACCGATGCGTTCGCCGCATCCGAGTCGTTCGTCGACCGCGGCTACGACGCGGTCGTCGCACTGACGCGTTCGGGCACGACGACCGAGGTGCTCGAGCTGGTCGAGCGCATCAAGGGCCGCGTTCCCACGATCGGCGTGATCGGCGACGAGACATCGCCGCTCGTCTCGCTCGTCGACGACGCCGTGCTGCTGCCCTTCGCCGATGAGAAGTCGGTGGTGCAGACCCGCTTCGCGACCACGGCCCTGGCACTCTTCCGTGCCTCGCTGGGTGAGGACCTCACCGCGGCGATCGCGGATGCGGCCGCCGTGCTCACGGCGGACTACGACGACGAGCTCCGCGACGCCGAGCAGTACTCGTTCCTCGGCCGTGGGTGGACGGTCGGCCTCGCGCACGAGGCCGCGCTGAAGATGCGCGAGTCGTCGCAGTCGTGGACCGAGTCGTACCCGTCGATGGAGTACCGCCACGGTCCGATCGCGATCGCCGCCCCCGGCCGCGTCACCTGGCAGTTCGGCGAGGCGCCCGAAGGCCTGGCCGCGCAGGTCGAGGCCACCGGGGCCCGCTTCGTGCAGCATCCGGTCGACCCGCTCGCCGACCTCGTGCGCCTGCACCGCGTCGCCCTCGACAGGGCCGTCGCCCGCGGGCTCGACCCCGACCAGCCGCGCAACCTCACGCGATCCGTCATCCTGGATGCATGACCCGACCCATCAGCGGAGCGATCGATGACCAGCACTGAGGATGCCGCGAGCATCGCCGACGTCGTGAGCGACGCGTCGGGCGAGCGGCTCGCCGCCGCGCGCCCGCTCGGTCACGGCGCGCCGGTGCTGGCGTTCGACGTGGGCGGCACCGACATCAAGTCGGCGCTGTTCGATGCCGACGGCACGGCTCTCGGCCTCCGCCGCACGCCGACCCCCGTCGCCGAGGGCGACCGCACGGAGGTGCTGATCGAGCGCCTGGGCGTGCTCGCCGCCGAACTGCGGGCCGACCACCCCGATGTCGTGCCGCAGGCGGCAGGACTCGTGGTGCCGGGGATCGTCGACGCGGAGGCCGGCCTCGGCGTCTTCGCGAGCAATCTCGGCTGGCGGAACTCGCCGCTGCGCGACCTCGCGTCGGAGAAGCTCGGTCTGCCCGTCGCGTTCGATCACGACGTGCGGGCGGCGAGCTGGGCCGAGCACCGCCTCGGCGGCGCCCGCGCCTACTCGAATTCCGTCGTGCTGGTCATCGGCACGGGCATCGCGGGCGCCCTGTTGGTGGGTGGCGAGCCGTACACCGCCGGCGGCTACGCGGGCGAGATCGGCCACTCGCCGATCGCCGACGGACCGGTGTGCGCGTGCGGTGCGCGCGGGTGCCTCGAGGTCGTCGCGTCTGCCGGCGCCATCGCTCGCCGCTATCACGAGGCGACCGGAATCAGCCCTGACGGCGCGAAGGACGTGATCGCCCGCGCGGCGGCCGGCGACCGCGTCGCCTCCGAGATCTGGGACTCGGCGCTCGACGCTCTCGCCCTGTCCCTCGCGCAGCTCACCGCCGTCATCGCCCCCGAGGCGATCGTGATCGGTGGCGGACTCTCCCGCGCCGGGGGAGCGCTCTTCGACGAGCTGCGGGCACGACTGGCGGAGCGTCTGAGCTTCCATCGCCTTCCTGAGCTCGTGCCGGCGGAGCTGTCGGGCAATGCCGGCATCCTGGGCGCGGCGCTGCGCGCGAGGGAGCTGGCATGATCCTCACCGTCACCCCGAACCCCGCGCTCGACCTCACCTGGCACGTCGAGCGACTGACCCTCGGCGAGACCCACCGAGCGGATGCCGGTGCGGTGCGTGCCGGCGGCAAAGGCCTGAACGTCGCCCGGGTCGCCCACGCGCAGGGCGCCTCGGTGCTCGCCGTGTCGACGGCAGGCGGTCGCAGCGGTGTCGAGCTCGCCGCAGAGCTCGGGGCCAGCGGCGTGCCCCATCGCCTGGTCCCCGTGGTCGGAGCGACACGGCAGAGCATCGCGCTGGTCGACGAGACCCTCGGCGAAACGACGATCGTGAACGAGCGGGGCGTGAACCCCTCCGACCCCGAGTGGGCTGCGATGCTGGGCGAGGTCGTCGATGCCCTTCCCGGCGCGCGCGTGCTCGTGGTCTCGGGCAGCCTGCCGCCCGGTGCTCCTGAGACGCTGCTTCCGCTGCTGATCGGCACGGCGCGGGACGCCGGTGTGCCCGTGATCGTCGACACCTCGGGTGCGGCTCTCCTGCACGCGGCGGATGCCGGAGCATCCGTGCTCAAGCCCAACGCCGCCGAGCTCGTCGAGGCGACCGGCATCACCGACCCGGTCGGCGGTGCCCGCTCGCTGATCGAGCGCGGTGTCGATCTCGTGCTGCTGTCACTCGGCGCCGAGGGCATGCTCGCCGTCACGGCCTCCGACGTGCTGCATGCGCGCCTCGATGCCCCGCTGGCCGGCAACCCGACCGGTGCGGGCGACGCGGGAGTGGCCGCGTGCGCGGTGCTCTATGCCGACGGCGTCCGTGATCCCGAGACCGTTCTGCGACGCGCCACCGCGTGGTCGGCCGCCGCTGTGCTCATGCCGCTCGCCGGCGAGATCTCCGACGACTGGGCGGCGCTCGAGGAGCGCCTCGTCGTCACACCCTACGATTCCCCCGTTCGAGAGGACCCTCTGTGACCCTGGTCTCCGCCCGAGAGCTCGTGACGGATGCCGCAGCCCGCGGCACCGGCATCGGCGCCTTCAACGTGATCCACCTCGAGACCGCCGAGGGGCTCGTACGCGCCTCTGCCGACGCCGGACTGCCGGTGATCCTGCAGATCTCGCAGAACTGCGCCGACTACCACGGCGGCCTCGAGCCGATCGCTCTGGCGACGCTCGCCGTCGCGCGGCGCGCGCAGACCCCGGTCGCGGTGCACCTGGATCACGCCGAGCGCCCCGAGCTCGTCGACGAGGCCATCGCGCTGGGTTTCGGCTCGGTCATGTTCGACGGCGGTGCGCTGCCGTACGACGAGAACGTGGCGCTGACCGCTGCCGTCGCCGAGCGGGCGCACGCGGCAGGCGTCTACGTCGAGGGCGAGCTGGGCGAGGTCGGCGGCAAGGACGGCGCCCACGCACCGGGCGTGCGCACCGACCCCGACGAGGCGCGGGCGTTCGTGACCGCGACCGGCGTCGATGCACTCGCCGTCGCGGTGGGCTCGTCGCACGCCATGACGGACCGCACGGCATCCCTCGACCTCGCTCTCATCGCACGCCTGCGCGAAGCCCTCCCCGTTCCCCTGGTGCTGCACGGATCATCGGGAGTCTCGGACGCCGTGATCGCCGACGCCGTGCGCGCGGGCATGACGAAGATCAACGTCTCGACGCACCTGAACGGGTTCTTCACCCGCGCGATCCGCGCGACCCTCGACACCGATGAGAGGCTCGTCGACTCGCGCAAGTACCTCACCCCTGCGCGCGATGCGCTCGCCGGGGAGGCGGCGCGGATGCTGCGCCTGTTCGCCCTCGAGTCCACCGAGGTGGCGGGGTGAGTCACGCGATGCCGGGCAGGATGGTGACATGAAGCGCGCCGCCCGACTGAACGCGATCCTCGACCTGCTGGCCGCGGACGGCGAGGTGAACGTCGACGAACTCGTCGAGCGCTTCGGAGCCTCGGCCGCCACCACGCGCCGTGATCTCGACTCGCTCGCCGAGCAGCGTCTGCTCACACGCACCCACGGCGGGGCGGTCGCCCACTCGGTCGCCTACGAGCTGCCGATCCGCTATAAGAGCCACCAGCGCTCGCAGCAGAAGGAGAGCATCGCCCAGGCCGCCGCCGCCCTCGTGGCGCCGGGCATGGTCGTCGGGCTCTCGGGCGGAACCACGACCACCGCCATCGCCGCAGCGCTCGCCGCTCGGGACGATCTCGCCGCGGGCCCGGGCATCACGGTCGTCACCAACGCCGTGAACATCGCCGCCCAGCTCGCCACCCGACCCGACATCAAGGTCGTCGTGACCGGCGGGGTGATCCACTCGCGCAGCTACGAGCTGGTGGGTCCGTTCGTCGAGCAGCTGCTGCGCGGAGTGCGACTCGACATCGCCTTCATCGGGGTCAACGGGATGGATGCCGCGGCCGGCGCCACCACGCAGGACGAACGCGAGGCAGCCGTCAACCGCATGATGGCCGAGCGCGCCCGCCGAGCCGTGGTCGTCACCGACAGCAGCAAGATCGGCACCGTGGCGTTCGCGGCCGTCGGCGGCCCGGAGCTGTTCCCCGTTCTCCTGACCGACGACGGTTCCGACGACGCCTCGCTCGCCGCGTTCCGCGACGCGGGGTACGAGGTCATGACGGCCTGATCTGCCGATCAGTCCTCGGACCTCACAAGCAACGCGGTGCCGGACTCCTGGTGGGGATGCCGCGACCCCTCTCGCGACATCCCCGGAGTAGATGGTGTCCTGTCGTCCCCTCACACTCCCCAGTGCACGAGGGTTTCCCCAGTTCGACTGCGCCTCCCTCGCGCTTCGTTTCCGAAGCCCTTCGCTGGCACCTTCTGGAGATAAGGAGCGGGTCACCGATGTTCTGATACATCGACTGGAGAAAAGTTTCAGAGTCCGCTTCCGTGGCACTGGAAAGGCGCGCTGAGGCCTGTGGATTCGGATGCCGCGGCCAGCGCGTCCGCGGGTCTGGCACCGGTGGCCAGCTCGGAGTGCACGGCCCCGAGCAGCTCGCAGGCGACGTCGTCGGCGACCACGACAGGGGCGGCGATGACGCAGCCGGTGCCGGCGTGCAGCCAGACGCGCGTCATGCCCAGCGCCTCCTCGCCCCAGCGCACCGACGAGCGGCCGAGTTCGCACGCCGAGAGCACGACGGTCTCGGGCGGGCGCGAGATCAGGTCGACGTCGTACCCGAACAGGGTGCCGTCGACGAGTTCGAACCCTGAGAACAGCGGGTTGTCGACCGCATGACGACCGTGGGCGGCGATGTGCAGCACGTCGACCTGCTCGGCGAGCTCGGTGACGGCACTGACCCGCGCGCTGTCGCCGGTCAGCATCCTGGCGCCTGCCCACGCTGCGGCGGCCCGGCGCACCTCCTCTTCGGCGCGCGCGACGCGGGGGCCGGTCGCGAAACCTGCCCGGGAGGCCTGTGGCGGGCGGCGATCGGAGCCGCCGAGCAGGCGAGACACCGACGTCGCGATGGTGAACGGAGTTCCGCGCATTCCCGGGAGCATCGCCCACGGGATGCCGCCCAGGATGCCGGGCACCGTCAGGGCCAGACGTGCCGCTCCTCCCGACGCCGCGCGCGCCGGTGCCAGGAGGGCCTCGTCGAGTCGTCGCAGTCTGTCGTCGAGCGAACGCGCCACGACGTGCGCCATCGGCCCGCCGTGGGTCAGAGCCGCCACGTCGAGGTCGGCGCGGAGTCCGTCGAGCGCGGCCTCGATGCGCGGCAGCGCCAGCTCGACGATCGACGAGCCGGATGTCGTCACGACGACGCACAGCAGCTCCTCGCGCGTGAAGACGTAGGCGAGGATCGCTGTGTCCTCGTCGAGTCGCGCTCGGGTCTCGGAGAGACCCAGGCGTTCGTGGCTCTCGCCGACGCCGGTCGACGACCACTGGCGGTCACGTACTCGATCCCGCAGCTCGCGCACCCGGGCATCCGTCGTCCAGTCCGACCCCGCGAGGTCGGCGCGCAGCATCCGCAGCTCGGCGAGGTCGGCCGACAGTTCGGCATCGTGCGGCGGGCGCACCGGTGCGACCTGCTGGCTGAGATGCCTGGCACGCTCGGACCACTCGAACAGCACCTCGGGATCGCGCGATCGCGCGGCCGCGGCGAGACCGGCGAACATCAGCTCGGTGCCGTGCATGGCCACCGACGCCTGCAGGTCGAGCGCTCCGAACGACTGCTGCCACGTGGTGAGCAGGTCGAGCCCCTCGGCGGCGGCCCGGCGAGCATCGGCATCCCTGCCCCGTGCGGCGGCACGCACCGCACGCACCTCGTGCGCGCGCAGACGCAGCGGCGTCGGGGCGTCAGGGGTGAGTCGGGGCAGGCGACCTCCGTCGGCCAGCCGAGCGGTAAGTGACACCGCAGCCGCTTCGGTGCGGAATCCTCCCCGGGTGAGCGCGTCCACCGTGCGAGAGAAGTCCTCGGCGGCCGGCGGCTTCTGAGGTCGGGTTCGCAGCTGCGCCTCCAGCCGCACCGCGTCGGCGCGGGCGGCCCAGCTCGCGCTTCCCAGGGTGGCGAAGCGACGGGATGCGGTCGCCGCGGCACGCTCGGCCGACGAGGCGTCGTGCCGCAGCAGCGATCGGGCGAGATGGAACTCGGCCTCACCTCGCGCCTGCCGCATCCGCTGTGCGCCGAATCGCACCGCGACCGTGCCGAGCAGTTCTTCGGCCTCGGTCGTGAGGCCGGCATCGCGCAGCACCTCGGCCCGATCGAGGTCGCTGATCGCGGCGGCGAGGTCGCTGGTCGCGGCGAGGATCGGACGCGATCGGGTCATCAGCCCGAGTGCGGTGACGAGGTCGCCGCCGAGCAGCGCGGCGTAGCCGAGATTGTGGCGCGCTTCGGCCAGCGGCTCCTCGGCCCCGTGGGCCTCATAGGCCGCGATGGCCCGCTGCAGATCGGCCGTGCAGGCGTCGAGCCGGTGCCTCTGCATACTGACGATCGACCGGCTCATCAGGCAGTTGGCGCTCTCGATCGAGCCCTCGTCGAGGCCGTCTATCGCCCTGGTGAGGAACAGGTCGGCGTCGTCGAGCCGTCCGCCGTGCATGAGCAACGTGCCGAGTTGGCCGTTCGCGAGGGCGACTGTCTCGTCGCTGAGGCCCGGCCGTGACAGCGCTTCGCGCGACAGTCGCTCGGCTTCCACCGGCTGGCCCGTCTGAGCGAGCACGTAGGCCATGGTCCCGTCGATGCGGGCACGCAGATCGGCGTCGTCCGTGCGCGCCGATGCGGCGGTCAGCGCACGCCGCGCCTGGGCGAACCGTCGGGAGTTGGCTGCGTCGACGCCGCGCTGATGCAGCTCGAGAGCAGACAGGGGCATTGCACCAGAATGCCGGTATGTCTGGCCTCAGGGAAGGTGTGCTGTGATCCGACGCGCGCGGCTACCCTCCCGTCACGGGTGAAGGCAGGGTTTTGAGCACGGCGGAGACGGCCTTGGCCGCAGCATCCGCCGTGACGCCCTGTGCCGGCACGGAGCCCCACTGTGCCGCGATGCGCCCCGCGACATACGGAGCCGCGAACGACGTGCCGCTCCAGATCGAGAAGCCTCCGCGGTAGTCGTCCGGGTCGATCGTCTCGCGCCGCAGTCCGTCGACGTCCGCTCTGGTCGTCGCCTGCTCGCCTCCGACGAAGGCCGGTGACGTGCTCACGACGGCGGCGCCGGGGGCGTAGACCTGCACCCAGGGGCCGACGTTCGAGAACAGCGCGACCGACCGGCCCGACGGATTGAGAGCCCCGACCGACACATGCGGCGCAGCGTGATCACGGGAGATGCCGTTGTCGGCACCGGGCCACGGCCACAGCGATGCCGGGAACGACGGTCGGTCGATCGCGTCGTTGCCCGCCGAGCACACCACCACGCATCCCAGCTCTCGCGCCGCGGTGAGCAGCGCGTCGAGGGTCCGGCTGAACTGACCGTCGACCGGGGTCTCGTGGTAGTACCCGAGCGACAGGTTGAGCACGTCGATCGGATGCCCGGTCGACGGGTCCTCGCGGTGTCGCCGCAGCAGCTCGACGACCTGCGCGACGGTCGTCAGGAAGCTGCTCTCGTCGATCACGCCCAGTGCGCCGGCCATGCGGATCGACAGGATGTCGGCATCCGGCGCCGTCTGGCGGATGATGCCCGCGATGAACGTGCCGTGCCCGGCGACGGCGTCGATCTCGCCGTCGAGCTGCCCGTAGAGATCCGGATAGACCTCGGGGTCTGCGTCGTCGGTGAGTCCGATCGGCATGCCGTCGATCTCGATGTGCCGGGTGACGATGTCGTCCGGCAGCCAGTCGTGCGCACCGCATCCCGTGTCGAGCACCGCCACCACCGGACGTCGGCCGCGCTTCGGGTCCGCCGTGCGCCGGGGAGCCGGTCCGAGCCAGGTCACCGGCTGGCGCGCGCCGCGCCCGGGCTCGAGGTAGTCGTCGCTGCCTCCGGCCCCTCCGCCCGCGCCGCGCACCGGGTTGGTGCGGCTGAACGGGTTGGTGCGGCTGAAGGGATTCGTTCGGCTGAACGGGTTGAGTCCGACGGGGTCGATCGACAGCACATGCTCGAGGCTGGTTCGCGGCATCGACGTGCCGGAGCTGCGCCGCGCGCGCTGCAGCACGCGCCAGGCGTCCGGCGGCACCGGGGACTCGCCGCGGGTCGGCTCGTCGGGAGTGGTCAGGCGAGCGCGCAGGAACCCCGGCACGCCGGGGACCAGCGGATCAGCCGCGCGCAGAGCATCCGGCGAATCGATCTCGAGCATCCAGCCGAACGAGCCGGCTGCATCGCGCAACTCGCGGATCTCCTCGTCGTACTCCTCCTGACCGTTCTCCTGATCCTGCGTGATCAGCAGCCGCTCCTGCAGATACGCGGTGGGGAACGCCCTGACGCCCTCGACGGGTTCGACCGACGGGTCCAGCGCCGTCCCCCGTCTGATCGATCCCTCGGCCCGGTCCTGCCAGCTCCACCCCTTGGGCTGCTCCATCGTCGATCCTCTCCTCGCGGGCGGACCCGCGTCCTCTGCGGGATGAGCCCGCGTCCTGTGCGGGGGACCCCGCGGTGTGTGCGGGTCGGCCCGCTTCCGGTGAGTGAGGTCCTGCATGGTGCGGGAGTCGCCCAGCGGTGGTGTGCACGGGTCGCCCCGTCATGCGCGGGTCGCCCCGCGGTGGATCACAACTCGAACTGCGGCGTCGACAGGGTGCGCTCCTGGTCGCCGACCGTGGTGCTCAGGCGCACGCGGGTCAATCCGTCGGGCACGTCGTCGAACAGGAAGCGGCCGGTGTCGTTCGCGGTCGTCGTGCGGATGCTCTCGCCCTGAGCCAGTTCGATCGCACCCGAGATCGAGTCGACCCAGCCGTCGACCCGGTGCGCACCGCTCGCCGTGCGCGTGACGTGCAGCAGGATGCTGGTCGTGCCGTCGCTGAACTGCAGGGTGAGCGCGTCGGCGTCGCCGCGAACGGCTCCGAGCGGTTCCTCGATGAGGGTGAGCAGCGCGTACTCCTCCGACAGCCCCTCGGCTGCCACAGCCGCGATCATGCGGTCGATGAGGGCGGCCGGCATCGGATCGACGTCACGCCAGAGCGAACGCAGCTGCGCGAACAGCTCGGCATCCTCATGGTTGTCGCCGCCGTTGGCGCGATCGTTCTCGCTCATGAGCTGCCCTCCGTTCGTGGTGTCGGTGCGTCGAGCAGCTCGCGCAGCTTCGCGAGGCAGCGCTGGCGGGTGGGGCCGATGCTGCCGACCGGCATCGCGAGATCGGCGGCGAGGCGGGCGTAGTCCGGTCGCTCCTCGAAGGCGATCACTCGCAGCAGTCGCTGGCATCGGTCGGCGAGGAGGCGAACCGCTGCCCACAGCCGTCGCTTCTCGTCGCCGACGGTGGCGTGGTGCTCGGCCGACTGCTGCGTGGGAAGCAGTGCGTCGAGAGCATCCGACTCGGTCGTGTCGACCCTGTTCTGGGCCTTCCCGGCACGCCAGGCCTCGCGGCGAGCGGTGGTCGTCAGCCAGGCCGACACGGCTTTCGGATCACTGATCGAGCGGTGCCCGCGAACCAGCTGCAGCCACGTGGTCTGGACGACGTCTTCGGCCAGTGTGCGGTCGAGTCCGTAGGCGCGCACGACATGCCAGAGCACAGGCGTCATCAGCCGCACGAGGTCGTCCATCGCGCGGCTCTCGCCGTCCCGCCATGCGTCGAAGAACTCGGCGGCACGCCTCCAGCGTGCTGCTCCGTCGTCCGGTGCAGGATCGAGGGCGGCGCCGTCGGGTGCGCCGTCGATCATGAGTCCCATTGTGATCACACCGGTAAGGAGCACGGCAAGAGGCTCCTGATACATGGACTCGGTATGTTTTTTCGGGGTTCTGGCGGGATTCCGTCCCGGGGAGACGGATGCCGGGTGTCCGGCGACTCGTGCCGCGGGCGTTAGCGTGGAGTGGTGATCGCTCTCGCCGTCGTGCTCTTCCTCAACGCCGCCTTCAACGTGCTGGTGTGGCCCCGTTTCTACAAGCGCGTCGCGACCGACCCGCGGGCACGGGATGCCGACGGCAAGGCGACGGCGTTCCTCAAGGTGCACGCCGTGCTGATCGCGATCGCCCTGGTGCTCGCGCTCGTCTCGGTGATCGTCGGCATCGCGGCGCTCGCCGGAGCGCTCTGACGATCAGCTGCGGGCGACCGGCTGCTGGAGCTCGGTGATCCAGTCGGCCTGATCTTCGGACTCCGACTGCAGATAGACCTCACGGCAGGCACCCTGCGCCGTCGCCCCCTGCGCGGCGATCGCCTGGTTCAGCGCATGCCAGCTGTCATCGATCGTCGCCATGGTGCCGAGGTGCGTGGCGGTGAACGCATCGTCGACGGCGGGAAGCTCGACGATGACGAGGCCGTCGATCGCCGGCCCGTCATAGGTGAAGCCGACCGTGATGCGCACGCCGTGCTTGTTCATGTCGTACTCCGCGATCGGGAGCCCCGGCTCTCCGCCCGACGCGACGATCGCATCGGCCACCTGATCGAACAGCGGACCCACCACCCCCGCGACCTCGGGCTGTGAGGCGACGCTCTGGGTCAGCGCCGCGAGGCGGACGTAGGGAAGGGGCTTCTCGGTGATCTGCTCGGCGGACATCGTCGTCTCCTCAGGTCGTGGGTGCGTGCCGCCGATCCTACGCAGGGGCACGGACATCGGCTACCGTCGTCGATCCTGGTCGCTCGTCGGATCCGACTATCCCGCCTCGTCGTCCGACTCGTCCTCGTCTTCGTCCTCGTCGCGGTGGCCGCTGAGGATCAGGATGCGCCGCAGGTGCATGGCCGCGAGCACTCCCGGCCCCATCGAGCGGCGGGCGTCGATGGTCCGGTCGTCGACGGTCTCGAGCAGCAGCCTCACGGCGCGCGCGGCCTCACCCCTGACCCGGTGATCCTCGGGCGACAGGGGATCCTCTTGGGCGATCACCTCGGCGACGGCATGGCACGCGTTCGACAGCGGTTCGGGCAGCGCCGCGTCGAGCACCAGAGCCCCTGGGCGATCCCAGATGGTGTCGGCGATCTCGTCCGAGATGTCGCGGATCAGATGCGCGATCCTGTCGAGCCGGGCGAGCTCGGCGTGGATGTGTCGCGTCTCCCCCCGTCGTCCCAGCGCCCGTGGGTTGCCTCGCCGGCTGTCGTCGGCCTCCGACAGGGCCGTGCGCAGCTCCGCCGTCGTGTCGGCGAGTGAGGCCGCATCATCGGCCCACTGCTGGTGCTCGGGCGGCCATGACTCCGAGACCGCCGACCCGATGTCGTGCAGGTGCTCGCTCAGCTGCGTGCGGAACGCGTCGACCTTGGCCGCGGCGGCGAGGGTCAGCGGCGCCGGCGCGATCACCAGGTTGACGAGGAGTCCGACGACGACGCCGACCGCCGTCTGCACCAGGTACCCGATCGAGTAGTCGTCAGCATTCTGGCCGCCGATGATCAGCACGAAGAGCGCGGCCATGGGCACGTACTCGCGGCCGACGCCGAACCACCCCGTTCCCGAGACCAGCACGCCGATGCCGACCACGGCCGGGATGGTCCACCACGTCGGGCCGACGGTGAGCACGACGATCGCTGCCAGCCCGATGCCGGTGGCGAGTCCGAGCAGGGTCTGCAGCCCCGACCGCACCGACCCCATCAGCGTGGGATACATGCTCACGAGGGCGCCGAGCGGCGCGTAGTACGGGTACTCGTCGGTGACGCCGGGCATGTGCGGGGCGATCAGCCACGCGAGTCCGACAGCCAGAGCGGTCTTGGCCACGAGCAGCAGCCGGGCCGGGTCGACCGCCTCGCGCAGTGAGCGCACGATGCCGGGACGGCGCGCGCGCATTCGTGTCCTGATGTTCGTCACGGCATCCTCTCGTCATCCTCCCCGAAGGGTGACGCTAGCCGCTCGGCATCCGTTCACGCATGTGCTTGCGTCCGGCGGCGAGGGCGAGTAGCGGTCGCGACGCGTCGACGCCGGCCGCCCCTCTTCGGAGCGACCGGCGTCGAGTGATCAGCGGGCGATCAGGGGATGGCCCGGCGGAACGCGAGGAACGAGATGCCCGCCAGCACCGCGGTCACGACGAGACCCCACAGTGCGAGACCGAGAGCTCCGGCGTCGAGGATGCCCCGCCACACCTCGTCCCACAGCTCGAGCCTCGTCGCGAGGAACGCGAGACCCACGAGCACGAGACCGAGCCCGACGCCCGCGATCGTGAGCACGGTGGGTCCCCAGCTCTTGTAGATCGTCGCACCGGTGAAGCCGACCACGAACAGGAACAGGGCGAGCGTGAAGTAGACGGTGAACGCTCCGAGCGGACCCGCCTCCCACAGCCACGGCAGGTAGAACACGTAGCCGTTCACGCCGTAGCCGTTCGTCAGCGTCTCGATTCCGCCGCCGATCAGGAAGACGACGCCCATGAGCGCACTGCCGAGGATCGCGGTGAGCAGCGTGCCGAAGAAGAAATCGCGCCGCGTGATGCTCATCGCCTGCGAGAACGGGAAGGTGAGTGTCATGGCCGAGAGGCCGATCGCGAAGAAGTACCAGAGCGGAGCCTGGCCGCCACCGCCGTACTTGGGGGTGTCGACGGGGATCATCGCGTAGATCAGCACCGAGATCACGACCGCGGAGCCGAGGATGATCAGCGGCACCCAGATGAACGTCTGACGGTTGATGAGCTGCAGACGGATGACGTTGAGTGTGCGTCGCATCAGCGCACCTCCTCTTTCGCGACGGAGGCCCTGGTGGCTGCGCCCGCCTCGGCCTTCTGGGTGAGACGGACGATCAGCTGCTGCAGCGACACCGGAGCCAGATCGAGACCGGATGCCGTGAGCTCGGCGCGCTCGGCGGCCGACAGCGCCCCGAGCACGGTGACGGATGCCACTCGGCCGAGCGCCTCGCGGTGCAGGACCTCACGGTCTGCCGCCCACGCGTCGACCTTGACCGCATCGCCGACCACGGTGACGGCGCGGTCGCGCACGGCATCCGTGTCTTCGTTGAGGAGGATCTTGCCGTTGTCGATCACGATGACCTTCTCGATGAGGTTCGAGACCTCGTCGATCAGGTGCGACGAGAGGACGATCGTGCGCGGATGCTCGGCGTAGTCCTCGAGCAGGCGGTCGTAGAAGATCTGCCTGGCGACCGCGTCGAGCCCCAGGTACGGTTCGTCGAAGAAGGTGAGCTCGGCGCGCGACGCCAGGCCGATGATGACCCCGACGGCCGAGAGCTGTCCGCGGGAGAGCTTCTTGATGGTCTGCTTCATCGGCAGCTGGAACTGCTCGATGAGCTCGTCGGCCAGCTCCTGGTTCCAGTTGCGGAAGAACAGGCTCGCCGCCTTGAACGCGTGACGCGGGTAGGCGTCATCCGGATACTTCTGGCTCTCGCGCACGAAGCAGATCCGGTTGAGGACGTGCGTGTTCTCGTAGGGGTGCTCGCCGAAGACGCGCACGGTGCCGGACGACTCGAAGTTCTGCGCGGTCAGGATCGACATGAGCGTGGTCTTGCCCGCGCCGTTGCGGCCGAGCAGTCCGTAGATCGCGCCGCCCTCGAGGCTGAGCGACACGTCGTCGAGCGCGTTCTTCTCCTTGTAGTGCTTGGTGAGGTTCTGGACCTCGATGACGGCGGTCATGCGGTGGTCTTCCCTTCTGTCTGGTCGTTCTGCTGTGTCTGGGTCGCGCGCTCGTGCAGCAGCGCGACGAGGTCGTCGGAGCCGAGGCCCAGTGTGCGGGCCTCCGCGATGAGCGGTTCGATGTAGCGGTCGGCGAATGCGGCACGGCGCTCGCCGAGCAGCAGATCCTTCGCCCCGGCGGCGACGAACATGCCGATGCCGCGGCGCTTGTAGAGCACTCCCTTGTCGGTGAGCATGGCGACTCCCTTCGCTGCCGTCGCGGGGTTGATCCGGTAGAAGCCGGCGAGCTCGTTCGTCGAGGGCGCCTGCGATTCCTCCTCGAGAGAGCCGTCGAGGATCGAGTCCTCGATCTGCTCGGCGATCTGGAGGAAGAGCGGCTTGCCTTCTTCGATCACGAGTCCTCCGCTGGTTGGTGGGTTAGTTACTAGAGTAGGTAACCACTGAACCGCGGGTGTGTCAACAGTTGTTTCAGGCAGGCAGGCAGGCAGGCAGGCAGGTGCGGTGAGGAGCGCTCAGCCGCGCAGGTCCCGGGCGCGCAGCGCGACGGCCGAAGCTGCGGCGAGGACCACGGCCAGGCCCCAGGTGAGCGCGAGTCCACCGGCATCCACGCCCTCGGCGAGGGGCGGCTGACGGTACACCCAGGCGTAGGGCGAGAGCGCGTTCAGCCACTCGAGGTCATCGGACTGCTTCGCCAACGCCTGCAGGATGTATCCGAGCACGGCGATCCCTGCGCCGGCGCCGGTCGCCCAGATGCGGCGACCCGTCGCTGCGCCGGCGAGCAGGGCGGCGGATGCCGTGAGGAACGAGAGTCCGGTGAGCGCGGCGCTCGCTCCGACGATGCGCCAGCCGTCGAGGCCGAGCTCGGCCGAGTCGTTCAACGCCCAGACGACGAGCCCCGAGAAGACGCCGAGCCACAGCAGTCGCACGAGCACGGCGAAGGCCGACTCCAGCGCATACCGGCCGCGGCCGATCCCGTGCGCGAGGTCGAGTTCGGCCCGTCCGCTCTCCTCCGCGCCGGCGATGGCCGCCGACCCCCACGTCACTGCTGCGATCGTCAGCAGAAGGAAGCCGATCAGGCCGAAGAACGTGCTCTGCGCGTATCCGGCGCCGGTCGCGATCTGGTCGTACCCGAGGGTGTCGACGAGTTCCTTCGGCAGCGACGAGATCATGGCCTCGAGCTGGCCGTCTCCGGCGAGGCTCGGGTACAGCGGCAGATAGAGGAACAGCACCGCGGCGAGGCCGGCGGTCCATCCGAGCAGGCTTCGCCAGGACTCGCGCAGGCTGCGTCGGAACACGGGCAGGATGCCGTTCATCGCTGCTCCCCCCTGTCGCGCCGCGATCGTCGGGTCGCGGGTCGGGCCGACGCCGGAGTGACAGAGGAGCCGTACAGACGCAGCACGGACTCTTCGAGGTCCGGCTCCTCGACGGTGAGGTCGCGCACCTCGAACGGCGCGAGCGCCTTGATGAACGGGTCGATCGCGCCGTCGACCGTGCCGGACAGGTGCAGGATCCCGTCGGCATCGTGCGCGTCGATGCCGGTGAGCCCCGGCACCCGGTCGAAGCCGGCGCGCGCGGCCGCGGCATCCGTCGTCGCGAGCTCGACGCGCACCCGGCGAATCGAGCCCAGTCGCAGCGAGGCGACGTCGCCGTCGGCGACGACCCGTCCGTTCGCGAGGACGGCGACTTCGTCGGCGGTCTGCTGGATCTCGCTGAGCACATGCGAGCTCAGCAGCACGGTCTGCCCGGCATCCTTCGCCTCGCGGACCATCTGCAGGAACTCCCGCTGCACGAGAGGATCGAGGCCGCTGGTGGGCTCATCGAGGATCAGCAGCTCCGGACGATGCATGAACGCCTGGATCAGCCCCACCTTCTGCTTGTTGCCCTTCGACAGGGTGCGCACCGGACGTGACAGATCGACGCCGAGACGGTCGCCCAGGTCGCGTGCCGTATGCAGGGTCGCGGCGGAGTCCCGTGAACCCGAGACCTGGGCGTAGAACGCCAGCATCCGGTGCCCGCTCGTGCGCCCCTCGAGGTGCAGCTCGCCCGGCACGTAGCCGATGCGCCGCCGCAGAGCGGCACCGCCGTGACGCGGGTCCTCGCCGAGGATGCGCACTGTGCCGGAGGACGGACGGATGATGTCGACCAGTGTGCGGAGCGCGGTGGTCTTGCCCGCGCCGTTCGGTCCGATGAGCCCGAACACGGTTCCCGGACGAACTCGGAGGTCGAGCTCGTGCAGCGCGACGCGGCTGCCGAAGCGCTTGTGCAGACGTTCGATCTCGATGGTGTCGGTCATGATGCGTCTCCTTCCGGGGTGGGACCCTCTGTTCCGAGGGCTTCGCGCGCACCGTCGAGCAGCGCGGTCGTCGAATAGATGCCGTGGGTGAGCAGCTCGAGTGTGGGCAGCGTCGTGCGTCGCAGCCCGGCCGGGCTCAGTTGATCGGTGCCCAGGGCCCGGGCGATCTGAGCGCGCATCACGACCGGCGCCAGGCCGATCAGGGTGAGTGTCAGCGTCGTCATCTCGGGGTCGCTCATCGGCTCGAGCATCCCCGCCTCGCGCTGCTCGGCCAGCACATCGCGCGTCCTCGCGAGGAAGCTGTCGAACAGCCGATCCGCTGCCGGAGAGCCGTCGATCAGCATCCGGGCGAGGTAGTCGATATAGGGCCCGAATCGGCCGAGGTCGTTCAGCGCGGTGCGGATGCGGTCGCCGGTCGGGGCCGTGATGAGGTCGTGCTCCTCATCGGTGAAGACGCCGACGACATAGTCGTCGCACTCCGTGCGCAGGGCGTTCTTGTCGCCGAAGTGATGCACGATCAGCGCGGCGCTGACTCCGGCCTCGGTGGCGATCGCGCGAAGGCTGGTGGCATCGAAGCCGCTGCGCGCGAAGGCGGCGATGGCAGTGTCGCGGATGCGGGCACGAGCGGTGAGATCGTCGGAAGCTGAACGCATGTACAGCACACTAAACAGATGTTCAGCCGCGGTCAAGAGGGGTCGCTCGTACTCTGGAGGAGTGGACTTCCCCTACAGCCGCCTGAGCCGCTGGCCCGACGTCGAGGCCGACAATCTGCAGGCGCACGACGCGACCGACCTGCTGCTCGTCGAGCGCGCGCTGGCGCCGGACTTCTCCGGTCTCTCGGGGCGCGAGATCGCGGTGATCGGCGACGAATACGGGGCGATCACGCTCGCGCTGACGGCCGGCGGACTCGACGGCATCCGCGTGCATCAGGACCTCGCGACCGGGCGACGCGCGCTCGCCCGCAACGCCGAGGAGCTCGGGCTGACGGGATTCTCCACTCACGAGCTCGACGCCGCTCTGCTCGACGGCGCGCGGCTCGTGCTGCTGCAGCTGCCCAAGGCGCTCGCCGAGCTCGAGGAGATCGCGGATGCCGTATCGCGTTGGGCCGCCCCGGATGTGGTGCTCGTCGCAGGCGGGCGCGTGAAGCACATGACCATCACGCAGAACGAGGTGCTCGCGCGGAGCTTCGAGACGGTGCAGGCGCAGCGCGCCGAGCGGAAGTCGCGGCTGGTGGTCGCGTCCGAGCCGCGGCCGGCCCCCGCTGAGTCGCCGTTCCCGGTCACGGAGCGGCATGACGGGCTCGTGCTCGTCGCGCACGGCGGCGCGTTCGCGGGGGCGAAACTCGACATCGGCACGCGGGTTCTGCTCGAGGTGCTCGGTCTCGATGAACAGCCGAGCCCGGCTCCGATCGTCGTCGACCTGGGCTGCGGGACCGGCGCGCTCGCCGCCTCCTACGCCCTCGCGCACCCGGAAGCCCGCGTGATCGCCACCGACCGATCTGCGGCGGCCGTCGCCTCGGCCCGCGCCACGATGGTCGCGAACGGCGTCGACGATCGAGTCGCCGTCATGCACGACGACGCCGGCTCGGAGATCGCCGACGCGACCGCCGACGTCGTGCTGCTCAATCCGCCCTTCCACCTCGGCAGCAGCGTGCACACCGGGGCAGCGACCCGACTGTTCGAGGCCGCCGCCCGCATCCTCCGCCCGGGCGGAGAGCTCTTCACGGTCTTCAACTCGTCGCTCGGGTACCGCGCCGAACTGACCCGGCTCGTCGGGGCGACCGAGCAGCTCGCGCGCACCCCGAAGTTCACGGTCACGCGCAGCATCCGGCGCTGATCCGTCGCCGACTGGGCGTCGTTCGGTCACACTCACTTCCCGCGGCCGAATGCTCGGGATCGGGCCGACGCAGGCGCGAACGGCCGACCGAAATCGCCGACCAGAACCGCGCCGCGACCGCGTCCGAAACCCGCGCAATCCCCCGGTCAGCCGACGAAACTGAACGGCACTAGGGATCGTGGATTTGCCCCTGACCGGCCATTTCGTTACGTTGGTTGGTGGGCCTGACGGCCCGAAGACCAGTCCGCGACCACGTCCTTCTTTCGAATGTGCTGTGCTGCGAAGAGGCGTGGACGTACGGTCGATGCTCTATCGCGGTGGATCCGAAATCCGCCGTCCGCGCCGCCACAGCTCCAACTCGAAACGGCCGGGAGGATCACCCGGGCGCAACCGAAGCAGGCTCAGCCACCCGAAGGCGAGCCGCAGGGGAAACGTGTCCGAAATCGCTCTTGAAGCGCGCAATCTGTACAAGGTGTTCGGGAAGAATCCGAGCAGTGCCGTCCGTCGACTCAAGGCCGGTGAGAGCAGATCCGCCGTCGGCGACGCAGGAACCGCCGCCGTCATCGACGCCAGTTTCACCGTGAACCGCGGCGAGATCTTCGTGATCATGGGGCTCTCCGGTTCCGGCAAGTCCACCATCATCCGCATGCTCAACGGCCTGCATGATGTGACCGACGGATCTGTCATCGTGAACGGCGACCCGATCACGGGCATCCCGTCGTCACGACTCCGCGAGATCCGCCGCGACCGCGTCTCGATGGTGTTCCAGCACTTCGCCCTGCTGCCGCACCGCACGGTCGCCGCGAACGTCGCCTATCCGCTCGAGCTCAAGGGCGTCGGCAAGGACGAGCGACTGAAGAAGGCCGAGGAGATCCTCACCCTGGTGGGTCTCGAAGGCCAGGCCGACAAGCTCCCGTCCGAGCTCTCGGGCGGCATGCAGCAGCGCGTCGGCATCGCCCGTGCGCTCGCCGCCGACTCCGACATCCTGCTCATGGACGAGGCGTTCAGCGCGCTCGACCCGCTGATCCGTCGCGAGATGCAGGAGCAGCTCCTCGAACTGCAGGAGAAGCTGCAGAAGACGATCGTCTTCATCACCCACGACCTCAACGAGGCCATGTTCCTCGGCGACCGCATCGCTGTCATGCGCGACGGTCGCATCGTGCAGATCGGCACGCCCGAGGACATCCTCACGGACCCCGCCAACGACTACGTCGAGCAGTTCGTGCAGGACGTCGACCGCGCTCGCGTGCTCACCGCCGCGAACGTCATGGAGCGCCCGCGCCCGGTCGTCGCCGAGACCGCCGGCCCCCGGACGGCGCTTCGCCAGATGCGCGATGCGTTCATGTCGGCCACCTACGTGACCGGTCGCGACCGCAAGCTGCTGGGAATCGTCACCGACCGCGATGCCGTCAAACTCGTGCGCCAGGGGGTGTCGACCCTCGACTCCATCATCAAGCCGGCGCCGCAGAGCGTCAGCAAGGACGAGGTGCTGATGAACCTGTTCATCCCCTCCGTCGAATCGCCGCTGCCTCTGGCCGTGGTGGATGCCGAGGGGCGCCTCGTCGGCGTGATCCCACGCATCACCCTGCTCGCAGCCCTGGGCCCCGGCCCCGGTGCCACGGGCGAGCTCACCCTGCCGCTTCTTCCGATGCCGCAGGCCGAGATCGATGCCGTGCTCGATGACGGATGGACGGCCGAGCCGCTGCCGGTCGCGACGACGACGGAGGAGGTGCGCTGATGGATGGTTTCCGCATTCCTCTCGGCAGCTGGGTCGCAACGGGAGTCGACTGGATCAAGACGAACCTCGACGGTCTGCTCGACGTCATCTCGTTCGTGGTCAGCTTCCTGGTCGACGGCCTCACCCGCGCCCTGCTGAGCCCGCATTTCGTGGTCATCATCCTGATCGCGGCGTTCATCGCGTGGCTCGTGCGCTCGTGGCAGCTCGCGATCGGGACGATCGTCTCGTTCGGTCTGATCGTGGCCATGGGCCTCTGGGTCCCCGCGATGCAGACCCTCGCCCTCGTGCTCGTCGCCGCGGTGATCGCTGTGCTGATCGCGGTGCCGCTGGGCATCTGGTCGGCCCGCAACGCCACCGTGCGCGCGGTGCTCAAGCCCGTGCTCGACTTCATGCAGACGATGCCGGCGTTCGTCTACCTGATCCCGGCGATCGTGTTCTTCAGCATCGGCGTCGTGCCCGGTCTCGTCGCCACCGTCATCTTCGCGCTGCCTCCGGGTGTGCGACTGACCGAGCTCGGCATCCGCGGAGTCGACTCCGAGACCGTCGAGGCCGGTCAGGCGTTCGGCGCCAAGCCGGGTCAGATCCTGCGCGGCATCCAGCTCCCGCTCGCGATGCCGACGATCCTCGCCGGCGTCAACCAGGTCATCATGCTCGCGCTGTCGATGGCGGTCATCGCCGGTATGGCGGGCGCCGACGGCCTCGGGAAGATCGTCGTCGAGGCGATCTCGACCATCAACATCGCCAAGGGCGTCGAGGCCGGTCTGGGCGTCGTGCTCATCGCCGTCTTCCTCGACCGGGTCACCGCGGCCCTCGGCGACCTGGGCAGCAACCGCTCGTCGCTGCTCGGGATGCTGGCGCGTCGCCGCACGCAGAAGCGTCTCGATGCCGCATCCGCCGAGGCGGACACGACGGCGACGGCATCCGCTCCCCCATCGGCCGACGCGGCCGACGCGCTGGATGCCGACGCCGAGGCCGAGCGACTGAAGGCCTCCCCGCGCCGCGCCCCTGTCGGCGGCGGCGTGCACTGACTCATCCCTTCCGCACAAGAGAACACGCAGTACACAGCAACACAGCACCTATATATACGGAACGAGAGACATACACATGAAGAAGAAGATCCTGACCATCGCGGCGATCGGCGCCGCAGCGACACTGACCCTCGCCGGCTGCAGCGGTGACGGCATGGGCGGAACCGGCGGAGACACCGGCGGCAGCGAGTCCGGTTCGGGCGACAAGGGCACGATCACCCTCGGGTTCCTGCCCTCGTGGACCGACGGACTCAGCACCGCATACCTGCTGCAGGACCAGCTCGAGAAGATCGGCTACACGGTCGAGATGAAGACGCTGACCGAGGCGGGTCCGCTGTACACCGGTCTGGCGCAGGGCGATGTCGACATGTACCCGTCGGCCTGGCCCGAGCTGACGCACGCCGAGTACATGGAGACGTACGGCGACGACATCGAGGACCTCGGCGCGTACTACGACAACGCGAAGCTGACCCTCGCGGTTCCGGAGTACTCCGACCTGAACTCGATCGAGGACCTCGCGGGCAAGGGCGCAGAGCTCGACGGCAAGATCTACGGCATCGAGCCGGGTGCCGGCCTCACCGCGCAGACCCAGAAGATGATGCCGGAGTACGGTCTCGACGGCGAGTACGAGCTCGTCACCTCGTCGACCGCGGCGATGCTCACCGAGCTGAAGTCGGCGACCGACAAGCAGGAGGACATCGTCGTGACGCTGTGGCGTCCGTTCTGGGCCAACGACGCCTTCCCCGTGAAGGACCTCGAAGACCCCAAGGGTGCGATGGGCGAGTCCGAGGCCCTGCACTTCCTCGGCACGAAGGGCTTCGCGGAGGAGTTCCCCGAGGCCGCCGAGCTGATCGAGCAGATCAAGCTCGACGACGAGCAGTACGGTTCGCTCGAGGACATGGTCGTGAACGAGTACGGCGAGGGCAAGGAAGCGGATGCCATCGACGCGTGGCTCGAGGAGAACGGCGACCAGTTCGACTGGGTCGTCAGCTGACCTGACTCACGGGAACGAGTCCGTCCGCACGCGGGTGGACTCCCCTCCGATGGGCGGAGGATCTGTCACGGATCCTCCGCCCATCGCTGTGTCTGGGCGGGTGTATTGATGTACCGAAACAGCGGCCATGCACCCCCGTCACGATGTCGCGAGCCCCACGTCTTGTGAGTGCCGTCGAAAGATCGACGACACCCCAGACATGCTTCGCCGGGGCTGATTGCCATGCGCATCGGTCCGTTGCTCGGATCCCGGAACTCCTGCGAGATGTCCCTGTGATTCGAGGACCTCATGACAGCACCCGCATCGGCATCCGCACGCGTACCCCGAGGGCGCCGTCGCCTCCGAACGATCCTCGGAGTCGCGCTCATGGGCGCGATCCTGCTCGCCGGCGGGCTGCCGATGACGCAGCAGCCGGCAGAGGCCATCGAGGAAGCGCTGAGCACGACGCGCACCGCGACGAGCGCGACCATGAACTACCGCGGCGGAGTCACGGCCACACTGACGGTGAACCCGGCGACCACGAAGTCGGGCTCGGCCGGCGTGCAGTTCCTGGCGACCACGCCGCACAACGGATACGGCGCGACCAACGCGATGTTCGCGCCCGGCCTGGACGTCGCGACCACGCCGACGGTAGGACTCGAGGCGGGCGCCGGCATGTGCGACGGCCTGGACTTCTCCGGCTACTGCGCGAACAAGAACGGCACCCTCACGGTGGCATTCAGCCGCGCGGTCACGGATCCGATCATCGACATCTCCGGTCTCGGCGGCTACGCGCAGTGCGTGGAGGAGCGCAATACAGCCGACACGTTCTGCGAGATCATCACCGGCAACGGATTCACGATGAAGACGGATGCCGATGGTGACCGCACAGCCGCGGGCTGGATCGCCATGCAGATGGACATCGTGACACCCGGAGTGACGTTCGCTCCGATCGCCGGCGCGCAGAACCTCAGCGTCACCCCCACCACGCTCACCGCTGCGACGAAGACGAGCAGCTCGCGGTGCAACACCATGCTCCCCACTGCGGCCGAGCTGGCTGGGCGGACGATGACCAGCACCGCGCTCGCCGGCTGCGGCTCCGTCGTGCTGAAGGGCACCTTCCAGACGGTCACCATGAATCTCGGCACGCACATCCAGCGGGCGCCGGCGGCGGATGGCTGGGCGAACGGGTACAACACCTACGACCCGGGCAAGAGCCTCGGCGACCTGATCCGACTCTCGATCCGGCTGCACGAGGACATGGGCGACGCGCCGAGCAGCTACGACGCCGCTCAGGCCGCGGTGCACGTCCAGGGGCCGCTGCGCCTCGGTGCGGGCATCACGTCGGATGCCGACGCGACGGCCAAGCCGACGCTCTCGCCGAACGCCGGTGCAGGAGCCTCGCTCGACACGGATGACGCGATCGCCGACGGCATCCGGGCTCCGCGCGCGATCCGCGGCACCGCGTACTCGCTGCCGATCCCGCTGTCGGGCACCACGTCGCCCGGCACGGTCGCCGGATGGATCGACTTCAACAAGAACGGCATCTTCGATGCGACCGAGCGGGTGCAGGCCGCCTTCCTCGCCGGTGCGACCTCGGTGAACCTCGCGTGGACGGTGCCGGGGACGGCCGTCGTGGGTGACACGTACCTGCGTCTGCGCACGTCGTTCACCGCTGCGGAAGTGGCTGACCCGCGAGGCATCTCGCAGTCCGGTGAGGTCGAGGACTACATCCTCACCCTCGCCGCGGCGGCACCCGCGATCGAGGTCGTCAAGCTCGTGAACGGCGACGACGCGAACACCGCGCCGGGAGTCGCCGTCGACGCCGGATCGGCGATGAGGTTCGAGTTCCGGGTCACGAACACGGGCAATGTCGTGCTGACCGCCGTGCAGCTCGCGGATGACGTCATCGCGGCCGCCTCGATCCTTCCCGTCGGCGCGTGGGACGGCACGCTCGATCCGGGAGAGTCGGTCGTGTTCACCGCGACCTACCCCGCCCCGACCACGGGCGGCGTGCTGCACAAGAACACGGCGACCGCCTCAGGGCAGCCGGCGTCGGGCGGGGCTCGGGTCACGGACACCGATCCGGCCCACGCGACCACGCGTGAGGTGCTGGCCTCGCTCATCGTCGAGAAGCTCGGCGAAGACGTCAACGGCGACTGGGTGCGGATGGACGGGTCGGGCTTCCGGCTGCTCGCCGACGCCGCGGGGGTTCCCGGTGCGCCGGTGACTCCCGGGCTGATCGCCGGGGCCGAGGTCGGGCTGTTCACCGCCGCTGGCCTGCGCCCTGGCACGTACTGGCTCGAAGAGACGACGGCTCCGGAAGGGTTCTCACTCCTCGCCGAGCCGGTGAAGATCATCGTGTCGGCGGCCGGTGTGCTGTCGATCGCCGACGGGCAGTCGAGTCCGCAGGTCACCCTCGCCGGCAGCACGGTGTCGGTGCGGGACGTCCCGGTGTTCGAGCTGCCGGCCGCGGGCGGAACGGGGTCGCACGGCTTCACGCTCACCGGAGGTCTGCTGATCGCGCTCGCGATCGCGGGCGTGGTCGCGCTGGAGATCCGTCGCGCACGGCGTGGGCGTCGCGAGGAAGTGCTCGACGCCGTCAGCTGACCCGGGTCGAGTCGTCTGCGATCGGGAGGAGATCGGCGCTCGGGAGGGGGGTCCCCGGTGGATCCTCCTCCCGATCGCCGTTCACCTCCCGATCGCTGGTCGTCTCCCGACACGGCGACTCCCGACACGGCGCCACCCGGCACGCGCAACCCCCTCTTCGACCTGTCGCACCCGGGGTTAGCCTGTGGCCGTGGACGGGTTCGCGGCGGTCGACTTCGGGTTCGCCCGCGAGGTCCTGCAACGGGGCGTCGCGGCGCTCTATCTCGTCGCGTTCATCTCGACTCTGAACCAGTTCCGACCGCTGCTCGGCGAGCACGGGCTGCTGCCGGCACCGGCGCTGCTCGACTGGATCGGGCAGAAGGAGTCACGACGGCGGATGCTGCATCCGACCCTCTTCCTCCGCGTCCGGTACTCCGACCGCAGGCTCGGACTGCTGTGCGGGGCAGGGATCGTCGTGTCCGCGGCGCTGGTCGTCGGCATCCCGCAGTGGGGTCCGCCGTGGGTGCCGATGCTGTGCTTCCTCGCGCTGTGGCTCGGATACATGTCGGTGGTCAGTATCGGTCAGACCTTCTATTCGTTCGGCTGGGAGATGCTGCTGCTCGAGGCGGGGTTCCTGGCCGCCTTCCTCGGTTCGAACGATCAGCCTCCGCCGACCGTCGTGATCGTGCTGTTCTGGTGGCTGCTGTTCCGTGTCGAGTTCGGTGCCGGCATGATCAAGATCCGCGGCGGGCGGGAGTGGCGTGACCTCACGGCGCTGATGTACCACCACGAGACGCAGCCCATGCCGGGGCCGCTCAGCAGGCAGGCCCATCTGCTGCCACGGTGGTTCCATCGCGCCGAGGTCGTCGGCAACCACGTCGCGCAGCTCGTCGTGCCCTTCTTCGTGTTCGCTCCGCTGCTGTCGGTCTGGATTCCCGGTCCCGTGCCCCAGATCGTCGGGGCGGTGGCCGCGACGATCATGATCGCGACCCAGGTGTGGCTCGTCGCGACAGGCAACTTCGCCTGGCTGAACTGGGTGACGATCGTGATCGCCTTCTCGGCGATCGGACTGCCGGGGGTGGGCGCGGCACCGCGCGACGATGCGATGGACGACACGCTGTGGCCCGGCATCCCGCTGTACTGGTTCGTGCTCACGGCCGCCGTGGGCGTGCTCGTCGTGGCGCTGAGCGGGCCCGCCCTGCGCAACCTGTTCGCGCGGCGGCAGCTGATGAACGCGAGCTTCAACCGGTGGCAGATCGGCAACGCCTACGGAGCGTTCGGCACGGTCACGAAGCAGCGGGTCGAGATCGTCGTCGAGGGATCGGTCGACGACGACGGTCTGCTGTGGCGCGAGTACGAGTTCAAGGGAAAACCGGGCGACGTGCGACGCATCCCGGGGCAGTTCGCGCCGTACCACCTTCGCCTCGACTGGCTGATGTGGTTCCTGCCGCTCGGCCGTTCGCTCGACGACTGGTTCACGGTCTTCCTGCTGCGACTGCTCGAGGCCGATGCTCCGACGCTCGCTCTGCTGCGGTCCGACCCGTTCGACGGTGAGCCGCCGCGGTGGGTGCGCGCCGTGTCATACCGCTACCGCTTCGCGACGCGGGCCGAACGGCGCGACGGCGCCGGGGTGTGGGTGCGCACGCGCCAGTCCGTCGTGCTCGGCCCCCTCGGGCTGCGGTAGGCCGCGGCATCCGGCGTCCGGCGCCAGGCATCCCCCACCATCGTTCCGGAGGAGATCTGCGATCGGGAGGGCATATTGCCGAGACTCATCCTCCGAATCGCAGATCTCCTCCCGCATGAAGGCACGCCGAGCGCGGCGAAACGCCCCGGCCGGGCGCGGGGCCCGGACGGAGCGTTCCGTCTCACTGCAGACGTTCAACTGACCTTCTTGCGGTACGAGATGATCGCGAACACATAGGCGACGACCAGGATGCCGACGCACCAGGCGAGAGCGACCCAGATGTCGGTGCCGACCGGCTGCTCGGCGAACAGCGCCTGGATGGTGTCGACGATCGAGGTGACCGGCTGGTTCTCGGCGAACCACTGCACCGGACCCGGCATCGTGTCGGTCGGCACGAAGGCCGAGCTGATGAACGGCAGGAAGATCAGCGGATACGAGAACGCGCTCGCCCCGTCGACCGTCTTGGCGTTGAGCCCCGCGATGATCGCGAGCCACGTGAGCGCCAGGGTGAACAGCATCAGGATGCCGATGACGGCGAGCCAGGCCCAGACGCTCGCCCCGGTGCGGAATCCCATCACGAACCCGACCGCGAAGATGATCGCGAGGGTGATGGCGTTCGCGGTGAGTGATGTGAGCACGTGCGCCCACAGCACGCTCGATCGGGCGATCGGCATGGAGTGGAAGCGCTCGAAGATGCCGCTCTGCATGTCGGTGAAGAGCCGGAACGCCGTGTAGGCGATGCCGGACGCGATCGCGATCAGCAGGATGCCCGGAAGCAGATAGTTCACGTAGTTGTCGACCCCGGTGCTCGTCTGCAGAGCCCCGCCGAAGACGTAGACGAACAGCAGCATCAGGGCGATCGGGGTGACCGCCGTCGTGATGATCGTGTCGGGGCTGCGGAAGATGTGCCGCATCGAGCGGCCGGTGAGTGTCGCCGTATCGGCGGCGAAGTGCGTGCTCATGCTGCGTTCTCCTTTCCGGTGGTCGAACCCGACTTCGGTCCGATGAGAGTGAGGAAGATCTCCTCGAGGGTGGGCTGCTTCTCGACGTACTCGACCTTCGCCGCGGGCAGCAGCCGCTTGAGGTCGGCGAGGGTGCCGTTGGCGATGATCCGACCCTCGTGCAGGATCGCGATGCGGTCGGCCAGCTGCTCGGCCTCATCGAGGTACTGCGTGGTGAGCAGCACGGTGGTGCCGGTGTTCGCGAGCTTCTTCACCACGTCCCACACCTCGATGCGGGCCTCGGGGTCGAGACCGGTGGTCGGCTCGTCGAGGTAGATCACCTCGGGATTCCCGACGAGGCTCATCGCGATGTCGAGTCGGCGACGCATACCGCCGGAGTAGGTGCCGACCTTGCGGCCCCCGGCATCCGTCAGCCGGAACGTCGCGAGCAGTTCGTCGGCCACCGTTCCGGGGTCGGGCAGGTGGCGCAGCTGGGCGACGAGCACGAGGTTCTCGCGTCCGGTGAGGATCTCGTCCACTGCGGCGAACTGACCGGTGAGGCTGATGCGCTGACGGACGCCGAGGGGGTCGGCGGCCACGTCGATCCCCTGCACGGTGGCTGCACCGGCATCAGACTTCAGCAGCGTCGAGAGGATGCGGACCATCGTCGTCTTGCCGGCGCCGTTCGAGCCGAGGAGGGCGAAGATCGTCCCTTTCTCGACCTCGAAGTCGACGCCTCGCAGCACGTGGAGGTCCTTGTAGGACTTCTCGATGCCGCGAACGGCGATCGCTGGTGCGTTCATGATCGTGACTCCTTCTTCTTCGCGTCGTCGACCGCCGTGACGAGGCGGGCGCGCTCCTTGTCGATCCAGTGGGTTCCGCCGTACGCCTCGGCGTAGGTCTCGGCGAACGAGACGGGGTCGTCGCCGACGATGTCGTCGATCGGGGTGCCGTCTATGGCGGCGCGCTCCCACAGATCGGCGAGGTCGAGGAAGATCTGCACGAGGATGTCGCCGTCGGTGATGCCCCCGTAGTACATCGTGTAGCGGTGCTGGGCGTTGGCGACCGTGCGATACGGCTCGGGGAGGGCGTCGATGCGCTTCTTCGCATCGCGGTACTGCTTCTTCTGCTCGAGCGATCCGGTGAGCGCTTCGATCCACTTGGCGGCCATGTCAGTTCTCCTTGTTGTTCGTGTTCGTGCTGTTCGTGCTGTTCGTGTTCAGCTGTTCGATGTGCTCGGAGAGGAAGCTCCACGTCTTCCAGAACTCCTCGAGCTCCTGCGTGCCTGCGGCGTTCAGGGAGTACACCTTGCGGGGCGGTCCCTTCTCGCTCGGCACCTTCTCGACGTCGACGAGCTTCTTCTGCTCGACGCGCACCAGCAGTGCGTAGATCGTGCCCTCGGCGATGTCGGTGAATCCGTGGTCGCGCACGCGGCTGGTGATCTCGTAGCCGTAAGCCGGCTGCTCGGCGAGGAGTGCCAGGACGATGCCCTCGAGTGTGCCCTTGAGCATCTCGGTCATCTGCTTGCCCATGAGAGCCTCCTTTCGTTGGTTCGGTACTCAGTGTTGCTGGGTACCGGTACAAAGTAACACTGAGTACCGGTACTTAGCAACACCGAATACTGAACTTTCTCGGAAGCCGCCCGGTGGCCGCGTTGACGGTCGCGCTTCGTGCTGCGCGGGCTGCTGCCGCCCGGGTGGCTGAGCGATCCGCGGCCGGGCTCAGTCGCGAGCGCGGCTCAGTCGCGAGCGCGCCGCCAGGGCAGCAGCCGGTCGAGGAACCGCCGCGGCGCCTCGGACACCACCGTGGGCGGAGCGACGGCGAACTGCACGATCTCCTCGGCCCCGTGGTGCACCACCCGATACAGCGCGGTGCCGATGAGCACTCCGAGCGCGATCGACATGATCGACAGCAGTGCCGCCATGAAGTCGGCGAGGCCGCTGTCGGTGGCGACGGCCTCGGTGAGTCCGACGAGTCCCGCAGCGCCCGGGACGAGCAGCCAGAACGCGGGAAGGAACGTGATCTGCGCCGGGACACCGCGGCGCAGCGAGGCGATCCAGAACACCACGAGTGCCATCGCCACGGCCCCGACGAATCCGCCCAGGGTCGCGCCGAGCAGCGCGGTGCCGACCCACTGTCCGATGTACGCGACGACGAGCGCCAGCAGCACCCACCCGAATGTCGAGGTGGGGGCCGAGAAGTGCAGATAGTTGCCGAGCGCGAACACCAGGATGCCGATCAGCGCGACCCACCACGGTAGGAAGGATGCCGCTTCGAGCGGCTCGTAGGAGCGCGATTCGACACCCACGACGGTGCCTGCCGCCAGGATGCCGAATGCCAGCAGGGCGAGCTGCACGAAGCCGTAGATCAGACGCGAGGCGCCCGAGATCATCTGCCCCGCCGCGAGCTCGACGGTCGCGGTCGTCAGCACGCCTCCGGGCAGGAAGGTGACCAGCGGGGCGATGAGCAGCCGGATCGGATCGCCGATCTCGATGACCTCGGCGAGCAGGAACACCGCGGCGGCGCACACGAACGCCGCGGCGATCGGCATCACGAGCTGCAGGGTGGGCGAGCGCACGAGCTTGAGCAGCCCGATGCCCGCACCCAGCACGAAGGCGACGATCGCGCCCTGCCAGGTGGGGGCGAGCAGCAGCGCCAAGCCGGTCGTCAGCACGGCATGCCCGAACGTGCGGGTGACCCAGCCCAGCCGTGGACGCATCGCCCCGATCTCGTTCAGGCGACGGATGCCGTCGAGCGGCGACACCGAGGCGGTGCGCGCCTGCGCGATCAGCTCGTACAGGGCCGCGATCTGGTCGAAGCGGAACGAGGCGTTGGTCGCCGACCGGATCGCGACTCGCGACTCCTCGTCGTCGCCGGTCTCCACCAGGATGATGGTCGGCAGCACGACGAAGTCGGTGTCGTCACCGCCATAGGCCTCGACGACCTCTGTCATCGTGTCGCGGATGCGGTCGACCGACTCGGCCGAGGCGTTCATGCCCTGCGCCACTCCCAGAAGGAACTGGCGCAGGGCCGAGCGGTCGAGCACGTCCGGCATGTCAGCGCGCGCTCACGTCACGAGAACAGGAACGACAGGGTCACGCCGACGACGATCGCGACGCCGATGTAGACGAGGTTGGGCAGCTGGAACGAGTGGTCGAAGACGAACCTGCCCATCTTCGTCGTGCCGGTCTGGTCGAATGCGACGGTGGCGACCTGACTGCCGTTGGCCGGCAGCGTGTAGATGCCCATGGTCGACGGCCACAGCCCGACGAGCAGCGGTGCGGGCAGCCCGATGGTGATGCCGATCGGGACGATCGCGTTGGTCGCGCTCGATTGGCTCGTGGTCAGCATCGCGACAGCGAACAGCGCGAGGGCGAACAGCAGTGCTCCGAGGAACGCCGACGATCCCGACACCACCGAGCCGAGGCCGTCGACGATCAGCGTCTGGTTGGCGGCGACGAAGGTGTTGGCGAGCCACGCGATGCCGAACAGGGCGATCGCGCCGACGATGCCGGCGGGGAACGTCGGCTGCTTCGGCACATCCGCGGCCTTGACCTTGCAGAACACGAAGATGAGAGCGGCGATGACACCCATCACGACCTCGATGATCACGGTCACGCTCAGACGCACCGGGTCGCCGGCGTCGTCGGTGCCGATCACGGGGCGCAGCCCCTCGAAGAGCCCGAAGAGCACGATGACGCCGACGCCGATCAGGAAGAGCGTGGCAGACAGCACTGCGGTGCGCGGAAGCCTGCTGTCGTGCGCGTCGACCGTGGGCGGCTGGATCTGGTGGCTCTCGAGGCGCCGCTGGAACTCGGGGTCGTCTTCGAGGTCCTTGCCGTGGCGCATCATGACGAGCGCGGCGACGAAGAGCCCGGCGATCGACGCGGGCCACATGATCAGCAGCAGTCCGCCGAGATCGACTCCCTGCGGCGCGAGGAGCACCACCATCGACGCGGTCGCTGCCGAGACGGGGGAGCAGAGGATGCCGACCTGCGACGCGACCGCCGAGACGGAGAGCGCTCGTTCGGGGCGGATCTTCTGCTGGTACGACACGTCGTAGATCACCGGCAGCAGCGGGTAGAAGATGTTGCCCGTGCCGGCGCCGACCGTGAAGAGGAACGACATCGCCGGGGCGAGGAAGACCACGGACTTCGGCTTGCGTCTGATCACCTTGGCGGCGATAGACACCATCCAGTCGATGCCGCCGGCCGCCTGCATGGTGGATGCGGCCGTGATCACCGTGATGACGATGAAGACGGCATCCACCGGGGCGTTGCCGGGAGCCTCTCCGAACACGAAGATGAGCACGGCGACGCCGACGAGTCCCCACACGCCCAGGCCGATCCCGCTGGTGCGGGTGCCCATGTAGATCGCGAGGATGACGACGATCAGTTGGGCGATCAGGATCCACACGTTGTCGTTCACGTCGACGGCCCCTTCGTGATCGGGGCGGATGCCGTGAGGATCTCGGTCGCGAGCTCGGTCTCGACGATCCTGCCGCCGATCGCCTCGACGCGCAGCGCGAGCGGGTTCTCGACCGGGCTGATCGCCGTGACGAAGTCGGAGTTCTCGAAGTGCAGCGACTGCAGGTTGCCGACCGCGTATCCGGTCGCGAGCTCACCGCTGAGCAGCGACGCGTGGAAGAGCGGTCGCCGCTGATCCTCGGCGTCGTAGTGCGGACAGAAGCTGCCATGCAGGAATCCGAGCCCCTCGGGCAGCACCTGCAGGGTCGGACCGTAGCTGTCGGTCGTGCCGCCCTCGAACCAGCAGATGCCGCCGGCGCTGCCTCCGGTGAACACGACGTTCGAGTTCGGGTCCTCCCACATCTCGCGCATGACCTCGTCGAGGCCCTGGCGTTTCCAGACGTCGAGCATGTTCGCGGTGTTGCCGCCGCCGACATGGATGACGTCGAACCCCTTCACGAAATCGGCGAGGTCGTCGACCGATCGGTGGAAGAGGGGCAGATGATGCGGTGCGCAGCGGTCCGAGTCGTACGTCGCGTAGAAGCTCACGATGTATGCCGCGTCATCGCCCGTCGCCGTGCCGACGAACAGCACTCGAGGTCTCTTCTTGCGGGTGAGCCCGAGGATGTAGTCGTGCGTCGGATCGTTCCGCCGCTCCATCATGGCCTTGCCTGCGCCCGTCGCCACCACATGAGACACGTCGCCACCCCCGCTGTCGTCTGCGAATGCGCTCAGCGTATTGGGGTTCGGGGCGCTGCGGGGGGTGATCTCACCCGGGCGGGGCGACCGCCGCGATCAGCCGTTCAGCCGTTCAGGCGCGCCATCGCGACCTGCGCCTCGAGCAGCGGCAGGGTGCGATCGGCCTCGGGCTGCGGGCAGATGTCGAGGGCGTTCGCGAGTTCGAGAGCCAGCGCGGCGTGACCGGCGGCGTTCGGATGGAACGGGTCGCCCATCAGCCCCCACGGAACACCGCCGTTGCCCAGCTCGATGAAGCGCGCGTGCTGGTCGACGAGGATCACGTCCTCGGATGCCGCGACGGTGCGCACGGCATCCGCGAACTCGGCGATCCTCTCGCGACCGGGGGCGTTCACGATGTCGATCGCGGGTGGGGTCTGCAGCACGACGACGGCGCCGGTGGCACGGACGCGCGACACGAACTCGCGCAGTGACGCGGCGAAGTCGCCGGGTTCGACGGTGACCTGGCCGGGGCCGGTCGCCAGGTCGTTCGTGCCGATCATCAGCGTCACGACGTCGGGGTGCCACGATGCGACACGACGGTCCCAGTCGTTCAGGATGTCGGTGATGCGGTGCCCGCTGATGGCGCTGTTGATGACGACATCACGGGTGCGCCCGAGCTCGCCACGGATCAGCTCGTGCAGATGTTCGGAGTAGCTGCGCCCGCCCTGCGTGTGCAGCAGGCCGTGCGTGATCGAGTCTCCGGTGATGACCCAGTTCAGCGGCTCGACGCCGGCGAGGGAGGCCGCGATGCGGCGGAGGTCGGATGCGGCGGAGGCGGGGGAGTCAGCATTCGGCACGCCCTAGAGCCTAGCGGCGGCGAGAGTGGAAGACTGGTGCCATGTCCTCCCCACTGCTCGACACTCTCCTCGCCCGCATCGTCGACAGCGGACTGCTCGATGATCCGGTCGCCGAGAACGGTCTCGTCTACGGACGGGCCACCATCGATGCCGCCGGCGCGGTCGTCACCGTCAACGTCGACCCCGAGCTGGAGGACGACGAGGAGACCCTCGACGACGACGCGCTGATCGCGGCGATCACCCGCATCCTGTCGGTGTCCGAGACCCGGTGGCGGGCGGTGATCGACGAGGTCGCCGACGACATCGACGAGGCCGTCGACGACGAGCCGGTGATCGAGCAGGTCGACCTGCGCGACGACCTCGAAGCCACCTCGGTGGTGGTGTTCGCCGATGCCGTGCTGATCGCCTTCGATGCGCCCAAGCAGTTCCCGGACTCACGGATCCTGGTGCAGCTCGACGACGACCTCGAAGTCGCGAACATCGAGGTGCGCGACCGGGATGCCGCTGACGTCGAGGTCCTGGAGTTCGACGATCTCGACGAGCTGCTCGACAGGCTCAGCGGCGACGACCGCTGAGCCCGCCGCGGGTCACAGCCACTTCTTGTACTTGAACACCCCGTAGAGGGCGACCGCGAAGGCGGCCATCGCGCCGATCGCCATCGGATAGCCGTGCGCCCAGTGCAGCTCGGGCATGACGTCGAAGTTCATGCCGTAGACCGTGCCGACGAGGGTGGGCGCGAAGATGATCGCCGCCCACGACGAGATCTTCTTGATCTCGTCGTTCTGGGCGAGGCTCGCATCCGACTGCCGGCGTGCGACGAGAGCCGACTGCACCGTGAGGGCGTTCTCGAGGATCGCGCGGAACGAGTCGACCCGCTCGTTCACGCGGATGACGTGGTCGAGCACGTCGCGGAGTGAGCGCTGCAGCTCTTCGTCGATGCGGTACTTCTCGGATCCGCGGCGCAACCATTCCAGCATCCCGGCGAGGGGGTGCACCGCGCGCTGGAAGTTGATGACCTCGCGCGAGAGCTCGTAGATGCGCCGCGAGAGGGCGTCGTCGTCGCTGTCGCCGAAGAGCTGGTCCTCGATCTCGTCGATGTCGTTCAGCAGGCCCGTGACGATGGGCTCATAGCCGTCGACGACCTCGTCGAGGATCGCGTAGAACACGGCCTCGGGGCCCATCGCGAGCAGGTCGGGGTGCGCCTCCATGCGACGACGCACGCCCACGAGGTCGGGCGACTCGGCGTGCCGGATGGTCACAACGAAGTCGGGGCCGACGAACAGGTGCAGCTCGCCGAACTCGATCGACTCCTGCTCGTCGCGATAGCGGGCGGGGCGCAGCACGGCGAAGAGCGTGTCACCGTAGCGCTCGACCTTCGACCGCTGGTGACCCGAGAGGGCATCCTCGACGGCGAGCGGATGCAGGTCGAACTCGCGCGCGACCGAGGCGACCTCCTGAGGGCTCGGTCGGTAGAGGCCGATCCAGGCGATGCCGCCGTGGGCATCGAGGGACCGGTAGGTCTCGTCGAGGTTCTTCGGGGTCTCCACGCGACGTCCGTGGACGTACACGCCGTTGTCGATGAGGGCCATGGCTGGCTCCGTTCTCGCAGGCGCACGCCGGGTCAGAGGGGGCGTGCGCAGTATTCGTCAGGGGGCGGAAGACGCCGCCGACGGCTGCGGAGCAGGACGTGCAGGTGCGGAGCCGGAGCTCAACGCACGGATGCCGTCAGACGCGACGCAACGAAGGCGGCGTCGCAACTATCACCGGACATCGCCATCACCGCCTCTCGCGCTCTGAAGGGGTCATGTGACCCGGTGTGCCAGCATACTCCTGCCTGCTGGGGGTCGATCCACCGGTCCGGCTGCGTCCGCTCGTGGTTCCGGTCGCAACACAGCGGGGCGAACGGCCGGCGATCAGGATGCGGTCAGGCGGCGTCGATCCCGACGAGTTCGGCGCTCTTCTGCCACAGGGCCTCGGCCAGTGCGGCATCCTCGATCATCGGGTTCACCCGCCGGGTCAGAACGCGTTCGTCGTAGTACTCGCCCGAGATCCAGGTCTCATCCGGGGTGCCCTCGACGAACCAGCTGAGCGTGCTGCCGCCCTTCTCGCTGCTGATGAGCAGCAGGCGCTTGAGCGGGGTGCGGTAGACGAACCGCATGAGCGTGTTCGAGTCCGAGGCGAAGTTGGTCTGCACGGTGCCGGGGTGGAAGGCGACCGAGCTGAGTCCCTCTCCGTGGAACTTCGTGTGCAGGCTCTTCGTGAACAGCACGTTCGCGAGCTTCGCATCGCCGTAGGCGCGGTTCGCGCTGAAGTCCTTGCGGTTGTCGAGGTCGTCGATGTCGAGCTTGGCGAACAGCCGGTGCGCGACGCTCGAGGTGTTGATGATCGCCGCGCGACCGGTGCGCAGCTGCGGCAGCAGCAGGTTCGTCAGCAGGAACGGCGCCAGGTGATTGACCTGCAGCGTCTTCTCGAAGCCGTCGACCGTCGGCGTCTGATCGCCGAAGATGCCGCCGGCGTTGTTCGCGAGCACGTCGATGCCGCCGCCGCCCACGGCATCCGCGATCTTCGTCGCGAGTTCGCGCACGTCGTCGAGTCGCGCGAAGTCGGCGGTGAACCACTCGGCCCCGGTGTCCGCGGCCACAGCGCGTGTCTTCTCGACCGATCGTCCGACGACGATGAGTCGGTGGCCGGATGCCGCGAGCTGGCGTGCCGATGCCGCACCGATCCCGTCGGATGCGCCGGTGAGGACCACCGTCTTCGGGGTCACGACGTCGGCTCCGCTGCGCCGCGGCTGCGCCCGACGTACACGGTGTTGGACGACGTCCCACCGGTGACCGCGTTCGCGAAGTCGACCACGTGGGCGACGGCGTCGTCGAACACGGCACGCATCTCGTCCATGAAGGCATCGTCGGGCGGATCATCCGACCACAGTGCGAAGACGCCACCGGAGGCGAGGTGCCGGTCGAGGGCGCGCAGGCCGGCCGCGGTATAGAGGTCGGCGTGCGTGGGGTCGAGCTGGTGGCGCGGCGAGTGGTCGACATCGAGCAGGATCGCGGAGTAGCCGCGGTGGCCCTCCGGGGGCGCTGCGCGGACCACGGCGAAGAAGTCGTCCTCGACCAGGCTCGTGCGCGGGTCGTCGACGAGTTCCGCCGACACGGGCAGCAACTTCCGTCGGTGCCATCCGATCACCGCGCCGAGCCGGTCGACCACGGTGAGCGACGCCACACGGTCGTCACGGAGCGCCGTGACCGCCGTGTATCCGAGCCCCAGGCCGCCGACCAGCACAGAGAGGTCGTCGCCGGCGACAGCGGCCAGGCCGAGATTCGAGAGCTCCTCCTCCGCCACCGTGAACAGGCTCGACATCAGGTATTCGTCACCGAGCTTGACCTCGTAGATCTCCTGGCCGACAGCGGGTTCGGTGCGGCGACGCAGCGTCAGCTCGCCGATGGGGGTCTCCTGCCAGTCGAGCTCTTCGAATCTCGTGATCATCGGGGATTCTCGCCGTCGTCGTTCGTGTTCGCGCGCAAGGGTGCAGACGCGTCAGTCCGGGCCGGGGAGTCGGGAGCCGTCGTCGGCGACGGCAGCCGGATCTTCTCGGGCTCCGGATCGGAGACGGCCCCGGCGCGGGCGGGCGTCGTCGATGCGGCATCCGTGACGGTGCCCGCTGATGGATGTGCGGGGAGCTCGCGCGCGACCTGCTTCTCGAGCACCTGCACGGCCTCGTCGCTCAGCAGGATCAGGCCCTCGAGCTCGTCGCGCACGCGTCGGTAGGCGACGTTGCGCTCGGCCTGGGTGGCCGACTCGTCGACGGCGACCTTGAGCAGCTGCTGCGCGCGGTCGAGGCGCTTGCGCTCGGGTTCGGTGAAGGTCGAGTCGCGCAGCCGCCGGGCATCCTTCTCGGCGATCTCGAACGCGACGGCGTACGCGCCGACGGCGTCGAGGTACTCCGACACCTGCTGCTCCGTCACGGCTGCGTCAGCGGAGAGCGGGCGCAGCGCATCCGCCGTCCTCTTGGCCCGAAGGAACGCCGCGACCAGAGGCTGGCGTCCGTCGCTCATGGCGGGGAAGGCGATGAGCTTCGCGACGTCGAGCTCGTAGTCGAGCCACCGCGCGGTGATCTCGTCGTGCTCGGAGAAGAGCCGCTCGAGCAGGGTGTTCGGTGCGACGGAAGCACGAGTGTCGACGAACGCCGGTCCCGCCTGCCTCGCCCTTCCGGTGCGGGCTTCGAGCTGAGCCGTCTTGATCTCGGCCTTCAGTCGCAGGGTCTCGATGCGACGTTCGTGGCGACGCTTCGAGTTGCGCTCCCACGCCTTCGCGGCGCCGCCGGCCATGCCCATGATGGGGAAGACGAGCCACCAGTAGTGCCCCGCGAAGTTCCAGAAGCCCTGGATGAACTCGTCCATGATGCCCTCAGCCTACTTCTCGGGCTGTGTGGCGTGGGCGGCCGGGGTTGCGTGCGCGTGTGCTCCACAACTCCGGAGATCCGGACTGGCAGGCGACCACGTTCGTTCGCAAGCGCCGAGAAGACGGGCGGCCCTCGCGGGGGTGCACAGGATCTCCGGAGTTATGGAGCCCCCGGGGCGCCGATCAGAGGCCGAGCTTCTCCGCGCAGGCGACGCAGTGCGTGGCGAACGGGCGCACCTCGAGTCGCGCCTCGGGAATCGGCCTGCCGCAGTGCGCGCAGACGCCGTAGGTGCCGGCATCCAGTCGTGCGATCGCGTCGTCGACCTGCTGGAGTTCGGATGCCGCCGCATCGGCGAGCCCGGTCAGCCGTGACCACTCGGACGAGAGCGTGACGCCCTCGGGGTCGTGCTCGTCGTCGTCGTTCGAGCCTTCGCGATCGTGCATCAGCTCGGCGAGGGTCGCCGCCGTGGATGCGACGCGCGCCGTCGCCTCGGCGCGCAGCATCTCGAGGCGTGAGCGGGCATCCGACGTCATCCGCACACTCTAGGCGGCACCTCCGACACCAGCCGTTCACTCAGCGTTCCGTTTCGAGTACGGCGGTCTCGTAATTGCCTGTCACCTTCGCGAGTTGGAATACCCATGTTCTCGGAATTCGGGAACGCCTCCTCCCGAAAGGTCATCATGCGCCGCCTCACCCTGCCCGCCGTCGGCCTCCTCGGCGTCGCCGCCCTCGCCCTGACCGGCTGCCAGAGCCCGTCCGCCGAAGCGGCCCCCGCCGACCCGAACGCTCCTCTCACGATCGCGACGATCCCGGTCGGTGACGACCCCACAGCCGAGAACCCCGTCGAGGTCTTCGCCGAGCTGCTCGAAGACGCCACCGGCCGCGACGTCGAGATCACCGATGTTCCCGACTACCTCAGCGTCGTCGAGGCGATCCGCGCCGACCACGTCGACATCGGCATCATGAGCGGCTTCCCCTCGGCGCTCGCCGTGAACACGGGCGAGGTCGACGCGCTCGTCGCCTTCCAGGGCGACGGCAAGCCCGTCTCGACCTGTGTGGTGCTGAACGACTCGCCGATCCAGACCGTCGAGGACCTCGAGGGCAAGACCGTCGCCTTCGCCGACCAGGCGTCGAGCTCGGGCTACTTCATGCCGGTGTACATGCTGCATGAGGCGGGCCTCGAGCAGGGCACCGACTACGAGGCGATCTTCGCCGGCGGACACGAAGGCAGCTTCGCCGCGCTCGAGCAGGGACAGGTGGATGCCGCCTGCACTGCCGTCATGCTGACCGAGCTCGGCGCGCCGATGTTCCCGTTCGCCGACGGGGAGTGGCGTGCGGTGGGTGAGAGCCCGGCGATGGACATCCAGGGTGCTGTGCTCGGACGTCAGTCGCTCGACGCCGAGACCCGCAAGGTCATCCAGGAGGGCATCGCCGAAGTCTTCTCGCCCGAGAACGCCGAGCGCCTCGGAGCGTACGGCGCCTTCGCCGCCGCCGAGCAGACCGTCGACCCCGACGGTTCGTCGTTCGCCTCGTTCGCCGAGATCGCCGCGGTCGCCGGTGTCGAGCTCAAGGACCTCAAGTGACGAGTCCCGCACCCGTCGTCGCTTCGCTGGAGAACGCGCGCGGTGCGTCCGCCGGTCGGCATGTCGCCTCCCGACGCGCCGAGACGGCATCCGATGGTCTGGGATCTCCGACGGCGGAAGAGCTCCGCACCCCCACCGCCGCGCTCCGCCAGGCCCTGCCGCTCGTCACGGTGCGCGACCTCAGCGTGGCGTATGACACCACCACCGTGCTCGACCGCGTCGATCTCGACCTGTTCCCGGGCGAGATGGTCGCGCTGCTGGGCGCCTCGGGGTCGGGCAAGTCCACCCTGATGCGCAGTCTCACGGGCTTCGCGCCGATCTCGGCAGGGTCGGCGCGGGTCGCCGGCCACGACGTCACCAATCTCGCGCGCGGCGAGCTGCGCACCCTGCGGTCGGATGTCGGCCAGGTGTTCCAGCAGTTCAACCTCATCCCGCGCCTGAGCGTCATGACGAACGTGCTGGCCGGAGCCCTGCACGGCGCGGGCTCCATCAATCTGGTCGGCGGCTTCTCGAGCGCGCACCGTCGCCGCGCACTCGAGCTGCTCGATCGCGTCGGCATCGCGCACAAGGCCAACGAGCCTGCTCGCTCGCTGTCGGGCGGACAGCAGCAGCGCGTCGCGATCGCCCGCGCTCTCATGCAGCAGCCGAAGGTGATCCTCGCCGACGAACCGGTCGCGTCGCTCGACCCGAAGCTCGCCGACTCCGTGCTCGGTCTGCTGCGCGAGATCGCCACCGAAGACGGCATCCCCGTGCTCGTCAGCCTGCACGTGCTGCCGCTGGCCCTCGCGCACAGCGACCGCATCATCGGCCTGCGGCACGGACGGATGCTGGTCGCCGGCGCCACTTCGCAGCTGGATGCCGCGGCCCTTGCGCCGCTCTACGACGACGAGGAGCACGACGATGACGCTCACCACTGACCCCCGCTCCACGGCAGGGTCGGCAGGCTCAGCCGGCCCCGCCGCCGGCACGACCGACCGCTCGATCTCGAGGCCGACCCTCGACCCTGCCGAGCGCTCGCGGCTCGAGCGGGCGTTCCGGGTGCCGCGCGCGAGGTTCCTGCTCGGGCTGCCGATCGCCGCCCTGCTGCTGATCTGGTCGTTCAACGGCGCCGAGTTCAACTTCATCAAGCTGGGCGACGGCGCGGTCAACATGGGCGAGTTCCTGTCGCGCCTGTTCCCGCCGGACTTCTCGAAGATCGGCACGATCCTCGCGTTGCTGCTCGAGACCTTCCAGATGGCGGTGGTCGGCACCGTGCTCGGAGCCGTGCTCTCGCTGCTCGTCGCCTTCGGGGCATCGTCGAACATCGCGCCGAAGTGGGTCTACTACCCGACGCGCTGGGTGATGAACATCATCCGCTCGGTGCCCGACCTGGTGTTCGCGCTCATGTTCGTCTCGGCCGTCGGACTCGGTCCGTTCGCCGGCATCCTGGCCATGACCCTCGGCTCGATCGGGTCGATCGGCAAGATCTTCGCCGAGGCCATGGAGCAGGTCGACCGCGGACCCGTCGTCGCCATGGAGGCGGTCGGTGCCTCGAAGCGTCAGGTCATCCAGTACGGCATCCTGCCGCAGAGCGCACCGCTGCTCACGTCCTACACGCTGCTGCTGTTCGAGGGCAACGTGCGCGGCGCGACCATCCTCGGCCTCGTCGGCGCCGGTGGCATCGGCCTCGAGCTGACCACCGCCATGCGCATGTACGACTACGGCCACCTCAGCGCCATCATCATCTGCATCATCGTGCTCGTCACGGCGATCGACCAGGGCAGCGCCCTCATCCGAAGGAGAATCACATGACCATCGCCGACATCGACCTGGTGCTCAGCGCCCCCGTGAACCTGCGCGACCTCGGCGGCATCCCGATCGAGGGGGGAGTACTGCGGGAGGGTCTCGCGATCCGCACGGATGACCTCGCCTACGTCACGACCGAGATCGCGTCGCAGCTCGTAGCCGCAGGGCTCACCGCGATCATCGACCTGCGCTCGCCGCTCGAGGTCTCGGTCACGGGGCGGGGTCCGCTCGCCGACTACCCGGTCGCGTACCACCACCTGCCGCTGATCGCGGATGTCGGGGAGTCGATGAACCGCGACGCTCCCGAGCTCAGCCACGACGCCATGGGCCGGATGTACCTGCGCATGGTCGAGGTCGCCGCACCCCAGCTCGTCACCGCGCTGAACGTGATCGCCTACACGCCGGGAACCGCGGCGTTCCACTGCGCGGCCGGGCGCGACCGCACCGGAGTCGTGGCGGCGATGCTGCTGCTCGCCCTCGGCGCGGCTGATGATGACATCGTCGCCGACTACGCCCTCACCGGCGGCAACATGGTCGCGATCATGCAGCGCACCGCACCCGTGATGGGCGCGATGTGGAAGGCGCTCGGCTTCGACGCGGATGCCGCCGGTGCGACATCGTCGCTGTTGGAGGGTTCGATGGAGGTGTCGATGCGCACCCTGCTCGACACCCTCCGCGCGCAGCACGGCGATGCACTCGCTCCGCTGAGAGCGGCGGGACTGTCGGATGCGACTGTCGCGCGGCTCCGTGAGCGGGCGCTCGCCGCGTGACGACCGTGGAGCTGGAGGCTCGCGTCGCGAGCGCGGGTGACGCTGTCGGTGCCGCTCCGGTCGCCGTCGGAACTGCGGGCTCGACGTCTGCGGGCGCGAAGTCTGTGGGCTCGAAGTCTGCGGGCGCGTCGGATGCCGGGGCTGCGGTCCGCCGCCGCCCCGGCCGTCCGCGCGATGAGGACATGGACGGGCAGATCGTCGCCGCGACGCTCGAGATCATCGATGCGGGCGAGGACGTCACGGTCAGTCGTGTCGTCGCGCGGAGCGGAGTCAGTCGCGCTGCCCTGTATCGGCGGTGGCCGTCGCTCACGACGCTGATCGCGGCGGCGCTCGACGTCGGACGCACCATCCCGCCCGAATACCCGGACCATATCGACCTGCGCGAGGCGCTGTTCGACGGGTTCGGTCTCGGTGACACCGGGGTGGCGCTGTCTGTCGCGGCATCCGGCTATGCGGAGGAACGATTCCGGCAGCGCATCCGACTCGTCATGTCGGATCGCGCACTGCAGAAGGCGTACTGGCAGTCGCACGTGTCGCGGCGACGAGTGCCGCTCCTGAACGCGTTGCGCGCGGGAATCTCCCGTGGCGAGCTGCGGGCCGACCTCGACGTCGAGGCGTGCTTCGATGCGATAGCCGGCACCGCGTACTACCAGATCGTCGTGCGCGGCGACCGGATGGACGACCCTGCGGTGGCCGCTCGCCTGCGGGCTGCGGTCGAGACGATCTGGCGCGGGATGGTCGCCTGACCCACGCGTCCCGGCACCCCGGCCATCCGGGTGAGGTGATGCAGACGGCATGCTGGGTCACGAATGGCGGGAGCATCGCCCTCAGGAGATCTCACGCACGGAAGGAGATCTCACGTACCGAAGGAGATCTCACGCATCGAAGGAACATTCCTCGGATGGGCTCCTTCGTTGTGCGAGATCTCCTTCGCAGGGACGCCGAGCGGCTGTCACCGCCGCGACGTCAGCGGAAGGAGATCTCACATACCGAAGGGATCTCACGCACCGAAGGAGATCTCACATACCGAAGGGATCTCACATACCGAAGGGATCTCACGCACCGAAGGAGATCTCACCTACCGAAGGGATCTCACATACCGAAGGGATCTCACATACCGAAGGAGATCTCACGCACCGAAGGAGCATTCCTCGGATGGGCTCCTTCGTTGTGCGAGAGCTCCTTCGCAGGGACGCCGAGCGGCACGCCGAGCGGCAGTCACCGCCGCGACGTCAGCGCGCCTCAGGCGTCTCCGAGCTCGCCACGAGCTGCACCGTGTCGGTCCTGACTCCCGGGTGCTCGCGCTCGAGCGCAGCACCCTCCATGTCGACGTTCGGAAGGATGCGGTCGAGCCACCGCGGCAGCCACCAGGCCGACCGGCCGAGCAGGTGCATGAGCGCCGGCATGAGCAGCATCCGGACGACGAAGGCGTCGAGCAGCACACCGAACGCCAGGCCGAAGCCGATCGAGCGGATGATGGTCGACTCCGAGAAGATGAATCCGCCGAAGACCGACACCATGATGAGTGCCGCGGCGACGACGACCGAACGTCCGGCCCGGAAGCCCTGCGCGACGGCATCCCGTGCCGAGGCTCCGTGCACGTACGCCTCGCGCATCCCCGAGGCGAGGAAGAGCTGGTAGTCCATCGCCAACCCGAACAGGATGCCGACGAGGATCACGGGCAGGAAGCTGAGGATGGGCCCCGGGCTGTCCAGGCCGATGAGGTCGGCGCCCCAGCCCCACTGGAACACGGCGACGATCAGGCCGTAGGTCGCGAACAGCGAGAGCACGAAGCCACCGGTGGCGATGATCGGCACGAGCAGCGAGCGGAACACGACGATCATGATGAGCAGCGAGAGCCCGACCACGACCACGAGGTAGAGCGGCAGGACGGCGGCCAGCGCCTCGGAGATGTCGATGTTGGTCGCGGCCTGCCCGGCGACGCCGAGGGTGATGCCGCCGTCGAGCTGCGGCAGGGCGCGGATGTCCTGCACGAGCTTCTCGGTCGATGCGCTGTTCGGGCCTTCGGCGGGGAGCACCTGGAACGCGAGCAGGGTGTTGTCGTCGGAGTTCGCGATCGGGGCGACACCCACGACGTCGTCCTGGTCGGCGATCTTCTGGGCGATCTCGACCTGCGTGGCGAGCAGGTCGTCGTCGCTCACCGCGTCGTCGAGGGTGGCTGTGACGAGCAGCGGACCGTTCGCCCCTTCGCCGAACTGCTCGTCGACGATGTGGAAGGCGCGGTAGCTGGTCGAATCCGACGGTTCGCTCGCGCCGTCGGGCAGTCCGAGGCGCATCGACATCGACGGGATCGCGACGATCAGCAGTGCGATCACGCTGACGAGCACGGTGACGATCGCGCGGAGCGTGGACATCCGCTTCACGGGCTTGCCCGCGGCGTGCGGCTGGCCGATCGTGGCGCGAGCCTTGCCGCTGAGCAGTCGTGTGCCGACGAGCCCGAGGATCGCGGGGGCGAGCGTGATGGCGACGAGCACGGCGACGCCGACGCAGACCGCGCCGACCGTGCCCATGAGTCCGAGGAACGGAACGCCGGTGACGTTGAGGGCCAGCAGCGCGACGATCACCGTGGTGCCGGCGAACACCACGGCCGTTCCCGAGGTGCCGGTGGCGAGGCCGATGGATTCGCGAACCGGAACACCATTGAGCAGCTGCTTGCGGTGCCGGTTCACGATGAAGAGCGAGTAGTCGATGCCGACGGCGAGACCGAGCATGACGCCGAGCACGGGGGTGACGGATGCCATGTCGACGACGCCCGAGAAGGCGAGAGATGCGGTCACGCCGACGCCCACGCCGACGACGGCCGTCACGATCGGCAGTGCTGCGCCGATGAGTGTGCCGAGCATGACGATCAGCACGACGGCGGCGAATGCGAGTCCGATCGCTTCGCCGACGCCGAAGATCTCGGGCACGCCCTGCGCGATGTCGGTGCCGAAGTCGACCTCGACGCCCTCGATCGGCGAGGACTCGAAGTGCTCGATCGTGCCCTGCTTGACCTCTTCGGAGAGTTCGAGACGGGGGTCTTCGAACGAGACGTTGACGATGGCCGTCGAGCCATCCTCCGAGACGACGCCGATGCCGTTCGTGAGGTCGAGGAGCGTGGAACCGAGGTCGACCTTCTCGGCGTTCGCATCGAGTTCGGCGCGCGAGTCGTCGATGGTCTTCTGCTGCGCATCGAGCTGGGCTGCCTGCGCGTTCAGAGCTTCGATCTGCGCATCCAGTGCTGCGAGCTGCTGGGCCGGAGCGCCGCCCGCTTCTGCCTGCGACCGAGCCGTGGTCAGCTGGTCGAGCCCGGCCTCGAGCTGCGTGCGACCCTCGTCGAGCTGCGCCTGACCGGCGTCGAGCTGCGCCCGGCCGCCCTCGATCTGGTCCTTGCCGTCGGCGAGATCCTGCGCCTGCACGGCCTGCTGCTGCTGCGCGTCGAACGGGTCGATCACGGATGCCACGCCGTCGAGGTCTTCGGCGCTCTTCGCGAGCGCGGAGATCTCCTGCTTCTGCTGCTCCGTGAAAGCCGAGCCGTCGGTCGTCTGATAGACCACCGTGCCCGTGCCGCCGGCGGTGTCGGGCAGCTTCTCGGCGAGCTGGTCGGTCACAGCGCCCGAGGCGGTGCCGGGGATGTCGAAGCTGTTGCTCAGCGTGCCGCCGAGCGTGAGGAACGCGCCGACACCCAGGCCGAGGATGACGACCCACGAGACGATCACCGTCCACGCCTTGCGTGCAGCCAACGAACCCAGGCGGAACAGCAGTGAAGCCAAAACGATCTCCTTCAGACGCATAGATCATACGGGGCGTCTCGTCTAGTGTTCTGTGGTTATCCTGAACGTGTGGTGAACGAGCATCGGAGCGGACCCGTGCGCAGCACGGCTGCCCGCGAAGCGATCCTCGACGCCACCGCTCGCCTCTTCCATAACCAGGGGTACGACCGTCTCACGATCGAGGGAATCGCGAAAGAGGCCGGCGTCGGCAAGCAGACCATCTATCGGTGGTGGCCGTCGCGCGGAGCCCTCATCGGTGAATGCCTCGTCGAGGGCCGCCTGATCCCCGTCGACTTCGTGGTTCCCGACACGGGAGACCTCGCCGACGATGTCGAGACCTGGCTGCGCAGCGTGCTGTCCATCCTCGAAGCGCCGGAGGGAGGGGCACTTCTCCGCTCGCTCGTGGCAGCTGCCACCGAGGACGCCGGAGTCGGCGCGCACCTCGGTGAGAGCCTCGGCGTCGAGAAGTACCTCGCCGAGCGCATTCGCGGCGGCATCCGCGACGGGCAGCTCGCCCCGGACGCACCGGTCGAGCAGCTGGGACGGGCGATCCTCGGGGCGATCATCGTCGAGTCCCTCGTTCGAGACGAGCACGACACCGACGCGATCGTTCGGCTGACGCGCTTCCTCTTCTCGCGATAGCAGCAGCGGGCGCGTGCGTGGTCATCGCGGCGAGACCGCTCTGCCGCCGCCGGTCTGGGCCTCCAGGCCCGAACGGTGGCCGTGCGCGAAGGAGCCGGGATCCGCGCCGCGGCGTCGCCGGGCGTGTGTCGTCGCCATCTCGTCGACCGCCTCGTCCACTCGGCTCCGGCGCGAGGTGAGAACGAGCTCGGTCCCCGAGCCGCTCTCTTCGACCGCAGCGCGGCGACTCTGCACGATCCGGTTCATGGCGCCCGCGGCGAACCCCCGGAGGAAGCCGCTGCGCGCTCGACGTCTCACCCCTTCGCGATGGCCGGCATACAGATCGCGATGCGCGATCCACCACGCGCGCATCGCGACCGTGGCCTGCACCTGCAGACTGGCGGTCAGCGTCTGCACCTGCGTCACATCCGACGAGTGCCCGACCAGAAGCAGGCCGGCGATCGGCGGGTACTCCGCCAGGATCGGGCGCACCGCGCCCAGCCCGTAGGCCACGCCGATGCCGATTTCACGAAGGTCCTTCGCGTAGACGCCGCGGAACAGCATCCTCTCGGTGACGATCTGCTCGCGCGTCTGCCCCAGGAGTCCCCGTCTTTCGTCGATCTGCGCCTGCTCGATCCCGTACTTCACGATCAGGCGCTCGGCGTGCTCGGTCAGAGCCTCGGCCTCTTCGGGCGTCGTGCTCTCGGCCTTGGCGAGCAGTTTGGCGATCAGGTCGAGCTTGGCTTCGGTCATGGCATCCCCCAATGGATCTGTGATGCCTCGGATCCTTCGCGGGGGCGCCTACATTGCGAGGCCGAGTTCCGGGGACTGTGAAGAAACCCGGATGACGGATGCCGGTGCAGAGGTGGATGCCGCGAGGCCGGCCGGGCTCAGGTTCGGACCCGGTCGCCGACACGCAGCCACAGGGCCGGGGTCGCCGGAGTGCCGCCGGGCACCCCGAACCAGCGTCGGAAAGAGACCCGAGAAGAACTCGACTCAGCCCAGGATCAGCGTGATGACGGTCGCGCCGCCGCCACCCAGGATGAGGGCGATGATGACGGTCCAGGCGACGATGCGCATGCGGCGATTGCGCTTCTCGCCGAGATCGCCGTAGTCCTCGCTCAGACCGTCGCCGCTCATGCGCTGACCGGCTCGGTGACCGTGGGGCCGAAGGCGGCGGGCAGGGTGGCCTGCGAACGCTCGCGGATCTCGGCGATCGGCACGGTGAAGACGTCCTGCACCTCGAGCTTGTCGCCCTCGGAGTCGGTCACGCCGATGCGCATCACCGGGTAGTCGCGGCCTTCGCAGAGTCCGCGGAACTTGACGTCGTCTTCCCGCGGAACGGTCACGATGACGCGGCCCGTCGACTCCGAGAAGAGGGCGGATGCCGCGTCCACACCGTCGCGCTCGATGATCTCGTTCAGCCAGACGCGTGCGCCGACGCCGAAGCGCGAGACGCCCTCGGCGAGGGCCTGCGCGAGGCCACCCTCCGACACGTCGTGCGCCGACGAGATCAGCCACTCGTCACGGGCGGCTCCGAGCAGACCCGCGAGGCGCTTCTCGCCCGCGAGGTCGACCTTCGGGGGCAGTCCGCCGAGGTGCTGGTGCACGGTCTCGGCCCACGCCGAACCCGAGAGCTCGGTCGAGGTCGTGCCGAGCAGGTAGATGTTCTGACCCTCGTCCTGCCATCCCGAGGGGATGCGGCGCGAGACGTCGTCGATGATGCCGAGCACGCCGACGAGCGGGGTCGGGTGGATCGGCACGTCGCCGGTCTGGTTGTAGAACGAGACGTTGCCGCCGGTGACCGGGGTGCCGAGTTCGTAGCATCCGTCGGCGAGACCGTCGACGGTCTGCCCAAACTGCCACATGACCTCGGGGTTCTCGGGAGAGCCGAAGTTCAGGCAGTCGGTGATCGCGGTGGGAACGGCACCCGTGACGGCGACGTTGCGGTACGCCTCGGCGAGTGCGAGCTGCGCACCGGCGTACGGGTCGAGCTGGCAGTAGCGTCCGTTGGCGTCGGTCGAGATCGCGAAGCCGAGTCCCGACTCCTCGTCGACGCGGATCATGCCGGCGTCATCGGGGAACGACAGGGCCGTGTTGCCGAGCACGTAGTAGTCGTACTGGTTGGTGATCCAGCGGGTATCGGCGAGGTTCGGCGAGGCGACCAGGTCGAGGAACTGCTCGCGAAGCACCTCGGGGTCGTTCGACCGCGGAAGGTTCTCAGCGGCATCCGCCTGCAGTGCGTCGATCCACGTGGGGTACGCGACCGGGCGGTCGTAGACCGGGCCGTCGACCGCGACGGTCGAGGGGTCGACGTCGACGATGCGCTCGCCCTGCCAGTCGATGATGAGGCGGCCGTCGCCGGTGACCTCACCGAGGACCGACGTCTCGACGTCCCACTTCTGAACGACGGCGAGGAACGCGTCGAGCTTCTCGGGAGCGACGATCGCCATCATGCGCTCCTGCGACTCCGACATGAGGATCTCCTCGGCCGTGAGCGACGGGTCGCGCAGCAGCACGTTGTCGAGCGAGACCTTCATGCCGCTGTTGCCGTTGGCCGCGAGCTCGCTGGTCGCGCACGAGATGCCGGCAGCACCGAGGTCCTGGATCGCCTCGACCAGCTCGTCACGGTACAGCTCGAGGCAGCACTCGATGAGCACCTTCTCGGCGAACGGGTCGCCCACCTGCACCGCGGGGCGCTTGGTGGGTCCGGTGCTGTCGAACGAGTCGGATGCCAGGATGCTGGCACCGCCGATGCCGTCGCCGCCCGTGCGGGCGCCGAACAGCACGACCTTGTTGCCGACTCCTGTCGCGTTGGCGAGCTTGAGGTCCTCGTGGCGGAGCACGCCGACCGCGAGCGCGTTGACGAGCGGGTTGGCCTGGTAGACGGAGTCGAAGACCGTCTCGCCCCCGATGTTCGGCAGACCCAGGCAGTTGCCGTAGAAGCTGATGCCGCTGGTGACGCCGTGCACGACGCGAGCGGTGTCGGGGTGGTCGATCGCGCCGAAGCGGAGGGCGTCCATGACCGCGACCGGACGTGCGCCCATCGAGATGATGTCGCGGACGATGCCGCCGACGCCGGTCGCGGCGCCCTGGAACGGCTCGATGAAGCTGGGGTGGTTGTGGCTCTCGGCCTTGAAGGTGACGGCCCAGCCCTCGCCGACGTCGATGACGCCCGCGTTCTGGCCCATGCCCACCATGAGGCGTTCCTTCATCTCGTCGGAGACCTTCTGGCCGAAGCGGCGCAGGTAGTTCTTCGACGACTTGTACGAGCAGTGCTCCGACCACATGACCGAGTACATCGCCAGCTCGCCGGAGGTCGGGCGGCGGCCCAGGATCTCCTTGATGCGGGCGTACTCGTCGTCCTTGAGGCCCAGCGCTGCGTACGGCTGCTCCTTCTCCGGAGTCGCGGTGGCGTTCTCGACGGAGTCGGGGACGTGCTTGTGGGCAGGTGCAGGGGCGGTGGTCACGCGCACTCCTAGATGAGGGGCCGGCGGGGCATGGCCAGTCTACCGGGGGATGCCGTGGCCATCGGCCCGGACGGACTGCGGGGTCTACGTCAGGAGCGGCCCGAGCTCCCGTGCAGCCGCGATGAGGGAGAGCGCGATCGAGTCGGAGCTGTCGATCTGCCGGCGCGGGCCCGAGTAGGAGAGCGCTCCGGCGAGCGTGCCGGAGGCATCGGTGATCGGCGCGACCAGGCAGCCGCGCTGACCGTCGCGGGCGCGGATCACCCCCTGCGAGCGGAGTTCGGAGACCAGGTCACCGGCGGCGGTCTCCCCGCGCACGACCAGGGGCAGCAGGCCGAGGGCGTAGCGGGTGGGCTCCTGCTGCAGGCCCTGCCGATTCGAGAGGGGGAAGTCGGGGTCCTCATCGGCGACGACGACCCGGTCGTCACGATAGAGCACGAGGTGGATGCCGCCCCTCGCGCTCGCCCTGGTGCGCTCGAGCACGTCCCGTGCGGCGCGCGGGATGCGTTCGACGCCGATGCTGCCGGCCAGCAGCGCCACCTTCGTGCCCAGGGCGAATCCGGTGAGATCCGGCGTCCGGACGAGGTACTCGTCCTGCACCAGCAGGTTGAGCAGGCGATAGGTGGTCGCACGCGGCATCCCGAGCCGCTCGGCCAGCTGCCGCGCTGTGACGCCGGCACCCATCGCAGCGACGGCCTCCAGCATCGACAGTGCGCTGTGGATGGCGGCGGGCTGTCGGGCCGTGATCGATACCGCGTCGCCAGCCGTCATCCGTCGGCGTCCCCCGGTTCGCCCCGGTGTGCGCTGCCGCCGCCGGTGCGGGCCACGCCGCCGAGAACGTGGGCGGCGACCGGCTCGTCGTAGCGCCCGACCTCGCCGAGAGGCGAGCGCCGTCGCCACCGGATCAGTACCGCGGCGATCAGGGCGAAGCCGAGGGCGAACCAGACCCCGGGGTTTCCCGCGGCCGCCTCCGCGACGAGATAGACCGTCAGGCATGCCGCAAGCGCCGCCGCCGCGCTGACGGCGGCGATGATGGAACCGACGGTGACCTCCCCGATACGGCGCAAGAACAGGGGAGCGGCGATGCAGACCAGCACGTAGGCGACGATGTAGCCCGCTGCCGAGATCAGCAGGACGGCCTTCATCGCGTCCCACGGTGATACGCCGGCCGCGACGATCACGAGCGGTGCGAGGACGATCGGCGGGACCGCGACGACGACCGCGCCGATCGGGGTGCCGTGGCGCCCGTGCGTGCGGCCGAGTCGGGCGGGGAGGACACCGTCGCGGGCGAGCGCGAACACGATACGGGTGAGAGCGGTCGTCGAGGCGATCGCGCAGGCCAGACCCGAGGTGGCGATGCCGACGTCCGCCACGGCGGCCCATGCGGAGAGGCCGAAACGCGACGCGAGATCGTCGAGGAGCGCGACCGATGCCGTCCCCCCGATCGCGGCGGCTCCTGCGATCTGCGTGTAGGCGGCGATGAGGTAGAACACTCCGGCGACGCCGACGCTCCACACGATGGCGCGAGGGATGTTCTTCAGCGGCGAGCGGGCCTCGACGCCGAGCGTCGCGGAGCTCTCGAACCCCACGAACGCCGTGATCGCGAGAACGGCACCGCCGGCGACGCCGGCCACGGAGATGCCGTCGGCCGAGAAGATCGCCGCCGGTTGGAGCGGCCCGATGTGCACGAGGAGCACGATCATCAGAGACAGGATCAGCGCGACGGAGATGAGTTCGACGACGAGTGCGACCCGGGATGAGAGGCGGATGCCGCGCACGAGGACGATCGTGAGCACCGCTGCTTCGACGACGAGAGCGCCCAGGGCGATCGGCGTCGCGGCGAGCTGAGGCCACAGTCGGGTCACGAGCATGGTCGCATAATGGGCGCCGCCCAGAAGAGCGAAGATCGAGATGAAGGCATACCCGACGAGGATCGCTGCACCGGTCGCGAGTCCGCCCGCCGCGCCGAGTCCGCGCGCCGCGTAGGTGTACAGGGAGCCGCTGGCGGCGAACCGACGAGTGAACTGGTTGATCGTCCGAGCGACCAGGAACGTGATGATCATGGCGAGGGCCATCACGAGCACGGTGGCGCCGCCCGCCAGGTCCGCCACCAGCAGCACCGCCATCGCCGAGGCGGCGGCTGGGGCGACGGCCGCGACCGATTGCGCGAGGATGTCGGCGAAACCCACCGTGTGTCTGTCCAGTCCGTGCAACGGCGAGCGGGCGGCGAACGAGCGCACGGTCTGCGGGCGCTCGATCGCCTCTTCCAGTGCAGACATGGGGCCTCCGCCTGTCTCGTGATGGGAGGAGGCTACGAGCGGCCTGTTGCCGGAGCGCGTCTGCGATGTTTCACGCAGATGTCACCCGAATGAGACGGCCGGAGTTCGGGCGTCCCGTTCGCGGCGAACGCAGACGTCACTCCGGCGAGACGGGTGGGAAATCCCGCCGCGGCAGGGTGGGGGAACCGCTCCACTCCGCTTCTCTCAGAAGGGTTTGCACATGGTCCAGATTCAACCCAGCGCCACCGAGACCTCCCCGAAGAAGGTCCTGTCGGGATCGCTCGGTGCTACCGCGATCGTCTTCATGGTGGTCGCCGCCGCCTCGCCCCTGACTGTCATCGGCGGGTCCGCCCCACTCGGCATCCTGCTCGGCAACGGGGCGGGCTTCCCGGCGCTGTATGCGATCAGCGCCGTCGTTCTCGTGCTCTTCGCCGTCGGCGTCTCCGCGATGGCCAAGCACGTCCCCAACCCCGGGGCGTTCTTCACCTACGTCGGATACGGCCTCGGACGCTCGACCGGTCTCGCGTCCGCCTGGATCGCGATGCTCACGTATACGACGATCCAGGTGTCCGTGTACGGGTACATGGGCTACGTGCTGAGCTTCACTTTCGAGGGGTTCGGCATCACGCTCCCGTGGTGGCTGTACTCGATCGCCGTCGTCGCGCTCGTCGGGTTCCTCGGCTATCGCCACATCGATCTGTCCAGCAAAGTGCTCGGCGTCCTGCTCTGCGCCGAGGTCGGAATCGTCCTCCTTCTCGTAGCGGCGGTCGTGATCTCCGGCGGCCCTGAAGGTCTGAGCCTGGCTCCGTTCGAGCCGAAGAACGTCGCGAGCGGCTCCCCCGGCGTCGGCCTCATGATGGCGATCGCCGCCTTCATCGGGTTCGAGGCGACCGCCGTCTTCCGCAGCGAGGCGCGCGATCCCGACCGCACGATCCCCCGCGCCACCTATATGGCCGTGATCGGCGTCGGCGTGTTCTACACGCTCGCCTCATGGGGCCTCGTCATGGCGTGGGGTCCCTCGAACATCCTGGAGGAGGCCGCGGCCGACCCGGGAACGCTCATCCTCCGCACGATGTCGGCGTACCTCGGCGCCACCGGCGAGATCATCACGAACATCCTCCTCATCACCGCGATGTTCGCCTGCGTGCTGTCGTTCCACAACGTCGTCGCCCGTTACCAGTACTCCATGTCAGGCGCCGGCGTGCTGCCCGACCGGGTGGGCGCCGTGCACCCCCGGCACATGTCTCCGCACGTGTCCTCGCTCGTGCAGAGCATCACCGCGATCGTCCTCGTCGCGCTGTTCGCCGTTCTGCAGCTCGACCCGGTGCTGCAGGTGTTCACCTGGTTCGCCGGGGTCGCGACCGTGGCGATCGCCCTCCTGATGGCGGTCACCTCGATCGCGGTCATCGTCTACTTCGCGAGGACACGCAAGGACCGGAGGATCTGGAACACCGTGATCGCCCCCGTGCTCGGTTTCATCGGCCTGGTGCTCTCCGTGGTCATGATCGTCGTCTACTTCCCGATCATGGTCGGCGATGCGGATGCCACAGGCGCGCCCGTGTTCGGCGCGGTCAGCTGGAGTCTGCTCGGGCTGGTGATCGTCTTCCCCCTCATCGGGTACGCCCAGGCCGCGTGGATCAGAGCCCGCCGGCCCGCGGCATACGTCAAGCTCACCGACGCCATCGCCGGCTGAGGCGCACCATGAGCGCGACCGACACACTCTCCCCCACCCCCTCGACGAGAAGGACCGACATGCCCCTGCCCCACGTGGATTTCCTCTACCTCTCCGAAGCCGACATGATCGCGGCCGGAGTGACCGATATGCACCAGTGCGTCGACACCATGGAGGAGATGTTCGCACTGTTCGCCGCCGGCGACTACCGCATGACCGGTGAGAGCAACGACTCGCACGGCGCGATGATGACGTTCCCTGAGGCGTCGCCGTTCCCGAACATGCCGGTGCCCACTGAGGACCGACGGTTCATGGCGATGCCGGCGTACCTCGGCGGAGACTTCCAGACGACTGGCGTCAAGTGGTACGGATCCAACATCGCCAACCGCGAGAAGGGTCTGCCGCGGTCGATCCTCATGTTCACGCTCAACGACACCGACACCGGGGCGCCACTCGCGTTCATGTCGGCGAACCTGCTGTCGGCATACCGGACCGGCGCCGTGCCGGGGGTCGGTGCGCGGCACTTCGCCCGCAAGGACTCGCGCGTCGCGGGGATCGCCGGGCCCGGCGTCATGGCACGTACGGTGCTCCTGGCCTTCATGGATGCGTGCCCGCTGATCGACACGCTGAAGGTCAAGGGGCGAGGGGCGGAGAGCCTCGCGCGCTTCCAGGAGTGGGTGCGCGAGGAGTTCCCGACGATCACCACGATCGAAGTCGTCGACTCGATCGAAGACGTCGTCCGGGGCAGCGACCTGGTGAGCTTCTGCACCACGGGCACCGGTGCCGGCGGCTCGGAGAGCTACCCCACGATCCAGCGGGAGTGGATCACGCCGGGGGCGTTCTTCGCGATGCCGTCCCTGTGCAACACCGACGACTCGCTGCTGGACAGCGACATCACGAAGGTCGTCGATGCGTACGGGTTGTACGAGACCTGGTACGAGGAGTTCCCGAAGCCGTCGTTCGAGTACATTCCGATGGTCGGGCAGAGGTGGATGGATCTCGTGAAGGCCGGGGAGCTCTCACGTGACGAGCTCGTCGACATCGGCGATGTCGTCTCCGGAAAGCGGCCCGGTCGGCAGAGCGACGACGAGATCGTCATCATGTCGGTCGGCGGGATGCCGGTGGAGGACGTCGCGTGGGGGACGAAGGTGTATCGCAACGCCCTTGAGCGCGGCATCGGCCAGAAGCTGAACCTGTGGACCGAGCCGGCTCTCGCATGAGTGCGGCAGAGGTCATCCGGACCGTCGACGTCGCGGTGGTGGGTGCAGGCTCCATGGGATCGATGGCGCTGTGGCACCTCGCGAGATCGACGGGGATGTCCGTGCTGGGCATCGAGCAGTACGGACCGGCGCACGGCCACGCGGCATTCGCCGGCGAGTCGCGTCTGTTCCGTGCGGCGAACAAGGAGGGCGCGCTCTACACGGCCGCTGCTCTCGAGGCCAGGGCGCTGTGGACCGAGCTGGAGCGTGAGACCGGCCGCCAGCTGCTGCTGAAGACCGGCGTCCTCGCGATCGCGCCGGAGGGTCATCCCTTCCTCGAGTCCACGCAGCGGTCGATCGTGGAGGGCGATCTGCCGCACCGGTTCCTCGATGCCGCAGAGCTCCGCCGGGAGTATCCGCAGTTCACCGTCGAGGACGGCGACATCGGGATCATGGACCTGCTGGGCGGCGGCTTGCGCTCGGAGCTGGCGGTGGCGACCGCGCAGCGGGCCGCGATCAGGCGCGGGGCGGAGATCCTGTACAACACTCCGGTGCTCGGCATCGATGAGCACGAGAGCGGTGTCGTGATCTCGACATCCGAGGGGATCGTCCACGCGCAGAAGGTGATCGTGACGACCGGTGCGTGGACGACGAGGATCGTGCCGGAGGTGCGCGATCTGGTGAGCGCCATCGCCATACCGCTCACGTGGTTCATGCCGGAGGACATCAGCCAGTTCACCCCGGACCGCTTCCCATGCTGGATGCGGGACCTGGACGGCGACCATGCCTTCGGCGTCCCCACACTCGACGGCTACTCGGTCAAGATCGCCCCCACGACCCGCATCGACACGATCGAGGACCCCGACACAGATCCCCGCGATCTGTCGCGTGAGCAACTGCGGAGATGCACGGCGATCGCCACCCGGATGTTCCCCGGCATCCTTCCCGAGGTGGTCCGGTCGTCCATCCACCCGGAATCGGCGACGGCCGATCATGTCCCGATCCTCGACGTCTCCGAGTCGGGCCGGACCATCATCGGAGCCGGATTCTCCGGCAACGGCTTCAAGTTCTCGCCCGCCTACGGGCGAGTGTTGGCGCAACTCGCCGAGAGCGGGTCGAGCGCGCTGCAGCACCCCCTGTTCACGCTCGGTCACCACCGGCGTCGTGCTCAGGCGCGCGCCGACGATCTTGTCCTCGCAGACGACTATCCGGTCCTCCAGGGCCACTGACACGAAAGACGGAACCGTTGATAATCACCAGCGTGAAGAGCGGCAGCAAGTTCGAGACCCTCGCAAGCTATTCGCGGGCCGTCGCGATCGGCGACTGGATCTTCGTCTCGAACACCGCCGGCATCGATTACGAGACCAGGACCCTGCCGGACACGGCGGCAGAGCAGCTGCGTCTCGCGATCGCCACCGTCGCGCGGGCGCTCGCCGCCGTGGATTCATCGCTCTCCGATGTCGTCCGGATCCAGGTCTTCGTTCCGGATGCGTCCGATCAGAACGAGACGATCGAAGTGCTCGGCGAGGAGTTCCGCGGCATCGACCCGGCACTCACCATGACGCGCAGCCCGCTCGCGGGCGAGTACAAGGCCGAGATCGAGGTGACCGCGCACCGCGGGGCGGGGGCGGCGAGGCGCACGCAGATCGATCTGTGAGCACTCGGCGACTCGGAGTGCGGGGTCTCGGATACGGTCAGGCCTGACCCGGTCAGCGGGCCTCGCCCGCGCCGGACAGGCGTCGCGAGAGGGCGGTCGCGGCGTCCGCCAGCGCGGGCGGTCCGACGACGCGGAACGGCGCGTCGAAGCGGGCGATCGACGCGAGGATGCCGACCCACGACCACGATCCGAGGGTCACGCGGCACGAGGTCTCGTCGATCGGCTCGACGGTGCCGTCGCGGCCGATCCAGTGCGCCACCTCGCGGGCGGGCAGATCGAGCACGAGCTCTCCGATGCACGGCCAGTGGTCTGCGGCATCCGATCCCTTCGCCCGAGCTGCGAGGTAGGTCTGGGCGTCGGCGGCGGGCAGCTCGCGTGGCGTGAAAGCGGGGCCGGTCGGGATGCGCGGTGTCATCCGGTCGAGTCGGAAGGTGCGCCAGTCATCGGCCTCGAGGTCCCAGGCGAGCAGGTACCAGCGGCCCTCCCGGGCGACGACCGCGTGGGGCTCGGTGCGCCGCGCCGGGCGGTCATGGTTCTCTCCGTAATCGAAGCGCAGCACGTGGTGGTCTCGCACCGCACCGCTGACGGCTTCGAGCACCGCCGGATCCACGCGCGTCTCGTTCTCGACCCCGGCGAAGCGGATGCCGTCGACCCGGTGCCGCAGGCGCGACGGCATCACCTGGCGCACGGTGGCCAGCGCACGAGCCGCGCCCTCGTCGATGTCGATCCCCGTGGCCGGCACGCTCTGCAGCGCGACGGCGATCGCGACGGCCTGCTCGTCGTCGAAGAGCAGCGGCGGCAGCTCGGAACCGGCGGCGAGGCGGTATCCGCCGTCGGGGCCCTTGATCGCGCTGATGCGGTAGCCGAGCTCGCGCAGTCGGTCGACGTCTCGTCGCACCGTGCGGGGTGTGACGTCGAGGCGGTCGGCGAGCACCTGCCCCGGCCAATCGCGAGCCGTCTGCAGCAGGGACAGCAGGGCGAGCATGCGAGAGGAGCTGCCGGTCATGACTCCATTGTGCTCGGAGTAGAGGACCGAAACTGACCTCTTCTGCTGTGAGTGTTGGTCTCACCGGCATCCGCCGCCCACACAGATCCGAGGAGATCCCATGACCATCGCGACCACCACCCACCTGAACTTCCGCGGCACCGCGCACCAGGCGCTCGACTTCTACCAGTCCGTCTTCGGCGGCGAGGTCACGCGGGCGACCTATGCGGATTTCGGCATGCCGGCGGGAGTTCCCGGTGCCGACAAGATCGTGTTCGGTCAGGTCGAGAACGCCGACGGCTTCCGGCTGATGGCATACGACATCCCCGGCGCCGACGACGCTGACGCCACCGCGGGAACCACCTCGAGGCAGAACGGGACGACCGTCACCGACCGCACGTTCTTCCAGTCGCTGCGCGCCGATTCGCTCGACGAGCTCACCGGGTACTGGGACGCCCTCGCGGACGGCGCCTCGATCGTCGAGCCGCTGGCCGCATCGGCGTGGTCACCCGGATTCGGCATGCTGACCGACCGATTCGGCGTCACCTGGGTGCTCGACGTGCGCGCCGCCTACGCGGGCTGAGGCGGTCGCCGTTCATGACTCAGGAAGATTCGCGCTCGATCGGGCCGGAACCAGCGGTCTCGGCGCGATCGGCCGCGTTCTTCCGGAGTTGCGGACCGCGACGCGCCTAGCCCTTGTCCGGCTTGCCCTTGTCGCCCTTGCCGGAGTTCCCGTTGTTCCCGGAGTTCCCGGAGTTCCCGGAGTTCCCGGAGTTGCCGGAGTTGCCCGAGTTCCCGGAGTTCCCGTTGTTGCTCGGGTCCACGGGCTCTGTGACCACCTCGACGGGCGCTGCGGGGGTGTCGATGGGGGAGGTCTCCGCCGGGGTCGACGCCGTGCGGGCGACGACGCCTGAGGCGGTGCGTCCCAACTCGGATGCCGGTGGCGCGCTGAACGCCGCGATGCCGGTGACGATCGCACCGGCGGCAAGAAGCCCCGCGGCGCCGGCGATCACGCGGGCGCGGGTGCGTGTGCCGGGGCGGGTGCGGTCACGGGTCCGCAAGCGGGGTGCGGGATCCGTGACCTCGGTCGCAGGGATCACAGCGGTCGCTCCGGTCGGCGCGGAACCAGCGTCGAGGGCCGACGACTCCGCGTCGACGCTCGCGGATGAGGCGGCGGATGCGGGACGCGGCTGAATTCCCGCGCCCGCGTCTGGCGCGGCGGCGACGGCATCCGATTCCGCGCCCGCCACCCCCGGTGTCGCGTCGACCGCCGGCTCCGTGCCGGCCGATGCGACGATGGCCGCAGCCGCCGCGGCGACGGCGGTGCCGTTGCTGTTCGCGGCGTAGTCGCGCAGCAGAGCCCGGGCGGCGCGCGCCACCTCGACGGCGGTCGGGCGTTCCTCGGGCTCGAGCCGTGTCATGCGGGTGAGGAGGTCGCGCCACTCGTCGGGAACCGTGTCGGAGATGGTCGGCGGGTTGAGCAGGCGAGCGACCGCCGCCGCGCGCCCGGAAGCGAGGGAGGGGTAGCCGGGGTATCCGCTGAGCGCCTCGAGAGCGACGAGTCCGAGCGAGAAGATGTCGACCGGGGTTCCGGGGTCGGCGTCGCGCAGCTGCTCCGGCGCCATATACGTGAGTGTGCCGAGCACGATCCCCGGCGTCGTGAGGCGGGTGTCCTCGATGGAGCAGGCGATGCCGAAGTCCGCAAGTTTCGCCGCGACCGGGCGGCCTGAGCGGGCGTGCGCGAGCAGCACGTTCGACGGTTTGATGTCGCGATGCACGATGCCAGCCGCGTGCACGGCGGTGAGTCCCTCGGCGAGATCGCGGACGATGCGGGCCACGTCGCGCGGCGTCATCGGGCTTTCGGCCATGCGCGCGCCGAGGGTGGGCCCGTCGACGAACTCCATCACCAGGTACTGCGGACGACCGGGCACGAGCTGCGCGTCGTACAGCGTCACGAGCGACGGGTGGCTCAGCGAGGCGAGCAGCGCCTTCTCGGTATGCGCGCGCTCGATCGAGGCGACCGGACCGTCGCTCTCGTGGATCATCTTGATCGCGACGATGCGTCCGAGGTGGGTGTCCTCGGCGCGGTACACGGTCGCCATGCCGCCTCGTCCGACGCGGTCGTGCAGTACGTACCGTCCGTCGAGCAGTGCCGCCGTCGGCGACATCACTTCCAGCGTCATCACTTGCTCCTTGCAGATGCACCCGGGTCATGCATCGTTCGACATAACCACGGCTGACGGGAGTGCGTCATCGGGGTTGACGTATGGACGAAGAAGTGGATGCGGTCGATGATTCGCGTGCTCTCGCGCCGGGCGAGCGCGTGCGCGGAGGCTGTCAAGGCCCTCCTCGAGCGTCGGCGGCCTCGGGTAGAAAAGAGTCAGATCGAAAGGATGTGGCATGGCCGCAGGTGACATCGAGACGTTCCAGCGAGACGGGATCTGGTTCAACCGCATCGAGGGCGAATCCCGCACTCTGGGGTCCAGCTTCGAGACCGAGGCCGAGGCGGTTCGAGTTGGTCGGGGTGCCGCGACGGCACGTCAGGTCAAGCACACCGTGCGTGTTGAAGAGGGGCCTTCGGGCACGGGCAACCTCTACGACTGGCACCCGCGCGATCTCATGAACTGAGGGCCGGTGACCGGCAACGACAGACACGGGCGGATGCTGTTGCAGGCGTGCCTCAACGGTGCGCGACCCGCAGCGCAGCATCCTGCCCTCACCGCCGACACGACCCTCGCCGGCGCCGACGCCGCGCGTGCCGTCGCGGCGGGTGCCCGCGAGATCCACGTGCACCCGAAGGATGCCGCGGGCGACGACAGTCTGCGTGCCGCCGATGTCGACCGGTGGGTGAGAGCACTGCGCTCGGCGTGCCCTGGCGTGCAGGTCGGGGTGACGACCGGTGCATGGATCGAGCCCGATGTCGGGGAGCGCCTCGCGGCGATCCGCGAATGGAGCGTCGTGCCCGACTTCGCTTCGGTGAACTGGCACGAAGCCGGTGCTGACGAGGTCGCGGCGCTGCTCGTGAGCCGCGGTATCCGCGTGGAGGCGGGCATCTGGGATGCCACCGGACTCGACGCCTGGCAGCGCTCGCCCGTTCACGACGACACGCTGCGGGTGCTGGTCGAGCTGCCTGACGAGGCGGCGGATGTCGTGCGGCGGCACGCCGAGGGGCTGATCGCGCACGTGCGCCTCGACGACCCGGAGATTCCGATCCTGCTGCACGGCGAGCAGCGGTCCGCCTGGCCGGCGTTCACCCTGGCGGTCGAGCTGGGCCTCGATTCGCGCATCGGCCTCGAAGACACCCTGCAGCTGCCCGATGGACGGACGGCACCCGACAACGCGGCCCTGGTGCGAGCGGCTGTGGCTTTCATCAACGCCTGAGTCGGGGTCCGGGGTCGGCTCGCCCTGCAGCCTCATCGTCACCCGCCGTCATGCGACTCGCGACCGATCCGCCGCTTCCTTAGGGTGGAAGCTCCCGCTGAGAAGGAGTACGCGTGTCCGAGATCCAGACCCGCCGCGCCGGTGCCGTTCGATGTCGGCTCGTGGGCTGAGGGACGTCTGCCATGACCGACCACCGCGCGCCCGCTGACCCGCACCCGTTCGACTCCCGCACGAGGCTCGACCTCGACCGGCCCGAAAGCCGCAAGTGGAGCCTGCACCCCGGCCACATCGGCGCGTGGGTGGCGGAGATGGACTTCGGCGTCGCGCCGGTGATCGCCGACGCCATGCACCGGGCGATCGACGAGGAGAACCTCGGATACCTGTCGCCGCCGCTCGCCGCCCGACTCGGCGACGCGACGTCCGAGTGGATGCGCAGCGAATACGGCTGGGCCGTCGATCCGGAACGCGTGCATCCGGTCTCCGACGTGATGGCGGCCCTGAGAGTTGCGGTCGAGGAGTATGCCCCCGCCGGATCGCCCGTGATCGTGCCGACTCCCGCATATATGCCGTTCCTGACATACCTGCCGACCGTCGGGCATCCGGTGATCGAGATCCCCGGCGTCGACATCGACGGACGCTGGCACCACGACCTGCAGCGCATCGACGAGGCGTTCGCCGCCGGTGCCCGTACGCTCGTGCTCTGCAACCCGCACAACCCCACCGGCACGGTCGTGGACCGCTCCGAGCTCGAGGCGCTCGCGGAGATCGTCGAACGCCACGGCGGACGGGTGTTCGCGGACGAGATCCATGCGCCGCTGCGCTTCGACGGGAGACCGTTCATCCCCTATGCGTCGGTGTCCGAGGCGACCGCCGCCCACACGGTCACCGGCACCAGCGCGTCGAAGGCGTGGAACATCCCCGGCCTCAAGACCGCGCAACTGATCACCTCGAACGACGCCGACCAGGAGCTGTACCGCCGCTTCGGGTTCTCGGTGCAGCACGGTGCAGCGACGCTCGGTGTCGTGGCGTCGACGGCGGCATATTGGGAGGGCAAGCCGTGGCTCGACGGCGTGCTCGGGTATCTCTCGGAGTCGCGCCGCCTTGTCGGCGACCTCATCACGGAGCACCTGCCCGGCGCGGTGTATCGCGAGCCTGAGGCGACCTACATCGGATGGATCGACACGACGGCGCTCGAGATCCCCGGCCCGCCGGCCGCGTACTTCCGCGAGGAGGCCGGCGTCGTGCTGACCGAGGGCGCGCTGCTCGGACGGGGATACGAGAACTTCGTGCGGATCGTGTTCGCGACGCCTCGCCCGGTCCTGCGAGAGGCCTTCGCGGCGATGGGGGATGCCGTTCGCGCTCGGTGATGCGTCGTTCGTCGCACCGTGAGGGCAGGTGCGGGGTCAGTTCCGCATCTCCTGGCGGGTGCGTGGTCAAAAACGCACCGGAAACGCTGAGTTCCGATGCGTTATTGACCCCGCACGCGCCGGGGGCCGGCGGGCCGAAGGCGGCTCAACCTCGGTCGCGCAGCGCCGAAGCGATCCGTTCGACCGCTTCGACCAGCACCGGACGGGGCATCGCGAAGACGAAGCGCGTGTACCCGATCGCGGCCACACCGCATGCGGCGCCATCCGTCATCGCGACTCCGGCGTGCTCGCGGAACCACTCGCCGAGATCGCCCGTCAGCCCGGTCTCGCGGAAGTCGAGCAGGGCGATGTAGCTGCCCTCCGGCACGACCATCCGCACGCCGGGGAGCTTCTCGTCGACGAGCTGCGCCAGCGTCCGCCGGTTGCCGTCGAGGTAGTCGACCACGTCGTCGAGCCATTCGCGCCCGCCGGTGTAGGCGGCGATGTTCGCGATGACGCCGAGCGTCGATGTGCCGTGTCCGGCCCAGAATCCCAGGCTCTCCCAGAGCTCGGCGTCGGCGTCGTTCGAGAGGATGATCTGCGCGCACTTGAGGCCCGCGAGGTTCCACGCCTTCGAGGCGGAGGTCGCGGTGAGGGTGTGGGCTGCGGCGGCATCCGACACCGAGGCGTAGGGGATGTGACGGGCCGGAGAGTAGACGACGGGCGCGTGGATCTCATCGGCGAACACGCGTCCGCCGGCATCCGTCACGACCGACGCGATGGCGAGCAGCTCGTCGCGGGTCGCGACTGTGCCGAGCGGATTGTGCGGGTTGCAGAGCACCAGCATCTCGCCGCCGTCGCGGAAGGCCTGGGCGACGGCATCCAGGTCCATGACCCAGCGTCCGTCGACCTCGATGCTCGGTACCTCGATGACCCGACGGTCGCGCATCGGCGGCACCAGCAGGAACGGCATGTATGCAGGAGTCGGCACGATCACGGCCGAACCCGGACTGGTGAAGTGCTCGATCGCCAGCTCGAACGCGGCGATCACATCGGGCACGTGGTGCACGCGCTCGGCGGGGATCTCCCACCCGTACGAGTCGGAGTACCAGCGCGCCGTGGCCGCCGAGAGGTCCTTCGCGAGCTTCTCGGGCAGGTACCCGGTCACGCCGAGGTCGAGGGCATCCTTCACCGCGCTGGTGATAGCGGGGGCGAGGCCGAAGTCCATCTCGGCGACGAACGCGCCGATCGTGTCGGGGAAGGCCGTCCATTTGACGCTGCCCGCAGCGCGCAGGTCGTCTTGCGTGATCTGGTCGAACGCGGGGGAAGTCATGTCTCAATCCTTCCACCCGTCGGCGACACCGGGCTCGCGCGCGGCTCCGGATGCTGGGAGCGGGCACCGTCCCGTGTGCGCAACTGACCCCGCACGGAGTCGAGCCGCGTGCGGGGTCACTTCGGCATCCGAAATCGCCGTTTCGGGTGCGCAACTGACCCCGCACGGAGTCGAGCCACGTGCGGGGTCACTTCGGCATCCGAAATCGCCGTTTCGGGTGCGCAACTGGCCCCGCATGGAGTCGTGCCGCGTGCGGGGTCACTTCGGCATCCGAAATCGCCGTTTCGGGTGCGCAACTGGCCCCGCATGGAGTCGTGCCGCGTGCGGGGTCACTTCGGCATCCGAAATCGCTGTTTCGGGTGCGCAACTGGCCCCGCACGACCCCGCGCACCCCCCGCACGACCCCACGCCACCCCGCAACACCATTGAGCGTCATCAGTACCCGTGCCAGGATTGCCCCGACTCGGCCCACCGGGGCTGAGACGAAGGGATTCTCATGCAGCTGGCGATGATCGGACTCGGCCGGATGGGCGCCAACATCGTGCGCCGCCTCATGCGGGCGGGGCACGAATGCGTGGTCTATGACGTCAACACGGATGCCGTGCAGGCGCTGGTCGCCGAGGGAGCCACCGGCGCCGACAGCATGGCCGACCTGGTGTCGAAGCTCGAGGCGCCGCGGGCCGTGTGGATGATGGTGCCCGCATCGCTCACGGGCATGGTGGCCGATCAGGCGGCGGAGGTGCTCGATGAGGGCGACATCCTGATCGACGGCGGCAACTCGAACTACCGCGACGACGTCCGCCGGGCGAAGGCTTTCCGCGAGCGCGGCATCCACTATGTCGATGTCGGCACGAGCGGTGGGGTGTTCGGACTCGACCGCGGATACTGCCTGATGGTCGGCGGACCCGATGAGGCCGTGCAGCGCATCGAGCCGGTGCTGCGCACGATCGCTCCGGGTGTCGGCGAGATCGAGCGCACGCCGGGCCGCACCGGAGACCTCACCCCCGAGGAGCAGGGCTACCTGCACTGCGGACCGTCGGGTGCGGGGCACTTCGTGAAGATGGTGCACAACGGCATCGAATACGGCATCATGGCGTCGATCGCCGAGGGGCTGAACCTGCTGCACAACGCGGATGCCGGGGTGCGCGAGGCCGAGCACTCGGCGGAGATCGCTCCGCTGGAAGAGCCGGAGTTCTACCAGTTCCCGATCGACACGTCGAAGGTCGCCGAGCTGTGGCGCCGGGGGTCGGTGATCTCGTCGTGGCTGCTCGATCTGACCGCTGCCGCGCTCGCCGAGAATCCGCACCTCGACGGTCTGGCCGGCCGGGTCTCCGATTCGGGCGAGGGCCGCTGGACGGTCAAGGCCGCCGTCGATGTCGGCGTGCCCGTGCCGGTGCTCGCGGCGTCGCTGTTCGAGCGCTTCGCCTCACGCGATGAAGACAAGTTCGCCAACCAGGTGCTGTCGGCGATGCGTCTGCAGTTCGGCGGGCACCAGGAACTGCCGGCCGGAGACGTGCTCGAGGCTGGATCGCGCAAGGCGGATTCCGACAGTGCCTGATCGCGTTCTCGCGGATCATCGAGCGGGGCCGACGCAGGTTCACGTTCACAACTCCGGAAGAAGCGGGTGCGTCCGCCGACTCGGCCCCGGAATCCCGGGGAACCGATGCGTCGGCCCGCTCGCTCCTCCGGAGTTGTGAACCGGCGGAACCGCCGCATCCGCCAGAGACGAAGCCCTCGACCCCAGAAAGGCATCCGATGACCGCCGCCACACGTCGAGCCACCCCGCACGACGCCGCCCGTCTCGCCGAACTCCTGCACGCCTTCAACACGGAGTTCGACACCGAGACTCCGGGGGTCGAGGTGCTCGCCGAGCGGTTGCGCACGCTGCTGGGCGGAACCTCCACTTTCGCAGTGCTCGGCGGTGATCCTGCGGTCGGTCTCGCGCTCGTGACCCTGCGTCCGAATGTGTGGTCGGAGGGGCCGGTCGCGCTGCTCGATGAGATGTACGTCGAGCCCGCGCGCCGCGGTGGTGGTGTCGGCGGCGCGGTCCTCCGGCACATGGTCGAGATCTGCCGGGAACTCGGCGTCGCGGCGATCGAGATCAACGTCGATGAATCGGATGCCGCGGCGATGCGCTTCTACGAACGGCACGGATTCAATGGCGTCGACCCCGATTCCGGCGAGCGGGCGCTCTACTTCTATCGGTCGCTGGAAGTCGGGGACTAGCTGCCGGGACTAGAGGCGCCGCGCACCCCGGTGACTATCCTGACGCCATGGATCCTTTCCTCACCATCGTCCTCTTCTACGTCGCCGGGTTCCTGATCGGCATCCTGATCCTGTGGCTCGTGATCTACACGGCCGTGCGGTCGGCCTTGACGTCTCATCGTCAGGCGCTGGCGGAAGAGGGACGACCGGCGCAGCGCTACTCCGGGCGCTGAGGAATGGTCTCTGTCATGACCCTCTCGGGGTCGGACGCGGCAGGGCTCGACCGCGAGATCCTCGAGGCCTGGGCTGAGGCCTTCGGCCCGGTGGACTAGCGCTCAGTCGCAGGCGATGCCGTCTCCGTCGCGGTCGAGGTCGTAGATGTCCGAGCCGACGACCTGCACGGGGCCCTGCACATATCCGGGTCCGTCTCCGCTGCCGCCGGCGCAATCGACGTCGCTAGAGATCGGGACACACGCTCCCGTGTAGTTCGAGTCGCACCCTCCGCCACCCTGCTGCACGAGCGGCACGGGGGCGGGAGCGGGTGCCGGAGCCGCGACCGGTGCCGGCGCTTTGCTTCCGATCGCCGTGACCTCGTTCACCGGCTGCACGGAGATCGCCTCGCTGACAACCTCGCGCGACACCTCGACGCCGTCGATCAGAGTCAGGCGATAGGTGATCACCTTCACGCCGTTCACGCCCGCGGCGACGAGCGCCGTGGCGCCCTGGTCGAGCTGCGGGTCGTCGACCGTGGTCGCCGTGAACGGCACGGGCACCTCTTCGGTCGCGGTCTCGAACGTCGTCGGCGTGGGAGTGGGCGTCGGCGTCGGCGCCGACGTCGTCACCGCGGCGAAGGTCTGAGGTTCGGATGCCGTCGGGGCGGTGCCGCTGCTGGCACTCGCGATTCCGCCGCCGGTGACGAGCAGAGCGGCCAGGCCGAGGGCGATCACGCCCGACATCCGCGATCGGAGTCCCAGAGCCGGGAGGGGGCGCGCGATCATGACATAGAGAGCGATGCCGACGACGGCGGTGGCGACGAGCAGGATCGCGATCGGCGACAGGCGGGCGAGCACGCCGCCGACGACGAGTGCGGCGACGATGATCCCGGCAGTGCGCCAACCGGTCTTGCGCTTCGCGGGTGCGGGTGCGGGTGCGGATGCCGGCGCGGTGGCGGACGCGATCTGCGTCGTCGCGACAGCCGCCGGGGACGGAGCGGTCGAGGCGGTCCATCGATGGCCGTCCCACCAGCGCAGCTGATGCGGATTCTCCGGATCGGGATGCCAGGCGGCAGGCGGCTGTGACATGAGAGTTCCCCCCGACGATGAGGCGACGAATCGCCGGCGCCCCCAGAGCGCCTCGACCTGTATATCGGTTCAGATCGCCGGGCGGCAACAGCCGAATCTGAAACGTGACAATGGCCTGTCCGGGTAGGGCGCCGAGCAGCAACGGCACACAGGGGTTGGTCGCATCACAGCTCGAGAAGCCGTGTCACGCCGTCGGGCGCTCCCAGCCCACCCAGTCCGGCCGGTCCACGACGCAGAACCGGTTCCCCTCGGGGTCCTCCATGATCACGTAGTCGGCATCGTCCGGCAGGTTGTCCCAGTGCACCTCCCGAGCGCCGAGCTCGGTGAGGCGGTGCACCTCGGCATCCTGATCCTCGGCATAGATGTCGAGGTGGATGCGCGGAGGCAGCACCCGCTCGGAGTGGTGAGCGTCGAGGGCGATGCAGGGAGCGTCGGCATCGCGCGGCTTGAGCACGACCCAGTCATCGGCTGCCGGGTCTCGCTCGACATAGTCGAGGGCCGCCTGCCAGAAGCGGGACTGCGCCGGGAGGTCGTTCACGCGGATCACGATCGACACGATCTTCAACATGCGGGTCAGGTTAAGGCCCGCGGCGGCGCCCGCGGAGGGGATTGACCAGGGCCTGGTGCCCGTGGTGCCGACCTGGCTCGCGAGCCTCTGCAGACCAGGCCAGGTGCGCTCAGATGGTCAGCGGCACGACCTCGCCCGACGCCCTCCCGTCGGCATGCAGCAGGTGCCCGAGGTGCTTCGTCGTCCGCAGCACGACAGACCGGTCGGCGATGCTGACGCCGGGCAGGCGCTCCTCGATGATCGCCTCCATGCGTCCGACGTCCTGCAAGGTGCGCAGCCAGACGGCCATGATCACGTTGTACTCGCCGACCGTGTTCGCGACGAGGCGCACTTCTTCGATCCGCCCGAGCTGTGCGCCGATGCGCGACGCCATCGCCGCCGGCACCCGCAGGAAGTACCACGCGTAGATCGGCCAGGGCGTGTAGCGGCGGGCGACGTCGACGCGGATCGCCAGCCGACCGGATTCGCGCATCTCGGCGATAGCGTCGCGCACGCGCCGCGGAGCCATCCCCAGTCGCGAGGCGAGCTCGGTGATCCCGACGCGGCCGTCGTAGGCGAGCTCGGCGGCGATGGCGTTCCGCTGGTCGACCGACATGCGCACGGATGCCGCGGGCGCGCGTCGTTCCAGGCCTTCGATCTGCGTCACCTCCTGTGTCGTGAGCGCGCGGAGACGCCAACCCCGCGCGTCGCGGACCGTCTCCGACACGAGGTGGGTGCGCATGGAGCGGACGCCGGAGACCCCGCGGATGCGTTCCAGCGTCCACACGGCGAGCGCCTCGGCATCCGGCACCGCGAGCGTGACGAAGATGTCGCGCCCTCCCGCGGTGAGGTCGATCGTGAACGCCTCGGGGTCCTGTCCGAGGGTCTCGGCGACGGCGAGCGTCTCGCCTGGACTGCACTCGATCTCGATCAGCACGAGCGTCGACGGCGCCGCTGAGCCGTATGCCGTGACGTAGACGATCCCCTGGTCGACGAGCCGTGTCCACCGGCGCGAGAGGGTGACCGGGTCGGCGCCGACGATCGGGGCGAGGGCGCTCCAGCTCGCGCGTGGGCTGACCTGCACGGCGTGGATCAGTCGCTGATCGAGGTCGTCCAGTCCGATTTCCTGCATTCGCTACACCTCTGCATCCGATTTCAGGCACCTGACCGCGATCGTACAGCCCCGTTCCTAGAGTCGCTGCAACCCGATCCGCTCTTGCTCCACCCGATCCCTCTCAAGGAGTCCTCATGGCCGTCCCCGCACCGCCTGGCAAGACCATCTCCGGCCGCTCCGCTGTGCGCGGCGCCGTCGGCTTCCTCGTCATCATGGAGCTCGGCTCCGGCATGCTCCAGGGCTGGTACCCGGTTCTCCTCGCCGCGATCGGCGAGGAGTTCGGCGTGGGTGCCGCCCAGCTCAACTGGGTCAGCGCCGCCTACATGCTCGCGACCGTCGTCTGCGTGCCGATCCTCGCCAAACTCGGCGACCGGTTCGGGCATAAGAAGCTGCTGCTGATCTCGACCGCGCTCGTGGCGCTCGGTTCGATCGTCGTCGCGATCGCTCCGAGCTACGAGCTCTTCCTCGTCGGTCGGGCCCTGCAGGCGCCGCTCGCCGCCTTCCTGCCGCTCGAGTTCGCGATCGTGCGCGACCGTGACGAGAAGTCGGCCGGCCGGTCGATCGGCAAGCTCGTCGGTGCGCTGACGTTCGGAGCGGCCCTCGGTGCCCTCGGCTCCGGCCTCCTCTTCGGAGCGCTCGGCGATCTCCGGGCGGTTCTGTGGATGCCCGCCATCTTCCTTCTCATCTGCGTGCCGGTCGTGGCGTTCCTCGTGCCCGAGACCACGGTCCGCGCCGCTGGAAAGACCGACTGGCTCGGCGCCGCGCTGCTCGGCATCGGACTCCTCGCCGCGCTGGGCGGCATCTCGAACGCATCCGCGTGGGGCTGGACGAACCCGATCACCTGGGTCGCGATCCTCGGCGGTGTCGCTCTGCTCGTCGTCTGGGTGATGGTCGAGAAGCGCGTCGCGCATCCGCTCGTCGACATCGCGCTGCTCACGAAGGGCGGCATCGGACTGCCGATCATCATCGCGTTCCTCTTCGGCGCCCAGCTCTTCGGAGGACAGACCGCGTCGAGCGTCTACGTGCTCAGCGATCCGGATGCCGTCGGCTTCGGCCTCGGGTTCAGCGCCGCCATGGTCGGAGTCATCTCGCTGGCCGCAGCGCTCTCGGCCTTCCTCGCGTCGATCGTCGGAGACCGCGTCGCCGGCCGCATCGGCGCGAAGGGCGCGATCGTCCTCGGCGGTGCCCTGGTCGCAGCGAGCTACCTCGCCTTCATCACCGCACCGACCGTCGTCGCGGTGTTCGTCGGGTCGATGGTGATGGGCGGCCTCGGCAACGGCTTGCTCATCTCGGTGCTGCCGACCATCGTCGTGCGCCGCGCCCCCGCCGACTCGGTCGGCATCGCCTCCGCCCTCTACAACACCTCTCGCACCGCGGCCGGAGCCGTGGCGGGTGCCGTGTTCGCTCTGGTGATGGGCAGCTTCCTCATGACTGTCGGCACGGGTGACGCCGCCGTGACCACCACCTCGTTCGACGGATATGTCGCGGTGTGGAGCATCTGCGCGGGCATCGGGGTCGCGATCGCCGTTCTCGCCCTGTTCCTCCGGGTGCCCCGCCCGGTCGCCGAGGCCCCCACCCCTGTCCCCGCCGTCACCACGGCCGACCCCGTTCTCGAAGGAGAAACCGCATGACCCTCGCAGACCCGACCCTCCGCACCCTGCTCGACCTCGCCGACGCGAAGCAGCGCAGCGCGGATGCCGTGCGCGACTGGGAGCAGCGTCTCATCGAGATCAGCCACGAGATCCACGCCGATCCCGAGATCGCGTTCGAGGAGGTGCGCGCGGCGAACCTGGTCGCGGCGGCTCTGCGCGATGCCGGCTTCACCGCCACGGTCGGCGCGTTCGGTGTCGACACGGCCATCGACGCCAGTTTTGGTGACGGGGAGTTCGTGGTCGCGATCTGCGCCGAGTACGACGCTCTTCCCGGCATCGGCCACGCCTGCGGGCACAACGTCATCGCGGCCGCCGGTCTCGGTGCGGCGATCGCGCTCGCGGCCATCGCCGACGACGCCGGACTCACTGTCAAGCTCCTCGGCACGCCTGCCGAGGAGCACGGCGGCGGCAAGGTGCTCATGCTCGAGGGCGGGGCATGGGAAGACGCCACGGTGTCGCTCATGGTGCACGGCGCCCCCGGCATCGATGTGCGCTGCGAGAGCTTCGCGACCCAGGCCGTCGACCGATTCCAGATCACGTATACGGGGCGGCCAGCGCACGCCGCGGCCGCTCCCGACAAGGGAGTGAACGCGCTGGATGCCGCGACCGTGGCGCTCACGGCGATCGGACTCCTCCGTCAACAGCTGCCGGGCACCGTCCGCACGGCCGCCGTGATCACGCAGGGCGGCGAGGTGACGAACATCATCCCCGCGCGCACCGTGCTGCAGGCCGAGGTGCGCTCGTTCGATCTCGACGAGCTGCGTGACGCCAAACGGCGAGTGATGGCCTGTTTCGAAGCGGGAGCGCTCGCCGCGGGTTGCTCGTGGGAGCAGGTGCGCACCGAGCCGCGCTACGACCCGCTGGTGCAGGAGCCGCTGCTCGCCGACGCGTGGAACGACGCGTTGACCGAGCTCGGCCGCGAGCCCATCGCCTTCTCTGGAATGGCCGGCGGATCGACCGACATGGGCAACGTCTCGCAGGTCGTGCCGTCGATCCACCCCGGCATCGCGATCATCGGATCGACGTCGGCTCCGCACACCGAGGGATTCGCGGCGGATGCGGCGACGCCCGCCGCCGACCGCGCGGTCGTCGACGCGGCCATCGGCCTCGCGTGGGCCGCGGCCACGGCAGCGCTCACGCTGGAGTCCCGCTCCGATCTGCTCGGTCGACAGGCCGCGCGGCCGGTCGGTGCGACCACTCACCCGCAGGGCGAGGAGTGACGACGCTCACCTCTGAGACCGGCGCCCGCAGCAGCGTCTATGTCTCGGCGTTCGACCTGTTCTCGATCGGCATCGGCCCCTCCTCGTCGCACACGGTGGGGCCGATGCGTGCCGGGCGCGACTTCGCGCGGCGCGTGCTGGCGCAGCATCCGGAGGGTCCGAGTCGTGTGGAGGTGGTGCTGTACGGGTCACTCGCGGCGACCGGACTCGGGCACGGCACGCCGGATGCTGTCGTTGCCGGTCTCGCGGGTCTGGATCCTGAGACGTGTGATCCGGGATCCGTCCGTGGTGCGTGGTCGGGGCATCCGGCGGGGTCGCCACTGCTGTTCGGTGGCGTCGTGCCTGTGGCGTTCGACAGCTCCGATGTCGTGCTCGATCCGTTCACCCGGCAGCCCGGGCACCCGAACACACTGGTGATCCGAGCGTTCGGTCCTGGCGGGGCGTCGATGGCGGCGGAGACGTACCTCTCGGTGGGCGGCGGATTCATCCAGCGCGTCGGTGACGTTGTCGAGAGCCCGGTCGTGGCTGACGGGATGCCGTCGTTCCGGACTGCGGCGGAGTTGCTCGCACTGTGCGTCGATGGCCTGTCGATCGCCGACGTCGCGCGGGTCGGCGAGGTCGCGGTCCGCGGGGCGGATGCCGTCGACGCGGGTCTCGACGCGATCTGGACCGCCATGCGCGACTGCGTCGAGGCGGGGCTGGGTGCTTCCGGCGTACTGCCGGGTGGTCTCGGTGTGCCGCGGCGGGCGCGGTCGATGCGCGACAGCATCCTCCGGGCAGAGGCTGCGGGGCAGCCGGTCACGTCCGACTGGCTGCAGGCGTTCGCGCTCGCCGTCAATGAGGAGAACGCCGGGGGTGGGCGGGTCGTCACAGCGCCCACGAACGGTGCCGCCGGCATTCTGCCCGCCGTGCTCATGTACTACTCGCGGTTCGTGCCCGGCGCGGATGCTGCGGCTGTGCGGACCTTCTTGCTCACCGCAGCCGCGATCGGATCGCTGATCAAGGCGAACGCGTCGATCTCGGGCGCGGAGGGCGGATGCCAGGCCGAGGTCGGTTCCGCGTGCGCGATGGCGGCCGCCGGACTCTGCGCCGTTCTCGGCGGCACGCCGCAGCAGGTCGAGAACGCGGCCGAGATCGCGATGGAGCATCACCTCGGGCTCACCTGCGACCCGATCGCCGGGCTCGTGCAGATCCCCTGCATCGAGCGCAACGCGGTCGCCGCGTCGACCGCCGTCACGGCTGCCCGCCTCGCCCTGCACGGCGACGGCAGTCATGTGGTGTCGCTGGATGTCGTGATCGAGACGATGCGTCAGACCGGCGCCGACATGAGCGACAAGTACAAGGAGACCAGTCGGGGTGGGTTGGCGGTGAATGTCGTGGAGTGCTGAGGGTTAGGAGCGGAAGGATCTGCTCATGCCGGTTTCTGGAAACTGCCGAAGTCGCTGGCAAACGACGCGTCGATCGATGCGAACGTGAACTCAGGGGTGAGTGCGCATCGAGCGAGGCTCTGGTTCATCTTCCGCTGCCCAGCAGGCGTAAGCAGGTGCGGTCGATCTTGGTGCCAGCCCGAGTCCATGACCGCTACCGTGATGACGATGTCTACTGGGCGACGCGGCGGATGGGCCTCAACGAGCGCAGGTTGGTGAGGATCACGTCGGCTGTGGCGCGGAGCACAGCGGTTCACCGTCGGTCAAGTGCTTCAGTCATGAACATGTTGCAGTCAGGATGCAAGTGGTCAATCGTCTGGGGTACTTCCCTGTCAGGCGCATCAGCACTAGTTTGACCACGTGCCTCGCTACCTTAATTCTCTCCCAGGTCCGCTTCTCGATGACCTCGTCGAGGGCGACTGGCTGCCGATCATTGGTGCGGGATTCTCGCGGAACGCAGAGTATCAAAATGGCGAGGTTCCGGCAGACTGGTCGGAACTCGGGAAAAAACTCGGGCAGAAGGTAGATGGGGCTCCAGCGGACGCTCCTCCGATCGAGTCGATATCTGCGTATGAGCAAGCGTTTGGCCGTGTGGCGCTCATCGATGCCGTCGGGACTCTGATCCGCGCACATCACGCGCACCCAGGTGAGGCGCACCTTGCATTTGCTCGAGTTGGCTTCACGAACGTGCTTACGACCAATTTCGATTTCCTGCTCGAAAAGGCGTACGACCAAATCTTGAAGAGTTGCTTGCCGATCATCGACGAGACACAGCTATCCGCTCCTAACCGCACTTCTGGTCCGCGCGTGATCAAGTTCCACGGGGATCTGCACCACCCGTCGAGGATGGTTTTAACCGAAGATGACTATGATCGGTTCCTCTCAGAGCATCCGCTTCTCGCCACGAGTATTTCGGCGATGATGGTGGATCATACGGGAGTGTTGATCGGGTACAGCCTCGACGACCCCGACACCCGGCAGTTGCTCACACTGCTGAAACTTCGTCTCGGAAGCATGAAGCGGCCGTTGTGGACGATCCAGTTTGACGCGCAGCCGCACACAGTGGCGAGGTTTGAACGCAGAGGGGTGAAAGTCGTCAATCTGAAACTGGCACCAGGGCACACTCGTTCCGAGGCGTTCGCCCTACTCTTCGACGAACTTGCGGAGTATTGGAAGTCAAAGCTCTTTGAGATCAGTGTCAGCTCGGACGATCGAGTTGCTGCCGACCTGCGTCTGCCGGGCGACGATGCTCGTCGGCTCTGCTACTTTGCGATCCCGCCGCGACTAGTGGGGTGGTACCGCGACAACGTGTTTCCCGAGGCTGAGGCTTTTGGTCTGGTGCCAGTTGTGCAACGGGAGGTTTTTAGCGCCCCCGGTACTGCGCCTACCAAGGTCGACGCGCTTGTGGAGCGATCCCTGATAGTCATCGCTGAACTCGACGCCGATTATGAATCGTATGAAGCGTCCTTTGCTCTCGCTACCAAAGGCGCCCGGAACGTTCTTCTGGTTCGCGATGATCGTGAACTAAAAGGGAGGATGGAGCGCGCTCGGTCGCTGTCGGTTCGCCCATCCTTGAGTGAGGCGACGCTCCTCTATCGGCCTTCTCTTGACGGTGATCCGGCGGGGTTTGTAGATGAGATTAGACGATGGCTTACTGATGTCGTGCCTGCCGCTGAGAGCCACCGCGACGAACCGGCGCGTCTTCTGGCTTCTCGCCACTTCGGTCCCGCGCTCATTTCTGCGGTTTCCTTGCTTGAGGTTGCTCTCGGCCGCGCGTTCGTCGGCAAGGGGGAGGATCCCGCCCGCCCGAACTTGCGAAATTTGGTCAAGCATGCGCGCAGGGCTGGTCTGATTGAGTCCGACGAGGAGCTGCACCGCATTGAACAGGCAATCACCAAACGCAACGAGGCTGTCCACCGCGTGGCTATCGTGACATCTCAGCAGGCGCGCGCTGGAATCGAAGCGATCATGCCTGTAGTTCAGCGCGCGGATCGCTGGTGACGCTAGGCCGGAGAGAACCCACAGATAGCGGATATTAGGGGGCGCCCTCAGCGCCCTCACAGTGTGTCAGTACCCAGAGTTCCACTCTCACGTCCGGAACCGCCCACAGTCGCATCGAAGGAGATCGGCGAGATGAGACCACTGCGCTACGCGATCAACGTCACGCTCGACGGCTGCGCCCACCATGAGGCGGGCGTCGCTCCCGACGAGGAGCTGATGGGCTTCTGGACGGCTGAGATGCAGCGAGCGGATGCCGTGATCTACGGCAGAAAGACGTACGAAATGATGGAGTCCGCCTGGCGGCGTCCGGAGTCGGGGGTGTGGCCGGACTGGATGAACGAGTGGGAGATCCCGTTCGCCGAGGCGCTCGACCGTATGCCGAAGCACGTCGTCTCGAGCACGCTGGAGTCCGTCGACTGGAACGCCGAGATCCTGCAGGGTGACCTGGGTGTGGCCGTTAAGCAGCTCAAGCAGCAGCCGGGCGAGAGGCTGTCCGTCGGTGGGGTGACCCTTTCGCTGGCGCTCGCGGAGCTGGGGTTGATCGACGAGTACATCTTCGTCGTGCATCCGATCATCGCCGGGCACGGACCGAGGCTGCTCGAGGGATTGAGCGAGCGCTTGAGTCTCGAGCTCGTGGACCGACGGGAGTTCGGGTCAGGGGCGGTCGCGAACCGCTATCGCCCGGTGCCCCTCGATCGGTGAGCGAGCGAAGCGAGTCCGAACGTGGTGGCTCAGCCGGCATCCGGATGCTGCGTGCCTGGCGACGGCTCCACAGCGCAACGAACCCTGCGTAGGCGCTGAACGTCACGATGTAACCGAGCACGAGGATCCACGACCCGGGTGCGTGCGGGTACAACGAGCTCGGGTAGAGCAGAAGAGGCTGCTTGACGGCCTGAGCAAGCGCCTCGCGTTTGAGCTCGTGGATCGGCACGAGTTCGGGTCAGGAGTGGTGGAGCAGCGGTGCCGACCAGCGCGCCTTCCTTATTCTCCGGGGCAGGGAATACTGCGACGCGGATGCCGAAGCGCGACTGTGTCATTGAACTCACTTGTCCTGAGTTACCTAACCATCACCCGACTGTTCCACGATTAGGCCATCAAAAGCTTGGTTCGAAAGGGGCCCGCGCGAACCTTGGCCTGTTGTCGCGGGCGCACCCCGATGGCCGATCACTCGAAGTCCGACAGATTCTCTCTTGTGTTATCCGCCTCTTCATTGACGAAACCATCCCATAGGAGATTTGCCACAAATATCAGAGACAGAGCAACGTAAGCGAGCGCGGCTGGCCCCGCCGCTCCAAGTGTGACGGCGATCCAGTGCGTAAGTGGCTCCACATCCTCTGTATCCATCAATGCAAGGATGAACACCGCGACGGCAGCTCCCACAGAGACGTGGATGCTCATGAGGATAAGTGCGCCGGCTTCGTTGAGAGCGCGAATGCGAACCGCGTCGACCTTTCGGCCGCGCGTGAGGATCCGTTCTCGCCATGCCGCCACCTGGGCAAACCCAGCCAGCAACGCACCAACTAGCAGCGCTGCTGCCGCGAGCATCATCTCAGCCTCGTTGGCGATCGTCTGAGTGGCTATCAGTGCAGTGGCCACAACGGCCGGGATGCCAAACAACGCGACGCGCGCACCCCAATCGGGCTTCTCGGCACCGTTGGTCGATCGCCGCCGAAGTCCTGAGAGCACGCCTCCTAAGAGTGGGCGGGGGTTGAACCTGTCAAGCATCGTGCCACCTCATGCGGATCGATCTCCTGGATCTCGACGCCCTCTTGATCTGCGATTTTCGCAAGACGCGAGGACACTTCTGAGTAGTGGGTATACGGATCCGGCTTGATGTCAGAGACGGGGTACGTGAAGGCGTCCTTCAGAGTGTCCGCTGTGATGGTCGTGGTTGCCTCAGACGTACTCCGGACGCTGATCGCTGCTGTCTCATAGCGAGCTTGCTCGCCATCGTCGATGAGATCCTGATCCTGAAGTAGATCAGAGACCTCGGACACTGCCTGATGAGCAGTCGTCGTTTCTCCGGCGCGCCAACGCTGAGTCCATCGCCTACCGAGAGTACGGCCGACATCGATGATGTTTTGATCTCGCAACTTGATCTGCAGAACCCGATCGACGTACGCCTTGCCGCCGCGAGCATCCATGCGCTTGCTCTTGAACACCACAGATGCGGAATCAGCGCCGGCGAGGATCTCGTCCAGATACGTATCGTCGGACGCCTGTTTATGGTCAAACATCAGGCGGGTCCTCTTCGGCGCAGCAGCTGGTCGGTTCCCTTTAGCTTTCGATGCGTCCCGAGCTTGTTTGTCGCGTGCCTGAAGCTCGCTACGGTGTTTCGTGCTCTCTTCCCGGAGAATCTTCAGGAGCCGAAGCAGAGGGTCGCGTCGGTGGATGGTCTGCGTAACCACAAAAAAATGGGAGTCGCGCTCAGACGGAAAAAGGAAGGTCACGGCATGTTCAGCTTCGGGTGACCAATTCTCAAGGTTCTTTGCCTTCTTGTTGAGCTTCGTAGCTTTCGAGTGACTTCCCGTCTCACCAATCGAGATACCAACGTGCAGCAAGTGTGCGTTGACGTCCTCCACGGTGTTAACCGTCGCTGTTCGCACCGGCTTTCCCGTCTCGCTCCCATCCGGCCGAGTGGATGGCAGGAACCGAACGGTTCCATTACGTTGCAGGCGCCCAAGCAGGAGTGCGATCTCATGCCGCAGGGGCGAATCGTGTGCTGCGTTCAAGGGCTCGTTGCCCGACTTGCGATTTGGGTACGCCTCGACGATGAAGACCCTGAATCCGTATGTGCGTGCCATTCGGTCAATATATCGGCACAGGCGTCATGGTTCACAATACTGCGGTGGCGTGACGAGCGGCTCGACGCCCCTCTTGATGGTCTTACACCGACCAGGATTGGAGCGGGAGACCAACTCCCTTCGCTCCGACCAACTGGGAGCTCGCGATGGTTGGGTCGCTCCTCGCACGTCGGTTTCGAACGTAGTCGTGGTGCAAGGCAAGTCGCGTCGATCCCTGAGTAGCCTGTTCTAGTGCCCCGTCCCCGAAGTGAAGCCGCGCGCCAGTCCGTGCTCGAGGCAATGCGCACTGCCGTCGTGGCCGGTGAGTACGAGGCAGTGACAATCGAGGGACTCGCGGAGTCTGCGGCAGTCTCCAAACAGACGATCTACCGCTGGTGGCCGTCGAAGGCGGCGATCCTCGGCGAGGCGCTGCTCGAGGGAGAGGTGCCACTCGCGGATGCGACCGTCGCGATGAGCGACGATATCGGGGCCGACCTGCACGCCTGGTTCTCCGCGATGTCCGCCGGCATGGAGAGGCCCGAAGGCGTCGCACTCGCCAGAGCGCTCATCGCGGTGACGGCCACCGATCACGAACTCGGACTCGCGCTCAACGAGCGGCTCGCGGCGCCGATCCGCTCGTGGGTTGCCGAGTGGATCGCGCGCGGACAGTCGGCGGGCGAGATCCGCGCGGACGTGGATGCTGCCGCCATCGCCGACCAGCTCATCGCCATGGCGTCATATGCTGCGCTCATCGGTCAGCCGTTGAGCGTAGAGCGCGTCGAGGAGACGGTGACGCGGCTGCTGCGAGGCATTGCGCGGTAGGAATCGTCCAGCCAGGGTGGAGGGGAACGGCGGCGGATATCCGCGCGATCAACAGGTGAAGCCGAGGACTGGAGCCGAGCATGGTCATCGCTGACATCACCGTCGTTCCGGTGCCGACCGAACACAAAGCCGCCTATCTGGAGTTCTCGAAGCGGATGGCAGACGTGTACCGCCACCACGGTGCGATCAGCGTCGTCGACTACTGGCAGTCGAGTGATTCAGCGGATCAGGCCGACTTTCACGCCGACGGGGCGTCGTATGAAGCAAGCGAGCTCAAGAGCATCGCCGAGCTTGCGGGAGCGATCGCCGGAGAGTCCGTCGTGGTCTCGGTGATCACGTGGCCGTCGCGCGAGGCTCGCGACCGTGGGACGGCTGCCGCCACGCAGGACGCTCGTGTCCTCGAGACGCTCGACGAAGATCCCGTGTTCGACGGAGGTCGCGTGATCGGTGACAGCTTCGAGATCGCGATGAGCGTTCAGCCCGACGAGTAACCGGCGCCGGTTGCTTGGTGCAGTAGGCGAGCATCGCGTCGGTCGCTGCGCGCATCTGGGTCGACGCTGCATCCAGCCCTGTGACGTCTCCGGTGATGGCCTTCTCGCCCTCGGCGACGAACGCGTCGATGCTCGTCGTCCACGAGTCGCGGAGCGTGACGAACTCGTCGGGTCCGTCGACACCGCGGATGTTCTCGGCGACGACCTTGACCTCATCGAGCGCCGCCTGCGCGGCCTCGGGGGTTGGTGAGCTGACGCTCTCGATCACACCCGTCACCTGCACGGCCTGAGCAGCGACCTGACCGCAGGCCGCGAGGGTCGACGCCTGAGAGCATCCGGACAGCAGCAGGATGCCGACGGCCAGCGTCGCGAGCGCGGGGAGCTTCTTCATGCGAGTCACTGTAGGCGGGGGAGATGTGAGGTTCACGCCGAGCCCCAGGCGGGGCCGGCGAAGGTCACCGGCTTGCCCGCGGCTTCTGCGTAGACGATCTCGCGGAACGTCGGTTCGCCGAAGCGCCCGCCCTGGTTCAGGACGACCACTCGATCGGCGAGGTCGATCCTGCGCAGGTGCAGCTCGTCGAGCGCGGCCTTCTGCTCTGCGGTGATCGGGGTGTCGATCTCGGCAGGCATGAGGACGATGACGCCGGCGAGCGTCAAGGACTGGCTCAGGGCTCTCATATCTTCGGCGAACCGCATGGAGCCGCAGATGCAGACAATCTCGGGACGCTCGGGCACGCGCTCAGCCTCTCACCCGGTGTGCAACGGGGCGATGAACGGGGAGCGCCGCCAGGCTACTTTGTCAATTGCTTGTCTCGCGACGTGCACTTAATACAACCCCCGGGGGTGCTTCGAGTGTTGCAGGCAGGCGGGTCCCGTCGCCGAACGTGGGCGTCGGAAGCTCGCCCCTCGATCAACTACCGGACCCGACAGCTTCAACCATTCGCCCCAGTCTTCGTTGAGCATTCCTCGCTGGAATGCGGCAAGCTGCTGACGCTCCGCCGCGAAGTAATTGGCGAAGGCGTCCGCGACGGCCGGCCTCTTACCCTCAAGAACATCAGCGGCTCTGCTGACGTATTCGATCGTGTCCCAGAGTAGATCCTGAACATCGACGAAGGCGCCGTCGATTCTCGCTGCGAGTGTCGCCGGAATATCCTCCGGTCCGATGCTCATCATCGGGCGTTTGGTGCGCCGCACGACGAGCTCGACCCCTGCCGCGAGGGGCGGATTCGGCTTCGCGAAATCGATCCACGATTCGTCGGGGCCAGCGGGGTGATCCTGAACGTGATCGAAGACCATCGGAAACTGGGGGTCTGCGATAAGGAACAGCGACAAGGGGTCGCGGTGCTTGTCGAACCGATGAAGGTCGTTCAGCAGCACCGGTAGCCGAGCGCCAGTGACGAACGGTTGTATCGCGCGCAGTTTCGCGATCCGCTTGGCCCCGAGCGCAACAACGTGCTTGCGCCCCACGAGTGCGTCCCAGGCCTCCTCCGTCGATGCGATGGGGAAGGAAGTCTGAACATCCTCACCCTTCGTCCAGGTCAACGCAGGATCCGCGTGTGAGGCGAGGAACATCGCTCGATCCAGCGTTGCTCGCGCCTGGAAAAGGATGTTGCTCAGCTTGTACTCGAGCTCGACGGGCACGAGTTCGCCGCGGACGCGAACTACGTATATTGCTCGCGTTCGATCGGGGTCGAAGCGCGGCACCGCGAGCACCCGAATTCGCTTGCGGTGGTAATCGGCAGCCTCGTGAAGGTAGTCAAACGACTCCTGCATCAGGATGCCGATTCCTTTGAACAGTCGGCTTGGCTCAGCGGGTTTGCTCACGATGTCATCATGGCGGGGGATTCGTCGTTCGCCTAGGTCTGCCACCACCTCGACTGCAGACTCGCTCGCTACGTCAGCCGTCAGCATGCACGAGCCTGTGCGGCCTGTGCGCAGCGAGCGAGGCTGAGACAGTCGCACGTCGGTTCGCGCCTACCGGCTCGAGGTCAACCTCCACCGCTTACTGCACCGACCATCCACCGTCGGACGCCAGCACGGCACCGTTGATGTTCACGGCGTCGTCCGACAGCAGGAACGTGATCGACGCGGCGAGGTGCTCGGCGGTCGCGACCGTCGGGATCGCCTGCTGGAACGGGGCCAGGCGACCGGAGCCGTACTCCGACATGTTCGGGGGCATCGGAATGCCGGTGGCGACGCCGCCGGGAGCGACCGAGTTCACTCGGATGCCCTTCGGCCCGTACATGAACGCCGCGGACTTCGTGACGCCGATGATGCCGTGCTTGCTGGCCGTGTAGGCGTTGCCCGACGAGTTGCCACGCAGGCCCGCTTCGCTGGAGACGTTGAGGATCGAGCCGCGGCCGGCCTTCTCCATGATCGGCAGCACCGCGCGCATGAGCTTGAACGGGGCGGTGAGGTTGATGGCGATGACGCGGTCCCAGACGGCATCCGAGGTCTCGCCAGCGGGGGAGAAGTCGTCGTTGATGCCGGCGACGTTCGCGAGGGCGTCGATGCGGTCGCCCGCGGCGGCGATGACGGCGTCGATCGCGTCCTGCTTGGTGAGGTCTCCGGCGACGGTGGTGATGTCGGCATCCGGCAGCTCGGCCTTCAGAGCGTCGAGCTTGTCGGCGGCGATGTCGGAGGCGATGACGCGTCCTCCTTCACGGGCGATGCGGGATGCCGTGGCCTTACCGATTCCGGATGCTGCGCCCGTGACGATCACGGTCTTGCCCGCGAAACGTCCGGTGGTGGGCTTCTCCGTCCAGCCCTCGGACTCGTCGGCCTCGGGGATCTCGCCGCCGTTGGCTGCGCGCACTAGGTCATCGACGACCGACTGCGGGAGCGCACCCTGGCTCATCGCGACGAGCTGCTGCAGCGGGAGTCCGAGCACGGGGGTGAGGAGCTCGGGGTCGGCGCCCGTCTGCTCGAAGAGTGCGCGGATGAGTGGCCCGCCGGTCGGGTCGTTCATCCAGTCGCCGATGGTGGAGTGTGCTGTGAGGGCCATGGTCGAGCTCCTTGAGGCTTGGGTTTCGCAACGGTGCGTCTACTTACCAGACTAGCGCTGCAAGCATTGCTTCGCTCCATGCGAAGATGCGGGGGGTTCGCCCTCCGGGGATGCAGTCTTTTTCCCTATGACCAAGACATGCGTTTCCAGTGAGACCGCACAAGCCGCGATCTTGGCTATTTTGATAAAGCTGCGCCTCCCGCATCGTCGTGAAGCCGCGCTTCGGAGGCTCGGAGCGATACGCCTTGCGATAGCGCACACGGTAGCGGCTACCGTTCTCCGATTCGTGTGGGCGATGGCATGAATCGATGGTCGGCACCGAGGGCCCCGGCGCGCGCGGGAACGATCGGCGCGCTGATCGAGCGGCTCGGTGGTGAGCTGGGATGCTGGCATCTATGGACGCATATGCTCAGTACGCCCGATCCAGACGAAGCCGTCCTATGGGACTCAATAACAGGCGCTTGGCCGCCCTGCTTGGGGACTTCGTGTACGAGGCATCAAGCGCAGAAGATGAGTCGCGTCGGTACCTGGAGATGCTGTACGACGCGGGCACGCGAGTTCTCGCCGGCTCAGACCTCAAATCTCTGGAGGCTTTCACCAGCGAGCACAATAGAGACCAACGCAGAGCCGAGGGCATCAAGGAGAAGTACGTCGCGTGGGACCGTGTCGATGGTCTCTCCCAGAAAATTATCCACACCCTCTCGCAAACTGGCGTCCGCACAGAACCCGATTTCGCCGAGAACTCGGCCGCGCTGGATCGGATGTTCCTCACGACGAAAGCCCTACGCGTTTTCCGGAATCAGGTTGCCCACCGCACTCCGAGTGATGGAGGCGGGCAACTGCACTTCTACCGCGAGAACGACGGTTCTGTCACCCCGCGCGACATCTGGGGCTGGACCGAGGTAGCCGCTAGCTACTGGTCCAACTTGGCGTCGATCATGAACGCACTAACCATGGCGACGGGAGTTGCCACAGTCCCGGCGGCGGTGACCAGGGATTCCCGTCCGCTGCAGTGGCCGCCAGCCAGTATTTCTGTCCATGGCCTGAGGGTGATCGAACGAAGCGGCATTCCGGTGCCAGGTCAGAGACTCAGAGACGCCCAAGCGGAGTGGGCCGGACTGACGCGCCGGTGGAAGCGTCAACGTCGCTGACCCTCACCTGCGACTGCTGACGGTTCGATGACACGTCAACGAGTGAACCGAACCGTCAGCAGTCCCGTGAGATAACCACTGTGCTAGCTGCGTCTGTTCTTCATAGCGGTGTGGCGCTCATAACGACGATGCCCCAGCAGCTCTTTCCGCTTCGCCGCGGGTCTTCTCATATAGCCCCATCGACAACAGCACTTGCACAACCGCGGCAAAGTCGCTCTTCTGCAGGAGAGCCTTCATCGCCTTGCTGTGCCCCGCGGCCGATGCGTACATCACATCCTCCAGTTCGGCGGCGATCGTCGGCGATGTCTGGAAGTCGACAGGACCGTTCGCCATCGCCTCCGCCTGAATGCGTGGGTTGTCAACGACATGGCGCAGAATTGTTTCCGCCGCGCTGACGCCATTGATCTCATCCACGTCAGTCCCAGCAAAGAGGCCATTGATCTTGTCGATCACGTCCTGCAGAAGTCCGTACTTCGCCTCGCGCGGCTGAGCCGAGCCGGCCGCGGTGATGCCGCTCAGCTCGCCGGGCTTACCGGAGGTGAGACCGAGGTTCTTTGCGTCGAGCTTGCGCAGCCGGTAGTGAGTTAGCACGATATCGTCGGTGTTGACTGCGGCGGGGTCCGCGTCCTCGCGTTCGATCACCCGGCGGTACACCCGCAGGAAGATCGCCCACTTCTCGATGTCGGTGTCGCCGTAGTCCATGATCTGCGACAGGAAGTCGTAGGAGCGCACGAAGGCGAAAACCGTGCCCCGGAACTCTTCGAGGCGCGCCTTCTCAAGGTCGTCCACGGCATCGACGGCAAGGCGCCACCGATCCCAGAAGACGTCGCGTGAGGCTTTGACCTGCGAGTACAGCTTGTTGTGGCTGGTCTTGTTCAGCCACGCGTCCACCACGGCGTCAACGTCGTGCGGGTCGATGATGTGCGTGCTGCGGAGTTTGCCGAGCATGTCGTGGATGATGTTCGGGTCGGACGGTCGTGTCAGCTCAGCGTCTTCGTAGTAGTCCTGGAACGCCGCGAGGATGACATCAGGGTCATTGACGAAGTCGAGAGCGTAGGTGTTCTCCTTGCCGGGAATGACGCGGTTAAGCCGCGACAGTGTCTGCACTGCCGTGATCCCGGACAGCTTCTTATCGACGTACATCCCGACGAGTAACGGCTGATCGAATCCGGTCTGGAACTTGTTGGCAACGATCATCACCTGAAACTCGTCACCGGCGAACGCTTTCTCGAGTGACCGTCCCTTGAGCCCCGGGTTGAGCGTGGCTTCGGTGAACTCGTCGGCGCCGGATTCCAGATCGGTGACGCTGCCCGAGAATGCGACGAGCGCGCCGAGCTGACCGTCGAGCTCGTGCTCCTTCAGGTAAGTGTCGATGGCGAGCTTGTAGCGCACGGCTTCCTTGCGGGACCCGGTCACGACCATCGCCTTCGCCCGCCCGCCTAGTTCACTGCGCACGTTCGTGCGGAAGTGCTCGACGATGATCGCGACCTTCTGAGAGATGTTGGTTGGGTGTAGACGCACCCAGCGCATCACTTCGCTGCTCGCCTTGGAGGTGTCGACCTCGACATTCACACTCGTCGCGGTGTCTTTGTGGGCGAGGCTGAAAGCGAGGTCGTAGGGAAGGTAGTTCTTTAGGACGTCGAGGATGAAGCCCTCCTCGATCGCCTGCTTCATCGAGTAGAGATCGAAGGCTCGCTTGGTGCCGGTCTCGTCTTCGCGTCCGAAGAGCTCGACGGTCTTGCCCTTGGGTGTGGCGGTGAAGGCGAGGAACGAGATCGCCCCAATCCCGACCTTGCGGGCCATGATGTCTGCCAGGACGTCCTCCGCATCAGGGGCTGTCCCATCCTCCGGCTCGGCGCCCGCCGTGAGAACCTGCTTGAGTGAAGCGGCAGCTTCGCCGCTCTGGGAAGAGTGAGCTTCATCCGCGATAACGGCGTAGTGCCGCCCCGCCAGCCCGGTGTTCTCTTCGATGACTTTGAGGGCATGGGGGAACGTCTGCAACGTCACGCCGATGATCTGCTTGCCCGCGAGTAGCGCCTGCGCGAGCTGAGCAGACTTGGATGCATCGCCGCCACTCGTGATGGGCTGGAAGACCCCTGCGGTCGTTTCGAGCTGCTCCACCGCGCGGCGAAGCTGACCGTCGAGTACCTGCCGGTCGGAGACGACGATCACCCCGTCGAAAGCCTTGTCTCCGTTGGGCGAGTGGAGTTGGGCCATCCGATGTGCCGCCCAGGCGATGGAATCCGTCTTGCCCGAGCCGGCAGAGTGCTGGATCAGGTAGTTGTGCCCCGGGCCCTCCTCCAGGACCGTGTGTTCCAGCTTCGAGACTGCCCGCCACTGGTGGTAGCGCGGGAAGCGGAGAGATCTGTCGTAGGTTCTCTTGCCGTCGATCGGATCAGTCTTCTCTTCAAAGCGGTAGTGCAGGAAACGGCCGAGGAGATCAAGCCAGGTGTCGCGTTCAAGGATCTCCTGCCAGAAGTAGGCGGTCGGGCTAGTGCCGGGGATCGCTTCGTTGCCTGCACCGTTGTTCTTTCCCCTGTTGAACGGCAGGAACCGTGTGTTGGGGCCGTCGAGCTTGGTGGTCATGTGGACTTCTTCGTTGGTGACGACGAAGTGGACTAGGACGCCGCGCCCGAAGGTGAGCAGCGGTTCGGCCTCCGGCTTGCGATCGTTTGCGTACTGCTTGAGGCCGGCCGCGAGGTTTTGCGTGAGGTTCGTCTTGAGCTCGATGGTCGAGACCGGGATGCCGTTGACGAACAGCACCAGGTCAATGCGGTTCTGGTTCTTGGCGGAATAAGTGACCTGGCGCATTACGCGGATTCGGTTCGCGGCGAAGCGGGCGAGTGTCGTGGGGTTTAGTGAGATTGCAGGGCGGGCTTGGAAGAGCGAAAACTTTGCGTTGAGGACGCCGATCGGCGCCTTCAACGTATTGAGCGTTCCGCCGCCATTCATCGGGTCGTTGGTTTGCGCGGCAACGATGCGATCGAGGATCTGCTTGCGACCGAGGTCGTGCGCGGCCGGCGTGGCGCCAGGCTTGAGGAGCTTGTCCACCTGATCGGGCTGGGTCGCCTCCAGCCAGGCGAAGACATCGGCGGGGAAGAGTGCACGGTCGCGGTCGTAGCCGTCATCGTTCGGGGAGTACTCCCAGCCGTGCGCTCCGAGGTATTCGCAGATTTCGGTCTCAAACGCGTCTTCGTGCTGAATTCCCAAAGTGGTATCCCCCAGTCGGTGTCGTGCGAGTTACGCGGCGCCGCGTATGTCGATCTTGCCAGTCACCGCCGCTGAGATGAGCGCAGCGCGGCGCTCGCGGGAGAGGGCAATTGATTCGCGAGCGTCGGCGATGGCCGCGTCGAGTTCGGCGGTCTCGCGTTGGAGGTACTCGGCTATTTTCACCTGTTCAGTCAGCGGCGGAATAGGAATGGTCATGGACTTGAGGGCCGACATTGGCAGGTTGTTGGCCAGACCCTCCGCGCCGCTGATCGCGCCGAGAACTTGGGTGCGGTACGGGGCTGAGTTCAAGAACAGTTCAAGGAAGTCGGGCGCGAGTGAATCGGCGGGAGATAAGCGGAAGGTCTTGTCGGACAGGATGAGGTTGTAGGAAAGCGAACGCACGCGGGCGGCAGAACCTACGAGCTTTGGGCTGCCGCTTGCGCGATTCACGATGACATCGCCAAGGCGGACTCGGATTGAGTCGTCGAAGCCGAAGCTCGTACTAAGCCGCTTATGGTCTAGCTCGTTGAACGTACCGCCATTGACACAACCGGCGCGAAGCACGCCAATAGAGTGCGCGTCTGCCAGGCCGCCTTCCGCCTGCGGGCTCACCCCCTGGACGAACTCGCTTACGACTCTGCGCATGGCGGCGGGCTTCCAATGCGATGGAATGTCGCCCAATGCGGAACTTCCGCTGTCCTTCATGGAAGCGGAGGTGTCGAGGCCCTTGGTAACGGCGTAGCTAATTGTTGCGCCGCGCCGCTCGGTGAGCAGCCCGATGAGTACTTCCTGATCCGCGATGAACGCGTCGATCTCCGCCGCCTCCCGGTCGAGGTATGCGACGGTCCCTATCTGTTCTCTCTTCGGTGGCATGTCGACCTTGATCGAGCCGAGCTCCCGCCGTCCGATACGGGGCGTCCGAACGTTTGAGCCTTCGGTGGAACCAATACCTCGCACGAGTCGACTCATCTCGCCCACAAACCATGGAGTCTTGATGAGATGCACTAGGAAGTCAGGGGATACATCCGGTCGGGGGCGCATGACAAGGTAGTCCGGACTGACGAGCCCTGCGAACCGGGAAACACCGACGGCACCCTTGTAAGCACTCATCCGGTTCAGAATGACGTCGCCCGGGATGCACGTTTTGTATATCCGCAGGTCGTCTGCGCGGGGGGCGCTGTCGTCGATCTCGGCACGTGGAATTACGCCGCGGTACTGAGACACGGAGAGGAGGGGGAGGCTTTCCCACGCGTCGCCAGCCCGCGCATCGACCTCGTCGAACGTTGCCCACATGGGTAGCAGAGTCACGCCTTGACCGCCTCAAGGCGCGCGCGAATACGGCCCAGCACCGCTTCGAGGTCCGCGTCGATCTCCGCGAGAGACCGCGGCGGGACATACTCGTAGAAGTGGCGCGTGAAGGGGATTTCGCAGCCTTCCCTGGTCTTTGACTCGTCGATCCACGCGTCCGGCGCGAACGGCTTCACCTCACGCTCGAAGTAGGCGTGAATATCCTCCGCCCACGGCACATTTTCGGTGTCACGCAGGGTCGGATCTGGTTCGGGCCGCTTCTTCGAATCGAGCACAATCGGCGCGTTCTTGTCGCGTTGGGAAAGGCCGGCTAGAAGCGCCCTAAGCTGCGGCGCAGTGAGGCTGACGGCGCCCTGATTCAGAAGCGCGTTCAGTTTCGTGCGAAAGTCGCGGAGGTCGGTGCTCTGCGCGATCCCTGGGGCGGCGAGGTCAACAAACGCGCCCCACTCCACCTTCGACAACGTCTTCGCCTGCCGGGCAGCGGCGAACCGCGCGGGCGTAAGCGCCCAGTTCAGGCGGACAGGTCGTTCGACGGTGATCGTTCGGTAGAAGAAATCCTCCGCGTCGAACGTCTTCGACCGGGCATGGTCGGCACCGTCCTCGTAGAGCTCCACGATGGCGGCGATGTCATCGGACGCCAGCTCGTTGCGCTTGGATCCGAGCCCCTTGCGCATCTTCCGGAACATCTTCGATCCGTCGATGAGCTGAACTCTTCCCACTCGTTCCGCGCTCTTCTTCGTGGAAAGCACCCAGACATACGTAGCGATACCGGTGTTGTAGAACATGTCCGTCGGCAGAGCGATGATCGCTTCTAGGAGGTCGCGCTCAAGCACCCACTTGCGAATGTTCGACTCCCCGGAACCGGCGCCACCAGTGAAGAGCGGGCTTCCGTTGAGGACGATGGCCGCGCGACCACCGCCGTCCTGGGCGCTGCGCATCTTCGAGATGAGGTGCAAGAGGAAGAGCATTGAGCCATCGGAAACGCGGGGAAGGCCCGCGCCAAAACGGCCCGCAAAGCCGCGCTGGGAGTATTCTTCCGTGACAGCCTTCTGCTGCTTCTTCCAGTCCACCCCGAAGGGTGGGTTGGACAGGCCGTAGCTGAACGTCGCCCCCGCGTGCCCGTCGTTCAGGAGGGTGTCGCCAAAGAAGATGGCATCCACCGACTGGCCCTTCACGGTCATGTCGGCCTTACAGATGGCGTACGACTGCGGGTTGATCTCTTGCCCCGCGAGGGTGAGCGTGGCGCTGGGGTTCGCGCTGCGGATGTGATCCTCGGCCACCGACAGCATTCCGCCAGTTCCCGCGGTTGGGTCATAGACCGAGCGCACGACGTTCGCCTTCGCGAGTGTTTCGGACTCGGGTGCCAGGAGGATGTCGACCATCAGCTCGATCACATCCCGCGGGGTGAAGTGCTCACCAGCCGTCTCGTTCGAAGCCTCCGCGAACTTGCGGATCAGCTCCTCGAAGATGTGCCCCATCTCTTCGTTTGGGACAGCGGTAGGAGACAGGTCGACCTCAGCGAAGCGCTGCGTGACGAGGAAGAGGAGGTTGTGCTCGTCGAGTTCGGCGATGCGGTCGGCGATCTTGTACTTGTCGAAGATATCCTTCACGTTCTCCGAAAAGCCGGTCACGTAGTTCGAGAGGTTCGCGGCGAGGTTCTCCGAGTCGCCGAGGGCCGTCTTCAGATCGAACATCGACTCGTTCCAGAACGAGTATGTGTGCCCTGCCTTGTTCTTCAGCAGGGATGCGCGCACCGGGATGTCGTCGGCCTTCGCCTGCTCGACCGCAGCGAAAACGGCCTGCTTGGTCGGTGCGAGCACCGCGTCGAGGCGACGGAGCACCGTGAACGGCAAGATGATGTCGCCGTACTGGTGCGCTTTGAAGCTCCCGCGGAGAAGGTCAGCGATCGACCAGATGAAGGTCGCGTGGTTGTTGCTCACAGTGGTCTTGCTCTCCTCGATGGATCTGTGTTGAAGTCTAGATCGCGCCGTCCGTGGCCCAGGTAATTTCTGTTCCGGGTCAGGATGTGGGACGCCTCGGGAAGTCGGTGCCGAACGGACCTTCCTATAGTGAGGCGTAGTAGTCCCGGATATACCGTGCCATCAGTGTGCGCCGCTCGGCCAGGAACGTGGCGTAAGACGTCGCCGTCGTTGAAGTGAGGCTCGTCGGAACCGCGTTCATCGCGAAGTTCGCCTCAAGCTCTTCCAGCGAAGTGATCTCACCGAGCCGAAGCTCACCGGAGGTGAGCTGTGCGTCCACGAGCCCCATATACTCAGACGGAGCTCGATCCTTGATTGCGATATTGATCGGGGTCTCGGTCAGCGCGTAGTTCGCGATCTGGTTGTAGTCACCGCGGTCGTTGATGCCGCTCTTGATCAGATAGTTCTTCGGCACGACGTGATGAATGTCGCCAACCTCTTCGATCATGCTCGAGATCGTCACGTTCTTTGAGAGGAAGCCCTTCGCGCCGGTGTGGGCCTGAGCCGCCAGGAAGGTGAGGAAGTACGGGCTGCGCACGCTCGACGACTTCATGTCCATCGGCAGAGCCACGTCCCAGAAGTTTGACGCGAGCTGCGAGGCCTCGATATCCTCCAGAGCGCGACGCGCGCCGACGTCGTCGATCCTTTTGATATCCGCTTCGAACGCCGTCTCGAAGCTCCCCGTGTACCGTCCGGTGAGGATCGACATCACGAACCACTTACGGACTACGTACTTGATGTCTGCTTCGTTCGGTGCGCCTTCCGAACGCAGCTTCAGATACAGCGCGTAGGCGAAGTTCAACGCGTTCTTCGAGCTGATCAATCGGGGTGCGATGAACCCGGCAGAGCGAATGGTAAGCGTGAACTGTTGGAAGTTCCGCTGGTTGACGATCTCGAGGAGAACCCGCTCGAGGCGCTCGAACGATTCGATGGCGAGCTGTTCGTCGAAGGAGCGCGTCTCGAAGTCTCGGCCGGAGAGCACGCTCACCAGCGCCGCGACCTTGCCGCGGCCGAACTCTTTAATCCCAGCGACGCGGATAACGTCGGTGTAGCTCGGATCGTAAAGGTCGGACGAGTCATTCTTGAGCCAACTGATCGCTTTCAGGTACGGGGATGCCGCGAACTCCGAATCGTTCGTTGCGATGTCGTCGTACACATGGGGCGCAACCGATAGATGGCAGAAATAGTCGATGAGCTTGCGAAGGTTCGCACCGAACTGACCGTGGCTAGCGATCTTGCTCATAGCGAAATCGGCGCTGCTGAGGGGAACGCCCTTGGAGTTGATGCGGATGAAGATCTCCGTGACGGTCTCGATGTCGAGATCCTCGGCCAGCGTGATGATCCCGACCTGCGCCTGCTTGATGGAAGTAAGGCGCTCGAGTGACCGCTGTGCGGTTTCAGCATCCACCCCGGGGTTGGCGTCGAGGTAGGCCTTGGTCGCCGAGAAGTTCGGTGCGTTCACGAACTCCGCGACGTCGGAAATCCATGCCGGGTCTCGATCAACGACCGGAGTGTGCGTCGCGAACTTCTCCGTCGCCGGGTTGAATGCGATCTTGATGCGCTTCTTCCGATACGACTTATCAACAACCTGCTGCCCCACGAGCGCAGCTGTCATTGCTGTGATGCGCTGCTGTCCGTCGATCAGGATCTGTCTGAACGCTGACTTCGATCCGTCTTTCAATCCGACATCTGCGCTCTGCCACGTGATGAGATACCCGATGGGGAAGCCGTTGTAGAGCGAATCAAGTAGGTCGCGAACCTTCGTCGAGTCCCAGACGAACGGCCGCTGCATCTCAGGAATCGCGACCTGACCGGACTTTACCCATGTGAGGAGAGTATCGACGGGCTGCTGGTGGACAGAGTACTTGGCCATGCTCTACCTAGTCTTCACGAGTGAGTGCAGGGGGCGATGGTGAACTTCCGGTGTCATGCCTCGATCGTGGCAGATGCTCGCGATGATGGCCGCCAACGCCACGTGCGTTCGCCGCCCGGGATTGTCGACGGAAAGTCGCCGGGCCCGCCGCCGGAGAGTGCTTATCCGCGCCCTCGGCGCCGGCGCGCGGCGGCCCCGACGCCCTCCGCGCCGATACGGCGAGCCGCAACCATGCCATCGCCGCTCACCTTGCCGATGCCGTCGCGTGTCCGCCACCGCCGCTGCCCAGCATCGAGACTCCCATCGTCTGCTGCGTAGCGACTTGCGCCATGATCCCTGCGACATCTGCGAGCATCGCGAGCGTAGTGACCATTGACCCTGGCACTCTTGAGCAACGGACGGTTCTTCGTGAACTGCCCGAGCGGGGCGCGGAGAATCGCGCAATGAGTCCCAGTGGACGAGCTCGTCACCTTGGGTGATCTCTGCGCGGCCGCCACGGCTCCTCGGTCAGCTTCATCCAACGAGCGGAGTTTGCGTTGACCTCGGTGCCGCTCTCAGAGCGGGCGCACCGCTACGGAAAGCGGTGCCGAGTTCCCATAGACCGCGCCTGAGTGCCCGCAGGGAACCACCGCACAGCGGTAGCCGGCCTTTTTATGCAGCGGCCGAGAGGGAGCCGCGACCGTGGGCCAGTGGCACGCGCAAGCGCTGCCCGAACGCCGGCGGGATCATCACGCGCGCGTCACGAGCCGGCTCGACTCGTAACGCCGCTTCGTCATGAGAGCTCGCATAGCGCCGCTAATGGGGGCCTCGATGAAGAAATCACCGAAGGCCTCATCGAGGAGGTCAAACACGGCATCGACGAGCCTGGTCCGGCGTTCCCATGGGTGCAGCCAGATCCATGTAAGGACCCATCCCTCGCTAGCGCGCTGGAGTCCAACCGCACCGGCGATGATGGGAACTGTTGTAGTAATGCGCATCGATCGCACGAGGTACACGAGACGATCTTCGTTCTCATCTCCGGCTGTGTATGGGGGGAAGTCCAAGTGCGTTTCACGATGGAAGTATCGGGCAAGGCTCTCCGCGACTTCACGTCGTTGTGGCGAGTTGACCGGGTAGAGCATCCAGCTGATTCCGTATGCGGTATCGGAGATCCGGTGGTAGTGGATGACATCCCGTTCAAGGAAGTGTTCAGTCTCCGTAACGACCTCTTCCTCGGTTGGTAGGTCGTTCTTGTCGACGGGCTGTTCAATCACGAGGCGATCTTAGCTCTGTCGGAGCTATCCGCCGTGGCAGCGCACGAAGAGGTCGCGATGCGCCTGCATGCTGACCTTCATCCCGCGCTGTCCGAAGCTCGACCGAGCTTCGAACGAGGCAGCTACCAGGCCGCCATATTCGACGCCACGCACCAAGTAGAGATTCGCGTGCGCGACCTGGCCCATCTCGGCCCGGACACCTACGGTGTCACGCTGATGCACACGGCCCAATCCTGAGAACGGTCCAATAGCCACCGGGGAAGGCGCCGCAGAGAGGAAGGCTCCTGCCGCGCTCCTCGCTGGCTCGATCGGAGCATTCAAGAACGCCTCTGGACGACGAGTCGTGCACTTCGACGACCCCAGCGAAGCCGCCAATATCATCCACCTCGACGACCTTCTCTTCCGCATCGCAGAGCGCTCAGCCGGCGAGGCTCTATGAGTGGTATCGGCCTCGCTAATGTTGGTGGTCCCGTGGCGTGCTGATCGGTCTACGACGCCACTAGGGCTTATCGGAGGGACGGTGTCGTGAGGTGTCGTCTATCTGCTCGACGACGAATCGGACAGCCGACGCCTCAAACTCGCTGAGACCCTTTTCGTAAGTCTGAAAGTAGTGGAACACGGCGTTCACGTGCGCCGAGGTGATGCGGTCAGCGCCCGTACGGCCGTCGAGCAGCGCTTCAAAGATAGGAGACATCACGGTCGTCACCGATTCCGCTGAGTTCTTGAGTTCAACAACTTGCGAACGTAGATCGTCGTCGCCGACGAACATACGAATCTTGGTGCTCATCTGTACGTGACCAAGCCGCGCCTCGTTGTACTCCTCTAGGAGAGCTCGGGGAGGATCGTCTGACACGGTGGCACCGCCCTTCACCGCAGTAATGGCACTCATCGTGCTCGTGATACCGAGATGCGACCATCGTTCTCCTGTCTGGATGAACTCGAAGAACATCTCCCGCGCCGCCGATCGGGTATCTCGCAACGCTTTGGTGCGCTCGATCGTTGCCGCGTGTCGATTGGTGAGGGCGACACCTCCCAGGGCGCCGATGATCCCGGACGCCGGAGCGATAAGCCCTCCAAGAAACTCCCACAGATCCACACGCCTATCCTGTCAGCTCAGTCGGGGATGAGCCTCGAGGCGATCCCTGTCGAGCCCACGTCGACAAAACTCGGCTCCAACTTCGAGGCGGTCTTCGACTCCGCCGAGATCGGATGGACGAAGCCCAACGCACGCGCGTTCCAGCACGTCCTCGATTCGCTGCAGCTCGCACCGCGCGAGGTGTTCTTCACCGACGACTCCGCCAGGAAGCTCATCGGCGCAGAAACCCTCGGCATTCCGATCCATCACTTCACGGTAGTTACCGCACTCCGCGACGCCCTGACGCAGTGAACGTACTGGCCTGAACCGGCTACACCCGCTCCCGCCAAGAAATCCCCCGCCCAGCAATCCGCCGCCCGGCCTCATCTGCCGCAACCGGCTCCCCGACATCCGCCCCGACCTCGAGCCCGACGACCGAGTGCACGATCGTCCCGTCGTACACGTGCACGAGGTTGTACCCCTGCGCAGCATCCTGCCCACGCGTAGCTCCAACCGGCTGCGCGAGATCCTGCCCGTACGCACTCGACGACGCGGCCGCCACGGGAATCCCGGCGAAGGTCCCGAAGGACGGGTGATGCACGTGTCCCGACAGGATCCCCCGCACATCCGAACCACGCAACACCTCAGCAAGGGAAGCCTGCTCACGCAGCTCGACCGTCACCGCGAGGTCGAGCACCGTGGGCAGCGGCGGGTGATGGATCAACAGCAGCGAACCCTCCGGCGCAGGCGCCGACAGTTCCGCAGACAGCCACTCCAACTGCGCCTCATCGACCCGACCCCAGTGCTGCCCGGGAACCGTCGAGTCCAGCACGATCACCCGCATCCCGCCGAACCAGCGCACCTCGACCACGGCATCTGAAGAGCCCCCGGGCAACCCCAGCTCCGCCCGCATCGCCCCGCGCTCGTCGTGGTTGCCCATGGCCCACACGACCTCACACCCCAACGCCTCAACCGCCGGCTCCACCAGCTCCCGCAACCGCCGATACGACGACGCATCTCCCCGATCCGCGAGATCCCCCGTGAACAACAGCGCATCAGGCTTCAAGCCAGAAGACACCAACCGCGACAGCACCGAAGCCAGGTTCGCATCGGCATCCGCCCCACTGCCATACAGCGGCGCGCGTTCACCGGGAAGGTGCGTATCGGAGATGTGCACGAAGGTGTGCGATGGGCGAGAGTGCTCGGTGAGGATCATTTCTCTTCCAGTGAGACGACGAACAAGTACAAGACAGAAGTCAGACGGCGGCGGCAGTCGACCCGGGCACGAGAGTTCCGACGAACGGCTGCCGCACGGTCTCCGCAGAATCCGACTCAGCCCCCGATCCCGAGAGCAACCGCTGCATCGTCTCTACAGCCGCGGCGGCAACGGCCTCGACGGGAATCCGCAGCGTCGTGAGCCCCAGCAGGTCGGCACCGGGAAGGATGCCGTCGCACCCCGTCACGCTCACGTCGCCGGGCACAGACAACCCCGCAGCACGCAACGCCCGCATGACCGCGAGCTGCCGATAGTCCGACGCACACATCACAGCCGTCGCCCCAGCTCGCACGGCATCCAGCGCCTCATCCACTCCATCGGTCGGCGCAGCGCCCGCCGACACCCGAGTCACCGACGCCCCGCCGGCGACCAACGTCGATTCCATCGCCGAAGCCCGCAGATGCTCAGCGAACGACACATCCTCCGCTCCGGAGAGCACCACCACCCGCCGATGCCCCAGGGACAAGACATGCGACGCCAAGAGACGCCCGTGCTCCGGATCGTCGTAGTGCGCGGTGTGAATCCCCTCGGCCGTCTCGACCCGCCCCGCGCGCACGATCGGCACCTGGTCGGCGAACGGCTCGAGCTGCGCGGCCGTGATGCCACCGGTCGCGACGATCAGTCCGGCGACGCGCATGCCGAGCAGCCGGTGCAGCGCGTTGACCTGCTCGGCTCCCTGCTCGTCGGCGCCGATCGTCACGGTCACGAGGTCGAGCCCACGCCTGTGCGCCTCATCCTGCAACCGCGAGAACAGCAGACCGTAGGCCGGGTTGCTCGCATCGCGCAGCATCAGTCCGACGGTTCCGGTGCGCCCGGCGGCGAGCTCGGCGGCCATCGTGTTGCGCACGTATCCGAGGCGCTCGGCCTCGGCGAGGATCCGCTCCTGGGTCTCGGGAGCGAAGCGGCCCTCGCCCTTGAGTGCCCTCGTCGCGGTGGCACGGGAGACCCCGGCGGCCGCCGCGACATCGCTGACCGTGACACGCAGCCCCGGAGCATCCGAAGGCGATGCACCACTCACGCGCGCGCCTTCTTGGCCTTGCGGGGCGCTCCGGCGCGCGAACCTCGTCCATACACGAGATACATGGTGACACCCATGATGATCATGAGCAGAACTGTGTAGACGAACGTGATCGGCATCGCGTCGAGATTGTTCTCGCCGCGCGTGCTCTCTTGAATCGCCACACCGAGCGGCTTGAACAGCGGGTGGTAGAGGAAGATCGCCGCGTCGTAGTCGTCGAGCAGGCTGTTGAAGTTCAGTGCCGTGATCGCCGCGGCCGTCGGCAGCACCAGCGGCACCAGCACCTTGCGGAACGTCGTCAGCGACTTCGCACCGAGGATCCGCGAGGCGTCTTCGAGCGAATCGGGCACCGACGCGAACCCGGCCTTGAGCAGGCGCAGCGTGAACGGGATCTTCACGCAGATGTAGGCGATGAGCAGCAGGATCGGCGTGCCGGTGAGCACGAAGCCGCCCACGATCGCCCGCGGTTCGTCGAACGCGGTCACCAGGGCGAGCGCGATCAGCACGATCGGCAGGATCCACGGGATGTGCAGCATGTACTCGATCGCGGTGGTCAGCAGGTTGCGGTGCTTCTGCAGCATCCGTGCCACGAACAGCAGACCGCCGACCACGACGATCGACGCCACGGCGCTGTAGACGACGCTGACGATGAACGGACGGATCGCCTCGGCGCTCGAGAACACGGTGACGTAGTTGTCGAGCGTGAAGCTGTCGAGCGTGATGGATCCGGCGAGGATGCTGCGCGCATCGACGAACGAGAAGATCACGATCAGCACGACCGGGATCAGGTAGATCACCCACAGGAGGTACGCGATGACGTGCACGACGACGTTCGCGAACGGGGTGCGGATCTTCTGCTTCTGGATCGGCGTCGCCACCTTCGCGACCGAGAAGTACACACCCGACTTCTCGAAGCGGTTCATGATCGCGAGCAGGATGATCGTCGCGATGCCGAGCACGATCGCCAGCAGGGCCGCGATGTCACGCGTGATGGGGCTGCGCGAGAGGTCGATGATCAGCGGCGCGACCGTCTGGAAGTCGGGCCCGCCGAGCACGAGCGGAGCCGTCAGCGCCCCGAGCCCGATGAGGAATGTGAGCACCGTGACGGCGAACAGCATCGGCTTCATCACCGGCAGCACGATGCGGCGGAGGATCGTCCAGGTCGACGCCCCCATGAGCTTCGCCGCCTCGATCGACGCGTAGTCGACTTTGCCGAGCGATGACGAGAGGAACAGCATGTGGTTGGTGGTGGTCGCGAACGTCATCACGAAGACGACCGCGAAGTATCCCGAGAACCAGTCGCGGTCCATGTCGGGCCACCAGTTGACCATCATGTTCGTGAAGAACCCGAACCGGCCGTAGATGAAGTTGTAACCGGCGGCCAGCACGATGCCGCCGTAGATCAGGGTCGTGGCATAGCCGAGCCAGAGGATCTTCGCTCCGCGCACCTGGAAGTACTTCGTCACCAGCACGATGAACACACCGACCACGTTGACCGTGATCGACAGCGTGACCGCGAGCAGGAAGCTGTTGCCGAGCGTCTTCAGCGCACGCTCGCTGCCGAACAGCTTCTCGACGGCACGGATGCTGAACTGCCCGTCGGGGAAGAACGTGACCCCGAGCAGGGCGGCGTTGGGAAGCACGAGGAACGCCGCGGCGAACCAGATCACGATGATGCCCGTGATCCAGGCGAGGGGCGAGCGGAGCATCGCCTTCACGCTGCCGGGGCGCCCTCTCTTGTTGAGCCGCGGTCCCGCCGTCTGACCCTCGACGACAGCTTCGGTCGTCAAGGAGCCGGCTTCTCCGGTCACGGCCGCTGAGGGCGGGACCGCGGGGTGTGAGGGGTTCTGGGGGTTCCGAGCATCCGACATGTCACGCCGCCGGATACTGCAGGATCCAGCGCGGGTCCACGTCGACGCGCACCGCGTCGCCGGGGTTCCACTGGCGCGCGCTCGCCGCAGCGGGAACGCTGACGCGCAGCGCAGCATCCTCTGCCGTCACCGTGTAGACGCTGTGGCTGCCGTGGTACGTGCGGTCGACGATCGTGCCATCGAGCGACGCGGATGCCGTCGAGCTGTCGCCCGCCTCGGCGAGGTGCAGCTTCTCGGGCCGCACGTAGCTCTCGGCCGTGGCATCCAGCCCGCCACCGAGGCTCGTGATCTGCGCCGGACTGAGGCGGTTGTTCTCGCCGATGAACCGGCAGACGAACGGCGTCGCGCTGCGGTCGTAGATCTCCTCGGGGGTGCCGACCTGCTGCAGCGTGCCGGCGTCGAGCACGGCGATGCGGTCGCTGAGGGTCAGTGCCTCTTCCTGATCGTGCGTCACGTAGACCGTGGTCACACCGACCTCGTGCTGCAGGTCTTTCAGCTGCTCGCGCAGCTGCACGCGCAGCTTGGCGTCGAGGTTCGACAGCGGCTCATCGAGCAGCAGGATGCTGGGGGTCAGCGCGAGCGCGCGGGCGATCGCCACACGCTGCTGCTGCCCGCCCGAGAGCTCCGAGACGTTCTTCTCGAGCTGCGACGGCGCGAGGCCCGTGCGGTCGGCGATCTCGTCGACGCGGCGGCGCTGCTCGGCCTTCGACGTCTTCTGGATCGACAACCCGAACGCGATGTTCTCGCGCACGTTCATGCTGGGGAAGAGAGCGTAGTTCTGGAACACCATCCCGACGCCGCGCTTCTCACTGGGCACGCGAGTGACGTCACGGCCGTTGATGTGGATGCGACCGCCCGTCGGCTCGACGAACCCGGCGAGTGTGCGGAGGGCGGTGGTCTTGCCGCATCCGGACGGACCCAGGAGGGTGAAGAACTCACCCTCCTGGATCTCCAGATCGAGGTGCGAGACCGCGCGGTGATCGCCGAACGCGACCTCGACATCTTCGAAACGGATCATGGTGTCTTTCCGACTAGTGCGAGAGGGGGTGGTGGTGTCGGGCTCGATCAGCCGATGTACTCGAGCGTGACCTTCTCGACCCAGGCACCGAGGTTCTCGCTCACGAAGCCGAAGTCGATGTCCTGACGGTCGAGGGTGCCCATGAGTTCGACGACCTCGGGGTTGGCCTGCTCGACCGCACCCTCGTTGACGGGCATCGAGTTGAACTCGGCCGCGAACTCGCCCTGCACCTCGGCGCTGCCGAACCAGTCGATGAACTCCTGGGCCTTCTCCTCATTGCCGGTGCCGTTGATCTGCGCGATCTGCTCGGTGACATACGGCACGCCGTAGTCGGGCACGATCATGCCGGTCTTCGTGCCGTACTCCTCGTCGCGCGCCGCGATGCCGCTCGAGGGCAGCACGCCGTAGTCGATCTCGCCACGCGTGATGCGGGCGTAGAGGTCGGTGCCCTCGACGGCCGGCGATCCATTGGCGTAGTAGGACTTCACGAGATCCCAGCCCTCGTCGCTGACGCCGAGGTCGCCGTCCTCGTCGAGGTGACGCGACAGGATGCTGGCGAGCACGAGCTGCGGGGTGGCCTGGCCGAGCGCCGGGTTGACCTCGTAGCGGCCCGCGTACTCCTCGTCGGTCCAGAGGTCCTCCTCGTCGGAGGGGGCGTCGGTGATGGTGTTCTCGTCATAGACCGTGACGATGGCCTGCTCGACGAGCGGCCAGAACGCTCCGTCAGCGGGGTCGCCCGCATCGGCCGGAACCTCGCCGCTCCACTCGGGCTCGTAGGCGGTGATCGCCTCTTCGGCCTTGAGCTGCTCGAAGAACATGTTGTTCAGACCGAACACCACGTCGCCGACGGGGTTGTTCTTCTCGGCGATGATGCGGTTGGTGAGGTCGGCGCCGCCGAGACCCACGATCTCGATGTCGATGCCGGCATCCGCGGCCTTCTCGGTGATCCACTCGCCACGGCCGTCGCTGTTCGAGTTCGTGTAGACGATGAGGGTCGCATCCGACCCGCCGTCGCTCGAACCGCCGTCGGACTCGGTGCTGCCGCCTGCGCAGCCGGTCAGGGTCACGGCCGCCACCGCAGCGATTCCCAGGAGAGACCAGCGCTTCTTTCGGATGTCGACCATGGTCGCCTTTCTCGTCATCGAGGTGTGTCTGATCCGACCTTACCGCGATGTTGTGGTTTACGTACAACGATCTGTCTGATTCTTAGCCGCGTTCGCGCGACCGCACTCAAGATAAGCCTCCGAGGTGAACGCACGGGGAGTGCGAGGTGAACTGTCGACGCTGTGCCTCGCCCGACGCCCGACGCCTGACGCCTGACGCCTGTGCGGTGGGTGGTCAGTAATGCACCTGAAGTGGCCGCGAGGGGTGCGAAAGTGGCCACTCACGCGAGGGGCGTGCGGTGGGTGGTCAGTAATGCACCTGAAATGGCCGTGAGGGATGCGAAAGTGACCACTCACGCGCGGTCGAACCGAGGGCGAGCGTCAGGCGGAGAACGCCGGAACGGCCTCGATCAGCATCCGGGTGTACTCCTCCTGCGGGCTCGTGAAGATCTGCGCGGCATCGCCGCACTCCACGAGCTTGCCGTGCTTGAGCACGGCGACGCGGTCGGCGGTCTCGGCGACGACACCGAGGTCGTGCGTGATGAAGAGGTAGCTCAGTTCGCGCTCGCGCTGCAGTTCGTCGAGCAGCGCGAGGATCTGCGCCTGCACCGACACGTCGAGCGCCGAGACGGCCTCGTCGAGCACGAGGAACTCCGGGTCGAGCGCGAGGGCACGGGCGATGGCCACGCGCTGCCGCTGACCGCCCGACAGCTCGTCGGGGAACCGACCCAGCATCCCGTCGGGAAGGGCGACCTGCTCCGACAGCTCGACGGCGCGCTTCGACCTCGACGACCGATCGCCCTCGCCGAACGACAGCAGCGGCTCGGTGATGAGCTGCTCGATCGTCATGCGCGGATTCAGGGAGTCGAACGGGCTCTGGTAGACCATCTGGAACCGCCGCCGCAGCTGACGCAGCTTCTCGCCCTTCAGGTGCGTGATGTCCTCGCCGGCGAAGGAGATCGACCCAGAGGTCGGCTCCTCCAGCCGCAGCACGAGTCGCGCGAGCGTGCTCTTGCCCGACCCCGACTCGCCCACGACGGCGAGTGTCTCGCCGCGGCGCACCTCGAGTGAGACGGCGTCGACGGCGGTCAGCGAGCGGCGCTCGCCCTCGCCCTTGGGCAGCGGGAAGACCTTGGTGAGCTCGGAGACCCGGACGATCGGCTCGCCGCCGAACTCGATGCGTGCCTGGGTGGATGCCGTCCGCCGCTCATGCGCGCTCAGCCGCGGTGCGGCGGCGATGAGCTTGCGGGTGTATTCGTGCGTCGGCGCGGTCATCACCCGCGCCGCCGGACCGGAGTCCACGATCTCGCCCTGCTTCATGACGACGACCCGGTCGGCCCGCTCGGCCGCCATGCCCAGGTCGTGGGTGATGAGCAGGATCGCGGTGCCCAGCTCCTGCGTGAGGTTCGCGAGGTGGTCGAGGATCTGCTTCTGCACGGTGACGTCGAGGGCGCTCGTCGGCTCGTCGGCGATGATCAGGCTCGGCTGCGCGGCCAGCGCTCCCGCGATCAGCGCGCGCTGCTTCATGCCGCCCGAGAACTGGTGCGGATACTGCTTCGCCCGCTCGGCCGGATACGTCAGTCCTGCCATCTCGAGCAGTTCGACGGCACGATCATGCGCGTCGTGCTTGGTCGCGAGTCCGTGCACGAGCAGCGGCTCCGCCACCTGCACGCCCACGCGCCGCACCGGGTTGAGAGAGAGTGCGGGGTCCTGGGGGACCAGTCCGATCAGACGGCCCCGGATGCTGCGCCAGCGGCGTTCGCTCAGCGGGATCAGGTCTTCGCCGTCGAATTCGATGCGCCCGCCGGTGACCTCGGCGTTCGGCGCGAGGAGATTCATGATCGACTGCGCGACCGTGCTCTTGCCGGATCCGGATTCGCCGACGATCGCGACCACTTCTCCGCGGCCCACGCTGAGGTTCACCCCGCGCACCGCATCGACCTCGCGGTCGCCGATCCGATAGGCGACGCGCAGATCCTCGACGCGCAGAATGTCGTCACGCGCGGCGGGTCGGCCGCCGGGTGTCGGGTTCACGGCCTCACCGAGTCGGGCGGACTCATCGGCGGTCGCGGCGATGTCCTTCGGCATGCGTCCTCCTCGTCGAGCACGGGTCGTGTCATCAGCACTGATCATCTTCTCGTTCACGCTAGGCGTGGGGATTCATCCCGATCAAGCACTACATCGGCATTGGGCAATGCGCCCACTGCATAGATCAGCCGTCGTGATCCACGTCGTCGATCAGATTCAGCAGACGCTCGACGAGGGGATTGTGCGACTCGGAGTTCCACGCGATGTCGAGCTCGACGCTGTTCACCCGCGACGACGGATCGGCCTCGCTGATCGGCAGCAGCGTCACGGTGTCGGGAGAGATCCGCTCGGCGGACTGCGGCACGAGCGTGAACCCGATGCCGGCGCTGACCATCGCCAGCAGGGCGGGCACCTGCCCGGCGTACTGCACGATGTGCGGGTGCACCCCGCTCGCCACGAACATCGACAGCAGCAGGTCGTGGAAGTAGCGCGCGCCGCTCGGGGAGTACATGAGCAGCGACTCGTCCTTGAGGTCGATGAGCTTCACGGGCTCGGCGCGCTGCGCCAGTGCCGAGTCGCTGGGCAGCGCCACCGCCAGCCGCTCGCGGTAGACCGCACGGCTGCTGATCTGCGGTCGGGCGAGCAGTGGCCGCATCAGGCCGATGTCGACCGTGCCCTTCTCGAGCTCCTCCACCTGGTCGAGCGAGACGAGTTCGCGCAGCAGCAGGGTGACGCCGGGCAGCTCGGCCGACGCGCGACGCAGCAGATCGGGCACGACGGCCTGCCCGGCCATCGCGGTGTAGGCGATCGTGACGGTTCCGGCGGCGCCCTCGCCGACCGAGCGCACGTCCGAGACCGCCTTCGCCGCGAGGTCGATCAGGCGCCGCGCGTTGGGGAGCAGCGCGCGCCCGGCCTGAGTCAGCGCGACGCGACGGCTGGTGCGATCGAAGAGCCTCGTCGACAGCTCGCGCTCGAGCTGCTGGATCTGCCGACTGAGCGGCGGCTGCGTCATCTTGAGCCGGGTCGCGGCCGCACCGAAGTGTAGTTCCTCCGCGACGGCGATGAAGCATTCGAGCTGTACCAGCGAGATCATCGATCCACTCCCGACATCAATCAGTGCGAGTTTTGGTTTGTCCGCGCATCTGTCCCCACCATAGTGTCGGAGAAACTCGATGACGCGGAATCCGTCGAAGCGGAGTCCCGGAGTCTCACCAACGGAGGCGTGATGTCCGAAGAGTTCCTGCTGTCTGTCCCGGCTGCCACGCGGTTGTCCGAGAACGCGGTGCGGTCCGTCCGCATCACACCGGTCGCATTCCACGACCCACCCCTGCTCAACACCGTCGGCGTGCACGAGCCGCTCGCGCTGCGCGCCATCGTGCAGGTGACCACCGAATCGGGCGTCGTCGGACTCGGCGAGACCTACGGCGACAGCGCGCACCTGCAGCGATTGCGGGTCGCCGCCGACGCCGTGCTTGGCTGCGACGTGTTCGCCACGAACGACCTGCGAGCGCGGGTCGAGCGCAGTGTGGCCGGCGACGGCGTGCAGGGCGGACACGGCATGTCGGGCATGGTCACCGGCACGAGCACCGGCGACCGTGTGCTCTCGCCGTTCGACGTGGCCGCCATCGACATCCGCGGCAAGCTGCTCGGCATGCCCGCCAGCGAGCTGCTGGGCGGACGGGTGCGGGATGCGGTGCCGTTCAGCGGCTACCTCTTCTACAAGTGGGCAGGCCACCCGGGCGGATCCGACGACGAATGGGGCGAGGCGCTGACGCCGGACGGCATCGTCAGACAGGCGCGTCGCATCGTCGACGCCTACGGATTCACAGCGCTCAAGCTCAAGGCCGGTGTCTTCGCGCCCGACGACGAGATCGCCGCGATCCTCGCGCTGCGCGAGGAGTTCCCCGACCACCCCCTGCGCATCGATCCGAACGGCGCCTGGACCGTCGAGACCTCGCTGCGGGTCGCCGATGCGCTGAAGGACGTGCTCGAATACCTCGAAGACCCCACCCCGGGTCTCGAGGGCATGGCCGAGGTGCGCCGCCACACCGACCTGCCGCTCGCCACCAACATGTGCGTCGTCGCGTTCTCGCACATCGCAGATGCCGTGCGCCTCGGCGCGATCGACATCGTGCTCTCCGACCACCACTTCTGGGGAGGTCTCGAACGATCCCGGCTGCTCGCCGGCTTCGCCGAGACGCTCGGGTGGGGGCTTTCCATGCACTCGAACTCGCACCTCGGCATCAGCCTCGCCGCGATGACCCACCTCGCCGGTGCCACCCCCGGCGTCGGCTACGCGTGCGACACGCACTGGCCGTGGAAGCGCGAGGACGAAGACGTCATCGCCCCCGGCGCCCTGACCTTCAGGGACGGATCGCTGGCGGTGCCGACCGCGCCCGGACTCGGCGTCGAGCTCGACCCGGAGGCGCTCGCGCGGCTGCACAGGCAGTACCTCGACGGCGGCATCCGGGAGCGCGACGACACCGGCTACATGCAGCGGGTCGACCCCGGATACGTGCTCGAGAGCCCCCGCTGGTGAACGCGCCGCTGCGCATCGCGGTCACCGATCCGATCATGTCGGCGTTCGCCGACGATCTGCGCCGCACCGCGCGCCCGCACGAGTGGGTGTTCGCCGACCTCGACGTGCCCGGTTCGACACGAGCCGCGATCGAGGGCGCCGACGTGGTGATCTGCTCGCGGCTCACGGTCGCAGAGATGGCCGGCGCCGATCACGTGCGACTCGTGCATGCGACGGGTGCGGGAGTCGACAGGGTGGAAGGCGGTGCCGTGCCCGAGGGTGTGCCGCTGTGCAACACCGGTCATCACGGCGCTGCGATCGCCGAGCACGTGCTCATGACCGCACTCATGCTGCGCCGTCGCGCGATCGACGCCGATGCCGAGATGCGTCGGGGGGAGTGGCGGACGATCGCGACGGCCGGCGCCCCGTACCACCGCTCTCTCGCTGGCAGCACCCTCGGACTGGTCGGCTACGGCGAGATCGGCCGCTCCGTCGCCCGCCTCGCGAAGGCCTTCGGCATGCGCGTGGTCGCGATGCGCCGGCATCCTGATGCGGGCGGCCCCGGAACCGAGCTGCTCGATCAGGTGTACGGCGAGGATCAGTTGCATCCGCTGCTGCGGGAGAGCGATGTCGTCGTCATCACCGCGCCCCTCACCGAGAGCACGCGAGGGATGATCGATGCGGACGCGCTCGCGCAGCTGAACGCCGACGCTCTGGTCATCAACGTCGCCCGCGGGGCGCTCATCGACGAGGACGCACTGTTCTCGGCCCTCAGTGAGGGACGCATCGGGGGAGCGGCGATCGACGTGTGGTGGGAGGCGCCGCAGGGCGCGCAGGCTCCCCCCGTCGTGCAGAGGTTCGCCACGCTCGATCGGGTCGTGCTCACCCCGCACCACTCCGGCCATGCCCGCGAGGTCTTCACGGCGCGGGCCGCCGACATCGCCCGCAACATCGACCTGCTCGACGCGGGCCTCCCGCTCGAGCGTCAGGTGCGCTGAGGCGGCTGGCCGTGGGCGGGTCGCTCCGGCATCCGCTCAGCCGAGCTCGAACAGGCGGGTGACGATCAGCGTCACCGCACCGAGAGCGGATGCTCCGAGAGCGATCGCGCGCGTGCGCCGGCGGTTGAGGAACCTGTTCACGAACCGCGACAGCACCACCCCCGCGACCGCGAACGGCGCCATCCAGGCCGCCGTGGCGAGCGCGTGCGTCGGCACCGCGCCCCACAGGAACAGCGCGACGAGCGACAGCGATGATCCGACGAGGAAGAACGCCGACATCGTGCCGCGCAGCCGCGGCCCGTCGGAGCCCTGCCAGATGATCGCCATCGGCGCCCCTCCGACCGACGTGGTCGTGCCCATGACGCCAGACAGCGCCCCGGCCACCGCCTGCGTCGTCCTCGTCACTCTCGGGCGCCAGCCCCGCAGCGAGACGACGACTCCGAGCAGCACGACGACCGCGACCGCCCAGGAGAGCGCGGTCGTCGACATCACGGTGACGAGACCCGCGCCGACGACGGTCCCGGGCACCCGCCCCGCCAACGCCCAGCCGGCCCCGCGCAGATCGAGCGCCGCGCGATCCATCACCGCCACGATCAGCGTCACGACCATGGCCAGCATGATCACGAGCACCGGCAGCAGCGTCGTGTCGATCAGGGCGATGAACGGTGCGGCCAGCATCCCCATTCCGAAGCCGATCGAGCCCTGCAGGCAGCCGGCGACGAGGATGACGGCCCCCAGCATCATGAACTCGAGCGGCGTCACCGCGGACTCAGCGACGCGGGGCGATCGAGCCGATCACACGACGGCGCTTCTTGCTCTGCAGACGCCAGCGCTGACCGGGATCGGTCGCGAGACGCAGCCACGCGGCCAGGACGTTCGCGCACACCGTGGTGATGACGATCGCGAGACCGGGGAGCACCGACTGCCACCACGCCTCGGCGAGGTACTGGCGTCCCTGCGAGACCATGAGGCCCCAGCTGACATCGGGCGGTTGGATGCCGATGCCGAGGAAGCTCAGCGACGACTCGGCCAGCATCACGTAGCAGAACTCCAGCGTCGCCAGCGTGACCAGCGTGGGCAGGACGTTCGGGACGATGTGCCGGAAGACGATGGCCTTGTTCGTGGCTCCGAAGTTCGTCGCGGCGTCGACGAACATCCTCGAGCGCAGCTCGGCGGCATCCGCTCGCGCCGTGCGCAGGTACAGAGGGATGCGGGTGATCGCGAGCACGAGCACGATGTTGGCCGCACTCGGGTTGAACACGTACAGGATCACCACGGCGAGCAGCAGCGAGGGGAAGCTCATGATGACGTCGGCGATGCGCATCGACACCGACTCGCGCCATCCGCGGTGGAATCCGGCCCACATGCCCCAGATCGAGCCGACGACCGCCGAGACGACCACGGCGGCCGCCGCGACACCGAGCGTGGTTCCCGCGGCGGTGATGATGCGGGCGAGCAGGCTGCGACCCAGCGAGTCGCTGCCGAGGACGTACTCCCAGCCGAGCTGGAAGCTGAACGGCGGCATGTTGCGTGCGCCGAGGTCCTGTCGCTGCGCCATCTCGCCGAACAGCGGCGGACCGATGATCGCGGTGAGCACGATGAACGACAGCACGATGGCGGCGGCGGTGGCGACCTTGTCCTTCAGCAGCAGCTGCCAGAGGTTGGCGCGACCCGACGAGCGGGCTCCGCGCGCCTTCTGCGTGAGGACGGTGACGGTCGATGCGTTGTCAGACATTCGTCAGCACCTCTGCCTTCGTGTCGGAGAGTGCCCCGGGACCGCGGCGGCGGGCCTTGGCTCCCGAGGTCGGCCGCACGCGGGGATCCAGCAGCGCGTAACCGAGGTCGATGATGATGTTGAGGGCGAAGATCGCCAGAGCGGTGATCAGAACCGCGGCCTGCAGCACCGCGAAATCGCGCTGCAGGATCGAGTCGATCATGAGCTTGCCGATGCCCGGCCAGCCGAAGATCGACTCCACCACGACCGCGCCGTTGATGAGGCCGACGGTCAGGTCGCCGGCGACGGTCAGGGCAGGTGCTGCGGCGTTGCGCAGCGCGTGCTTCGAGACGATGTGCATCTGGCCGGCGCCGCGACTGCGGGCGACCTGGATGTACGGCTGCCCGAGCACGGTCACCATCGACCCGCGGATCACCTGGGCGAGCACCCCGACCGGTCGCAGCATGAGCGTCGCGACCGGCAGGATCCAGACGAGAGCGCCGGAGGTTCCGGAGGTCGGCAGCCAGCCGAGGGTGATCGCGAAGATCCAGATGCCGAGGATCGCCACCCAGAAATCGGGCACGCTCGCCGCCGTCATCGAGAAGAAGCTCACGATGCGGTCGGCGATGCCGTTCGGCTTCAGCGACGCCCAGCTGCCGAGCACGATGGCGATGACGATCGCGAGGATCATCGTCACCGCGGCGAGCTGCAGGGTGGCGGGGAAGGCGCGCAGCGCCATCTCGGCGGCAGGTTCCCCGGTGCGCAGCGACTGACCGAAGTCCAGCTGCAGGACACCGAGGAAGTAGTCGCCCATCTGCTTCCACAGCGGCTGGTCGAAGCCGTTGCGGGCGGCGAAGTCCTCGCGCATCTGGTCGGTGGCGTTCAGCGGAAGGTACAGCTGCGACGGATCGCCGGTGAGACGGGCGAGCACGAAGACACCCAGTACGACGGCGATCAGCGGCAGCGCGCTCTGCAGGATCCGTTTTCTCAGGTAGGTCCACATGGTCGCCCGCCTCTCACTCTCGCTCGCGGTCAGCCCGCGAGCGAGACCTCCTTGATGCGCAGCTCGTCGCCGGTCGACGAGTTGGGCTCGTACGTCACGCGGTCGGCGAGACCGAGCATGACCGTCTGGTGCGCGATCGGGGCGAGGGCCACGACGTTCTCGCGCTCGTAGGCGAACACGTCCTCGTAGGCCGCCTGACGCTCATCGCCGGTCAGAGTGCGTGCCGTGTTGATGAGCTCGTCCAGACCCGGGTCGCCGAACTCGGCCTGCGCACCGCCCGTGAGCATGTACTGCTCGACCGTGAACTGCGCGTCACCCGCCTGGTTGCCGTGCTGGATGAGCATCGAGATGGGGCCCTCGTTCGTGACGAACGGGCTCAGTTGGTACTGCAGGTGCTGCGTGGTGTCGACCATGCGGAGCTCGACGTTGAGGCCGGCGGCGGCGAGCTGCTCGCGCAGGACCTCGCCGAGCTCGCTGACCTTCGGGAACTGCGCGGTGCGCACCGGCATGAGGATCTTCGTGTCCGTCGGGACGCCGTCAGCCGCAGCCTCCTCGACGAGGGCCTTCGCCTTCTCGGGGTCGTACTCCCAGGGCTCGAGATCGGAGTTGAAGCCGACGATGCCCTCGGGGATCAGCTGCGCGGCGACCACGTCGCCGTCGGGGTAGAGGGAGGAGACGATGCCCTCGCGGTCGATCGCGTAGTTGATCGCCTGGCGGATGCGGATGTCGTCGAGCGGCGCCGTCTGCCCGGAGAAGCGCAGTGCGATCGTCTCGTTGTTCGGGTAGCTCACGCCGAAGTCGCCGATGCCGTCCTCGGCGCTGAGGCCGAGGGCGATGTCTGCCTCGCCGCTGGTGATCATCGCGGCACGGACGGTGCCCTCCGACCGCCACTGGTACTCGACCTCGGCGAACTGCGGAGCGTCGCCCCAGTAGTCGTCGTTGCGGTCGAGGGTGAGCTTCGTGCCGGCCTGCCAGTCGCCGATCGCGTAGGGGCCGGTGCCGATGGGCTCGCGCACGAACTCGGTGTTCGAGGTCTCGGGGGAGACGATCTCGATGAACGAGAGCTTCAGCGGGAGGATCGGGTCGGGGCTCGGGGTGGTCACGGTGAGGGTGGTGGCATCGGTGGCGGCGACCTCGAGGTCGTCGTCACCGAAGATGTAGCCCTCGACGTTGCAGCCGAGGTCACCGTTCACGGCGCGGTCGATCGAGTAGGCGGCCGCTTCGGCGTCGAAGGGGGTGCCGTCCTGGAATGTGACGTCATCGCGGACGGTGAACGTCCACTCGGTGTCGCCGGTCTGCTCCCACTCGGTGGCGAGCAGCGGCTCGAGCTCTCCGGTCGACGGGTTGCGCTCGACGAGCGGTTCGGTCACCGTGCTGCGCACGACCACACCGGTCGAGGTGAGGTTCGCGTCGCACGCCTCGAGCGTGGGCGGCTCCTGCGTGAGCACGACGCGGAGGGTGTCTTCGGTGCCACCCTCGCCGCCGCCTTGCGACTCCGAGTTCGCGACCGAGCAGGATGCGAGCAGTGCGATCGACGCGATTCCAGCGGTGACGGCGGATGCGCGGGCCGCTCTGCGTCGGGGGGAAGAAAGCTTCATCGGTTCCTCCAGGTAGGGGACGGCCGAGGCCCAGAGTGGTCGTCGGCTCGTTCAGAATGTCGCAGACCGCTTCCCGAGCGTCAACCGATGCGCGGCACGCATCGGCGGGCGGAACCGGGGCTCGGCGCCCGGCAGCGGTGGAGCGACATGCGGCGATCCGCGGGATTCCGGCGTTCTCGCCCGATGAATACAGCGGACGCATCAATCCATGCAACTTCGCTTATGGAACTGCATCGTTGACGGGTCGTAGTCTCGCGCCATGACGAACATCATCGATGCCCCCTCGCCCGTCGCCCCCGGCTCCGTCGCCCAGGCGGGGCCACTGCTCGACTCTCTCGAGCGGACGCTTCAGGACGAGTACTCCGTGGTGCGTCTTCCCGACGACCTCTCGACCCTCGATCCCGCGGATGCCGCGAAGGTGCGCGCTGTCGTCACGAGCGGTCGCAACGGTGTCCCGTCCGCTCTGATGGCCGCGCTCCCGAACCTCGAGATCGTGACCAACTTCGGGGTGGGCTACGACACGACCGATGTGGCCCAGGCGGTCGCACGTGGCATCCAGGTCACCCACACGCCCGATGTGCTCACCGACTGCGTCGCCGATACGGCGCTCGGGCTCATGCTCGACGTGTTCCGACGGTTCGGGGCATCCGAGAGGTTCCTGCGCGAGGGCCGCTGGGAGTCCGGCGGCTTCCCGCTGACGCGTCGGTTCTCGGGCAGCACGGTCGGCGTGCTCGGCCTCGGCCGCATCGGGCAGGCGATCGCCCGGCGCGCGGCAGCATTCGACGCGACGATCCTCTACACGACCCGACGGCCCGTCGAGGAGGTGCCGTGGGAGCACGTGGCCTCCGCCGTCGAACTCGCACGCCGATCGGACGTGCTCGTCATCGCGGTTCCCGGCGGCGCGGCGACCGAGGGGCTCGTGGATGCCGAGGTCATCCGGGCGCTGGGGCCGGAGGGGTTCCTGGTCAACATCGCCCGCGGCTCGGTCGTCGACGAGGACGCGCTGATCGCCGTTCTCGAGGCCGGTGAGATCGCGGGGGCGGGTCTCGACGTGTTCGCTCATGAGCCGCACGTGCCCGAGCGGTTGATCCGCGACGATGTCACGCTGCTGCCCCACGTCGGCAGCGGAACGCACGAGACCCGGCGCGACATGCGAGACCTCACGCTGGCGAACCTGCGGGCGTACCTCGCAGGCGAGCCGCTCCCGACGCCGGTGCCGGAGATGTCTGCGCTTTGATGCAGGCGGCGCATTGATCTATCCACCATTTGGTTTGTAGGCGCATCGTTTCCCGCATAGCGTGACGATTGTTCAGATCCGAGCCGGACACCGGCGCGACACCCCAGGAGTGCACCGTGGCACGATTCACGCCCACCGAGCTGGCCGACCACCTTCGCGAAGGTCTCCTCTCGTTCCCCGCGACGGCATTCACGCCGGAGCTCGAGTTCGATGAGAAGCGCTACCGCGAGCACGTCGAGTGGCAGGCCGGATTCGGCGTCGCCGGTCTGTTCGCCGCCGGCGGCACCGGCGAGGGCTTCAGTCTCGATGCCGCAGAGTCGGCCGCGGTCGTCCGCGCGGCCGTGCAGGCATCCCGACCCGAGGTGCCGGTGCTCGCGTCGGCCGGAGGCTGGACCCGCAACGCGATCGCGAACGCTCGCGCAGCCGAGGAGGCCGGTGCCGAGGGCATCCTCGTGCTGCCCCCGTATCTCACCGAGTGCGACCAGCCGGGTCTCGTCGAGCATGTCTCGGCGATCGCCGCAGCGACCCGTCTCGCGATCATCGTCTACAACCGGGGCAACGCGATCTACTCGGCCGAGACGATGGCGATCCTCGCCGACCGACACGAGAACGTCATCGGCTTCAAGGATGCGACGGCCGACATCGAGCACCTCGCCTCGGTCTACGTCCGCAACGGCGAGCGGCTGTTCTACCTGGGCGGGCTGCCGACGGCGGAGACGTATGCGCTGCCGCTGCTGCAGATGGGCATGAGCACCTATTCGTCCGCGATGTTCAACTTCGTTCCCGAGTTCGCCCTCGAGTTCTACCGTGACGTGCGTGCCCAGGACCGAGTCGCGGTGACCGAGAAGCTGGGACGCTTCGTGCTGCCGTACATCGCGATCCGCGATCGGGGCCGCGGCTTCGGCGTCTCGATCGTCAAGGCTGGGCTGCGTCTCACCGGACACGGCGTCGGACCGGTCCGCCCGCCGCTGCACGACCTGTCGGAGCAGGATGACGCCGACCTCCTGCAGCTTCTCGACCGCGCCGGGCTGCTCGAGTCCGTCCCCGTCTGATCCTCACCATCCCGACCCTCGACTCAAGGAGAGTGACATGACCGTTCCCGTCCTCACCGGGCATTCCTCGATCGCCGGGCGCTCCGTCGCCGGCACCGGCTCGGCACTGCACGCCATCGCGCCCGACACCGACGAGCAGCTCGATCCGCCCTACTCGCAGATCGACGTCGACCAGCTCCGCGAGGCGACGGCGGCCGCCGCAGAGGCGTTCGTGACGTTCTCGCGCCTCGAGCCCGAGGCCCACGCGGCCTTCCTCGAGACGGTTGCGGAGGAGATCGAGGCGATCGGCGACACACTGATCGAACGGGCGATGCAGGAGACCGGGTTGCCGCAGGCGCGTCTTCTCGGCGAGCGTGCGCGCACCACCGGGCAGCTGCGGCTGTTCGCCGAGGTCATCCGAGCCGGCGAGCACCGAGGCGTGCGCATCGATCCGGCGCAGCCCGACCGCACGCCGGTGCCCCGCGTCGACATCCGTCAGCGCAAGATCCCTCTCGGGCCGGTGGCGGTGTTCGGGGCGTCGAACTTCCCGTTCGCGTTCTCCACCGCCGGGGGAGACACCGCATCCGCCCTCGCAGCCGGCTGCCCGGTCGTGTTCAAGGCGCACAGCTCGCACCCCGGCACGAGCGAGCTCGTGGCGACGGCGATCGCGCGTGCCATCGACGCCCATGGACTCCACCCGGGAGTGTTCTCGCACATCTTCGGCCCGGGCCGCAGCGTCGGACAGGCGCTCGTCTCCGACCCCGAGATCCAGGCCGTCGGGTTCACCGGCTCCCGCGAAGGCGGTCTCGCCCTCGTGCGCGCCTCGCAGGCGCGGCCGGTGCCGATCCCCGTCTACGCCGAGATGAGCTCGGTGAACCCCGTGTTCATCCTGCCCGGCGCTCTGCGCGGCGATGTCGGAGCACTCGCCGCGGGGTACGTGCAGAGCGCGACCGGATCCAGCGGGCAGCTGTGCACGCAGCCCGGAATCGTCTTCGTCCCGCGGGGCGAGCAGGGCGACGCCTTCCTGCAGGCCGTATCCGAGGCGCTGCGCGCGGCCACAGGGCAGACCATGCTCTCGCCGAGCATCGCCGCCGCGTGGCGCGAGGGCGTCGAGACGAGGGACGCCAACGCCGAGATCCTCGCGCGGGGATCCGACGGAGAGGGTCCGCATGCTCCCGCGCCGGTGATCCACGCCGCCGACCTCGGATCGTTCGAGGAGAACCACGTGCTGCACGAGGAGATCTTCGGTGCGGCATCGCTGGTGGTGCGGTACGGCGATGTCGCCGAGCTGGTGCAGGCGGCGTCGCGTCTCGAGGGGCAGCTGACGGCCACGCTGCAGCTCAGCGCGGACGACAAGGAGCTCGCCGCGGCGCTGCTGCCGGTGCTCGAGCGCAAGGTCGGACGCATCCTCGCGAACGGCTGGCCGACCGGGGTCGAGGTCGGGCACGCCATGGTTCATGGCGGACCGTTCCCGGCGACGAGCGACTCGCGCACCACGAGCGTCGGGACCCTCGCGATCGAGCGCTTCCTGCGGCCCGTCGCCTATCAGAACATCCCCGACGAGCTGCTGCCCGAGGCGCTGCGCGACGCCAACCCGTGGCACGTCCCGCGCTTCATCGACGGGCGGCGCGAGGCGTCCGCATGAGCGCCGTTCCCACCGTCGACAGAGTCGAGGTCGTTCCGGTCGCCGGCCACGACTCGATGTTGTTGAACCTCTCGGGCGCGCACGGGCCGTTCTTCACCCGCAACATCGTCATCGTGACGGATTCGGACGGACGCGAGGGTCTCGGCGAGGTCCCCGGCGGAGAGCCGATCCGCCGCACCATCACCGAGGCCGGCGAGATGCTCTCGGGTCAGCCGGTCGGCCGATACCGTTCGCTGCTGCGGTCGATCGCTACGCGCTTCGCCGATCGCGACGCCGGTGGCCGCGGGCTGCAGACATTCGACCTGCGCACCACCGTGCACGCCGTCACCGGCATCGAGTCGGCGCTTCTCGACCTCCATGCGCAGCACCTCGGCGTGCCGGTCGCCGAACTGCTCGGCGACGGTCAGCAGCGCGACAGCGTGCCGATGCTGGGCTATCTGTTCTTCGTCGGCGATGCCGACAGGACCGACCTCCCCTATCTGCGCGAGAGCGGCGACAGCTGGGAGAGCGTGCGACGCGAAGAGGCGATGACGGCCGAGGGCGTCGTGCGCCTGGCCGAAGCCGCCCAGCAGCGCTACGGATTCTCGGACTTCAAGCTCAAGGGCGGCGTGCTCGACGGAGAGATCGAGGCCGACGTCGTGACCGCCCTCTCCCAGCGCTTTCCCGAGGCGCGCATCACGCTCGACCCGAACGGCGGGTGGTTGCTGGAGGATGCGGTGCGCATCGGTCGACGACTGCGCGACGTGCTCGCCTACGCCGAGGACCCCTGCGGTGCCGAGGGCCGGTTCTCGGGCCGCGAGGTGATGGCGGAGTTCCGGCGGCGCACCGGACTGCGGACCGCGACGAACATGATCGCGACCGACTGGCGCGAGATGGCGCACGCGATCCGATCGGACGCCGTCGACATCCCGCTCGCTGACCCGCACTTCTGGACGATGGCAGGGTCGGTGCGCGTCGCGCAGCTGTGCAACGACTTCGACCTCACATGGGGCTCGCACTCGAACAACCACTTCGACATCTCGCTGGCGATGTTCACGCAGGTCGGTGCGGCCGCGCCCGGCGAGATCACGGCACTCGACACGCACTGGATCTGGCAGGACGGTCAGCAGCTGACGGTCGATGCGCCGCAGATCCGCGACGGCGCGGTGCGCGTGCCCGACCGGCCGGGGCTCGGTGTGACGATCGACCGCGTGCGGCTCGCCGAGGCCCACGAGCTGTATGTCGAGCACGGGCTCGGCGCCCGTGACGACGCGATCGGCATGCAGTACCTCGTGCCCGACTGGCAGTTCGACAGCAAGCGGCCCGCCCTCGTGCGCTGAGGCGCGTCCGGGTGGATCGCTACTCGAACCCGCCGGTCAACCGTCCCCGCATCCGCTGACTGCTCTCGTTCATCCCGACGATCTCGACGCTCTTGCCGAGCGCTGCGTACTTCGTCTCGATCGCATCCAGGGCGGCGACGGTCGACGCATCCCAGATGTGCGATCCCGAGAGGTCGATCACGACATGCTCGGGGTCGTCGGGGTACTCGAAGAGGGTGGTCAGGTCATTGCTCGAGGCGAAGAACAGCTCGCCGTTCACAACGTAGCGCGCGACGTCGCCCGAGACCGAGCGGTCGACCGAGCGCTCGACCGACACGAAGTGCGCCACCCGCCGCACGAACAGCACGGATGCGACCAGCACCCCGCCGACGACGCCGACCGCGAGGTTGTGGGTGAGGAGCACGAGCACGACGGTCGCCACCATCACGAAGGTCTCGCTCTTCGGCATCCGCTTGAGGGTCGACGGCTTCACGCTGTGCCAGTCGAAGGCGCCGATCGCGACCATGATCATCACGGCGACGAGGGCGGCCATGGGGATCGTGCCGACGAAGTCGCCGAACACGACGACCAGCAGGAACAGGAAGATGCCGGCGCAGAACGTCGAGATGCGGGTGCGCGCCCCGGACGCCTTGACGCCGATCATGGTCTGGCCGATCACCGCGCATCCGCCCATGCCTCCGAAGATTCCGGAGAGCATGTTCGCCACGCCCTGCGCCCACGACTCGCGCGTCTTGTTCGAGTGGGTGTCGGTGATCTCGTCGACGAGCTTGGCGGTGAGCAGTGACTCCATGAGCCCGACCAGCGCGACCCCGAGGGCGAACGGAGCGATGATCGTGAACGTCTCCCAGGTGAGCGGCACGTTCGGGATGAACAGCTCGGGAAGGCTCTTCGGCAGCTCGCCCTGATCGCCGACCGTCGGCACGGTGATCGCGAACGCCAGCACGACACCGGTCACGATGATCACCGACACGAGCGGCGCGGGCACGACCCTGGTGATCCTCGGCATCACGATCATCACGACGATCCCCAGTGCGACCAGCGGATACACCAGCCACGGCACGTCGATCAGCTGCGGGAACTGCGAGCTGAACACGAAGATCGCGAGCGCGTTCACGAACCCGACCATGACGCTGCGTGGGATGAATCGCATCAGCTTCGCGACGCCCAGCACCCCGAGGAGCACCTGGAAGATGCCCGCGAGGATCACGGTCGCGATGAAGTAGTCCATCCCGTAGGTCGGAGCGACCGGTGCGATCACGAGCGCGACGGCTCCGGTCGCCGCGGTCACCATCGCGGGGCGCCCGCCGAGGAACGCGATCGACACCGCCATGATGAACGACGAGAACAGCCCGACCTTCGGGTCGACGCCCGCGATCACCGAGAACGCGATCGCCTCGGGGATCAGCGCGAGACCCACGACCAGGCCCGCGAGCACCTCGCGCGTCAGCATCCGCGGACTCTTCAGCGCCTGGAGGACAGTGGGATTCGCCCGATAGCGGGCGCGATCGTCGACCGCGAGTGCAGACATGGGGATGCTCCAGAGAAGGTGCCCGGGGATGGGGCAGACGTTCCAGCGTAAGACCTCGGTCTCGATGCGGAGGATTTCTGCAGTACGGAGGGCGGATGCCGGGAATCGGCCCTCCGTATCGAGGATCCCCTCCCGACGGTGGTGTCGCGGGAGGGTGGCGAGATCGAGAGGTCATTGCGAGCAGGGTTCTGCCTGTTCTGCGCAGCAGAGTGACAAGGGCTGGGCGCGTTCGGATTGTCAGTATGCTCCGAGATTTTGCGCGTACCCGGTCTCGGGCGGATACTCATCCCATCCGCGCCGCCCTTCTCGGCCGGGGAATCGACATGCACAGCACCCCTGTTCTCGCCCCTGACACGACCATCGCCATCGTCGGCGCCGGTCGTCTCGGCGGCGTTCTCGCCCGGGCCCTGCGTGCAGCGGGCTTCGGCGTCCTCGGCCCGCTTCGTCGCGACGACCGGATGCCGGATGCCGATCTCGCGCTGCTCTGCGTTCCCGATTCGGCGATCGCAGCCGTGGCCTTCGCCGCGCGACCGCATGCTCGACTCGTCGCGCATGTCTCAGGTGCGACGCCGCTCGCCGACGTCGACTTCAGCATCCACCCGCTGCAGACCTTCACCGGCACCGAGACGCCCGAGGTCTTCCGCGGAATCGGCGTCGCGGTCGACGCCCGCACACCAGAGGCGCTCGCGGTGGCCGAGCAGCTCGCCACAGCGCTCGGTGCGACACCCTTCCGCGTCGACGACGCCCACCGCGCGGCGTATCACGCGGCCGCATCCTTCGCCTCGAACTTCGTGCTCACGGTGCTCGACGCCGCCGAGCGCCTCGCGGCTCCCTCCGGGCTGGATCGCGCCCACCTCGCACCGCTCGTGCAGCAGACGGTCGACAACTGGGTGGCGTCCGGCGCGGCATCCGCCCTCACCGGTCCGATCGCTCGCGGCGACGAGGCGACCGTCGCGCGGCAGCGCGCAGCATCCGCCGACGTCGCCGACCTCTTCGATGCACTCGCCACCGCCACCCGAGCGGTCGCCGACAGAAAGCCCCGGTCATGAGAATCCTCCGTACGATCGCCGAGGTGCGCACCGCGGTTCGAGACGCCCGCGCTGACGGCGGGACTGTCGGGCTCGTCCCGACCATGGGCGCCTTCCACGAGGGGCACCTCTCGCTCATGCGCGCGGCGAGGGCGCAGAACGACCTCGTCGTCGTCTCGCTCTTCGTCAATCCGACCCAGTTCGCCGCGAACGAAGACCTCAGCACCTACCCGCGCGACGAAGCGCGTGACGCCGCGCTCGCCGAAGCCGAGGGTGTCGACATCCTCTTCGCCCCCGAGCCGGCCGAGATCTACCCCGACGGCTTCGCCACGAACATTCACGTGGCGGGCATCACCGAGGTGCTCGACGGCGCGAGCCGCGGCCCCCACCACTTCGACGGCGTCGCGACCGTCGTCACGAAGCTGTTCGGCATCGTGCAGCCCGACGTCGCGTACTTCGGGCAGAAGGATGCGCAGCAGGTGCTCGTCGTCCGCCGGGTCGTGCGTGACCTGAACCTCGATGTGCGCATCGAGGCGTGCCCCATCGTCCGCGAACCCGACGGACTCGCCATGAGCTCGCGCAACGTGTACCTCGACGCGGATGCACGCGCCCAGGCGACCGCGCTGAACCGCGCGCTCGACGCGGCGGATGCCGCGCACCGTTCGGGCGACGGCGATGGCGACGGCGATGGCGATGGCATCCTGTCCGCTGCCCGGGATGTTCTCGCCGAGGCGGGAATCGACGTCGAGTACCTGGAACTCCGGGATGCCGAGACGCTTCAGCCCGTCACCCGCATCGACCGCGACGCCCTGCTGCTCGTCGCCGCCCGTGTCGGCGCCGCCCGATTGATCGACAACCATCTGCTGAGAGGGTTCACGCCATGAGCGCCCACGCCGCCCCGACGAAGCGACTGACCCTGCGCGATCTCGACGCCAAGAAGCATGCCGGCGAGCCGATCGTCATGGTCACCGCGTACGACTTCCCGAGTGCGCAGATCGTCGAGGAGGCCAGCGTCGACCTGGTGCTCGTCGGCGATTCGGCCGCGATGACCGTGCTCGGCTACGACAGCACCGTGCCCGTCACGATCGACGAGATGCTGATGCTGACGAAAGCCGTGCGGCGCGGACTCACGAAGCCACTGCTCGTCGGCGACCTGCCCTTCGGTTCGTACGAGGCGTCGGATGAGCTCGCCCTCGCGACCGCGCAGCGCTTCATCAAGGAGGCCGGCGTCGACCTGGTCAAGATCGAGCGCGGCGGCACCACGGTCGACCGTGCTCGAGCGCTCGTGAATGCCGGCATCCCCGTCGTCGGCCATGTCGGACTCACGCCGCAGACTGCGACCTCGCTCGGCGGATACCGCGCCCAGGGACGCACCGCCGAGGCGGCGCTCGCCGTGATCGACGACGCCCTCGCGCTGCAGGATGCCGGAGTCTCGCTGCTCGTGATCGAAGCAGTGCCGTCCGAGGTCGCCGCCGCTCTCGCGCCCCTGCTGCGCATTCCGCTGATCGGCATCGGAGCCGGAGCGGATGCCGACGGCCAGGTGCTCGTCTTCCACGACCTGCTCGGCATCTACGCCGGCGGGGCCGCCAAGTTCGTCAAGCGCTACGCCGATGTGCGCGGTGTGTCCATCGCGGGGGTCGCGGCCTATGCCGACGAGGTGCGAGGCGGGCAGTACCCGGCGCCCGAGCACGGCTACGGGATGCCCGAGGGCGAGGCCGCGCGACTGCGCGACCTGCTCGCGCGGCGGTAGGCGTCGGCCTCCCGGGGCTCGGCGTCCGGGGCTCGGCATCAGGCACTGCTGTCCTTCTCTTGCTGACCTCGTCGATGCGGAGGAGATCTGCGATGCGGAGGGCCGAATCGACGATCCCATCCTCCGGTGCGCTGTTCTCCTCCGCACCGTAGGAGTGCGATGGCTGCCGTGTCGAGGTCTCGAAGCGCGCGCATCACGCATTGTGAAGGAGAAATGCGCTTCCGAAGGAGAGAATCCCGGGATCAGGCCTTCCGAAGCGCAGAACTCCTCCGTTGCGTGCGCATCCGGCTCTGCTGTCTTTCTCGTGCTGGCCATCGTCGATGCGGAGGGCCCTATCGACGATCCCATCCTCCGGTGCGCTGTTCTCCTCCGCACCGCAGGTGCGCTGCGGCCGTCGTGGCGGGGTGCCGCAGCCGTGCGGCCCGCGCGCTGCGAAGGAGAAATGCGCTTCCGAAGGAGGGAATCCCGGGATCAGGCCTTCCGAGGCGCAGAACTCCTCCGTTGGGTGGGTGCGTGGTTGCGTGGGTGTGTGGGTGTGTGGGTGCGTGGGTGCCGCGACGAAAGAGGTCCCCTCACGCCTCCCAGCGCAGGATGTCGCCAGGCTGGCATTCCAGCACTTCGCACAGTGCGTCGAGGGTCGAGAACCGCACGGCTTTCGCCCGCCCGTTCTTCAGCACGGCCAGGTTCGTCGGCGTGATCCCGATGCGCTCGGCCAGCTCGCCGACACCCATCTTGCGTCGCGCCATCATCACGTCGATGTCGACGACGACGGGCATCAGATGACCTCGTTGTCGAGCTCGGACCGCAGCGCCTGCGCCTCGACATCGCGGTCGATCGCCTGCCGCAGCAGCGCCTTCATCACCACGACCAGCAGGGCGACGCCGGCGAGCACCACGCCGGCTCCGCCGATGAGCGCGACGAGACCCGGAGCTGCCGAGCCCGGAGCGAGGATCGCCGCGAGGATCCACAGGAGAGCCGCGGCCACGAGGATCGCGCCGATGATCACGTCGATGTAGCGGAACGACGAGGTCGAGAAGATCGATCCGCGACGCACCTTCGTGAGCAGCAGCCACACGCAGATGCCGAAGACCTGCAGAGTGCCGACCCCGAGGACGACGATCGACACGAAGGCGATCCGTCCCCACAGCTCTTCGTCGGCGAGGTCGAGCCACAGCAGCGGCACGATGAGCGCCTGCACGGCCACGGATCCGACCAGCGCCAGCGCGATCACGACCCGCAGCACGATGATCGTCGACTTCGCCATGACTCCACCTCTCATCGAACAACAGCAGAAATCTATCGTTAATCGTTCGATTGAGCAAGGTGGATGTGCGGGGCGCGTTCGATGCGGAGGAGATCTGCGGAAGGGAGGATCAACTTCGCGAGTTCGTCCTCCGGTGCGCAGATCTCCTCCGTTACGCAGATCTGCTCCGGATGCCGGGGCCGGGCGCGCTCGGAAGGAGATCGCGCCTAGCGAAGGAGATATCGGCGACATCCCTCCTTCGAGGCGAGAGATTTCCCTCGCAGTGGGGGTGGGTGCCGGCGCCGCGCGCTCGGAAGGAGATCGCGCATAACGAAGGAGGTGTCGGCGGCATCCGTCCTTCGGGGCGAGAGATCTCCTTCGTACTGGGGGTGGATGCGGGAGGGCAGCGCGCGCTCGGAAGGAGATCGCGGCTACCGAAGGAGGTGTCGCCGTCATACCTCCTTCGAGGCAAGAGATTTCGCTCGCGGTGGGGGTGGATGCCGGAGGGCAGCACGCGCTCGGAAGGAGATCGCGTCTACCGAAGGAGGTGTCGGCGGTATCTCTCCTTCGGAGTGAGAGATCTCCTTCGCAGGCACTGTGATGCCGGAGGCAGCGCGCGCTCGGAAGGAGATCGCGTCTACCGAAGGAGGTGTCGGCGGCATCTGTCCTTCGGCGCGAGAGATCCCCTTCGGCGCGAGAGATCCCCTTCGCAGTGAGAGACCTCCTCCGGCGCGAGAGATCTCCTCCACACAGAGAGCAGCTACTCCGCCCGACGCACCCGCAGCACCAGTGCGATGAGCGCGAGCGCGATGACCGCGACGCCGTACCCGACGCACACGGCGCCGAGTCCGAAGACTCCGACGAGGATCCCTGCGACGACTGCGGGCACGCCGAAGGCGAGGTAGGCGAGCAGGTAGATCACGGCGAACGTGTCGGCGCGGTCGGTCGGGGGGATGCGGGGTGCGAGTGAGGCGACGACTCCCGAGAAGGCGGTGCCGAATCCCATGCCGGTCACGGCGGTCGCGGCGAGGTAGAACGGAAGCGACCCGGTCGCGAGCGCCCAGAGCGACAGCGCGGTGCCGACGGCGAGGGCCGCGGTGCCGAAGATCACCGAGGTGCGTGGGCGCCGGTTGCGGAAGAGGAATGCGGTGACCGCGCCGACGCCGGCCAGCATCGCGACCGCGAGTCCCTGCCAGACGTGCGCCTCACCGCCGAGCTGGGTGCGCACGATGTTCGCGCCGAGTGAGAGGAAGAGCCCACCCGTCGCCCAGCCGGCGATGATCGCGGGGGCTCCGCGCCAGAAGTCCGAGCGGATGCCGGCCGGCACCGACAGTCGGAAGCTCAGCGACGCGAGTGCTCCCGGCCGCAGCGGAGCGGTCTCGGGTGCCAGGAAGAAGAGCCCCGCGAGCACGATGTGCACGGCGGTCAGGGGTGCGAAGACGTCGAGCAGCGGCTGTCCGGTCACGTCCAGTGCGATGCCCGAGACGAGCGCGCCGAGGGCGAGGCCGATTCCGGGGCTGAGCGCGTTCCACAGTGCGGCGACCCTCGAACGGCCACCGGGGGCGAGGTCGAGCGCGGCGGCCGAGAGGGCTGCGATGAGCACGCCACTCGCCGCACCCTGCAGGATGCGGGCGAGCATGAGCGTGGCGACCGTATCGGCATGCCAGAACAGCACCATGCTCGCGGCGAGCACCAGGAGACCGCCGATCGCGACCGGTCGCCGCCCGACATGGTCGGAGAGCGAGCCTGCGGTGAGCAGGGCGAGCAGCAGGGCGACCGCGTAGACGGCGAAGACGGCGCTGATGACGATCGCGTCGAATCCGATCTCTGCGGCGAGCACGGGGTAGAACGGCGATGGCGCACTCGCGCCCATCATCATCGCGATCTGCGTCACGACGGCCAGCGCGAAGCCGAAACGCGGGCGACGGATCCGAGATGCGGTCGCGGTCGTGTCGATCGGTGACGTGGTGGTCATGAGTGCTCCCGCGGTATCGGTTCGAGATTCATCGAACTATCGGAGCGTACTCGCGATCCCGCGATTGTTCAACTATTCTCGAACCATGCCTGGCGAACTCCCGCACCCCGAGCGATCCGAGATCCAGCTCACCGACGTGCTCTTCGCCCTCAGCGACCCCGAGCGTCTGGCGATCGCGCGACAGCTCGCCGACGGCCCGCTCGACATGGCGGAATGCCACGCGACCGACCCGAACCTGCCGAAGTCCACCAAGTCGCATTTCATGAAGGTGCTGCGCGAAGCGGGCGTGATCCGCAACGAGCCCAACGGCCGGCGACGGATGCTGACGCTGCGCCGCGCAGAGCTCGACGAGCTGTTCCCCGGCCTGCTGGAGTCCGTGCTGCGTTCGTGACCCGCAACAGCCCAGGCGAGAGCCCACCGCCTCAGCGGAAGTGCGACGCGCCGTTCAGGTCGAGCACCGTGCCCGATGCCCACACCGCGGTCGGCGAGGTGAGATAGGCGACGGCATCCGCGACCTCTTCGGGCGTGCCCACCCGGCCGAACGGACTCTGACCGCGGATGCTGTCGCCCTGCTCTCCCTCGAGCTTCGCCGTCTGCCGGTCTGTCGCCACCATTCCCGGAGCGACCGAGGTGACCGAGATGCCGTGGGGTGCGAGCACCAGCGCCATCGACTGCCCGAACGCCTGCAGTCCTGCCTTGGTCGCGGCGTACGCGGGGTGGTCGGCCTCTCCGCGGAACGCGCCGCGTGACCCGATGTTGACGATCGATCCGCCGCTGCCCCGCTCGATCATGTGCTGAGCGACGAGCATCGTGACGTTCGAAGCGCCGAGCAGGTTCACCGAGGCCATGGCAGACCAGGCGCGCTGCCACTCGGCATACGTCGTCGAGTCGACGCGATGCTCGTTCGCCGCGCTCGGGGCCACGGCTGCATTGTTCACCAGGATGTCGAGTGAACCCAGGGCTGTGATGCCCTCCTCGACCACGCGCTGCGCCTCCGCCGGATCCCCGAGGTCGCCGCCCACGATCGCATGGTCCGAGCCTTCGAGTGAGGCGAGGGTCTCTTCCGCGGACGCGCGATCACGGCCGTAGTGCACGACGACCCGGTCGCCCCGTCGGGCGAAGGCCTGCGCCACTGCGCGGCCGATGCCGCGCGAGCTGCCCGTGATCAGCGCATGCGCCATCTCAGGACGCGACCCGCGTGCGACCGACCGCATGCACCGCCGGCTCGATCTCGGACCACACCGAATCCAGCGAGAGGTGCAGCACGCCGGCGATCGCGGCGATGGTCGAGAAGGCGGGGGTCGCCACGCGACCCGACTCGATCTTGCGCAGGGTCTCGGGCGAGACTCCCGCCTCGAGGGCGACGCTCAGCATCGATCGCTCACCGCGCGCTCGCCGCAGCAGCGCGCCGAGGCGCTCGCCCCGCTCGACCTCGGCGGGAGTCAGGGGCATCCGAACCATCATGTGCCCATTGTAATACCGGGATAGTATTACCGGGATAGTTATTGGAACGACTGACGGCGAGCTGTGGAGAACCCCATGATCGAGATCCTGAACCGCGACGAACTGGCTCGTGCACGAGACGCGGGCGCCCTCGTCGGCGGCATCCTCCAGTCCCTCAAGGAGCGAGCCGCGGTCGGGGTGAACCTGCTCGACCTCGACCGCTGGACGAAGCAGATGATCGAGGATGCCGGTGCGCAGTCCTGCTACGTCGATTACGCCCCCTCCTTCGGCCGGGGGCCCTTCGGCCACTACGTCTGCACTGCCGTGAACGACGCGGTGCTGCACGGGATGCCGCACGACTACGCCCTCCTCGACGGCGACCTTCTCACTCTCGACCTCGCCGTCACGCTCCGGGGGATCTCAGCGGATGCCGCCGTCAGCTTCGTGGTCGGCGACGGTGCGGCATCCGCCGACCTCGACATGATCGACGCGACCGAGCGTGCGCTGGCCGCCGCGATCGCCGCAGCCCGACCCGGCGCGCGCATCGGCGACCTCTCCCACGCGATCGGCACGGTGCTCGGCGACGCGGGCTACCCGATCAATCTCGAGTTCGGCGGCCATGGCATCGGTTCGACGATGCACCAGGATCCGCACGTCGCGAACGACGGACGCCCCGGCCGCGGCTACAGACTGCGCCCCGGCCTGCTGCTCGCACTGGAACCGTGGGTGATGGCCGACACCGACCGGCTGGTCACCGACGACGACGGCTGGACGCTGCGCAGTGCGACCGGATGCCGCACAGCCCACACCGAGCACACCATCGCCATCACCGAGACCGGGGCCGAGGTGCTCACGCTGCCGCGCTGACCCTCGTCACTTCGTGCGCGAGCCGCTCCGCACCCGACGCACAGCGCGGCCGGCCAGGTCCTTGAGCCGGCCGCCGGGGTACTGCCTGCGCAGCTCGACGGCGCCGCCGCGTCCCGCGACCGGCGTGCACGTGCGCCCGGCGAGCAGGGGAGAGCGTCCCGCGGCGGCGAGCGTCGCAGCATCCGCTCGGAGGGGGACGTCGAAGGTCCACCCCGCCCGTCGCACGGTCACGAAGAGCTTCGCCCCGCGCGACTCGTCGTCGGGTCGGAACACCTTCAGCGGGTCGATCGCGATGCGGAGGGAGTCGAGGCTGCGCGGGTGCAGGTTCGCCACACGACGCTCGATCGCCGCGGCCTTGTCGCGCCACACCAGCTCGACGTGATCGTTGGACATCTCCCGCTTGGCTTCGAGAAGACCGGTCGGAAGGCCGTCCATCGCGATCGGCAGTGACGTCATGACGCCCGTGCCCGGCTCGAACTCGAGTGCGTCCTGCCCGTCGCGGGTGATCGAGACATCGACGGTGAGATACAGTCCGCCGCCCCGCGACCACCGTGCCGACGTCACCACCGCCCGGCAGGTGAGCTCGGCCTCGAACCGCGCGAACGTCAGCAGGTCGGCGCGTCGATCGGCTCGCAGCAGTGCGGCCCGGATGCGGTTCGGAAAGGCCAGCCCCCCGTCGACGCCGGGTCCGAAGCGCCGTCGCGCGAGCGGGATGACGACGTCGAGCAGGCGCTGGCGATACTCCTCGGGGTACCCGGCGTACTTCTTGCCCGACACCCGCTTGAGGATCTTGCCGCGGAACCAGTGCCGCAGCAGCCGGTCGCGCAGTCGCCCCGGTTCGGTGTACCGCTCGACGAGATCGAGCACGGCCTCGAGATGCGGGAAGTACGTCTCGGGTTCGATCCGCGACGAACTGGCACTGCCCGCGTGCTTGACCCACGCGTAGCAGGGGCGGCTGGCGAGGATCGAGATCGTCGACGCCTCGAAGTACGCCCTCATCACGAACAGATGGTCTTCGAGGCGCACCTTGCCGTCGGGGAATCGGATGCGCTTCTCGCGCAGGAACGAGGTGCGGAACATCTTGTGCGGCGTCAGCATCTCGAGCAGCGGATCCTCGCCGAGGCGCGCACGGGGGATGTCGCGGCGGAAGATGCGACTCGGAAGCCGCCGGCCGATGCCGACCTCCCTGCCGACCACGACATCGGATGCATGCTCGTCGGCGTAGTCGCAGAGCGCCTCGAGGGCGCCGTCGTAGAGCCAGTCGTCCTGATCGACGAACTGGATGTACGTGCCGCGCGCATCGTCGATCCCGTGGTTGCGCGGCGTTCCCGGCCACCCCGAATGCGGCAGATACGCGACGCGCACGTAGGGACGATCACGCGCGATCTCGACCAGTCGAGCCGCCGTCTCTTCACCGGAGCCGTCGTCGCAGAGCAGCACCTCGAACCGGCCGTGATCGAGCGTCTGCCGATCGAGAGACGCGATGAGCTCGTCGAATGCCGCTCCCGGACGGAACACGGGAACGACGACGCTCACTCTGATCGAAGTGGACGGTGGGGAAACGGCAGGGGAAGACGACATCGACGGCAGTCAAACATCGTCGGCTATGGAGCGCACGGGGCTTGCTTTCAGCGCCGTGTGCGTGCAGTGCGTGCGGCGTGTGCGTGCTGTGCGTGTCAGTGGGATCGTGCGTGGACCGCCGCGCGGCCACGGAGGAAGCCGATGACGCCGTCGTCGTCGGCGAGCGCGATCGCCCGCGCGTAGGCCTCACCGGCATCCTGTCCGGCCTCGGCGAGCAGCCCCGCTCGAGCCGCCCAGTACGGCTGGAATCCCTCTGCATGGGCCGGGAGCGCGGCGAGGCCCGCCTCCGCTCCGTCGATGCGCGCGGTGACGACGGCGGCCGCGACCCGGGCACCGAGGGTCGGAGCGACCGCGAGAAGCGCGGCGTACAGCATCCGCAGCGAGTCCCAATCGGTTGCCCCGTGCGCAGCCGGTCGCAGTGCACCGCCTGGATCGCCGCCTCGAGTTGGAATCGTCCCGGCGCACCGGTCGGCCGCGCTCGCCGCAGGTACGCCTCGCCCTCGGCGATCAGGGCCGCATCCCAGGTCTGAGGATCCTGCTCGTCGAGGGGGATGAACTCGCGAGAGCGCCGCGCGAGAGTCAGCGTCGTGAGGGCGGCCAGCCCCCACGCCTCGGGCTCGTCCTCGAGAAGACCCGCCAGAGTGGCGGCCAGGTACTGCGCCTCGCCCGCCATCGACTCGGCGTCGCCGCGCCAGGTGAGCGCGGCGCATCCGTAGACCGCCTCCAGCACAGCGGGCAATCGTTCGGGCATCGAGCGGCGGTCCGGAATCGCGAACGGGATGCGGGCATCTCTGATGCGTCGCTTCGCCCGCACCAGGCGCTGTGCCATCGCCGTCGCCGGAACGGCGAACGCGCGCGCGACCTCGGCCGCCTCGAATCCGAGCACGGTCTGGAGCATGAGCGGGGCGCGCACGGCCGGGTCGATCGCCGGATGCGCGCACACGAACAGCAGCTCGAGTCGCTTGTCGCCGATCGCGAGCGGATCGTGGTCGGCGAGCGGATCGACGCGAGCGCTCTCCTCGGCGAGGGGAGCGGATGCCGTCGCCGCGGCCGACTTCCACATATCGCGCAGCCTGTTCCTCGCCACGGTCATCAACCACCCTTCCGGGTTGTCGGGCACTCCGGCATCCGGCCAGCGCCGCAGCGCCTCTTCGAACGCTCCCGCAAGGGAGTCCTCGGCGAGTGCGAGGTCGCCGGACCGCGCCGCGAGCAGCGCGACCAGCCGGCCGTAGGAGGTCCGCGCCGCACTCTCTGCAGCGGCCCGGACCCCCTCGGGGATCATCGGTTCGGAGTCCAGACGCCGTCGACCGTGAACACGGCACCCGGGCGGATCTCGACCGCACCCCAGAACGCCGGCGGGGCCTGGCGGGCGAATCCGATCGCGGCATCCAGGTCGGGCACGTCGATGACGACCGTGCCGCCGAGCTGCTCTTTCGTGTCGGCGAACGGGCCGTCCTGCACCTGCAGCGCGTCATCGCGCACGCGAACGGTGGTGCTGACGGCCGACGGCTGCAGGACCTCGGCCGAGACGAGCACCCCTGCCGACTGCAGGGTGGTGGCGTAGCTCGCGAATGCGGCCTGGCCCTCTGCGAGCGCCTCGGCGCCCAGAGTCTCGGCATCGAGCTCTTCGTAGTGCAACAGCAGTGTGTAGCGCATGTCTCTTCCTCACTGTTCGACGGTCAGCGTACAGAGAGATGACGATCGAGCAGCAGGTCGATCGACACATCCGCCGAAGTTCGCCTTCCGCGCCGAGACTCCCACCCCACATTCAGCCTTAACGATATATCGTTGACTATCGCTCACCACTTCCGGGAGGTCATCATGAACAACGCATTCCCCTCGAACCCGTTCGGCGGATCCGGCTTCGGCTCGGGCCAGGGCGGACCCGCATCCGCGATCTTCGATGCCATGGAGCAGCTCCGCAAGTCCTTCGAGCAGCGCCCCAGCGGCGGCTCGCGCATGGCGAAGGGCGACGTCCGCACCGCGGTGCTGTCGCTGCTCACCGAGAAGCCGATGCACGGCTACCAGATCATCAACGAGATCGCCGATCGCAGCGGCGGATCGTGGAAGCCGAGCGCAGGCTCGGTCTACCCCACCCTGCAGCTGCTGGCCGACGAGGGCCTGATCGAGGCTCAGGAGCAGAACGGTCGCAAGACCTACTCGCTCACCGAGGCCGGCCGCGCCGTCGCCGCCGAGCACACCGAGACCCCCGCTCCGTGGGAGTCGCAGTCGAAGAGCGAGGGCTCGCACGACAACCCCCGCTACAGCGCACTGCCCAAGGCGGGCGTCGACCTCGCGGCGGCAGCCGCGGCCGTCGGTCGCAGCGGCAGCACCGAGCAGGTGCAGCAGGCGGTCGAGATCCTCGACGAGGCCCGCCGTAGGCTGTACTCGATCCTCGCTCAGGACTGATCGCACACGACACAGGGACGACACATGACGGATGCTGCGGCGCAGGGCGCCCATCGTGCCCGGTACCGCCGCATCCTGTCGTTCGCGGCGCGCGAGTTCCTCAAGGTCTGGTGGTTCGAGCTCGTGCTGCCGCGCTTCGGCATGAGCTCGATCGCCGAGCGCACCCGGGCGCCGCGCATGCAGCGCTTCGCGAAGCGGTTCCACGTGCTCGCGGTCGAACTCGGCGGCCTCATGATCAAGGTCGGGCAGTTCATGTCGTCACGCCTCGACGTGCTGCCGCCCGAGATCACGAAGGAGCTCGAGGGACTGCAGGACGAGGTCCCGGCCGTGCCGTTCGCCGACATCCGCGCGGCCGCCGAGGCCGAACTCGGCCGTCCGCTCGCGGAGGCCTACGCCTGGTTCGATGAGACGCCGGTGGCTGCGGCATCCCTCGGCCAGGCGCACCGGGCCCGCCTCTCCGCACAGGATGCCGTCGACACCGGTCTCGGCGACGTCGTCGTCAAGGTGCAGCGCCCCGGCATCGACGAGATCGTCGCGGTCGACCTCGCGGCACTCCGCCGCGTCGCCCGCTGGGCGATGCGCGTCCGACTGGTCGCCGATCGGGTCGACGCTCCCGGCCTCGTCGAGGAGTTCGCGCAGACCAGCCTCGAGGAGATCGACTACCTGCACGAGGCCGCCAGCGCCGAGCGCTTTCGTGAGAACTTCGCCGGCGACCCGCGCGTCAGCGCCCCCGAGATCGTCTGGGAGCGGTCGACCCGGCGCGTGCTCACGCTCTCGGACGTCACCGCGATCAAGATCAACGACACGGATGCTCTGCGGGCAGCCGGCATCGATCCGGCCGAGGTCGCCGATGTGTTCGCCGAGGTCATGTTCGACCAGGTGTTCACGCACAGCTTCGTGCACGCCGACCCGCACCCGGGCAACATCTTCGTGACACCGGAGGCCGACTCGACGACCGGCCGCAACTTCCGCCTCACCTTCATCGACTTCGGGATGATGGCCGAGGTGCCCGACAACCTCCGCGACGGTCTGCGCACCCTGCTGATCGCGGTCGCCGGTCGCGACAGTCGAGGCCTGGTCACAGCGGCCCAGGAGATCGGCGTGCTGCTGCCCTCCGCCGACACCGCCGAGCTCGAGCGGGCGCTCCGCGCGCTGTTCGCCCGCTTCGGCGGCATGGGCTTCGCAGAGCTCAGCAAGGTCGACCCTCGGGAGTTCACCGACTTCGCCGACGAGTTCGGCGACATGGTGCGCTCGCTTCCGCTCCAGCTGCCCGAGAACATGCTGCTGCTCATCCGTGCGGTGTCGCTGACTTCGGGCATGTGCTCGAGCCTCGACCCGTCGTTCAACGTGTGGGACGCCGCCGAGCCCTACGCCGGCCGCCTGCTGCGCGACGAGTCGGGCAACCTCATGCAGGACATGGCGCAGCAGGCCATGGAGACCGCCGCCGTCACCTACCGCCTGCCGAAGCGGATCGACGCGATCATCACCCGCGTCGACGACGGCAACGTCACCTTCGACACCTCGGCCCTCGAGCGCCGCCTCGACCGGCTCGAGGGCATCGCCCGCCGCATCGGATCGGGCGTGCTGTTCGCCGCGATGCTCGTCGGAGGCGCGCTGCTCGTCACGCCGCTGCCGCCGCTCGGCATCACCCTCATCTGCGTCTCGGCGCTGCCCCTGCTGCACTCGGTGTTCGGCGGTCGTCGCTCGCGCTGATGCGCCCGGAGTGCTCGCGCTGATGCGCCCTGGTGCTCGCGCTGACGCGTCCTGGTGCTCGCGCTGATGCGCCCGGAGAACCCGGAGCATCCGGCATCCGCCCGGCGTGTACGGCCCCGGAGCGCCGCGGATCGACCCGTTCATCTGGCCTTTCCGTCCAGGTCGCAGAATGCCGGCATGGGAGAATGGGTTCTCATGGACACTCCGGACGAGAAGACGCCCACGAGGAACGACCCTCCGAAGACCTCCACCGCCGCGATCAGGCAGGCCGCGAAGGCCACCGAGACCGCGCAGAAGATCGTGCGCGACATCGCCGCGGTTCCGCCGCGCGGCGTTCACCCGGCGCTCGTGCCCGGCGTCTCGGTCGAAGAGACCGGACGCACCTACCGCACCGATCCGCTCGTCTTCGGCATCGCCGTCGCGCTGACCCTCGCGTTCATCGCGTGGGGCGTGTTCGCGGGTGACAACCTCTCGGGCACGACCTCGACCGTGCTCGGGTGGGTCGTCGAGTACTTCGGCTTCTTCTTCACTACGATCGCCACCGTCATCCTGGTCTTCATGCTCTTCGTCGGCTTCAGCCGCTACGGACGCATTCCCCTGGGCCGCGACGACGAAGAGCCCGAATTCTCGATGTTCTCGTGGATCTCGATGCTCTTCGCCGCCGGAATGGGCATCGGTCTCGTCTTCTGGGGCGCCGCCGAGCCGCTCACCTTCTTCGAGAACCCGCCGCCCGGAACGGTCGAGGCGAACACCCTCGAGGCCATGCACACGGCGCAGGCGCAGGTGCTCTACCACTGGGGCCCGCAGGCGTGGGCCTTCTACGCGCTGGTCGGCGGCGCGATCGCGTACGGGGCGTTCCGTCGTGGCCGCACGCCCCTGATCTCGTCGATCTTCGCGCCGCTGCTCGGCGAGGGCCGCACCACCGGACCCCTCGGTCGCACGATCGACATCTTCTCGATCATCGTCACCCTCTTCGGCACCGCCGCGTCACTCGGCCTGGGAGCCCTGCAGATCGGCCACGGCGTCGAGATCGTCAGCGGCATCGGCGAGCTCGGCAACGGCGTGCTCATCGCGGCCATCGCCGTGCTCACCGCCTGCTTCATCGCCTCGGCGGTCTCGGGCGTCTCGAAGGGCATCCGCGCGCTGTCGAACATCAACGCGGTCGTCGCGCTGCTGCTCGCATTCTTCGTCTTCTTCGTCGGACCGACGCTGCTGATCCTCAACGTCATCCCCTCGGTCGCCGTGCAGTTCCTCGGTGACCTGCCCGAGATGGTCGCGCGGTCGGCGTCGCAGGGCGACGAGGCGCAGATGTTCCTGTCGAGCTGGACGATCTTCTACTGGGCATGGTGGATCTCCTGGTCGCCGTTCGTGGGCATGTTCATCGCCAAGATCTCGCGGGGCCGCACGCTGCGCCAGTTCGTCTCCGTCGTCATCCTGGTTCCGGCCGCGATCTCGCTCATCTGGTTCGCGATCTTCGGAACCACGGCGATCCAGCAGCAGATGAACGGGGCAGGGCTCACGGTCGACCCGCCCGAAGAGGTGCTCTTCGGCGTGCTCGAGAACCTGCCGTTCCCGCTGATCACCAGCATCGTGCTCATCCTGCTGATCTCGATCTTCTTCATCACCGGCGCCGATTCGGCCTCGCTCGTCATGGGGACGCTCTCGCAGCAGGGCCGCCCCGAGCCGTCGCGCTGGGTCGCCGTCGTCTGGGGAGTCCTGGTCGGAGTGATCGCGGCGGTGCTGCTCGTCACCGGCGAAGAGGGCAGCGGCCTGAAGTCGCTGCAGAACGTCACGATCATCGCGGCGCTGCCGTTCGCGGTGATCATGGCCTTCATGATGGTCGCGTTCATGAAGGATCTGCGACGCGACCCCATGATCCTGCGCGAGCGCTATGCCCGCATGGCCGTTCGCCACAGCGTCATGGCCGGACTCGAGGAGTACGGCGACGACTTCGCGCTCGTGCCTGTCGAGTACGACCACTCCGAAGACGACCTCGCCTGGATCGATGAGGCCGACGTCGACGACAGCCTCGCCGAGGTCTACGCGACCGCGACCGAGGCGATCGACATCATCCCCAACGCCGGTGGTGGCGCTGCGGATGCCGATGCCGATGCCGGCGACGCGAGTGCGGCCGGCGATGCGAGTGCGACCGGCGACGCGAGTGCGGCCGGCGATGCGAGTGCGGGTGCGGCCGCGGACGCCGGGTCGGATGACGGGGGCGACCCTGCGGGCCTCGCCGAGCGTCCTTCCTGACGTCAGTCGCATTGTTGACCCCGCCCGCGCCGCCCCGGCCCGGTGCGGGGTCAGTAACGCATCCGAATCGGCCGTTTCCGCTGCGAAAGTGCCCCGCACGTGAGCCCCGGTGCCGAAGTGGCCCCGCCATGTGGGTGGGGAGTGAGGTTGCCCCTACCCGCGGGTTCCATCGCGGTGCGGGGTCAGTAGCGCATCCGAATCGACCGTTTCCGCTGCGAAAGTGGCCCCGCACGTGAGTCCCGGTGTCGAAGTGGCCCCGCATACACCTCGCGCGTGGGTCCGGGTGCCGAATTGGCCCCGCACGCACCTCGCGCGTGGGTCCGGATGCCAAAGTGGCCCCGCCACGCGGGCTGGGGGAGTGAGGTTGCCCCTACCCGCGGGTTCCATCGCGGTGCGGGGTCAGTAGCGCATCCGAATCGGCCGCTTCCGCTGCGAAAGTGGCCCCGCACGTGAGTCCCGGTGTCGAAGTGGCCCCGCATACACCTCGCGCGTGGGCCCAGAGGCTCAGGCGACGGGGGCCGTCTCAGTCGGGGCCGCCTCGCCGACACCCGCCTCGCCGACACCGGGCGCGACCGTCTCGCCGGGGACGGATGCCGCGGCGGTGATCTTCGCCGCCATGCCCGCGAAGATGAAACCGTGGAACGGCAGCACGGCCAGCCAGTACAGCCGTCCCGCGAGCCCGCGGGGGAAGAAGACCGCCCGCTGCTCGTAGCGGGATCCGTCGCCGTCGGGCAGTGCGCGCAGCTCGAGCCAGGCCTCGCCCGGCACCTTCATCTCGGCGCGCAACCGCAGCAGTCCGCCGCTCGCGGGCGATGAGTCGGTCTTGCGGCCGGGCTCCTCGACGGCTTCGACGCGCCAGAAGTCGATCGCATCACCGACCCGCGCCTCGGCCTTGCTGCGGCGTCCGCGGCGGAGCCCGACTCCGCCGACGAGCCGGTCCATCCAGCCGCGCACCGCCCAGAGGAACTTCGACGAATACCAGCCGTTCGACCCGCCGATGCCGATGATCACCCGCCACAGTCCGTCGACCGGGGCCGACGTCTTCAGCTTGCGGGTGTCGGTGAAGACGGTGCGTCCCGCCCAGTCCGGGTCGCTGGGCAGCGGGTCGCTCGGGGCGCCCGAGACCTCGGCATCCTGCCAGCTCGTCTCGATGGTGTCGGCGTCGAGGCGGCCCAGCGCCATCGAGACGGCGGTCCGATACGGGGTCAGCCCGCCGTCCGGGCGGGGGATCAGGTCATCGATCGCGCGATCCTTCACGATGCACTCGTTCTGCAGCGACGCGACGAGCGGGCGCGCGATCGATCGCGGAACCGGGGTCACCAGGTTCACCCAGTGCGATGCGAGTCCCGGAGTGAGCACCGGCAGGGCGGCGATCGCGCGCTGGCGCAGACCCGCCTCGAGCGCATAGCCGTTCATCATCTGGCCGTAGCGCAGCACGTCGGGTCCGCCGATGTCGGCGGCGCGGTTGACGCTGTCATCGACGCGCGCGGCGCCCAGCAGGTAGTGCAGCACGTCGCGCACCGCGATCGGCTGGATGCGGTTGCGCACCCATTTCGGCGCCGGCATGTACGGCAGCACGTCGGTCAGGTGCCGGATCATCTCGAACGATGCGGAACCGGAGCCGATCACGACGCCCGCCTGCAGCACGAGCGTCGGAACGCCCGACTCGAGGAAGATCTCGCCCACCCGCACCCGGGAGCGCAGATGAGGCGAGAGCTTCACGTCGTCGGGATGCAGTCCGCCGAGATACACGATGCGGCGCACGCCGGCCTTCGCCGCGGCATCCGCCACCGTGGTGGCCGCTCGTTCGTCGCTCTCCTCGAACCCCTTGCCCGCCGTCATCGAGTGGATCAGGTAGTAGACCACGTCGACATCGCGCATGGCCTCGGCCACGGCGTCCGCGTCGTCAGCCGAGCCCTCGACGATCTCGCAGTCGGCACCCCATGGGAAGGATGCCGCGCGCGCGGCGTCCCGGGCCAGTGCGCGCACCCGGTATCCGGCGTTCAGCAGACGAGGCGTCAGCCGCCCGCCGATGTATCCCGTGGCGCCGAGCACCAACGCGCGAGGCGCCGATCCGTCTTCGCGGGGGAGGGCGCGCAGGGCCTCTTCGTGCCCGGTGGGCTGGGTGAGCTCGGTCATGTGTCGAGCGTAGGCGTGATGACCGGAAATTTCACTAGGCTGGCGATTGACTAGTTCATCTAGTAATCTTTTGGCGGAGGAAGGTGATCACATGTCGACAGCCACGCAGTACCCCACCCGTCGTGAGCTCCGGTCTCGGCGAATCCTGCCGAACGGTCCTGTCGACGTCGCCCCGCTGTCGGCACGTGCTGCTGTCGGCCGCTCCACCGGGCTCCGCAGCGGCCCGCTCCCCGCATCGCGCACGCCGTTCTGGAAGTCCGCCGGAGTCGTCGGCCTCATCGCGGTCATCGCCGCCGGCACTCTGCCGCTGGCGGCATCCGCCCTCGACATCCCCCTGTGACCCCACGGCGCGGGCGCTCGACCACAGACCACCGCTGATAAGAGAGAGGAGCCCCCATGGGACTCGATGACAAGATCAAGAACACCGCTCAGGACCTCGCCGGCAAGGCGAAGGAGGCCGTCGGCAAGGTGACCGACAACGAGAAGCTCGAGGCGGAGGGCCGCGCCGACCAGGCGAAGGCCGACGTCAAGAAGGCCGGAGAGAACGTGAAGGACGCGTTCAACAACTGACACCGGTGAGCAACGGCGGGGAGGTGGCGCGAGCCACCTCCCCGCCTTCTGTGCGGCCCGACCTGCGATGGTCGTGCGGCGAGAGAGAGGGAGACAGCATGTCCGACCGCCTGAACAATGACACGCCGAACCTGTGGCAGCGCCTGCTGCGACGGCTGCGTCCCGCCGCGGCAGAGCCTCGTCGGCTCACGGTTGAGGACGTCACCGTCGTCGACCGCCCGATGCTCCGCCGCGCGGTCGCCGGCACCGTGGTCGGCAATCTCATGGAGTGGTACGACATCGGCGTCTACGGTTATCTCGCGGTGATCATCGGGCGGGCGTTCCTGCCGGACGCATCCGCCGGGGCGCAGTCGCTCTTCTCGCTCGGCGTCTTCGCGGTGACCTTCGTCGCCCGTCCGCTCGGCGGCATCGTGCTCGGCCAGCTCGGCGATCGACTCGGCCGTCAGCGCGTGCTGGCCTTCACGCTGATCATGATGGCCGCGGCCACATTCCTCATCGGCGTGCTCCCCGACTTCTCGGTCATCGGCGTCTGGGCGCCGATCCTGCTGATCGTGCTCAAGCTCGCGCAGGGCTTCTCGACCGGCGGCGAGTACGCGGGCGCCACGACCTTCATCACCGAGTACGCGCCCGACCGGCGCCGCGGCTTCTATGCCTCCCTGCTCGACCTCGGCTCGTACATGGGCTTCGCCATCGGCGCCGCCTTCGTCTCGATCCTGCAGCTGACGCTGTCGGCCGAGGTCATGCAGGGCTTCGCCTGGCGCATCCCGTTCCTCGTCGCGCTTCCGCTCGGACTGATCGCGATCTACTTCCGGCTGAAGATCGAGGACACCCCGGCATTCCAGGAGGCACAGGACTCGGCGAAGCGCGCGGCCGACGACGCACAGGCGTCGGCGGATGCGCCCAAGGGCGTGCTCGCATTGATCCGCGCATACTGGCGCGAGCTGCTGACGGCGTTCGTGCTCGTCGCCGCCGCCAACACCGTGGGCTACGCCCTCACCTCCTACATGCCCACGTACCTCACCGGAACCCTGGGCTACGACGAGGTGCACGGCACTCTGCTCACCCTTCCCGTGCTCGTGGCGATGGCGCTCTGCATCCCGCTGACCGGAAAGCTCTCCGACCGCATCGGGCGCCGCAAGGTGCTGTTCATCGGCTCGATCTCGGCGATCGTGCTGGCCGTGCCATCGTTCCTGTTCATGATGCACGGGGAGATCTGGTCGACGCTCCTCGGCCTGGTGCTGCTCGCCTTCCCCGTGACCTTCTATGTGGCCAACCTCGCCTCGTCTCTGCCCGCGCTCTTCCCGACGTCGTCGCGCTACGGCGGCATGGGCATCTCGTACAACCTCGCCGTCGCCCTGTTCGCGGGCACGGCTCCGGTCGTGATGGAGGCGCTCGTGCAGATGACCGGATCGTCGCTGGCTCCGGCGTTCTACGTGATCGGCACCTCGATCGCCGGCTTCATCGCCGTGGTGGTGCTCAAGGAGTCGGCGCGCAGGCCGCTGCCGGGTGCGATGCCGAGCGTGCAGACGATCGAGGAGGCCGTGGAACTGGTCGAGACGCAGGAGGAGAACCCCGACCTCGACCTCGACGAGCTGTTCCCCGAACGCCTCGAGAACGCCGTGGACGACGACGGAGAAGCCGGCGCTCGGGTCGAGGATCAGGTCGAGAAGGCCTGACCCGCGGCGGAGGGATCACTCGCCGGAGGGCTCGGACTCCTCGTGCGAGCGGATGACGTCGCGCAGCTCCTGATCGAGATCCGACGCCTCTTCGATGGCCGAGGTCATGCCGGCGAGGAATCGCGTCACGATGCCACGCTCGCGGTCGCTCATCTCGTCGACGAGCGACAGCATCCGCCGGTGCATCGCGCCGAGGGTCTCGCGCACCTCGTCGTCGCTGCTGACGGTGGGCACGACGACCCCGGCGCGGCGATCGGTCGGGTGCGGCTCGCGCTTCGCGTGCCCGCCCTTCTCGAGACGGTCGATGAGGGTCGTCGTCGACGCCGTGGAGATGTCGAGCATGCGGGCGATGTCGATCGGGCGCACGATGCGGCCGGCCCGCTGCTCGCGCAGCAGGAATCGCAGCGCGACCAGGTCGGTCTCGTTCATGCCCATCGACGCCCTGGTGCGGGCTCGCATGGCGGTCTCGGCCGAGCGGTAGCGGCGGAGCATGTTGAGCACGTCGACCGTGCTCGCGCTGTCGGAGTCGGGGTACCAGTACCCCGATCGGCCGAATTCTTCAGAGCGCTCCATCACGCCACCTCGCCGTCATCGCTCAGGGATCCCTCGTTCTCTCCATGCTCGCGCGCGAGCATCTCGATCGCGCCGGCTTCGACCTCGGCAGGGACGATCCGCAGCAGTCCGCCCGTGATGGCGTCGTGCTCGGCGGCCACGATCTGGTCGAGCCGCCAGGCGGGAACCGACGGGAACCGCGCTCGCAGGCGATCGAGCATGTCGGCGTACATGATGTACCCCGCATCCCCGAGTGTGAATCGCTCGACCATGACGTCCCTTTCCTGCCCGTGTTCTATCTTCGCACCCGATCAGAGTCCCTGGTGGCATTGGAATTCGCTAGGCCACCTCGTTACCTGTCTTTCGAGTAGCATGGAGGGGTCAGGGGGTGACACATGGCCAGCAGGACCGACATCAGAACGACGTCGACCGATCTCGTCGCTCGGGTCGACGAACTCCGTCGCGCCGAGGCGCAGCTGGGCCGTCGTCTCGCCGCGCTGCGCGCGCCCAATGACACCGATCGTGAGGCCATGAGGTACATCACGGAGGCGCCGGCGGATGCTCCCGCGACCCCGGGAGGACTCGCTGCGCACCTGAACGTGAGCACGGCCGCGATCACGAGCCTGCTGCGCCGTTTGCAGGAGCGCGGCCAGATCGTCGTCGCCCCGCATCCGGCTGACGCGCGATCGAAGGTTCTGCGACCCTCTCTGCGCGATCTCCACTCGCCCGGCGACGAGCTCACGCAGCGCATCGCCGCCCTCGCCGACGAGTTCACGCCCGAGCAGACCGATGCGATCTCACGGTTCCTGCACCGCTTGACGGAAGAGATCGGCGACCTTCCCTGACGTCCGACTGGGATTTAGCTAGGTAACCTAGTAATCTATTTCTCAAGCCAGTCTGAGCGTGAGGGAGAGAACATGGGTTACCTGACCTACGGAAGCACCGCCGCACCGATCGAGATCGACGACGAGCTGCTGACTCACCTGCGGCTGGTGATCGTGACCAAGCTGCGGCGCAACGAGTCCTTCCCCCTGACCCTCTCGATCGGCGACGGCGCCGTCGAGACGCTCTGGGTGCACGCCTCCATCCCCCTCCGGTTCGCCATGGACGAGGAGCCGAGCATCGACCGCTCGCTGGTGGTCTCGATGATGAACGCGGCGAACTCGGCCGGCGGGCTCGACCTCACCCGAGGTGACTTCGCTCCGGCGCTCACGGGGTCGCGTGTGCTGCACGCGATGACTGCGTGAGCCATGTCCGTACGAATCAGAAATGCCGCGAAGGCGGCGACGAGCGCGCGGGTGCGAGGCGCCTCGCGGACGCGAGGGCTGTGGGTCGAGGTCGATCCCGGCTTCCACGTCGGCAATGACCGGCGCCAGTTCCTCGGATCGATCACGGGGACGCCGCGTGAGGGCTTTCGGGCTTTCGGAGCGCAGTCCGACTTCATCGGCCAGTTCGACGACCTGGATGCCGCCAAGGCAGCGGTCGCTGCGGCATCCGTGATCGCCGAAGAGATCGCACAGGGCGAACCGCAGCTCCACTGAGGTCGATCGCGATCGCCGCACGGGTGGCATACGCGACGCGGAAGGCGATTTTCGACGGCGTCCCTCGACGGCGTCCTTCGACGTGTACGGTCGTTGCTATGACTTCGATCGAATCGATTCGACGGCCTGCTGTCGACCAGGCGTCGCGCCGAGCGCGCATCGCGGTCTCGGCGCTGTTCCTCACGAACGGCGCACTGTTCGCCAACATCCTGCCCCGCTACCCCGAGATCAAGGCTGCTCTGGGGCTCGACAACGCCGGGTACGGCCTCGCGATCGCGGCCTTCCCTGCCGGCGCGATCGCCGCGGGTCTTCTCGCCGCCGTGCTGATCCGTCGATTCGGCTCGGCGCGGATCGCCGTGTTCGGCACGATCGCCACGGGGCTCGGCCTGCTCGCGGCCGCACTGGCGCCCTCCGGCATCCTCTTCGCCGTCGCCCTTCTGCTCGGCGGGGCATCCGACGCGATCACGGACGTCGCCCAGAACGCGCACGGTCTGCGCGTGCAGCGGCGATACGGCCGCTCGATCATCAACTCGTTCCACGCCATCTGGTCGATCGGCGCGGTTCTCGGCGGAGGCATGGCCGCGGCCGCGATCGCCCTGCAGCTGCCGCTCGGCGTGCATCTCGGCATCTCGACCGCGGTGTTCGCGGCCGTCGCCTTCACCGCGCTCTGGTTCTGCCTGCCCGGACGCGATGAGGAGGCGGATGCGGAGGCGACGGCCGAGCCGGTCGAGCTGGGCGGCGCCGTGCGCCGCGGAGTCAGCCCTCGCACCGTGATGATCATCATCGCGCTCACGCTCATCGCGATGGCGGGTGCCGTGGCCGAAGACGCCGGCAACTCGTGGGCGACTCTCTATCTGAGTGAATCGCTCGGCGCCGCGGCCGCCATCGCGCCGCTCGGATTCATCGCGCTCGTCGGCGCACAGTTCATCGGCCGGATGCTGGGCGACGGCATGACCGACCGGTTCGGGCAGCGCGCGGTGGCCCGCGTCGGAGGACTGATCGCCGCAGCGGGCATGACACTCGCGCTCATCTTCCCGAGCGTGCCGGGAACCATCGCCGGATTCGCCGCCGTCGGCTTCGGCATCGCGACGCTCATCCCCGCCGCCATGCATGCGGCGGACGAACTGCCCGGCCTGCGACCGGGAGTGGGGCTCACGGTCGTGTCGTGGCTGCTGCGGCTCGGCTTCCTGCTCTCACCGCCGATCGTCGGGTTCATCGCCGACACCGAGAGCCTGCGGGCCGGGTTGATCGTGGCCCCGGCTGCGGCTCTGGTCGCGGTGCTTCTCGCCGGCGTGCTCGAGAAGCGCAGGGTTCGGGAGTAGCAGTTCGGGTCGGCCACGCCCGAGCTCGCGCACGCCGTGCAGGTGATCTCGGACTCCGAGGGCATGGCCGCGCACAGCGCCACGGCGACCCTGCGGTTGGACCGTCTCGGGTGACGGAGGGGCGTCGGGTGGCCTGATCCGGTGCCGACGGGTAGGTCGGTGCCGGATGCAGGACAGAAGCGCGGATGCAGGGCGAGATGGTCGATCTCGCCCTGCATCCGTGTTTTCGTCCTGCAAACGGCGCGGCGCGGACAGCGGCGCGTGGCGACTGAGCCTCAGGGGGCGGTGTAGCCGCCGTCGACGAGGTGGTAGCTGCCGGTGATGAAGCTGGCGGCGTCGCTGGCGAGGAAGGCGATGAGGTTCGCGACCTCGTCGGGCTGGCCGAGGCGACCGATCGGGTGCTTGCTCACGAGGAACGCCTTGGCCTCGTCGCCCATGGTGGCGAGCAGGGGGGTGTCGATGAAGCCGGGGCCGACCGAGTTCACGCGCACGCCCTGGGCGGAGTACTCGAGGGCGGCCGACTTGGTCATGCCCACGACGGCGTGCTTGGCGGCGACGTAGGCGGGGGAGTTCGCGAAGCCGACGCTGCCGAGGATCGACGCGATGTTGACGACGGAGCCGCCGCCGTTCGCGAGGATCGAGGGGATCTGCGCCTTCATGTTGCGGAACACGGCGTTGAGGTTGATCGAGATGACCTTGTCCCACGCGGCGTCGTCGTACTCGGCAGTGGGAGCGGATGCGCCGCCGATGCCGGCGTTGTTCACGCCGATGCGCAGCGGGGCGAGCGTGTTCGCGAGCTCGACCGAGCTGGCGATCCAGTCGGTGTCCGTCGCGTCTCCGACGGATGCCTCGGCGATGCCGCCGGCGGCGCGGATCTCCTCGACGACCGCGTTCGCGTTGTCCGCGTTCAGGTCGTTGACGACGACGGAGGCGCCGTTCTGGGCGAGCAGCAGAGCGGTCGAGCGTCCGATTCCGCTGCCTGCTCCCGTCACGATCGCCGAGCGGTTCGAGACGTCGTACTGAGCCACGAGTGACTCCTCTTCCGGACGGTCACGGTGCCGGGAGATCTTCTCGGACGGTCCGTCCTAGGTCTCCAGCCTATGCCTGTCTCAGGGAGATGGATGCACGTGAATGGATCCGTGCCGTCAGCTCACGCGGCGGATCGACGCCCGCTCGATGACCGGCATGGGGATCAGCACGGCGTCGAGCGGCCGCTCGCCGAGCAGCATCTCGACCGCTGTGCGACCCATCACGTCGTACGGGAGCCGGGCGGTCGTGAGCCCCGGCCGCTGGAAGCTGGCGAGCTCCTCGTCGTCGAAGGAGGCGACCGAGATGTCGTCCGGCACCCTCAGCCCTCGCTCGGCGATCGCCTGGTACGTGCCGAACGCCACGCCGTCGTTGCCCGCCAGGATCGCCGTGAGGTCAGGGTGCGCGTCGAGCATCTGCAGGGTCCGCGTGTATCCGATGTCGGGGTTCCACTCGGGGACGTCGATGATGAGCGGATCGACGCCCGCCTCGGCGAACGCGGCGCGGATGCCGTCGAATCGCGAGCCGATGGTCACGGAGTACACGGGGGACGAGACCGCACGGGGATTGTTGCCGATCACGCCGACACGGCGATGCCCGGCATCGGTGAGCAGGCGCGCCATCGCGTGGCCCGCGACGCGCTCGTCGGGCAGGACCGAGGGGTGACCCGTCGTCGACGTGCCGTTGACGATCACGACGGGGACGTCTGCGGGCGTCTCGGGCACCTCGATCATGCGGGCGCCGAGGAGGCCGATCAGGATGCCGTCGACCCGGCGGTCGATCATCGCCTGGATCTCGTCGGCGATGGTCGCGTCGTCGCCCTCGGTCTCGGCGATGAGGACGGTGTGGCCGTGCTCCTTCGCCGCTGACAGCAGGCCGCGGATCATCTCGGAGGCGTAGCGGGTGACGGTGATCTGGTCGGAGATGAAACCCAGCGTCTTCGTCTTGCCCAGGCGCAGGCTCTGAGCCGCGGGATTCGGGCGATAGCCCAGCTCCTCGGCGGCGGCCTTGACCCGTCGCGCCGCGTCGACGGAGAGTCGCGAACCCGGTCGATCGTTGAGGATCATACTCACCGAGGCCTTCGACATGCCCGAGAGCGCCGCGACGTCGGCGAGCGTCGGTCTGCGATCCACTCTCTTCGGCATCGGCGTCCTCCAGTCGCTGCGATCCAGCATAGGCAGTGGATGCCGAGCCCCGAAACCACCCGTGTTGAATTGATTTAGCAAAATCATTGCGACCGCGATTCGACGGTGCTACTCTCGGCGATGCTGAATCAATTTAGCATCGCAGCCCGGGACTCTCGATCCGTGCCGCGAAGTCATCACACAGGAGAGAACATCGTGGTTGATCTCACTCGCAGGGCTCTGTTCGGCGCGATCGGACTGGGCATCGTCGGCACCGTCGTCTCGTGGCCGAGGCTCACCGGATCGGACATCCCCGGGCGCGGCAAGGACACTCTGACGGTCGCCCTCTTCGGCACCGCGCAGGATGCGCTGGCTCGTCAGTCGCTGATCGACGGCTTCCAGCGCAAGCACCCCGGCGTCGAGGTGCGCATCGTCGCCATCCAGGGTCAGGACTGGAGCGAGTACTTCGCGAAGATCCTCACGATGATCGCCGCGGGCACGCCACCCGATGTCGTCACCGTCGCGACCGAGGGGGCGCAGCTCTTCGCCTCGCGCCTCGCGCACCCGCTCGACGACTTCGTGCGTCGTGACGCGTCCGAGATGCAGGAGTACTTCGATGACGTGAACCCCACCCTCATCGAGGCGTTCATGTATCAGGGCAGCCTCTTCCAGATGCCCGACAACTTCAACGCCGCCAACGTGTTCTACAGCACGACGGCCATGGAGCGCGCGGGGCTGGAGCGTCCCGCGGACAACTGGACGCTGGAGGACTTCCTCGGCACCGCCCGCGCGATGAAGAAGAGCGCCTCGGGGCAGTTCCTGCCGTACTTCTGGAACAACCGGCTGTGGGGCGGAGTGGTGCCCTGGCTGTATGTGAACAACACCAGCTTCCTGCATGAGGAGAAGGCGACCGGCGGCGACTGGCTCTGGGACCGCTTCTATCCGGATCAGCCGGCCCGCAGCGGAGGCTACGTGTGGAAGCAGGCCGACGCGCTCAACGAGCATGCGGTCGAGAGCTTCTCGGTGCTCGAGCGCATGGTCTCGGAACGGCTCGCGGCGAACCCGGCGCAGGGCGGCGGCAACGAGCTGGTCTCCCTGTTCTCCACCGGCTCCGTCGGGATGACCCCGGCCGGCGGCTTCTGGGTGCGCGGCCTCGAGGAGGCCGGCGTCGCGAACGACGCCTACGACGTCACCTACTTCCCGAGGATGGCGGGGCAGCGGCACCAGTTCGGCGCGGGCGGCTACGCGATCATGGAGACCTCGCCGCGCAAGGACGAGGCGTGGGAGTGGCTCAAGTACTGTGTCTCGGTCGAGGGCATGACGATCGCGCACTCGAAACCCGACTCGTCGCTCCCCCGTCGCTCACTCAACGCCAAGCTCTACGGCGCGGGAGTCGGGCCGGCGCACTGGGACGTCTTCTACGACACGCTCGACAAGTTCCCCGACACGGGTCCGATGCCGGCACCGCCCCAGCAGGCCGCCGTCGAATCCGCCCTGCTGAAGAACGTGGTGTCGACCATCACGAACGGTCCGTCCGGCGTCCGCCGAGGACTCGAGACCATGCAGCGAGATCTCGAGCTCGCATTGGGGGGCAACTGATGTCCGAGAGCAGCACCCGCACCGTCACGGTGCCCGCGAAGCTGCGTCGGGAGACCGGCACGGTCGCCCGATCGGGGCGCGTCTTCACCTGGGTCTTCCTCGCGCCGACGCTGATCGGGCTCGGCCTGTTCAACTTCGTGCCGATCATCGGATCGTTCGTCCTGGCGTTCTTCCGCTGGGACATCATCTCCGACCCGGTGTTCGTCGGGTTCGACAACTTCGTCGACCTCGCCGCGAACCCGACCGTGAGCGTCTCGTTCCTGAACACCATCGGCTTCGTCGTCGTCGCTGTCATCCTGCAGCTGTCGGTGGCTCTGGTGCTGGCGGTGCTGGTCCAGTCCAGGATGCCGAACTGGCTGCGCACGTTCTTCCGGTCGGCGCTGTTCTTCCCGCTGATCCTGTCGGCGGCATCCGTCTCGCTGATCATGGCGTACCTGTTCAATCAGGAGTTCGGGCTCGTCAATCAGACGCTCAACCTGATCGGCATCGCGGACGTCGGCTGGTTGACGACCGGCCTCGGTGCCAAGGTCGTGGTGCTGCTGGTCTACGTGTGGCAGAACTTCGGGTTCACGTTCCTGCTCTTCATCGGAGGTCTCGCGGCGATCCCGAGTGAGGTCTACGAGGCGTCCTCCCTCGACGGCGCGGCCGGGTGGACCCAGTTCCGCATGATCACGCTGCCCTTGGTGAGCCCGACCCTGCTCGTCGCATCCGTGATGGCGATCATCAACGCGCTGCAGATCTTCGACCAGCCGTGGGTGCTGACCCGAGGGGGTCCCGGCGACGAGACCCGCACCGCGGTGATGGTGATCTACGAGTCCGCGTTCCGACAGCTCGACTTCGGCGGCGCATCGGCCATCGGCATCGTGCTGACCCTTCTCATCATGCTCGTCACGGCCATCCAGTTCCGGCTGAGCCGCCGATTCGTCTTCTACGGGTGAGGCCCATCATGACCACGACAGTGTCTTCGAAGCGTTCCTGGCTCTACACCCTCGGCACCGGCGGAAAGTTCGCCCTTCTCGGGCTCGCCGCCCTGCTTACCATCGGTCCCGTCGTCTGGACCCTGATCACGGCGCTCTCGCCGACCGACCCCGTGACCCAGGAGGTCAGCGTCGGGTTCGATGCGTTCGCCGACGTCTTCGCCAAGATCCCGATCTGGCTCTACGCATGGAACAGCGCGCTGGTGGTGGTGCTGGTCGCCGCCGGTCAGATGCTCTCGGCCGCGATGGCCGGGTATGTGTTCGCGAAGTTCGAGTTCCGCAGCAAGAAGCTGCTGTTCGCCCTGATCCTCGCGACGATGATGGTGCCGCTGCAGGTGACGATCGTCCCCGTGTTCATGCTCGTGAGGGGCATGGGCCTCGCCGACACGCTGCTCGCGCTCATCGTCCCCGCGCTCCCGACGGCATTCGGCACTTTCCTGATGCGGCAGTACTTCATGGGCATCCCGACCGAGCTGGGAGAGGCCGCCCAGCTCGACGGAGCGGGCCCCTGGCGCACGTTCTTCGGCGTCTACCTGCCGCTCGCGACCCCGGGTCTCGCGATCGTCGGCATCCTCGCCTTCAACTACCACTGGAACGAGTTCTTCCGTCCGCTGATCATGACGATCAGCGAGCAGAACTTCACGTTGCCGCTCGGTCTGGTCACGTTGCAGGGCAACCTCGGCACGGGCAGCGTGTCGACGGTGCTCGCCGGAGTGATCCTCTCGATGATCCCCGCACTCCTGGTGTTCTTCTTCGGGCAGAAGCCGCTGCGCGAGGGACTCACCGCCGGCGTCGGCAAGTGACGCACGCCCCCCATCACAGAGAAAGACGACTACCCCGGTGACCCCCACTGACTCTCCTCCGGTCCGCACCACGAGCCCGCGCACGCACTTCGCACCGCGGAACAACTGGATGAACGATCCGAACGGACTCGTCTTCCACGACGGCATCCACCACCTGTACTTCCAGTGCAACCCGCACGGGATCTCGCACTCGAACGTGAGCTGGGGGCATGCGACGAGCACGGATCTCGCGCGGTGGACCGAGCACGAGCCGGCCATCCTCTCGGACGACGCGGCGCAGATCTACTCCGGCTCCGTCGTGGTCGATCACGGCAACACCTCGGGATTCGGCACCGCCGAGGAGCCGGCCCTGGTCGCCCTCTACACGGCGGCCGCTGCAGGGCATCAGGCCCAGGCCCTCGCGTACAGCACCGACGGCGGATACGTCTGGACGAAGTACGAGGGCAACCCGGTGCTCGACCGTGGCACCAGCGACTTCCGCGACCCCAAGGTGTTCCGCTACGACGACGCCGACGGCGGGTACTGGGTCATGGTCGCGGTCGAAGCCCACGACCGGCAGGTGCTGTTCCACCGGTCCGACGATCTCACGACCTGGACGTATCTCTCGTCGTACGGCCCCGCGGGACCCGTCGGCGGGGTCTGGGAGTGCCCCGACATGTTCCGGCTCGCCGTCGACGGCGATGAGACCGACTCGCGGTGGGTGCTGCTCATCAGCCTCAACCCCGGGGGCATCGCGGGGGGATCGGGAACCCACTACGTCGTGGGGGAGTTCGACGGCACGACGTTCCGCGCGAGCGCACCGCATCCGACTCCCTCGCGGCGGCTGATGGTCGACCGCAGTCAATCACGAGACGAGCTCGAGGCGTACGGCTGGATCGACTTCGGCCCGGACTGCTACGCCGGTGTCACCTTCGACGGCCTCGCCGAGAGCGAGCGGACGCTGATCGCGTGGATGGACAACTGGGAGTACGCCGGCCGCATCCCCCAGGACGAGTCGTCCGAGTACCGCACCGCGATGACTCTCCCTCGACGGCTCTCGCTCACCCGCGACCGCAGTGGCGTGGTGCGTCTGCGCCAGGCGCCGGCGGTCGACGCCGCGCCCGTCGAGTTCACCGAGCTCGGCTCGATGACGGGCCCGACCACGGTGTCCGAGCAGCTGCCGGACACCGCGCGGATCAGGGTCTCGGCGGCGTTCGGAGACGCGCGAGGAGTCGAACTGCGCCTCGAGGGCGCGGATGCGGGTGGGGTCGTGATCCGTCAGGACCGCGCGAGCGGGTGCATCGACGTCGTCCGCCCCGAGCTGATCCCTCCCGCCGGGGTCGGCGGGTCGATGTCGATGCCCGCCACTCGCCCGGACGAGATCGACTGGGAGATCTGGATCGATCGGCTGAACGACAGGGTGTCGTCTCTCGAGCTCTTCGCGGAGGACGGCGTTCGGGTGCTCACGGCGCTGATCCCTGCAGCTGCGCATCGCTCATGCGTGCTGGAGGCCTCGGGGGGAGCGCTCCTCGACGCCCGTGTCGCCGTCGCCGAGCTGACGTGCTGACGACTGCACGGTGCCTCGTCGTGGGGGAGGCGCTCGTCGACGTCGTCGGCGGTGTGCCCCACCCCGGCGGATCGCCGATGAACGTGGCGGTGGGGCTCTCTCGTCTCGGGCTCGCGACGAGACTGCTCACGCGGATCGGTGACGACCCGCACGGACGGATGCTGGGCGAGCACCTCGCCCGGGAGGGGGTCGCCGTCGTGCCGACGAGCATGAGAGCAGGGGAGCGCACGTCCCGCGCCGTCGCCGTGATCGGGGCCGACGGGGCTGCGGCCTACGACTTCGACATCGAGTGGGATGTGTCAGCGGAGGTCGCGATCGCAGAGGCCGCCGGCGTCGACGTGGTGCATGTCGGCTCGCTCGGCGCGGTGCTCGACCCCGGGGCGGATGCCGTCCGCGCGATGATCGACGCGGTGCCCGACGGCATTCTGCGCACCTACGATCCCAACATCCGGGGCGAGCTTCTCGGGCCGCGCGCGGCCACGACCGAGCGTGTCGAGGCGATCATGGCGGCGTCGCACATCGTGAAGCTCAGCGATGAGGATGCCGAGTGGCTGTATCCCGGATGCCCGATCGATGACGTGCTCGCGCGGGTGATCGCGCTGGGTGCGCGGCTCGCCGTCGTCACCCGCGGAGGCGACGGGTGCGTCTCGCTCATCGAGGGGGGAACGGGGCCGGTCGAGAGAGAGGCGCCGCCGGTCCAGGTGGTCGACACGATCGGTGCGGGCGATTCCTTCATGTCGGGCCTCATCCACGGCGTGGTCTCCGGCGGGCTGGCGCCGGCGCTCGCCGGCGACGCGTTCCATCCCGACGCTCGCGATCTGACGCAGTTCGAACGCGTGACCGAGGCCGCGCTCGCCGGCGCGGCCGTCACCGTGTCCCGGCGCGGCGCGAACCCGCCGCGCCTGAGTGACCTGGCGATCTCCTCGCGCTGACGCGCCAGCACTCCCACGCACCGCACGCACCGCACGGCCGGTTCGTGCGGTGCGATTTTCGTGCGCCCATCGTGGAATACCCGGAGAGGGTATACGCTTGTGTCTAATACCCCCCTGGGGTACTAGAACGAAGACAAGGAGACATGATGACGAAGAACGAGTTCCAGGTGACGGGCATGACGTGCGGCCACTGCGAGATGTCGGTCCGCGAAGAGGTCTCCGGAGTTCCCGGCGTCGAAGACGTCCAGGTGAGCGCTCTGAACGGCACGCTCGTCGTCACCGGATCCGCCCCGATCGACGAGACGCGGATCCTCGCAGCCGTCGCCGAGGCGGGCTATTCGGCGGTGCGGACGTCATGAACTCCGGCGCACGGCTCGGCCTCTTCGGGGCCGGCCTGGTGGTGGCGTTCGGCGCGGCCTTCGGCCTCGCTGGCGTCATCGTCCCCGCGAGTGCCGTGAGTGACTGGACGAAGGGTGCGGAGATGGACGAACACGACACTCACGATGCGAGTGCCGCCGGTTCCGGCGAGGGCGAGAGTGCTCCGGCGGACGACCTGAAGGGGCTCTCCCTCGGCCTCGACGGCTACACGATGTCGCCGGTCGAGGCCCCGACATCGACGGGAGAACCCGGTGAGCTGGCGTTCCGGATCGACGACGCAGACGGCATCCCGGTGACGGCGTATGCCACCGCGCACGAGAAGCAGCTCCACCTGATCGTCGTGCGCTCCGACGGAAGCCAGTACCGCCACGTGCATCCGGTGCTCGATGAGTCGACCGGCACCTGGTCGCTGCCGTGGGAGTGGACGGATGCCGGCGCATACCGCGTCTTCGCGGACTTCACGCCGGCGGGCGCCGATGCGCCGTCGCTCACTCTCGCGCGCACCGTCGAGGTGGCGGGCGAGTTCGCACCCGTCGCGCCGCAGCCGACGCAGGTCGCCGAGGTCGCCGGCTATACGGTCTCGGTCGACGGGGCTCTCGAGGCCGGGGCGGTGAGCGACCTGACGTTCACCGTGACCCGCGACGGCCGGCCGGTCATCGCTCTGCAGCCGTATCTCGGGGCGTTCGGGCATCTCGTGGCACTCCGGGACGGAGACCTCGCCTACCTGCACGTGCACGCCGCGGGCGCCGAACCCGAACCGGGCGAGACGTCGGGGCCGGAGATCGCGTTCGCCGCCGAGGCTCGGACTGCCGGGCGCTACCTGCTGTACCTGGACTTCCAGGTCGACGGCGCCGTGCACACCGCCGCGTTCGTGCTCGATGCCGCTCCGGCTGACGGCGCGCCCGAATCCGACGGCGACTCGCACGACGACGCGCACTGACCGTCGCCCATCGCCCCCACCGCGGCTGCCCGCTGCGACCCACAACGACATCGCACAGAAGGAACGAACATGAGCACGTCAGCACCCTCGACCACGGGGACAGGTCTCGAGCTGGAGATCGGCGGGATGACCTGCGCGTCCTGCGCGATGCGGATCGAGAAGAAGCTGAACAGGCTCGAGGGCGTCGTGGCGACCGTCAACTATGCGACCGAGAAGGCGAAGGTCACCGTTCCCGAGGGGTACGACCCGGCCGCGCTGATCGCCGAGGTCGAGAAGACCGGCTACTCGGCGTCGCTGCCTGCCCCGAAGGGGGCGGTGCGTGACGCCGGAGATCCGGACGCCGAGGACCCGGAGCTTCGCTCGCTGCGCACTCGCCTGAGCGGTGCGGTCGTGCTGACCGTGCCGGTGATCGCGATGGCGATGATCCCCGCGCTGCAGTTCACGTACTGGCAGTGGGCGTCGCTGGCGCTGGCCGCTCCCGTGATCCTCTGGGCGGCCTGGCCGTTCCACCGGGCGGCCTGGATGAACCTCCGCCACGGCACTGCGACGATGGACACGCTCATCTCCCTGGGCACATCGGCCGCCTTCCTCTGGTCGTTGTATGCGCTGTTCTTCGGCACGGCCGGCACGCCGGGCATGACCCACCCCTTCGAGTTCGCGCTCGCTCCGTCCGATGGAGCGGCGAACATCTACCTCGAGGTGGGTGCCGGTGTCACGATGTTCATCCTCGCCGGGCGCTATTTCGAGAAGCGGTCGAAGAAGCAGGCCGGCGCGGCGCTGCGTGCGCTGCTCGAGCTCGGCGCGAAGGACGTCGCCGTGCTGCGCGGTGGGGTCGAGGCCAAGATCCCGGTCGAGGACCTGCAGGTGGGAGACGAATTCGTCGTGCGGCCCGGTGAGAAGATCGCGACCGACGGCATCGTGGTGTCGGGCACGTCGGCCGTCGACGCGTCGATGCTCACGGGCGAGGCCGTGCCGGTCGAGGTCGCCGAGGGCGACGCCGTCACGGGCGCCACGGCGAACGTCGGTGGGCGGCTCGTGGTTCGCGCCACCCGGATCGGTTCCGACACGCAATTGGCGCAGATGGCCCAGCTCGTCGAGGACGCCCAGACGGGGAAGGCGGAGGTGCAGCGCCTCGCCGACCGCATCTCGGGTGTCTTCGTGCCGATCGTGATCGTGATCGCCGTCGTCACGCTGGGCGGCTGGCTCGGCGCCGGGTTCCCCATGACGGCGGCGTTCACCGCGGCGGTCGCCGTGCTCGTGATCGCGTGCCCCTGCGCGCTCGGCCTCGCGACGCCCACCGCGCTGCTCGTCGGCACGGGCCGCGGTGCGCAGATGGGAGTGCTCATCAAGGGGCCGGAGGTCCTGGAGTCCACTCGCACGGTCGACACCGTGGTGCTCGACAAGACGGGAACCGTCACCACCGGCAGGATGACGCTCGTCGACGTGTTCGTCGAGCCGGGCACCGACCGTTCGGATCTCCTGCGGCTGGCCGGTGCGCTGGAGGATGCCTCCGAGCACCCGATCGCGCAGGCGATCGCCAAGGGCGCGACCCAGGAGATCGGCGCCCTGCCCGCACCAAAGGACTTCGCGAACATCGAGGGCAAGGGCGTGCAGGGCGTCGTCGACGGCCACACCGTCATCGTCGGCCGGGATTCGCTCCTCGCCGAGTGGGCGCAGGCGCTGAGCCCCGAGCTCGCCGCCACGAAGGGCCGCGCCGAGGGCGAGGGCAAGACGGTCGTCGCGGTCGGCTGGGACGGCCTGGCTCGCGGCATCTTGGTCGTCGCCGACACCGTGAAGCCGAGCAGCGCCGAGGCGATCGCCCGGTTCAGGGCGATCGGGCTGACGCCCATCCTGCTCACCGGCGACAACGAGGCCGTCGCCCGGCGGATCGCCGCGGAGGTCGGCATCGACGAGGTCATCGCCGAAGTCCTCCCGGCAGACAAGGTCGCGGTCATCACCCGACTGCAGGGTGAGGGGAAGACGGTCGCGATGATCGGCGACGGCGTCAACGACGCACCCGCACTCGCCCAGGCCGACCTCGGCCTGGCCATGGGCACCGGAGCGGATGTCGCGATCGAGGCGTCCGACATCACCCTGGTGCGCGGTGATCTGCGCAGCGCGGTCGACGCGATCCGGCTCTCGCGGGCGACGCTCTCGACCATCAAGACCAACCTGTTCTGGGCCTTCGCTTACAACGTCGCGGCCATCCCGGTCGCGGCGCTGGGAATGCTCAACCCGATGCTGGCCGGTGCGGCGATGGCGCTGTCGAGCGTCTTCGTCGTGGGCAACAGCCTGCGTCTGCGCGGGTTCCGCAGCATCGCCACGCGGTGACCCCTAGGCTCTCGGCGACCGCCGAGACACACTGAGAACGACACCCGATACGGGAGGACGGGACCCATGACTGCACACGACGCGCACGGAACCCCCGGGGGAGGCCACCAGGTCTCGCACGACGATCACGCTCGGAACGCGGACGGGGCTCACAGCGAGCACGCGGACCACGGCGAGCACGCGGACCACGGCGGGCACGGTGGACATGGCGGGCACGGTGACCACGTCGGTCAGTTCCGTCGCCTGTTCTGGGTCAATCTCCTGCTCGCCGTGCCGGTGGTGGCGTTCTCGCCGATGTTCGCGATGATCTTCGGCTACGACGTCGCCGGAGGTGCCCGGTTCATCTCGCCCGTGCTCGGCACCGTCATGTATCTCTGGGGCGGATGGCCGTTCCTCACCGGGGCGATCAGCGAGCTGAAGGCCCGCAAGCCCGGGATGATGCTGCTGATCGCCCTCGCGATCACGGTCGCGTTCTTCGCCTCATGGGGCGCGACGCTCGGCATCCTCCATCACGAGCTCGAGTTCTGGTGGGAGCTCGCACTGCTCATCGTCATCATGCTGCTGGGCCACTGGATCGAGATGAGGTCCCTCGCGCAGACGACGTCGGCGCTCGACTCCCTCGCGGCGCTGTTGCCCGACGAGGCCGAACGGGTCGAGGGAGACGAGATCGTCACGGTCGCACCCGCCGATCTCGTCGTCGGCGACGTGGTCGTCATCCGTCCCGGGGCGAGCGTTCCGGCGGATGGGCGCATCATCGACGGCACAGCCGCCATGGACGAGTCCATGGTGACCGGCGAGTCCCGCCCGGTCACCCGTGCGACCGGTGACACCGTGACCGCGGGCACGGTCGCGACCGACTCCGGTCTGCGGGTCGAGATCACCGCGACCGGGGATGACACCGCGCTCGCCGGCATCCAGCGGCTGGTGACCGATGCGCAGAACTCCTCGTCGCGGGCGCAGCGCATCGCCGACCGCGCAGCCGCCCTGCTGTTCTGGTTCGCGCTGCTCTCGGCCGCTCTGACCGCGCTGGTGTGGACCCTCGTCGGGGATCCGGATGCTGCGGTCGTGCGCAGCATCACCGTGCTCGTCATCGCCTGCCCGCACGCGCTCGGCCTCGCGATCCCGCTGGTCGTGTCGATCGCGACCGAGCGCGCAGCCCGGGGCGGGGTGCTCGTCAAGGATCGCCTCGCGCTCGAGAGCATGCGCACCGTCGACGCCGTGCTGTTCGACAAGACGGGCACGTTGACGAAGGGCGCGCCGACCGTGACCGCCGTCGAGCCGACCGGTGACATCGACGCCGATCGTCTGCTGGCGCTCGCCGCCTCGGCTGAGGCCGACAGTGAGCATCCGCTCGCTCGCGCGATCGTGCGCGCGGCGGAGGAGAGAGGGCTGACGCTCTCGAAGGCCTCCGGGTTCACGTCGTCGCCTGCCGTGGGCGTGACCGCCACGGTCGACGGCAGAGAGGTGCGCGTGGGCGGGCCGAAGCTCCTCGACGAGGTGGGCGGCCGAGAGATCTCCGCCGCAGACGGGTGGCGAGACGAGGGTGCCATCATCCTGCACGTGACCGTCGACGGACAGGTGGCCGGCGGGCTGAAGCTCGCCGACGAGGTGCGACCGGAATCTCAGCAGGCGGTCGACGCGCTCCACCGCCTCGGCGTCGAGGTCGTCATGATCACCGGCGACGCCCAGGCGGTCGCCGAGTCCGTCGCGGCGCAGCTCGGCATCGACCGGGTGTTCGCGGGGGTGCGTCCCGAAGACAAGTCAGCCAAGGTGAAGGAGCTGCAGGCAGAGGGCAAGAAGGTCGCGATGGTCGGCGACGGCGTCAACGACGCCCCCGCCCTCGCTCAGGCCGACGTCGGCATCGCGATCGGCGCCGGGACCGATGTCGCCATCGCCTCGGCCGGGGTGATCCTCGCGAGCTCCGACCCGCGTTCGGTGATCTCGGTCATCGAGCTCTCCCGCGCCGCATACCGCAAGATGCGGCAGAACCTGTGGTGGGCGGCCGGATACAACCTGCTGTCGGTGCCGCTCGCCGCCGGCATCCTGGCACCCGTCGGGTTCGTGCTGCCGATGTCGGTCGGAGCGGTGCTGATGTCGCTCTCGACGATCGTCGTCGCGCTCAATGCGCAGCTGCTCCGGCGCATCGACCTCTCGCCGGAGGCGAGTGTGCGGGGTGTGCTCGGGCGGTCCTGACGCGGGATCGCCTCGGTGATCCCGCGAACACCGAGATCTCACCGGCGCTTCAGCGCGGTGACGGCGCTCGATCGGCGGTGCAGACAGCAGCGGCCGCCCCGCCTGTGAGACGGAGCGGCCGCTGTGCGAAAGCGTCGTCTACGGGACGATGACTGCGCGGCCGCGGATGCTGTTCGAGGCGAGATCCTCGTACGCCTTCGGGCCGTCGTCGAGCGAGTACGTCTCGGTCTGCACGTGGATCTTTCCCGCGCGCGCGAGATCGAGCACCTCGATCAGTTCCGAGCGCGATCCCCAGTAGGGGATTCGCACGGCGGCGTCGTAGGCGATCGCGCCGAAGCCGAGCGACATGGTTCCGCCGCCGATGCCGACGATCGTCACGTCCGAATCGAGTGCGGCGACACTCTGCGCCAGAGCCATCGTCGGGTTCGCGCCCACGAAGTCGAACACGGCGTTGGCGCCCAGACCGCCGGTGATCTCGCGGATCGTGTCGGCGGCGGATGCATCGCTGATCAGGACGTGGTCTGCGCCCACTTCGGTGGCGAGCTCGAGCTTCGTGTCGTTCACGTCGAGGGCGATGACGGTGGCGCCCGAGATCGCCTTCAGGATCTGGATGCCGACATGGCCGAGCCCGCCGGTGCCGATGACGACGGCGAAGGTGCCGGCGCCGAGCTTGGGGAGTGAGCGCTTGATCGCGTGGTACGGGGTGAGGCCGGCGTCGGTCAGCGAGACGTTCTGCACGGGGTCGAGGTCGCCGAGCGGCACGAGGTGGCGGGCATCATCGACGATCATGTACTCGGCCATCGAACCCTGGCTGCCCAGGCCGGGAGGGCGGATGCCCTCAGCCGCGGCGTTGGTGCAGTAGTTCTCCATGCCCTGTGAGCAGTTGTGGCAGCGGCCACAGCCCCACGGACCGTAGACCGCCACGGCGTCGCCGACCTTCAGCGTCGAGTCGACGCCCTCTCCGATCTCGTGCACGATGCCTGCGCCCTCATGGCCGAGCGTCAGGGGCAGCGGATAGCTCTGCTCGAGGTAGTCCTTCTCAGGAAGGCCCATGACGTAGTCGTCGGAATGGCAGACGCCGCCCGCAGTGATCTTGAGCAGAACCTGACCGGGGCCGGGCTGAGGAATCGGGATGTCGACGACGACAGGGGGCTTGCCGATCTCGACGTAACGGAGAGCTTTCATGTGCTTCTTCTTCCTGGCGCCCGAGCGGTCTGCCGCGCGGTGCGGAGGCGTGGGCGCTCGAGGCCGTCTCTTCCAGTATCCGGATCCGGTACCGATCGTGGGCCCTCGGCCATGCCGCACTCGGCCGAGGACCCACGCGGCGTCACTCCTCGATTCCGTCGATCACGATCGCCGAAGTGCGCGCGTTGGCCCATCGGTATTCGCGCAACGGCGCGTACTCCGGCGACTCGTAGAACCGAGTGAATGCCTCTTTGTCATCGAAACGGATGATCACGGCGATGTGCGGGTCGCGATCGCCCTCCGGCGTGAGTGCGTTTTCGTCGCGGGCGATGACCGTGGCGTTGTATTTCTGCAGGATGGGCGGCATCTGCGCTTCGTAGGTGCGAATGGCGTCGTGGTCCTCCGGCGAGAGATCGATGCTCAGGTATGCGGGCATGACAGGTCCTTCCTCCACAATTCGTGTTTTATCGAACTGATGAGCAATGCTAGCAACGGTTCGTATATAGTCGAATCGTGTCTGACCTGACCCACCCTCCCGCTGAAGACTTCGACCTTGCCTCGGTTCTTGCAGCGCTGGGGAATCCGATTCGTCTCGATATCGTGAGGCGGCTCGCGGCAGGGGAAGCGCTGACGTGCTCATCGGCGATCCCCGATATGCCCCGATCCACCGCGAGTCACCACTGGAGGGTGATGCGCGAGAGCGGGGTGCTGCACCAGCAGAAGGTTGGCAAGTACATCCACATGGCTCTCCGCCAGGATGACCTGAACGCCCGTTTCCCGGGGCTGCTCGACTCCCTGCTGCACGCCTTCGGTCAGCAGCCCACGCAGCGATAATGATCGTCGCGGCTCCTGCCAGTGCAAGGCGCAGCCGTCACTCCGTGTCGTCAGCTCGGAACAGCACGAGATGCTCGTGGTACAGCACGCCCTCGATGACGTCGCCGGTCGCGGTGAAACCTGCATCGTCGAAGTAGTCGATGTGGGCGCCGTCCACGGTATACCTGCCGGTGTACGCCTTCGGGCGCCCGTCTCGCTCTTCTTCGTACCGGCCGCCAGGCAGGAGGTTCTGCCGGATGTCTTCGTCAGCAGTGACCCACATCCCCACGATGGTGTCGGCCGTGTCCGTTTCGAAGGATGCGTCGCTCTGCGCCATGGTGTCTGCCCTTTCGTCGCTGGTTACCTCGCATGAGTGGATCGTCCACGCGGGATCAAGTTCAATTCGTCGCCCGGGATCAGGTCGAGGCCGCGCTGTGACTAGCAGTAGCGGGGCTACCCGGGGCGGGGCATGAGCGTGGAAGCGGTTCACACTCTTGAGTACCCTGGAGTGCCATGGGATCCGATTCAGGTCAGCTCGGCAAGTTCCTTCGAGCGAAGCGGTCGACGGCGTCGATCGAATCGCTGCCCTTTCGCTCTTCAGGTGTTCGGAGGGTTCCGGGGTTGCGTCGGGATGAGGTGGCGATGCTCGCCGGTGTGAGTATCGACTACTACACGCGGCTCGAACAAGGTCGCGAGACGAACCCGTCTGCGCAGGTGATCGACGCCCTCGCGCATGCCCTTGAGTTCGATCTCAGTGAGCACCGTTATGCGTACAGCCTCGCTCGGATCGCATGGCAACCAGAGCTGACGGACCTTCCCGCCGCAGTCTCGGCTCCACTCGCCCGCATGATCGACGCGTGGCCGGACGCGGCGTGCTTTGTCCTGGATCCGTTGCTCGACATGGTCGTGATGAACCGCCTTGCGCGAGCCCTCTTCGAGCCGTTCAGCTCGACGCGCAACCTTGTCGAGATGGTCTTCCTGGATCCCGTCGGCCGGACGTTCTACTCGGACTGGGAACGTGCGGCGGCTGGCTGTGTCGCCAATCTGCGCGCGACATCGGACCTCTACGCGGACCACCCTCGCCGGGCTGAGCTGATCGGCCGACTCGAGCACGGCTCCCCCCGCTTTGCCGAGCTCTGGGCAGCCCACCACGTCGAGCCGAAGACATACGATGAAAAGGTCCTCGCGCATCCCACGGTCGGAGAGCTCACTGTCGCGTTCCACGCGTTCGAGGTCTCCGCGATGCCGGGGCATCAGCTCGTCGTGTACCAGGCAGAACCGGCATCTCAGAGTGCCGAACGTCTGCAACTCCTCGCCGCGAGGCAACCGGCGGTCCTCGAGGACGCTTAGCTCCTGAGCCAGGGAGTCACACGGCCAGGCTGGTGCCGCGCACGGCCTCTAGCGTGCTGGAGTGACCAGTGAATCGACACAGGGCGACTCGACGCCGAGGCGCCCTGCGATGCACGCCGCGATTCCTGCTCTCCCCGAGCACGATCCCGCCGTGGTCCTCACGTCGAGGCTCGATGTCGTGCACGCGAACCGGCGCTGGAGCGCGCTGCACGAACCGTTGATCGAGGATCGTAACATCGCGCGGATGGTGTTCCTCGATCCTCTTGCATCGCGGTTCTTCGTGCACCGGCGACACGAGCAGAGCGATGTCGTGGCCGCGCTGAATGACGCGGCCAGTGACGCGGCGCGAAGGGCCGAGATGCAGTCCCTCGTCGAAGATCTCGATGCGGGGAACCCCGACTTCCGCCGCCTCTATGCAGGTCCCGGGCTGCGTCCGCTCCGCCGCGACCGCTACATCGTCCGGCACCCACAGATCGGCCCGCTGCGCTTCGTCCGCCGCACTCGCCAAGTGGGACCGTATCTGCTCCGAGTGTGCACGCCCACCTCGGAAACGGACCGCTCGCTCGCCCTGCTCGATCTTCTGTGACCGGGTGCCCCGACTGGTCCTGTCATTGCTAGGCGGAGGACGGCCTGGTCCGTTTTCGGACGCCTCGGAAGGCTGGAGTCACTGAGCGGCTCATCCCGCCGCTCCCGGAAGAAGGAGAGTACGACATGAGCACCACCATCGTCCCCGGAACCCTCGACGGTCGCGTCGCTGTCATCACTGGAGCATCGAGCGGAATCGGCGAGGCCACGGCCGAACGGCTCGCTGATCTCGGCGCCAAGGTCGCCGTTCTCGCACGGCGGTCGGATCGCCTCGACGCGGTCGTCTCACGCATCACCGCCGCCGGAGGCACAGCACTCGCCGTACCGACGGACGTGACAGACCGGGGGCAGGTCACTGCCGCCGCCGAGCGGATCACCGCCGAACTCGGCCGCCCGGACCTCGTCTTCGCCAACGCCGGAGTGCAGCTCATCTCCTCGATCACCGACGGCAAGGTCGAGGACTGGGACGCGCAGATCGACCTCAACATCAAGGGCGTCATGAATACGATCAACGCCTTCGTGCCCTCGCTCGAGGACGCGGCGGCGGCCGGGGGACCGGCCGACCTGATCACCACGTCGTCGATCGCGGCGACTCGCATCCTGGAGAAGTTCCAGGTGTACTCCGGCACGAAGGCCTACGTGAGCCACATCACCCGCCTGCTGCGCACGGAGCTCGGCCGGAAGAACATCCGCGTCTCGACCCTCGAGCCCGGAATGGTCGACACTGAACTGCCGGACCACGTGACCGACCCGGATGCCAGCACGCTGATGGCCGACCTCATCCAGCAGATCGACGTCCTGCAGTCGGCTGATGTCGCCGAGACCGTCGCGTTCGTCGCTTCCGTGCCGAAGCACGTCAACCTGACCGAGATCACCATCCTGCCCACCCAGCAGATCATCTAAGGAGATCGCGATGCCCGGAAGGTTCGTCGAATACCCGCTCGACCGCGTTCATCGGCTGTTCGAGCCGGGGCCCATCGTGCTGGTGTCGACCGCGGACGACGAGCGCGCGAACCTGATGACCAACGGGTTCAACATGCCCGTGCGGCACTCCGCGAACCTGGCACTCGTGATCGGCCGCTGGGACTACTCGTTCACGGCGCTCCGCGAGACCGGCGAGTGCGTCATCGCGCTCCCTGACCGCGGTCTGCTCGAGACGACGGTCGACATCGGCAATGTGTCGGGCGCCGAAGTCGACAAGTGGGACCGATTCGGTCTGACACCGCTGCCCGCCGAGGTGGTGCGTCCACCGCTCGTGTCGGAGTGTTTCGCGAACGTCGAGTGCACCGTCGCCGACGACCGACTCGTCGCCGACTACGACCTGTGGGTCCTCCGTGTCGAGAAAGCATGGATCGACCCGGAGGCTGCAGATGCCGCCGAGGTCCACCATCGCGGTGACGGGACGTTCTCGACGAACGGCGAACGGATCGATCTCCGCAACCGGATGCGGAAGTGGGAGTCGCTCACCCGCGACTAGACCATCGCTGGCGATCCTCGTGTCCCGGTGGCCCTGAAAGGGCCACCGGGACACGCCGTCCCCGCGTTGTTCCGGCGCTGCGCGTCGCGCAGGATGACAACAGATCGCCGGCCCTGATCGCCGCGGCACCGTCTTTCACCCGAGGAATCGCGCCATGCCCACACACCCGTACGACCGTCCGCGTGAACTCGGCGCGTTCCTCCGTTCGCGTCGGAATGCCATCCGGGCCGCGCGGCCCGACGCGGCCGGCCGCACACGTCGGGTGCCGGGGCTGCGCCGCGAGGAGGTGTCGACACGCGCCGGAATCAGCGTGGATTACTACACCCGACTCGAGCAGGGTCGGGAACCGAACCCGTCACCCCAGGTCGTGGAGGCGCTTGCCCGAGCCTTACGTCTCGACTCCGCGCAGCGCCGCTACGTCTACACGCTCGCGGGTCTCGCCGTACCGCCTTCCCCAATCCCACATGACGAGCCGCTGCCCACGGCATTCCTCGCGCTCGTCGAGGACCAGCGCATCCCGGCGTTCGTGCTCGGACCTCAGCTCGACATCGTCGCCTCGAGTGCGCCTTCCCGGCGCCTGTTCGACCGATTCGCCTCGCAGAACTTCCTCGAGATGATCTTCCTTGATCCGAAGGCCCCGGACTTCTTCCTCGATTGGCGGGGCTGTGCACGCTGGGCGGTTGCGCTCCTGCGCGTGCTGTCAGCCGATGCCACGCCCACAGAGGAAGGCCTCGCTCTCTTGCGGCGGCTGACCGCAGAGAGCTCGACGTTCGCCGAGCTGTGGGCGGTGCACGCAGTTGACGTCGCGTCGACGCATCGCGTTGGCCTGCGGCATGACGAACTCGGCGACCTATTCCTGCACGTTTTCGCCCTCGAGCTCGCGGATCACCCCGGCCGGCGGCTCGTCCTGTGTCGACCGACCGCTGAGCTGGCTTGGCAGCACCCAGCGCAGTATGACGCGAGCGCGATGGCAGTGGCCGCGATCAACCCGGTCGACCTGCTCTCACCCGGATCCGATCAAGCACCTCTCGTCCCGACGATCCTCCCGGAGCCGACCATACGTTGAGGAAACGCGTCGGAGAACTCGACAGAGTGATGTAGTCGTAGTCCAGCAGGACTGGCTCTTCCCCCAGAAGGGTGATCGTCAGAGTGCCGGAGCCCGGGACGTCGAAGTCGAAGACATCCAGATACTCGGCGAGCAGCGGGCTGCGTCTGCGCCACTCGGCGACGAATCCAGCGAGGTCAGCGTCGTTCGGATTCCAGGTCATGAGGCGGTTGAGGTTTGCGGCCATGCGTCGCATGCCCGTCTCCCAGTCCTCGCCGTACACGATCCGGCTGGAATCGTGCTCGACCATCCACTCGATCCAGCTGCGCTCAGAGCGACCGAAGAGGCCGAGCTCGTGAAGGACGGTCCACCCCGCACGGTTGGACCCCCGCACCCGGGTGCGCTCGTCGATGACGAAGACAGGGTCGAGCATGCCCCGGAGGATCTGGCTCTGACGCTGCGACGGTGGGGCTACCGGCCACTGTGGGAAGTGGCTGCGTTCGTTCGCGATCACGGTCAGGTGCGCCTGCTCGTCGGCACTCAGCGCGAGAGCGCGACCGATCGCGTGCAGGACGGCGCTCGAGGGGATGCCGACGCGACCCTGCTCGAGGCGCTTGTAATAGTCGAAGCTCACGCCCGACGACGACGCAACTTCGCGCCGCCCACGTCCGGAGCGCCCGCGCCAGTGTTGCAGCAGGGAACCGAGAGTGGGGTTGGCCATAGCGGAAGTATCCCGCACGTGAGTTTCGGCAGTGTTTCTGGGTCGCGCGAGGCAGGACTCCTCCACCTTCCCTGGCCGTGAGACACCTAGTCTCGACCCGGCCTCCCGCCCCGCTCCGTCTCGCTCGAAAGTGGATGTATCGCAACGAGCGCACCGGAGGTGGACATGGAACTGGATGGCAGGACGATCGTCCTCACAGGAGCGACGAGCGGGATCGGGCGGGCCGCCGCCCGACTCTTCGCCGCGCACGCCGCGGTTCTCGTGGTGCAGGGGCCGGAGAGCGATAGCGATGTTGTCGGCCTGCTTGAGGAGCTCCGAGAGATTGGCCGTGCACGTGTCGAGTACATCGAGGCCGACTTCACACGCCTCGACGAGGTCCGCCGCGCAGCAGATGACATCCGCGCGGTCACCCCATCGATCGACATCCTCGTGAACAACGCGGGGGTGCCCGGGGCGCCCTTGCGTCAGCTCACCGATGATGGCTTCGAACGCACGCTTCAAGTCAACTTCTTCGCACTTGCACTCCTCACCGAGCGGCTCAGCGCTTCGATCGTCGACGATGGTCGGATCGTCAACGTCGGATCCACGACCCACCGGATGACGTCGTTCGATTTCGATGATCCCGACCTTCGCGACGGCTATGACCCGGTGCGTGCCTACGCCCAGTCCAAGCTGGCGATCGTCACGTACACCACGTGGCTCGCAGAGCGACTGCCGCGCGGGATCCGCGTCGTGAGCATCAGCCCGGGCGTCATCAGCACGACGCTGCTGCATTCGATGTTCGGAGCAGGGGGCGCCTCCGTCGATCACGGTGGTCGACGCGTCGTCGAAGCGGCAGCGGCCGAGGTCCCGAGCGGCTCCTATATCGACGATGGTGAGCTCGTCGCCGCAAGCGACGACGCGCTCGACGAGCGCAACCAGAAGGCCCTCGCGGCATTGACGCGCGAACGCATCTCCTGACCTCACTGACCGGGAGCTCACGCTCTCGTCTCGAAAACACAACGAACGAAAGGGCACACCAATGGGAAAGCTGGACGGGAAAGTCGCCATCATCACGGGTGGCGCGCGGGGGATGGGCGCAGCCCACGCCCGTCTCTTCGTCACCGAGGGCGCTCGCGTCGTCCTGGCCGACGTGCTGGAGAAGGAGGGGCGCGCCGTCGCTGAGGAGCTTGGCGATGCCGCTCGATTCGTGCCCCTCGACGTGCGCGATCGGGATCAGTGGGGTGTGGTCGTCGAGACGGCGGTACGCGAGTTCGGCCGTGTCGATGTACTCGTCAACAACGCCGGCATCTTCCGTCGCGAACCGATCGAGACCCACAGTCACGAGATGTGGGATGAAGTGATCGGGGTCAACCTCACCGGTGTCTGGAACGGAACGAAGGCCGTCATCGACGCGATGCGCCAGTCGGGCGGCGGCTCCATCATCAACATCTCGTCAACCGCCGGCATCACCGGGTACTCGTTCCTCCCCGCCTACTCCGCCTCGAAGTGGGCACTGCGCGGCCTGACGAAGGCGACGGCACTGGACCTCGGCGGCTTCGGCATCCGTGCGAACACCGTCCACCCGGGCTTTGTCCGCACACCGATGACAGACGAGCTCGGCGACAACACGGCGAACGTCGCGCTACATCGGCAGGCGGAGGACACGGAGATCTCTCCGCTGGTTCTGTTCCTCGCCAGCGACGACTCGGCGTTCTCGACCGGCGGTGAGTTCATCGCCGACGGCGGTGAATCCGCCGGCATCCCCGCACGCTGACGTCGCGTCCGCCGCGGCTCCGCCCCACACGCCTTCCCGGCACATGAAAGGACCAATTATTATGACGACCGCGATCTTCGGTGGTCTTCACGGGCGCTCGGCTGTCGTCCTCGGCGCCACCGGCACGATCGGGACGGGCGTGGCCCGCACCCTCGTCGAGTCCGGGGCCCGCGTCGCACTGATCGCCCTCGAGCCGGGCCCGCTCGACGATCTCGCACGATCCCTCGACGCCGACGACCGAGTGATGACGGTGGCGGCCGACATCACTGACACCGCGCAGCTCGCGGACGCCCGGGACGCGGTCCTTGACCGGTTCGGGGAGGTGAATATCGTCGTGGTGAGCGTCGGAGTCATGCTCGGCGCACCATTCGAGGACGCGGTGCCTGCCGACTGGGCGCGAATGATCGACACGAACCTCAGCGGCGTGCTCCTTGCGGCGCAGACCTTCTCAGCGGATCTGCTCGCCGCCGCCGAACGCAAAGAACGCAGCGATCTCATTTTCGTCGGCGCGATCGCAGCACATGTCCTGTACCCCTACTTCGCCGTGTATGGCGCTGTGTCGGCGGCGATCGCGCACCTGACGCGCACACTGCGCGCCGAGTACGGCCCGCGCGGCCTTCGCGTGCACAACATCGAGCCCGGGTTTGTCGAGGAGAGCTTCGGGCGGCACCTCAACGACGGTGCCGCCGTCGATCTGTGGCAGGACGTCGCACGCAGCATCGAGCATCCGATCACCCCCGATCACGTCGGCCAGCTCATCGCGATGACGTGTGGCCTCCCGTTCGGAATGAACGTTGCCGAGATGGTCCTCCTCCCGACAGAGCAGGGGTGATGCGGCGGTGACTTCGCTCCACCTCCTGGGTATTTTCGGACCGCACCGCACGCGATCTCCGCGCCGCTCGACGCCCGCGCCGGAGGCCGTCGCCGCTGCGCTCCTCGTGATCGCGACCATTGTCGCGCTGCTCTGGGCCAACATGGACGATTCGACCTACCAGAGCGTCTGGCACACCTGGCTCGGCGTCGAGATCGGCGACCTGCAGTGGGGGATGGACCTTCGTCACCTCATCAACGACGGTCTCATGACATTCTTCTTCGCCCTCATCACACTCGAGGTTCGTCGAGAACTCGAGTTCGGGGAGCTGCACGATTGGCGAAAGGCCGCAGTGCCCGTGGCTGCAGCCGCAGCCGGCATCCTGGTCCCCGCGGCGATCTATCTCACCGTGACCGCCGGGACGCCGGAAGCCTCGGGGTGGGGGACGGTCGTCTCAACCGATACCGCTTTCGTTCTCGGCCTGCTCGCGCTCCTTGGGCGGGGTCTGCCGCCGGCTGTGCGCGTCTTCCTCGTGACCTTGGCAGTCGCCGACGACATCGGCGCACTGGCCGTGATCGCCGTCGCCTACACCGACGAGCTCTCGATCAGCGCGCTCGTGATCGCCATGCTCGGTCTCGGCGCGATCGCGGCGTGCCGGTGGTGGGGCGTGTGGCGCGGAGCCCCTTACCTCGTGCTCTCCGTCGTCGTCTGGCTGGCAACGCTTGCCTCGGGCGTGCACGCGACCCTCGCAGGTGTCGCGATAGCGCTGCTGCTGCCCGTGTTCGAGGCACGTGACGATCGTGTCGGGGAGGCGAGGCGCTTGATGACCGCGTTCGCGCAGTCACCGTCAGCCGCATACGCGCGCGATGCGGAGGAAGGGCTGCAGCGCGCCATCTCCGTGAACGACCGCGCCCACCGCCTCCTCTCCCCGTATGTGAACCTCGCGGTCCTCCCCCTCTTCGCGCTCGCGAACGCGGGCGTTCGGGTGGATGCAACAACCATCGCAGAGGCCGCACGGTCGCCGTTGACGTGGGGCATCGTCGCCGCACTGGTCCTCGGCAAACCCATTGCCGTGATCGGAACGGTTTTCGCCATCTCGCGCATCCGACCGGGTCTTCTCCCCGCCGGGGTCGCGATGCGTCATGTCGTCGCAGTCGGACTTCTGTCAGGCGTCGGCTTCACACTCTCGCTGTTCATCGCCGAACTCGCGTTCGCCGACGCGGACACGTTGCAGCTCGCACATCTCGCCATTCTCGTCGCTTCCCTCGTCGCGGTGATCGCGGGCGGCACGACGCTGGTCGTGCTCGAACGCATGCAACGGCGCGGACCGTCGAGCGAGACGGTGCTCCCGCGCGCCGTCGATGCCGACAGGGAACACACAATAGGACCTGACGACGCGCCACTCTCGCTCGTGGAGTACGGCGATCTCTCCGCCGACTTCGACATCGCTCGAACCGGTGTTCTCGCTGAACTCCGGGCCCGATTCGGAGAAGAGCTGCAATACACCTTCCGCCACGCCTCATCAGTGGTTGACGGCACCATCGGGTATGACGCCGCACTCGCGTCAGAAGCAGCGGCACGCCAGGGACGCTTCGGACCTTTCCGTGAGGCCCTGTCGGCAGCGTCCACGCCCGTCACCGCGCAGGACATCCGGAACGCCGCATCGCACGCGGGCGTGAACATCCGCCTCTTCGATCAGGAGAGGGTGCAGACGCCGGCACGAGAGCGCGTCCGCCGTGATGTCGATGAGGCGCGGCGGGCGGACCTTCGCCGCGTTCCCACGCTGTTCATCGGCGGCCGGCTCTACCAGGGATCGACCGACGCGCGTTCACTCATCGACGCACTCGAACGCAGCGAACCGAACCGGCGAACCGCTGACGGCCGGATGACGTGGTCTTCCGCGTCACTCGAGTGGATCCGCGTCGAAGAGACGCAGTGATCCGCGGGCCTCGTGGGCGACCGAGATCACTGACCCGCGCATCATCCCCCTCTCCATTCCTATTGCATCACCACAGATCAGGACGGTCGACATGAAATCCTCCCGCCACGCTGCTCCCACCCGGCCCGAACGCTCCGTAGATGACACCGCGACCGCTGCGCTCACCCTCGGCGGTATCGCGAAGACATATGGGACCGACGGCTCGGCCGTCCGTGCGGTCGACGGCGTCGACCTCTCGTTCCCTCGTGGATCCTGGACAGCCATCATGGGAGCATCCGGGTCGGGGAAGTCGACGCTGCTGCACATCGCTGCGGGCCTCGAGCGCGCGGACGAAGGACGGGTCCTCCTCGGCGGCACCGACATCACCGACGCGAGCGACGACGAGCTGACGGCGCTCCGCCGCTCACGGATCGGCTTCGTCTTCCAGAGCTTCAACCTCGTGTCGGCGCTCACGGCGGAGCAGAACGTCGCGCTCCCTCTCCGCCTTGCCGGGGAAGGACCATCTCGGGACCGTGTGCGCTCCGCACTCGCGGCCGTCGGACTCGCTGAGCGCACCGGACACAAGCCGCGTCAACTGTCCGGTGGCCAGCAGCAGAGGGTCGCCATCGCGCGGGCCATGGTCACGACGCCCGAGGTCCTCTTCGCAGATGAACCGACCGGCGCCCTCGACACCGCCGCAGCCCGTACCGTGCTCGATCTCCTGCGGGGCATGGCCGACGCCGGTCAGACGATCATCATGGTCACCCACGACCCTGCTGCGGCCGCACGCGCCGATTCCACGGTCTTCCTCCGAGACGGACGGATCGTCCGACGGCTCGTCGCGCCGGACGTCGCCGCCGTCGCTGCCCAGATCGTCGCACTGGAGTCCTGACATGCTCGCCCTCAGCCGCGCCACCGTCACTGAACGATGGCCACTCTTCATCGGCGCCGTCCTGTCCGTCGCTCTCGGCGTCGCCCTCGTGCAGTCCTCGCTCCTGCTGCTCCTCACCGCCGCGACAACTCCCGCTCCCGCCGGTGCGTCCGCTATCGAGGCCACCGCCCATACGGCATCGACGACCGTCGCCGTCACGGTGCTTGCCGTCACGCTTGCCTTCGCGGCGTTCCTTGCGTTCTTCATCATCGGAACCACGTTCGCCTTCACCGTCGACCAGCGCAGCCGCGACATCGCTCTGCTGCGCCTTGTCGGAGCGAGCAGACGACAGGTGCGCCGTCTCCTGGTGAACGAAGCTGCGCTGCTCGGAATCGCCGGTGCCCTGGTCGGGGTGCCGCTCGGAGTTGCAGTCATGACGGTCCACGCCGACCTGCTTACGCGGCTCGGATTCGTGCCTGAGGGCTTCGCCGCACGGTGGCAAGTGTGGGTCCTCGGTGCGTCCGCGGCCACGGGCATCGCTCTCGCCGTCGGGGGCGTCTTGCTGGCGGCGCGCCGTGCCGCCGGTATCGCTCCGCTGTCGGCGCTCCGCGATGGCGAGGACGCGTCGCCCGTCATGACGCGAGGACGTTGGATTATCGCGGCGCTGTTCGGAGCCGGTGCCCTCGCCCTGCTCGCGCTCGCTCCGGTCGGTGGAGCAGCCGGTGGGCAGGCGATGGCGATGAACGTGTCGATCGCTGCGGCCATCGCTCTCACAGCCGCCGCTCCACTCCTCGTCCCGCTGGCCGCACGCTTGGTACCGGTGGGCTCGCGCGGCATCTCACCCCTCCTCGCCCGCGCGAGCCTTCGTGACAATGTGCGCAGAAGTGCGTCCACCGCAGCGCCGCTCGTGGTCCTCGTCGGCATCCTCGTCGGTCAGTCGACGGCTCTCCTGTCGTTCGCGGACGCCGGGGCGACTGCGCAGCGGGCCTCCACCGTGGCGGACGTCGTCGTGATCTCCGTCGTCGGCGACAGAACCTCGGATCCGTGGGGTGATCGCGGGATCGCGTCAGTCGAAGGTGTCGCCGCAGTGTCGTCTGAGGTGACCCTCCCTGCCGCCATCACCACAGGAGAAGGTGCACTCGCGTTCACCGAGGTCGGCACCATCACTGTCATTGAGGGAGAAGCGTACGCAGCCGCCCACCCAACGGCCCCGACCGCGTCACTTGATGACGGATCCGCGATTGCGGGACCTGGCTCCATCGGGGTCGGTGCGGGCGACCGGGTTGGCGTGCGCGTCGGTGACGTCGAGCTCCCCGCGCTCGAAGTCACCGGTGTCGCGGAACCGTCGATAGCTGCGGGTCCGACGCTGTACCTCTCCCGATCATCTCTCCCCGACGACGTCCTCGCCGGAGCGGAGACCGTGAGCTTCGTGGCCTTCGACGAAGACACAGACCTGTCCGCAATCGCGGGCGAACTCGATCGTTACGGTGGCGTCGTTCTGGCCGACCAATGGTTCGAGCAGAATGCGGCGGCATCCTCTGGAACAGCGACGTCGATCCTCATCGTGGTGCTGGGGCTCGGCGCGCTGTACGCGCTCATCGGCGTAGTCAACTCGATCGTGATTGCCTCCGCTTCGAGGTCGAGAGAGTTCGCAGTCGCGCGCGTGTCCGGCCTCACCCGCTCGCTGGTCCTCCGCACCGCCCTCCTCGAGTCCCTCATCGTCACGTCTGTGGGCCTTGTCCTGGGGCTGCTCGCCGCCGCAGGAACTGTGCTGGCGGTCGTCATCGTCACGGCCACCGTCACAGGGTCCGCATCCATGGCTGTCCCATGGGCGCTCGTAGCGACAGTCATCATCGGCGCCTACGCCGTCGCGGGCACGACCACTCTTCTGACGTCCTCGGCCGCCATGAGACCAGCACCCGTGACGCTCGTGCGCGGGAGGGAGTGAGCACGCCAGGATCCATCGGCGGTGCGGACCGCTCTGTTTGCCCCTCTTCTGAAGAAAGCGCGAATCATGAACCACATCAACCCCGAAGTGCCGCCCAGTGGTGACAGCTGCGTCGAGTGCGACTCGATCGGATCCTGGTGGGTGCACCTTCGCCGGTGCGCCGCCTGTGGTCACATCGGCTGCTGCAACGACTCACTGAACCGGCACTCCACAGCCCATGCAGAAGCGACCGGCCATGCGATCATCCAAAGCTTCGAGCCAGGCGAGGACTGGTTCTGGGACTTCCGGACCAACAAGTTCGGCGCGGGACCCGAACTCGCCCCACCCCACAGTCACCCCGAGGATCAACCCGCTCCGGGCCCCGCCGACCGCCTCCCGGAGGACTGGCTGTTGATCCTCAGTTCACGCTCCCGCACAGCGAATTGACCCACACCTCGCTTCACGCACACCTATCGAAAGGCAGAACATGGCCGTGATCGCCATCATCGGAGCAGGAAACATCGGTTCCCAGGTAGCGCGCCTCGCAGTGAAAGCCGGGCACCAGGTGGTGCTCGCCAACTCTCGCGGCGGCGAGGGACTCGAGCCCCTCGTCGACGAACTGGGCGCAAACGCACGACCTGCGGTGACGGTCGCCGACGCGACCGAGCGCGCTGACGTCGTCGTCGTCGCCATGCCGATCCACTCGTACGTCGCGCTGCCCGCCGACGCCTTCGGGGGAAAGATCGTCATTGACACAGGCAACTATTACCCCGGCTGGAACGGGAACATCGCCGAGCTCGACAACGAGTCGACGACCACGGCCGAGATCTTGCAGCGACTGCTGCCGGGCGCATCCGTGGTCAAGGCCCTCAACCACGTCGTCGCGGCCGAGCTGACTTCCACGGGAAGCCCCGCGGGCAGCGAGGACCGTCGGGCACTGGCGATGGCAGGAGACGACACCGACGCGAAGCGCGTTGTGCAGAGCCTCCTCGACAGCTTCGGGTTTGATGTCGTCGACGTCGGCCCGCTGTCTGAGGGGTGGCGGTTCCAGCGCGACCTCCCCGCTTACGCGGTTCGCCTCGACGCCGCCGAGATGCGCGACGCTCTCGCTGGTGCCGTCCGCTACCGCGACCTCCCTCGCAATTGAGCCCATCCAGACACGCAGGTCGAGGACCAGACATGTGGGAAAGGAAGCAACCGTGAGCGGGGCATCGCCCGCTGTTCAGGTCGCCACCGGAAATGACGACTCGAGAGTGCTGCGTGTCTACGGCCGCCGAAATAGTCGCGAAGCGTACGCGCTGCGGGACTTCCTCACTCGCAGTGTCGTGTCTTTCGAGTGGTCGGAGATAGAAAGTGATCACGACTCCGTGCAGCTCACCGGTCACTCCCTCGACGACGCGGCGCTGCCCGTTGTCGATCTTCCGGACGGGTCGCGGCTCGTGCAGCCCACGCCTGCGCAAGTAGCAGACCGTCTGGGGTGGGTTACTCGTCCCCGGTACAGGGAGTATGACCTCTCGATCTACGGGGCAGGGCCGGCCGGCCTTTCCGCCGCGGTCTACGCCGCCTCTGAAGGGCTGAAGGTCGTCCTCCTCGAGCGAGAGGCCGTCGGGGGCCAGGCCGGGTACAGCAGCCTCATCGAGAACTATCTCGGCTTCCCGCAAGGGGTGCGCGGCAGCGACTTGGCGGAGCGCGCGCGGCAGCAAGCGGTCGCATTCGGGGCGGAACTGCTCCTGATGCGTGGCGGCGTCCGCGGGGAGTTCCGCGCGCAGCAGATGATTGCCACCCTGAACGATGGGACCACGATGGTCGCACGCTCCAACATCTGCGCCACCGGCGTGAAGTGGCGCCGTCTCGGAGTCGCCCGCGAGGAGGACCTACTAGGGAGGGGCGTGTTCTACGGTGCGGGGACGAGTGAGGCGGCGTACTGCGTCGGAGAAGACGTGATCGTCGTCGGCGGAGGAAACTCCGCCGGGCAGGCGGTCCTCAACCTCTCTGCCTACGCCCGTTCCGTCACCATGGTCGTCCGAGGCCCCGACCTCTCTGCGACCCTGTCGTCCTACCTGGCATCACGGATCAAAGATCGCCCCAACGTCGAGATCGAGCTCAACACCTCGGTGACTGAACTGATAGGTGACACCGCACTCGAATCCGTGGGGACACGCAACACCCGATCGGGGCATCTGCGCCACCGGGATGCCCGCCGCCTGTTCGTCTGTATCGGCGGCGCACCGGATACCGACTGGGCGAAAGACACAGCAATCGAGCGCGACAGCCTCGGCTACCTCGTGACCGGTCCTGACTTGACAGACGCGCACCTGGAGGAGCACTGGCCGCTGGAACGTGCACCGTTCTACCTCGAAACCAGTGTCCCCGGCTGTTTCGCCGCGGGAGATGTCCGCCGGAACTCTGTGAAGCGGGTTGCGTCTTGTGTCGGCGAAGGGGCGATGGCCGTGACCTTCGTGCACCGTTTCCTCACCGAACACTTCAGCTGAAAGGCAGGCGACGGCGCGGACGTTCGGGTCTCGCCAACTCCGGAGCTATCGGGCTGCCACCTCGCGCAGGCCTGAGCGACCTCTCACGATGCGCGGGAGTTGTTCCTGGCGGCTCACTCTCTCCGCCCGAACGCTGGATCCCAGCGGGCTTTATCGCCACTCCCAGGGGCGCGATCCACATCGAACCCTTGACATCCGCTCTTGCCCGGGTCTAACGTACAACCAAATGGTTGCACAAAGAGAACTGAGCGAAGTGGAGGTCGACCGTGTGTTCCACGCATTGGCGACGTCGACCCGACGCGACATCCTGCGTCGGACGATCGAGCGGGAGCAGTCCGTCTCGACCCTCGCCTCCGAATACGAGATGTCGTTCGCCGCGGTGCAGAAGCACGTGGCCGTGCTCGAAGCGGCGAATCTCATCGTCAAGCGCGCCGAGGGACGCGAGCGGCTCGTCCGCGCGAACCCCGAGATGATCGCCCGCGCCAGGGCGCTCCTCGCCCGATACGAAGAGCTGTGGCGGTCGCGCATCGCCCGGCTCGACGAGCTGCTGGCCGAGACGCCGGCATCCCGCACCGATACGACCGACACCACCGATGTTCCACGAACCGAAGAAGGAGACTGACATGCCCGTCACGGATGTCACCACCGATGCCGACAACCTCACCATGACCGTCGTCGCCGATTTCGCGGCGCCGATCGAGCGGGTCTGGGCCGCATACAGCGACCCGCGCCAGCTCGAGCGCTTCTGGGGCCCTCCCGGATGGCCGGCCACCTTCACCGCCTGGGACCACACGGTCGGCGGACGTGCGCAGTATTCGATGAGCGGGCCGCGCGGCGAGAAGTCGTCGGGGTCGTGGGAGTTCCTCTCGATCGATGCCCCGCACAGCTTCGAGGTGCTCGACTCGTTCGTCGACGATGAGGGCAATCCTCTCGACGGCTTCCCCGCGCAGCGGATGTCGTTCGCGTTCGAGTCCACCGCCGACGGCACCCGCATGGTCACGACCAGTCACTTCGACTCGGTCGAGGCGATCGAGCAGGTCGTCGAGATGGGCCAGATCGAGGGTCTGAAGCTGGCGATGAGCCAGCTCGACGCCGTGCTGCAGGATCTGCGCGACTACGCGCAGGGCAAGGGCACGCAGGTCGAGCTGCTCGACGACACCCACGTGCGCATCACGCGTCTCGTCGAGGGACCGCGCGAACTGGTCTGGCGTGCGCACAACGACCCCGAGCTCATGAAGCAGTGGCTGCTCGGACCCGACGGGTGGGAGATGACCGAGTGCGTGGTTGCCACCGAGGTCGGTCAGACCTATCGCAACTCGTGGGCGCCCGTGGGCGACACCGAGGGGCAGCCGTTCGGATTCGAGGGCGAGGCGCTACTGATCGACGCACCGCGGCGGTCGGTGCAGACCGAGCGGATGATCGGGATGCCGGTCGAGACGCTGAACGACCTGAACCTCTACGAAGAGGACGGGGCGACGCTCATCACGCTCTACATCGAGTACCCCGACAAGGAGACGCGCGACATGATCCTCGCCACCGGCATGGCCGACGGCATGGAGACCTCGTACGCCCGCCTCGAGCGGGAGCTGCTCGCGGTCTGAGCTCCACGACTCCGGAAGGCCGGTCGCATCCTCGGGGAACGGCCGGTCTTCCGCCGTTCCGGTGCGGAGCTCCGGAGTTAGGGAGCGGCGGGAGCGGAGCCGGCCGCGTCGCGGCGCGGGCGGCGCGTCGACCAGATGGCCAGGGCGATCAGCACGGGCTGGAAGAACAGGCGCACGAATCGCTTCATGTCGGTGTCGAGGCCGAAGCCGTCGCGGTGATGCGTCCACTGCGCGATGTTGCCGGGGAAGACCGCGACGAAGAACAGTGCGGTGATCACGCCGACCAGTCCGCGGTGCTTGCGCGCGACGAGCAGCGCGGTGCCGAGTCCGATCTCGACGACACCCGAGGCGAGCACGGTCACGTCCGGGTCGATGGGCACCCACTCCGGCACCTGCGCCTGGAACTCCTCGCGCGCGAACGTCAGATGCGAGACGCCCGCGAAGACGAGCGAGGAACCCAGGAAGACCCGGCCGATGGTGCGTGCGACATTCTTCGCCATGGTGCGAGTGTACGCGGGGCCCTCAGGGGTGAGGGTCGTCAGATCAGGCGGCGGAGCGCCTCTTCGAGCGTGACGCCCTGTGCCTCGGCGCGATCGCGCAGGCGGGCGTGCTCGTCGCTCGACAGCGCGAGTCGCACCTCGATCGGATCGTCGACCGGCGCATAGAGGCTGTCGAGCAGGTCGGATGGCTCGGCCCACAGGGGTTCGGCGAGAGACGTCGCGACGGCCGGGGATGCCGCAGCATCCTGCTCGCCGCGTGTCGCTGCGGCGGCGATCGGGGCGGATGCTGCGGCAGCGGCCCCGGCATCCGTCGCCATGGTGAACCCGGGCCCGCGGCGCGGCTCCTGCTGTGCCTGGTAGGCCTTCGCTGCGGCGTTCGCGCGCTCGTCGGCCGCCTCGTTCAGGGGGTGCCCGGCGTGGCCCTTGACCCACGAGAACTCGACGTCGCGCCCGCGGATCGCCTCGTCGATGCCCTCGAGCAGGTCGCGGTTGAGCACGGGCCCGCCGTCCGACTTACGCCAGCCCTTGCGCTTCCAGCCCGGCATCCACTTGGTCACCGAATCGATCACGTAGCGGCTGTCGCACTCGATCATCAGCTTCTCGGAGATGCCGGCCGTCGCCTGCAGCAGTTCGAGCACGGCCCGCAGCTCACCCTGGTTGTTCGTGCCGTGCGGGGAGCCGCCCGCGGCCCAGTTGGCGTCGTCGATGTACCAGGCCCAGCCGTTCGGGCCGGGGTTGCCCAGGGCGGAGCCGTCTGCGGCGGCGGTGATCGTCATCCCTCAACCGTAGCCGCGCGCGGCGACACTCCTTGCGCGGCCTCGTGCGTTCGCCTCCGCCCGCCGCGGGACATAGTGTGGATCGATGCCTACCGACTTCTCCTGGGATTCCTGGGTCGGCACCGCCGCGTCGATCGCCATCCTCACGGTGATCTCTGCCGCCGCACTCGCGGTGCTGGCGCTCGCCGCCTCGCTGATCAGCCGTCGCGTGCCATGGGTGCGCGATCTCGCCAGACGCGTGCGCAACGCGATGATCGCGACGACCGCTGTGGTCGCGATCTGGATCGCGGGTGCGATCTCAGAGCCGGCGACACAGGAATGGTGGCCGGTGGTGTCCCGGCTGTTCCTGATCGCCACGATCCTCACCGGCTCGTGGTTGCTCGGCGCATCGATCTCATTCGGCTTCGAGCGATTGATGGCCAGAGAGGAGACGCTGCTCGTCGGTCCGGAAGCCCGCCGCCGTCGCACGCAGCTGCTCGTCATCCACCGGCTCGTTCTGGTCACGATCGCCGTGCTGTCTCTGGGCGCCGTGCTCTTCAGCTTCCCCGAGATGAGGGCCGTCGGCACCAGCCTGCTGGCCTCGGCCGGCATCGTCAGCATCATCGCCGGGCTCGCTGCGCAGTCGATCCTCGGCAACCTCATCGCAGGGGTGCAGGTCGCTTTCACCGATGCGATCCGAGTCGGCGACGTGGTCGTCGTCGAAGGCGAATGGGGGCGGGTCGGCGAGATCAACCTGTCCTACGTGGTCGTCTACATCTGGGACGAGCGCCGCCTGGTCATTCCGTGCAGCTACTTCACGACGACACCGATCGAGACCTGGACGCGACGTTCCGACAAGATCCTCGGCACGGTCTACCTCGATCTCGACTGGCGAGTGCCGATGGATGAGCTGCGGCAGGAGTTCCAGCGCATCGTCGAGGCGTCACCCGCCTGGGACGGCCGTTCCTACGACTCCGCGGTGACGGAGGCACAGGGCGGTTACGTAACGGTGCGCCTGGTGATGTCGGCCAAGGACTCGGGCGATCAGTGGACACTGCGCTGCGAGGTACGGGAGAAGATGATCGGCTGGCTGCAGCGTGAGCATCCCGAGGCGCTTCCCCGGACGCGAGTCGACCTGGGTGCCCCGCAGCTCGCGGACTGAGAAGGCGGGTCAGCCTTCGGGCTCGCGGTCTTCGGGCTCGCGGTCTTCGATCGAGAATGCCGCGGGAGCGGGTGGTGCGACGGGGAAGGCGACGGAGCTGATCGATGCGCCGGCACCGAGGCCGAGTCCGATGGCCAGCGGGTCGACCGCCGGTGCGGCGTCGAGCACCTCGGTCTCCGACCGCTCGAGCGGCTCGGAGGGCAGAGTCCACTGATTCTCTTCGTCATCGGAGCGCTGCTGGAAAAGTCCCATGGGTCCCATTCTCGACCCGCCTCGCGACGGGACGGCCGGATTCACACCGGATTGATCGGGTCAGGCCTCAGCCGGCTGGCGCCGACGGAAAGTGAAGTACCCCTCGACAGCGCCGTGATTGACGACGCCGGTGCCGGTGCTGAGCATGCGCGCCGAGGTGGTCGCCCCGGACTCGACGAACGTGTACCCCGTGTGATCGAGCCGCCAGCCCACGCGTTCGACCTCGCTCAGGAAATAGCCGATGCTGTCATCGCTCATGAATCCGTTCTGCGCGGATCCCCAGGTCGAGGCCTCGCCGGTGAGTCGGCTGACCTCGACGTTGAGGTGCAGCAACGCGTCACCGCGGTCGTAGGCGTCTCGGGCCAGCTGCAGCAGCCGGGCGGCCTCTTCGGTCGTCACGGGGTTGTGCCTCTCGTCGTCTGTGGATCGTTCGGGTCAGGCTGCGGCCTCGCGGACCGCATCGACGAGTTCTCGCCACGGCCCGTCGAGTGCGGAGTCGGGGAGCTCGCGTTCGCGTTCCTCCGACGGTGTGCGCACGCGGATCAGCCACACGAAGCGGTCTGCGCCAGAATCGGCATCGCTGTCGGCATCCCACGGGCAGCTGTCGATCATCGCGATCCAGTGGTGCGTCTCGGTCGGGTCTGGTTCCACCCGCCACTTGCGACGGATGCCGGCGATGCCGCCCGTCCGCACCACCGCGATGACGACCGGCGCGTCACTCGACTCTGGGGACTCGCTCATCCTCATAGACTCCCACGGTCGCCCACGCACGTCGAGCGGCTGCGGCAGTCGCGTCGTCGATGGCGGATGCCGCGGCGAGGGTCGCGTCGGCGAACTCCGTGAAACTCGCAGTGCTCGACAGGCCGCCGGTGAGCGCGCGGTACCAGACCGTTCCGGCGGTCTCCCAGGCGTTGCCGCCGAGGTCGATCGCGAAGAGGGCGAAGGCCCGGTTGGGGATGCCCGAGTTGATGTGCACGCCGCCGTTGTCTTCTGTCGTGCGCACGAATCCGCTCATGTGATCGGGCTGCGGGTCTTTGCCGAGCTCGTCGTCGTCGTAGGCCGTGCCCGGGGCGATCATCGACCGCAGTGCACTGCCCTGCACGGCATCCGTGAAGATCTCCGCCCCGATGAGCCAGGTGGCATCTGCGGCGGTCTGCCCGAGGAGGTACTGCTCGGTGAGCGCGCCGAAGACATCGGCGATCGACTCGTTCAGCGCGCCGGGCTGACCTTGGTACTCGAGGTTCGCGGTGTACTGCACCACACCGTGCGCGAGTTCGTGGCCGATCACGGTGGTCGATGAGGTGAAGCCGACGAACACCTCGCCGTCGCCGTCGCCGAACACCATGCGCTCGCCGTCCCAGAAGGCGTTGTCGTAGTCGATGCCGTAGTGCACGGTGGCGTCGAGAGGGGCGCCGGCGTCGTTGAGCGAGTTGCGCCCGAAGGCGGAGAGCAGCATCTCGAACGTCGCCCCGAGTCCGTCGAACGCCTCGTTGACCGACGGGTCGGCCACCGGCTCGTCGTCTTCGGCGCGGACGATCGCCCCGGGGAGGTTCTGGGTGTTGCCGGCGTCGCTGATCGTGCGGTTCGGCGCGTCCGACAGCTCGGCGACCAGGTCTCCGTTCTCGTCGATCGACAGATCGATGCGCGCACGGAACGGCGGTCTGCCCGCCGTCAGCGTCTGCCGTGCGGCGGCGGCCGCACGGGGATAGCGGCCCGACTCGGCCAGGCGCGCGAGCAGGTAGGACGGAACGACTCCGGGGATCTCGGTGTGGCTGCTCATGTTCAGACCCTACGCCGGGGGTCCGACGTTCGGGCGAGGGCTGGCGGGGCCGTGCGGAGTCGCCGTACGTGCGCCTCGGTCGGCCGGATGCGCCTGCATCGGCCGGATTCCGGGCCTCTGGCCGAGGGAAGCATGTGTCACCGAGCCGGCGCACACGAACGATGTCGGAACGACACGACGATGACCGGAAATGGGCCCGACTTGATATTGAGAATCGTTATCAATAAAGTGGGGTCCTGTGACCCCCTCTCCCCGCGCCGGCCGCACTCTCCTGTTCGTGTCATTGCTCGCGGCCACGCTGACGGTGACCTCGTGCGCAGCATCCGATGCCCCGGCTCCTGCATCGAGTGCGAGCATTCCGCCGAACGACGGGGTCGACGGCGGGGGAGCGGCCGAGGTCGCATCGCCGGCTCTCGCGCTCGTCGTCGCCGACGCGGACGGCCAGCTGACCCTGCTCGACCTCGAGACCGAAGAACGCTCGACGCTCGCAGAGGGGGACGCGGATGCGGATGCCGTGCTCGGCGTCGGCCGCTTCGCCCACGTGATCCATGTCGAGGGAGACCGCACGGTCGTCGACGTGATCGACTCCGGCCGCTGGACGGTGCCGCACGGCGACCACTCGCACTCCTTCTTCGGCGACGCGGGGGTGCTCGGAACCATCGATGGAGAGGGCCCTGTCGACATCCGAGTCGGTGACAGTGCGACCGCCATCCGCTTCGGCAGCGACGTCGCCCTCATCGACCACGAGAAGCTCGCCGATCTCGACGACGCGCCTCACCTCACACTCCCCGTCGACCCGGCCGGACCCGTCATCCCGTTCTCCGGGCACCTCCTCGCCGCCACCGACGAGGCGATCGAGACCCTCGACGCGGAAGGCACCGCGACCGGCATCGCCGTGCCCTGCACGAACGCGACCGACGTCGACCTCACCCGTGTCGGCGCCGTCTTCGCGTGCGACGCCGGTGCCGTGCTCGTGACCCGCCAAGTCGGCGGAGCGCTCGTCGCCGAGTCGATCCCCTACCCCGCGGGCGCCGTCGCGGCTCCGGTTCTCGCCGGACGCGCGGACCGCCCGGATCTCGCAGGCGTCGCCGGCGACAGAGGCGCCTGGCTGCTCGACTCCCGGGCCCGCGAATGGATGCTGCTCGCCGCGGAGACCCCGCTGCTGCGCGCCGCGGCCATCGGCGACGACGACAGCCGCACCGTCGTGATCGCGGCGGACGGCACCGTGCGAGTGCTGGCCGCCGACGGCTCGGAACTCGTCCGGACGAGCGCCCTGCTCGCCGCATCCGTCGCGGACCCTGCCCTGCGCGACCTCGTGCACCTCGTCATCGACGCCGATCACGCGTACGTCTCCGACCCGGCCACAGGCGCGGTGCACGAGATCGACCACGGCGACGGCACCGTCACCCGCACTTTCGACGGCCTCGATCCGCAGTACCTCCAGCTCGTCGGCTGACACCGGACTCATCGACGGCATCCGTCGTCACGCGCACCCGCGCACCCCCCAGAAGAAGGAGACACCCATGCATCGACCCGCCCGCAGCCGCCTCGCGGCCGGCGCGATCGCCACGCTCGCCGTGGTCGCACTCGCCGGATGCGCGACCGCCGCGCCCTCGGCATCCGGAAAGCCCGAGTCGTCGTCGGACCACGAAGGCGACACCAGAGTCGCCATCGCCTATGACGGCGGCATCACCGTGCTCGACGGCGAGACCCTCGAGACCGTCGACTCCGCCGAGCTGGACGGCTTCCTGCGCGTCAACCCGGCCGGCGACCACGACGGACACGTCTTCGTCACCGCGGCCGACGGATTCCACGTGCTCGACACCGGCCTCGCCTCGGACACCGTTGAGTTCACCGGCGAGATCTTCGACGCCGTCACCCCGGGCCACGCCACCCCGCATGCCGGGCGCACTGCTCTGTTCGACGACGGCACCGGAGACGTGACGCTCTTCGACACGGATGCCGTCGGCACCGGCACCCTGCCGGACTCGCGCACCGTCGCATCGGAGGCCGCTCATCACGGAGTCGCGATCGAGCTGTCCGACGGCACGCTGCTGTCGACCATCGGCACGTCGGAGTCGCGCAGCGGCGCCCGCCTGCTCGCGGAGGACGGCGGCGAGCTCGCCCGTAACGAGCAGTGCCCCGGGGTGCACGGCGAAGGTGCGCTCAAGGGCGAGACCATCGTGTTCGGCTGCGAAGACGGCGTGCTGGTGTTCGCCGACGGAGCGTTCACCAAGCTCGAGGCGCCTGACGACTTCGGTCGCTCGGGCAACGCGTACGTGACCGAGACGAGTGCGATCGCCGCCCTGGACTACAAGTCCGACCCCGATCAGGAGGGCTACCTGCTGTCGCAGCTCGCGCTCGTCGACACCGACGCGCAGAGCCTGTCGGTGGTCGACCTCCCGGAGGGCGTCGAGTACACGTGGCGCGGAGTCGGCCGCGACGGGCACGACAACATCATCGTGCTCGCATCCGACGGCACCCTGAACCTGCTCGACGAGACCGGCGCGGTGGTCGACTCGTGGGATGTCATCGAGCCGTGGGAGAGCCCCGACGAATGGCAGCAGCCGCACCCGGGACTCCGCGTGGTCGGCGACGTCGCCTACGTGACCGAGCCGGCAGAGAACCGCATCGTCGCCGTCGATCTGCACACCGGCGAGGTCGCGGCCGAGGCGACGCTCGACGTCGTGCCCGGCGAGTTCGTCGTGGTCGGCGCCGCCGGCCACTGACCGGCGCGAGGTACCGCTCCACAACTCCGGAGATCCACGTGGCTCTCGTTCCCCGTTGTGCGCCGTTCCGGGGAGCGCGAACCCGGTGGTGCGCGCGTCTCCGGAGTTGTGGAGGTCGAGCCCCGGCGCCCCGCCCGCGCTCCCAGGAAGACACCCCGAGAAGTCGCGTAAAATCGGCACAATGACCGATGCACCCGACGCCGCCTCCGACCTGGGTGCCGGTATCGACCCCGAGGATCTCGCCACCACCCTGCGAGTCCTGTCGGAGCTGCACCAGATCGACAACGAGCACCCCGACTTCGTGGCCGTGCGTCATGCGACGGCGGCGATGTTCAAGGCGGTCAAGCGCGTGCGTCGCAAGGAGATCCGCGACGCGATCGCCGACGCCGACAAGGCGGTCGTCGCCCGCACGGCGACCGGCGCTCCCGACCGCATCGACGATGAGACGCGCGGGCACGACCTCGCCACCAGCGTCGTCGACGCCCCGATCGCCGGCGAGCTGCTCAAGCCGCGCAACTGCTACATCTGCAAGCAGCCCTACACGGTGGTCGACGCGTTCTATCACCAGCTCTGCCCGGACTGCGCCCGCTTCAGTCACGGCAAGCGAAACGCCCGCACCGATCTGACCGGCAAGCGCGCGCTTCTGACCGGCGGCCGCGCGAAGATCGGCATGCACATCGCCCTGCGACTGCTGCGCGACGGCGCGCACACGACGATCACCACACGATTCCCCCGCGACGCGGTTCGTCGGTTCTCGGCGCTGCCGGACTCGGCCGACTGGCTGCACCGCCTGCGCGTGGTCGGCATCGACCTGCGCGACCCCGCTCAGGTGATCGGCCTCGCCGACTCTGTCGCGGCTCAGGGGCCGCTCGACATCCTGATCAACAACGCCGCGCAGACGGTGCGACGCTCACCGGGGTCATACTCTCTCCTGGCGGATGCCGAGCTGCAGCCGCTTCCCGACGGACCGCTGCCCGAGATGGAGACGTTCGGACACACCGCCGATCCGCATCCGCAGGCGCTGCAGGCTTCGGTCGATGCGCATCCGCTGCTGTCCGTCGCGGCGCTCGGCGGCACCGTCGCCGAGCAGGGCGGCCAGGCGCTGACAGCCGAAGACCTCGCACGACTCGCGATGGCCCCCGGATCGTCGTCGCTCGAGAAGCACGCCGACGGCACCGCCATCGACGCAGGCGGACTCGTGCCCGACGTCAACCGCACGAACAGCTGGGTGCAGTCGATCGATCAGGTCGATCCGCTCGAGATGCTCGAGGTGCAGCTGGCCAACACGACGGCGCCGTTCCTGTTGATCAGTCGCCTGCGCGCCTCGATGGCGGCCTCGTCGGCGAACCGCAAGTACGTGGTCAACGTCTCGGCGATGGAGGGGCAGTTCTCGCGCCGGTACAAGGGTCCCGGTCACCCGCACACGAACATGGCCAAGGCGGCGCTGAACATGCTGACGCGCACGAGCGCCGGCGAGATGCTCGAGACCGACGGCATCCTCATGACCGCCGTCGACACCGGTTGGATCACCGACGAGCGCCCCCACTTCACCAAGGTGCGCCTGGCCGAGGAGGGCTTCCACGCCCCGCTCGACCTCGTTGACGGAGCGGCCCGCGTGTACGACCCGATCGTGCGCGGCGAGGCCGGCGAAGACATCCACGGCGTGTTCCTGAAGGACTACGAGCCCAGCCCCTGGTGAGTCGGCGGCCTCTGAGCTGCGGGCTGCCGTGACTGCACCGCCGGACCCATGCCGTCTGCAGGATGGGATCCCGTCTGCAGGAGGGGACGGGGAATCTGGTCCTGCGTCCGTGCTTCGGTCCTGCGAACGGTGTGCTGGTCGCCACCCTGGGCCGCGCGCGACGGTCAGTGCGAGCGGATCTCGAGGTTCTCGGACGCCCAGGTGCCGAGCTGATCGAGGATGGGCAGCAGCCCACGTCCGCTGTCGGTCAGTGAGTACGAGACCGTGACAGGCGGACCGGCGTCGACCGCGCGGGCCACGAGCCCGGCCTCGGCGAGCTCTGCCAGCCGGTCGGAGAGCACGGTGTCGCTGATGCCGGACACCCCGCGGCGCAGCGCGACGAACGTCGAAGGACCGCCGCCGAGCGACGAGACGATCATGCCGTTCCAGCGTTTGCCGAGCACACTGAAGGCCAGTGTGACGGCGGCGTCGCAGACGTGACGCTCTTCGTCGATCTCGGCCATGCGCCCATCATACCTGTGCTACGTTAACGCGAGTCGCTAAGAAAAACAGAGTCACTACGAAAAACGAAAGGCACTTCTCATGTCCCTGTTCCGCCTGGATGCCAGCATCCTGCCCGCGTCGTCCGCCAGCCGTTCGCTCGCCGACCTCGTCGAAGCCGAGTGGACCGCCTCGCACCCGGACTCCACGGTCACCCGCCGCGACCTCGCCGCCGACCCCGTGCCCGCGACGGCATGGGCGGATGCCGTGACCGGCGGATTCGTCGACGACGCCGAGCGCACCGACGCTCAGCGCGCAGCGCGCGCCCTCGCCACCACCTTCGCCGACGAGCTGATCGGCGCCGACGCGCTGCTCTTCGCCGTGCCGCTCTACAACTACGGCGTCTCGCAGCACTTCAAGACCTGGTTCGACCTGGCCTACACCGACCCGCGCATCGACCCGCAGGGCACCGCATTGCGCGGCAAGCCGGCGACCCTCGTCACCGTGCTCGGCGGCAACTACGCCCCCGGAACGCCCAAGGAGGGCTGGGACCACTCCACCGGATGGCTGCGCCGCGTGCTCGAGGACGTCTGGGGCCTCGACCTGCGCATCGTCGAGCGTCCGTTCACCCTGGTCGGCGTGAACCCCGCTCTCGACGCCTTCGCCGACACCGCCCGCGAGCTCAAGGAGAACGCCGAGGAGTCGGCGCGCACGTACGGCCGCGAGCTCGCCGCACTGCGGGGCGACCAGGTCGCCTGACCCGGCATCCTGAGCGGTCCCGCCCCTCCAGGCATCCCGTCTGGTCCCGCCCCTCCAGGCGTCCCGTCTGCAGGATCAGGGCACGGATGCAAGGCCAGAACACGGTTTCTGGTCCTGCATCCGTGCCTCGGTCCTGCAGACGGCACAGGAACCGGACCTCCGGGCAGGACCCGGACCTCCAGACGACCGACCGCCGCCTCAGGCGAGCGGCCGGGGGAACGGATGCGGCAGCCACACCGTCACGTTCAGACCCCCGCCATGCCGAGCGGTGAGCACGAGGGATCCGTCATGCGCCTGGGCGATGCGCTGCACGATGGCGAGGCCCAGGCCGACACCGCCGTGATCCTCGCCGCGCGTGCGGTCGGCACCTCTCTGGAACGGTTCCGCGAGCGTCGCGACGAGATGGGCGGGCAGCACGTCGCTCGTGTTCTCGACCACCAACGCCACAGCCTGCGGCAGAACATGCGTCCGCACGATGACCGTGCCGCCCGCGGGCAGGTTGTGAACGATCGCGTTGTGCACCAGGTTCGTGATCAGCTGCTGGAGCAGGGCGGGGGATCCGAGCACGTTCGCGGTGTCACCGCCGACGTCGATGGACACACCACGTCGCTCGGCCGACGGCAGAAGCGTCTCGGTCGACTCCTCGGCGAGCAGTGACAGGTCGACCGGCTCGCGGGTGAACGCGCGGCGCTCGGCACGGCTCAGCATCAGCAGGGCCTCGGTCAGCTCGATCGCGCGCGCATTGACCTCGTGCAGTCGGTCGATCAGCGCGTCGACGTCGCGGTCGGGGTCGTTGCGGGCGACCTCCAGCATCGCCTGCGAGATCGCGAGCGGGGTACGCAGCTCGTGCGAGGCGTTGGCGGCGAACCGCTGCTGCTCGCCCATGTGCGCCTCGAGCTGCTCGAGCATCGAGTCGAAGACATCGGCCAGATCACGGAACTCGTCGCGCGGTCCCTCGAGGGCGACCCGGTGCGACAGCGACCCCTGCGCGGCGAGCTGCGCTGCCCGTCCGATGCGGTCGAGGGGGGCCAGCATCCGTCCGGCGATGATCCATCCGCCGCCGATTCCGATCGCGAGCAGCACGAGCATCATCACGATCGCAGCCGGAATGAATGCGCGGATCAGGTCCGAGCGGTTCGGCACGAAGCGGTCGGCGATGATCGCGGCATCCGGTACATACCGCAGCAGGTATACGGCGACGGCCGCGAGCAGACCGATGCCTGACACGACCACGACGCCCGCATAGCTCAGCGTGAGCTTCCAGCGGGCGCTCATGCCTCGGCGCCTCACGGGCCGAACGGGATCAGCCATCGGCATCCGTTCCGATGCGGTAGCCGACGCCGGGGACGGTGAGGATCAGCCACGGCTCGCCCAGTCGCTTGCGCAGCGACGAGACCGTGATGCGCACGGCGTTCGTGAACGGGTCGGCGTTCTCATCCCACGCGCGCTCGAGCAGCTGCTCGGCGCTCACGACTCCGCCGCCCGCATCGACGAGCACCTCGAGCACCGCGAACTGCTTGCGCGTCAGGGCCACGTACTTGCCGTCGCGGAAGACCTCGCGGCGGAACGGGTCGAGACGCAACCCTGCGACTTCGAGCACGGGCGGCCTGGCGCGGTGGCGACGACGGTCGAGCGCCCGCAGGCGCAGCACGAGCTCGCGCAGCTCGAAGGGCTTGGTGAGATAGTCGTCGGCGCCGATCTCGAAACCCGACTCCTTGTCGTCGAGGCGATCGGCCGCGGTGAGCATGAGGATCGGGATGCCGCTGCCCGAGGCCACGATCGACCTCGCCACATCGTCTCCCGATGGACCGGGGATGTCGCGGTCGAGTACCGCGAGATCGTAGGAGTTGATGCTGAGCAGCTCGAGGGCCGTGTCGCCGTCGCCGGCGATGTCCGCCGCGATCGCCTCGAGCCTCAGGCCGTCTCGCACAGCCTCCGCGAGATAGGGCTCGTCCTCGACGATCAGCACACGCACGACACAGCTCCCATGTGCTCAGAGCTTACGCACCCGGACATATCGGGAGCATATGAGAAATCGCATACGTCGTCGCAACACGCCTCCTTCTTGACTGAGGACATGAACACTCGCTCCACCTCCTCACGGCGACGCCTCACCGCGATCGTCGGTGCCGCCCTGCTCGCCGTCGCTCTCACGGTCTCGGTCGTGCTGATCGGTCAGCAGTCTCTGGCGTCGGCATCCGTCGTGCCGACCGTCGCGCCGTCGTCCCTCAGCGAGGCGGACGGGATGATCCGCGAGGAGGGCGCGGTCTCGGTGTTCGACGACACGCCCGCCGTGACGAATCTCGACTCCGACCTGCTCGCCGCCGTGCGCGCTGCCGCATCCGCTGCCGAGCACGACGGCGTGCGGATGCATGTGAACAGCGGCTGGCGGTCGGCCGACTACCAGCAGGTGCTGCGTCAGGATGCGGTCGTCGAGTACGGCTCCGAAGAGGAGGCCGCGCGCTGGGTCGCCACCCCCGAGAACTCCGAGCACGTATCGGGAGACGCGGTCGACCTCGGCCCTCTCGCCGCTCAGGACTGGCTGGCACGCCACGGCGCGGACTTCGGCCTCTGCCAGATCTACGCGAATGAGCGCTGGCACTTCGAGCTGCGGCCGGCGGCCCCGGCGAACGGGTGCCCGCTGATGTACGACGACCCGACCACCGATCCCAGGACGCAGCGATGACCACGGCGCTCACCACTCCACGCCGCACCCTCTCGCGCGTTCACCCGCCGACATTGCACACGATCCCTGACGCGATCGGAGCGAACGTCGAGCGGATCCGATCGGCCACGGATGCCCGCATCATGGCGGTCGTCAAGGCCGACGGCTACGGCCTCGGCGCCGTGACCGTCGCTCTCGCGGCGATCGCGGCCGGGGCCGAGTGGCTCGGGATCACGGATGCCGAGGATGCCGCCCCGCTGCGTGCGGCGGGTGTCGAGGTGCCGATCCTCGCCTGGCTCAACCCCGCCGGGGTCGACGTCGCGCAGGTCGTCGCGGATCGCGTCGATCTGGCTGTCGGCTCGGTCGAGGAGCTGCGGCAGCTGATCGCGGATGCGTCGGCGCTGCCGAACGGGTGCGTTCGCGTGCATCTGCACATGGACACGGGCATGTCGCGGGGCGGCGTACCGCTCGAGGACTGGGCCGAGCTGCTGCGGGTGGCTCGCACGGGCCGCGACTCGGGTCGTGCACGCATCGACGTCGTCGGGGTGATGGGGCACCTGCCAGACGCCGACGCCGCCGACCCGGCGAAGAACGCGCCCGCTGTGCTCCGGATGCGACAGGCGAGGGATGCCGTGCTGCGTGCCGGATTCGGTCCTCTGCTCGTGCATCTCGCGGCGACGTCCGGGACGCTGACGGATGCCGCCACGCACTTCGACATGGTCAGGGTCGGCGCCGGGCTGGTCGGCATCGATCCGTCGGAGACGGTGCCGCTGCAGGGGGCGGCGCGGCTGACGGCATCGGTCGTGCACAGCAGTGTCGTGCCGGCGGGCACCGCGATCGGCTACGGCGGCGCGTATGCGACGACGCGCACCTCGCATCTGAGCGTGATCGGGGTCGGGTATGCCGACGGCATCCCGCGGGAGCTCGGTGCGGGCGCAGGGGTGGCGGTCGACGGCATCCGGTGCCCGATCGTCGGTCGCGTGTCGATGGATCAGATCGTGATCGACACGGGTGACCTCTCGATGCCGAGGGGTACCACGGCCGTGGTCTTCGGACCCGAGGGGGGCGCGGTGCCGAGTATGCAGGAGTGGGCGCGGTGGGCGGGGAGCATCCCGCACACCGTCGTGACGGGCATCGGCTCCCGCGTCGAGAGGGCCATCGCATGAGAGTGCTGGTGATCGGGGGAGGGCAGAACGCCGAGCACGAGGTGTCGCTCGCCTCGGCGGCAGCGGTCGCAGAGGCCCTGCGGCTCGGGGGATACGACGTGAGCACGGTGACGATCTCGCGGCAGGGCGTGTGGGAGGTGGCGGGCGTCTCGGAGGGTGCCACCGCCGCCGGATCCCTCGCTCTCGCGATGCCGCTCCTCGCCGACTGCGACGTCGTATTCCCCGCCGTGCATGGACCCCTGGGAGAGGACGGAGCACTCGCGGCACTGTGCGGTCTCGCAGGGGTGCGCGTGGTCGGATCGGGTCCGCGGGCCGGCGCCATCGGCATGGACAAGTGGGCCACCAAGCTCGTCGCCGAAGCGGCAGGGCTGCGCACGGCACGGGGACGCGTCGTCGATGCGGCGGACTGCGGCGATGCCGAGTTCGAGGGGCCCGTGGTGGTGAAGCCGGTGTCGGCCGGTTCGAGCTACGGTGTCTCGCTCGTGCGGGGAGAGCATGAACTGGGGCCGGCGCTCCGCGAGGCGGCGCGGTTCGACCGCCGCATCCTCATCGAAGAGGTCGTGCAGGGGAGGGAGATCGATGTCGCCGTCCTGCGCGAAGCCGGTGGCGTCCGCTGGGCGGCGCCGCCGCTCGAGATCCACGCCGCCGGCCTCTTCGACACCGCCACGAAGTACGACGGCAGCGCGCGATTCACCGTGCCCGCGCAGCTGTCGACGGCCGAGTCGACCTCGCTCACGCGTGCGGCGCTGACCATGTTCGACGCCCTCGGATGCGCCGGGGTCGCCAGGATGGACTTCTTCCTCACCGCCGAGGGCCCGGTGCTGAACGAGGTCAACACGATGCCGGGGCTCACCGCGGCCTCGCAGGCGCCGCGCATGTTCGCGGCGGCCGATGTGTCGTACGTCGACCTCGTGTCGCGCCTCGTGCGAGCCGCTGAGGTGCCAGGCGGTGACGGTGCGCGCCGGAGGGCCGGCCTCGAGCGGGTCGCCTAGAGGCGGTCGATGCCCGTCACGGTGACCACGGCCGCGCCCTCTTCGTCGGAGGCGGCGAGGTCGACGGTGGCCGAGATGCCCCAGTCGTGGTCGCCCGCCGGGTCGTCGAGGATCTGACGGACGGTCCACTCCGTCGCACCCTCGGTCAGGAGCAGCAGCTGAGAGCTGCGGGCGTTCGCGCCCGTGAGGATCTCGTCGTGATCGGCGAAGTATCCGTCGAGCGCATCCGACCAGGCGTCGGCGCCGAAGGTCGGGTCGAGTTCGGCGAGGGCGGCGACGTCCTCGCGGGCGGCCAGCTGCACTCGACGGAACAGCTCGTTGCGCACGAGAGTGCGGAAGGCGCGGACGTTCGATGTCAGTCTCTTCGGCGCCGGCGGAACGATCGGCTCGTCGTCCGGGCCGTGGAGCACGCCGTTGACCAGCTCCTCCCACTCGTCGAGCAGGCTCGAATCCACCTGGCGCACCAGCTCGCCCAACCACTCGATCAGGTCGCGGAGATCCTCGTCCTTCGCCTCTTCGGGGATGGTCTGCGAGGCCGCCCGATAGGCGTCGGAGAGGTAGCGCAGCACGACGCCCTCCGACCGCGCGATCTTGTAGTACGCGACATATTCCCCGAACGACATGGCTCGCTCGTACATGTCGCGGACGACGGATTTCGGATGCAGCTCGAAGTCGCGGATCCACGGCTGCGCGGCGCTGAACGTCTCGAACGCGGCGGTCAGCAGCTCGTCGAGAGGCTTCGGATATGTGATCTCCTCGAGCAGCTCCATGCGCTCGTCGTACTCGATGCCCTCGCGCTTCATGACGGCGACGGCCTCGCCCCGTGCCAGGAACTCCTGCTGTCCGAGGATCGCACGCGGATCATCGAGCGTCGACTCGACGATCGAGATCATGTCCAGGGCGTACGACCCGGTTCCGGTGCCGGCAGCCGGGTCGCGGTCGAGCAGTTCGAAGGCGGCGAGAGCGAACGGAGACAGCGGCTGGTTCAGGGCGAAGTTCGGCTGCAGATCGACGGTCAGGCGGATCTCGCCGTCGGCCGTCTGCTCGACGACGCCCGATTCGAGCAGCGTGCGGTAGATGCCGATGGCGCGCAGAGCGAGTTCGCGCTGTCGTTTGCGAGGTTCGTGGTTGTCGTAGACGAGTGCGCGCATGTTGCCGAAGACGTCGCCGCCGCGCCCGATCACGTTGAGCATCATGGCGCTCGTGATCTGCATGTGCGAGGTGAGGGTCTCGGGCTCGGCGTCGATCAGCTTGCGGAACGACGGCTCGCCCCACGAGACGAAGCCATCGGGAGCCTTCTTGCGCACGATCTTGCGCTTCTTCTTCGGGTCGTCGCCGGCCTTCTTGATCGCGGCGACGTTCTCGCTCTCGTGCTCCGGAGCCTGGGCGACGACGGTGCCGGCCGTGTCGAAGCCCGCGCGGCCCGCCCGCCCGGCGATCTGGTGGAACTCGCGGGCGCTGAGCTGCCGCATCCGGGTGCCGTCGAACTTGGTCAGAGCGGTCAGCAGCACCGTGCGGATCGGGACGTTGATGCCGACGCCGAGCGTGTCGGTGCCGCAGATCACGCGCAGCAGACCTCGCTGGGCGAGCTGCTCGACCAGGCGTCGGTACTTCGGGAGCATCCCGGCATGGTGCACGCCGATGCCGGCGCGGAGGAACCGGGAGAGGGTCTTGCCGAAGGCGGTCGTGAAGCGGAAACCGCCGATCAGGGCCGCGATCTCGTCGCGCTGCTCACGCGTGGCGACCTTCGTGCTCGACAAGGCCTGGGCCCGCTCCATCGCAGCGGCCTGCGAGAAGTGCACGACGTAGATCGGCGCCTGGCCCGTGCTCAGCAGGTCGTCGATCGTCTCGTGGATCGGCGTCGTCTCATAGAAGTAGTGCAGCGGAACCGGGCGCTCGACGCCGGTGACGGATGCCGTGTCACGGCCGGTCCTGCGGGTGAGGTCGCTCGACAGCTGCGACACGTCGCCCAGGGTGGCCGACATGAGGATGAACTGCGCCTGCGGCAGCTCGAGCAGCGGTACCTGCCAGGCCCATCCGCGGTCGGGGTCGGCATAGAAATGGAACTCGTCCATGACGACCTGATGCACCGCAGCGTCCGTGCCCTGGCGCAGCGCGAGGTTCGCGAGGATCTCGGCCGTGCAGCAGATGATCGGGGCATCCGGGTTGACCGAGGAGTCGCCCGTGATCATGCCGACGTTCGAGGCGCCGAAGACGTCGACGAGGGAGAAGAACTTCTCGCTCACGAGCGCCTTGATCGGGGCGGTGTAGAACGAGCGGCGCCCCTCGACCAGCGCGGCGAAATGCGCGCCGACCGCGACGAGCGACTTGCCGGTGCCGGTGGGCGTCGACAGGATCAGGTTGTTGCCCGAGACGATCTCGATGACCGCCTCGTCCTGGGCGGGGTAGAGGCTGATGCCGGTCGACTCGGCCCATTCGACGAACGCCGTGTAGACGGCATCCGCATCGGATCCGTCGGTCAGCGTCGTGTGGTCGAGGATCGCAGGCATGGTCTGTCGATCATCCCACCTCCGGCAGGGCACCTCCTGCGAAGGGGAACACATGCTGTGCAGGAGCGGATGCTGGATGCGGTCCTTCGCAGCGTGAGATCTCCTTCGCTGCAAGGGAGCGAGCGAGCGAGCGAGCCTGCAAGCGAGCGCGCCGGCCGGCCCGCAACGACTCAGACGGACGTCGCGGCGCGCAGCGCGATGCGGATCATGTCGCCGAAGGTCTGCTCGCGCTCCTGAGCGGTGGTCTGCTCGCCGGTGACGATGTGATCCGACACCGTGCAGATGGCCAGAGCGCGACGCCCGTGGTACGCGGCGAGGGTGTACAGCCCCGCGGCCTCCATCTCGACACCGAGGGCGCCGTGCTGCACGAACGGCTCGGTCAGCTCGGGTCGGGTGCTGTAGAACTGGTCGCTCGAGAACAGCAGACCGACGTGGACGGCCGAGTCCAGGGCCTCGGCCTCGCTCGCCTCGACCGCCGCGCGCAGCAGTCCGAAGTCCGCGACAGGTGCGTAGTCGAGTCCGTGGAAGCGCACCCTGTTGATGCCCGAATCGGTGCAGGCGCCGTTCGCGATGATGATGTCCCGCACCTGCAGCTTCTCGGTCAGCGCCCCGCACGATCCGACGCGCACGATCGTCTTTACGTCGTACTCCTCGAACAGCTCGGTCGCATAGATGGCCATCGACGGCTGACCCATGCCCGAACCCTGCACCGAGACGCGGTGGCCCTCCCAGGTGCCGGTGAAGCCCAGCATCCCGCGGGTCTCGGAGTACAGCTCGGCGTCGTCGAGGAAGGTCTCGGCGATCCACTTCGCCCGCAGCGGATCGCCGGGGAACAGGACGACGGGGGCGATCTGACCGGGCTGTGCGGCGATGTGCGTGCTCATGGCTTCAGCGTAACCAGCGGTCTCTGCGTGGCGCGCCCGGACCACAGCGTCCGCCTTGAGATCATCGGTACCGAGCGGTGATCGGCACCGCGGAAAAGGGACGACGATGTCCGATCAGATCTTCTTGTATGGGGCGCTCGGGCTGTACTTCGCCGGCATGCTGCTCATCGGATACTTCGCCTACAAGCGCACCTCCGACCATGAGGACTACATGCTCGGCGGACGCAACCTGCCGTCGTGGGTCGCCGCGATCAGCGCCGGTGCGGCCGACATGTCGGGCTGGCTCGTGATGGGTCTTCCCGGCGCGATCTACGCCGCTGGACTGATCGAGGCCTGGATCGCGATCGGGCTGACGATCGGCGCCTACCTCAACTGGCTGCTGGTGGCGCCACGGCTTCGCGCCTACACCGAGGTGTCGCGCAACTCGATCACGATCCCGAGCTTCTTCGAGAACCGGCTCCGCGACACCAGCCGGTCGCTGCGCATCGCCTCGGGGCTCATCATCCTGGTGTTCTTCACGCTGTACATCTCGTCGGGCATGGTCGCCGCCGGCGTCTTCTTCGAGAGCTCGTTCAACGGCGACTACCTGTTCGGGATGCTGCTGGTCGGCGGCATCACCCTGCTGTACACGCTCTTCGGCGGATTCCTCGGGGCCTCCCTCACCGACGTCGTGCAGGGGCTGATGATGGTGATCGCGCTGATCGTCGTGCCGGTCGCCGCCGTCATCGCGATCGGCGGACTCGAGGAGACGTCGACGCTCATCACCGAGAACGCCGGAGAGGGATTCCTGTCGCTGCTCGGCGGAGGGGCCGTCACCGGCGGCACCTTCCTCGCCATCGCCTCGGCCCTGGCGTGGGGCCTCGGGTACTTCGGGCAGCCGCACATCATCGTGCGCTTCATGGCGCTGCGCTCGCCGCAGGAGGCGAAGAGCGCGCGTCGCATCGGCATCTCCTGGATGGTCGTCTCGATGTTCGGCGCGATCATCTCGGGCCTCGTCGGCATCGCCTACATGGCGCAGCAGGGCATCACCCTCGACAACCCCGAGACCGTGGTGCTGCTGATGTCGCAGACGCTGCTGCATCCGTTCGTCGCCGGACTCGTGCTGGCGGCCGTGCTCGCGGCGATCATGAGCACCGTGTCGAGCCAGCTGGTCGTGTGCTCGTCTGCGCTGGTCGAGGACCTCTACAAGGTGGTGCGCAAGACCCCGCCGTCCGACAAGCGGCTGGTGCTGCTGGGCCGCCTGGCGGTGCTCGTCGTCGCGATCATCGCGATCATCCTCGCGATCACGCCGAACGACTCGATCCTCGGGCTCGTGTCGTTCGCCTGGGCGGGATTCGGCGCCGCGTTCGGCCCGATCGTCCTGCTCAGCCTGTTCTGGCGCAAGCTCACGAACTGGGGTGCTCTCGCGGGCATGTTCATCGGAGCGGTCACGGTGTTCGTCTGGAAGGCCCTCGACACCGACCTGTACGAGCTGCTCCCCGCGTTCGTGTTCGCGTTCGTCGCGGCCGTCGTGGTGAGCCTCGTCACCTACACGCGCAACGACGACATCGAGAAGGAGTTCACCGACGCCGAAGCGATGCTGACGGCACCGCGGGCCGCAGTCGGCAGCGCTCGCTGACGGACGCAGGGCTGAGTCGCGGGACGCAGGGCTGAGTCGCCGGATGCGGGGATCAGCCCTCGCGTCGGGTCTCAGCCCTCGCGCCGCCGCACGATCTCGCCGATCCAGATCGGCGCGAACGGCGAGGTGCAGCCGGGCGCGGTGGGGTAGTCGGCGAGCACCTGCAGGCGCTCACCGATCTCGAGCGCCCTGGACCGCAGCTCCGGGTGGAAGATGCCGATGTTGGCGAGCGTCTCGTTCATCGCCCACTGCAACCGCGAGGGCGCGTTCTGCAGATCGCGCTCGATCAGATCGAGCAGGTGATCGAGGTCGAGGCCCTCGGCATCCTTCGCGACGCGCACCGTCGTGAGCGACCATGCGGCCGCGGCGACGGTCGGGTCGGAGTCGTCGAACCAGCGCAGCCGCAGCTCCTCCGCGAGGGGGGTCTTCTTCGCGACGTAGTTCACGAACCAGTCGTTGACCTTGGGGGCCTGAGTCTGTCGCAGCATCGCGTCGAGCTCGTCGGCGGTGAACGCGCGCGGCGTGCAGATCAGCAGCGCCAGCAGCCGGGCGGCGGTGTCGCCGGTCGCCCACAGCTCTTTCGCCAGGGGCTGGTCTGTCTTGATGCGCTTCGCGAGGGTGCGCATGCGGCTGAGATTGATGCCGTGGTCGTCGCCGCGCTTCTCGTTCGCGGCGCGCATCTTCGGATCCTCGAGGGCGGCGAGCTCGGCCAGAGCCTCGGGAACGGTCATGTCGGACATGTCACCAGGGTAGGCCCGGAGCGCTTGTCAAGGCCCGGGCTTTCTGCGGGCATGCGGCCCTAACCTCGCAGGAGATCGAACTCCGACGAAGGGAAAATGCCATGACTCGCGACAGCGACGACATCAGCACCGACCGCAACGACATCTCCTCGGAGCCGTCGCCCGGCCCCGAGGAGAACGACAACCTCGGCGCCGAGGCCAACAAGGGAGAGCCGCCGACGGTCGTCCCCTCCGGCTCGGGCGACGAGAGCGACGACGACGACGGCGACGTGCTCGCCGACGACCCCGAGCAGGACTGACCGGCGCCGCCGCGTCGCCCTGTCATTCCTCGTCGACGAGCTCCGCGCGGATGCGCCTGAGGTCCTCCATCAGCGACCCGATGAGGATCCAGTGCGTCGACGAGGGCGGCCGGATGACGAGAGGCGCGGTCAGTGCCGGGATCGCCGAGGTCAGGGCCTCGGGCTCCGGGGACACGGCGGCGATCTGCACAGCCAGTCGCACATCGTGTCCTGCGCGCCGCAGCTGCTCCGCGATGGCCGTGACGGCCGGCTCCTCACCGATGGAGTCGTCGTAGTGGTCGAAGTAGGCGCGCGTCATCCCGATGGTCTGCGTCACGATGGGCGTCAGCCGTTCGAGCAGTGCGCGCATCTCGACGAGCTCTTCACGGTGCGTCGACCGGCGCGGGTTCAGAGTGAGGGATTCCTCACCCGCAGCGATGGATGCCTCTGCCGCGTCCTTCATCGGGCGCAGCAGTCTGGCTTCGAGCATGAGCTGATGCAGCGTGGCGGGAGTCTGGGGTTCGGGCAGCGCATCGGCGAGTCGGTCGAGGCTCGAGGCGAGCTCGCTGCCCAGCAGCCCGAGATCGCGTCGGGCCGGGGCGACCAGCACGGGCGGCACGATCAGGGCGTTCACGACGATGCCGATGACCACGCCGATCAGGGTCTCGAAGATGCGCGCTATCGCATAGTCGGGAGTCGAGCCCAGCGCGAGCACGAGCATCGCCGAGATGGCCACCTGGTTGCCGGTGCCGGGCGTCGCCCGGAAGGCCCACGCGACGAGCATTGCCACCACGATGGCGAGCAGCACGATCCAGCTCGGCGACCCCAGAAGAAGGCCCAGGGCGACCGCGATCACCACGCCGGCGATCACGCCGATGCTGCGTTCGAGCGCCTTCGACAGCGACTGGTTGACGCTGGGCTGCACGACGAGCAGAGCGGCGATCGCGGCGAAGACGGGGAGCTGTCCCGGAACCACCCATCCCGCGAGCATCCATGCGGCGATCGTCGCCGCGGCGGACTTCACCACCTGCAGCAGGGGTGAGCGCTTCGAGGCGCGGATCGCGGCGTGGATGCGCATGCCTGCAACGCTACTCGGCTAGCGAGTGCCGTCAGGGGAGATGTCAACCCCGTCGCCAAGAGTCGTCGAACGCCGCTGAATGGGATGACACGACCGACGAACAGTGAGGATCATCACATGGTGCAGATCATCGAGACCATCGACGTACACGTTCCCATCGACGTGGCGTACAACCAGTGGACGCAGTTCGAGAGCTTCCCGCAGTTCCTCGACGAGGTGGAGTCGATCGTCCAGCTGGACGACACGCACACCCGCTGGAAGGTGAACGTGGGCGGCGCGACGCGCGAGTTCGACGCGGAGATCACCGAGCAGCACCCCGACGAGCGAGTCGCGTGGAACAGCATCGGCGGTGAGACCGAGCATGCGGGCGTCGTGACGTTCCACAAGCTCGAAGACCTCACGACCCGCGTGACCGTGCAGATCGACTGGGAGCCCGAGGGGCTTCTCGAGAAGGTCGGCTCGCTCGTGGGCGCGGGCTCGCACGCGGTGAAGAAGGATCTCCAGAACTTCAAGGAGTTCATGGAGAAGCGCGGCACCGAGACCGGTGCGTGGCGCGGCGACGTCGACGCCTGATCGACCCCTGAGCTGAGGTCCGAGCGGTGGTGCCCCCATCACCGCTCGGACCTCTTTCGCTGCCCGGAGGACGGCACGCCCGGCGTCGACTAGGGAACTCACGAACGGAAGATAGGGCATCCTCCCGATGTCGTCGGGGTGACTCAGAGCGGATTCTGAGGACATCGCACACCGAGGAGATGTCATGTTCGAGCACCCGTATCTCGCCTACAGATCGACCGAGTTCGACCAGGAGCAGCTCGCTCGCGCGGCAGAACGCCGTCGCGTCATCGAGGAGCGCAGCGATCAGCTGGTCCGCAGACAGCCCGGCCCGGTCCGGCGTCTGGCCGGCCGGCTGCTGCACGCGACCGACGCATCGCGCGACGCGGCGACGGATGCTGCACGGCAGCCCGAGCGCCGCGCATCCGCGGGCCGCGAACCGGCACCCGCCCGGTGATCGTCGCTCCGCTGCGGGCAGACGGCAGCGCGACGCCGGATGTCGGAGGGGAGTGGCACGATGAATTCATGCCCCCGTCCGCCCCCAGCGCCGCGATGGTCGGCCGAGAGACCGAGCTCGCGACCATCCGCGAGCTGTTCCGGCGAGCGGTCGACGGGGTCCCGGTGGCCGCGCTCATCGAGGGCGAGGCGGGCATCGGCAAGTCCCGACTGCTGCGCGAGTTCAGCGCCGAGGTGGCGAACCGCGCAGACGTGCATGTCGGCTGGTGCCTCGATCTCGGGGCGTCGCGCACGCCCTTCGGGCCGCTCGCCGGCATCCTCCGGTCGATCGTCGCGAGCATGGGCGCCGACCGGGTGCGGGAGGAGATCGGCGTCGGCGTCGAGGCGCTGGGCATGCTGCTGCCCGAGCTCAACCCCACCGAGCGATCGCAGACCAGCCCTGACCGCCTGCGCGATGCGATCGCGGCGCTCATCGAGGCGGCCGCCGAACACGCGCCGCAGGTGCTCGTCGTCGAAGACCTGCACTGGGCTGACGAGTCGACCCTGGCGCTGCTCTCCTTCCTGCTGCGCACCCTCGGGCACGGCCGCATCCTCCTGATCCTGACCTGCCGCTCCGACGACGTGCGACGCGGCGATGCCGTGAGCCGCTTCATCGGCGAGTCCACCCGCGCGCGTCTGCTCGAGAGGGTCGCGATCGATCGGCTCGACACCTCGGCTGTCCGTGCGCTCGTCGAATCGCTCACCGGGCAGCCCGTGACAGACGCGGCGCTCGATCGCATCCACGATCGAGCCGAGGGCGTGCCCTTCTTCGTCGAAGAGCTCGCCGGGTGCTCGACCGGTCCCCTGCCCGGCAGTCTGCGCGACCTGCTGCTCGCCCGATTCGACCGTCTCAGCGATGACGCCCGGCGGGTGGTGCAGGTCGTCTCGGGAGCCGAGCGTCCGCTGACCCACCCGCTCGTCACCCGCCTCGCGGGCCTGCCCGAAGCCCGCCTCGACGAGGCGATCCGCGAGGCGACGCTCAGCGGCATCCTCGTCGTGGTCGACGACGACTACCGGTTCCGGCATGCGCTGCTGCGCGAAGCCGTGCACGACGATCTGCTCCCGGGCGAGAGAGCGCGGCTGCACCGGGCGTATGCCGAGGCGCTCGAGGAGAACTGCTCAGGGGCCGAAACCGCCGACTCCGCCGCGCTCGCCTATCACTGGCAGCTCGCGCAAGACGACCGGCGAGCGCTCGCCGCGGCCGTCACCGCGATGGCCGACGCCAAGTCGCGGTTCGCCTTCGCGAGCGCTGCCCGCTTCGGCGAGCTCGCCCTCGACCTGTGGATCCAGGTGCCGGATGCCGAGGCCGTCGTGGGTGTGGCGCGCCTCGAGGTGCTGCGCACTCTCGGTTCCGTGCTGCGCAACGCGGGAGACGGAGAACGGGCGCTCGCCGTGGTCGACCTCGCGCTCGCCGAGGTCGATCCGACGACGGTCGACCCCCGCATGCACGCCCGGCTGCTGCGCGACAAGGCGTACTACACGATGAACCTCGGCCGCGCCGGCGCGGTCCCGCTGCTGCAGCAGGCGCTCGAGATCCTCGAGGCGGGCGTCGACGACGGCCGGCTGCGCGCCTCGGTGCTGAACCAGCTCGCCAGTCGCTACATGATCTCGGGGCGACTCGACGAGGCGATCGCGTTGGCCGCGGAGGCGGGCGAGCGGGCCGCGCGCGCCGGGTCGGACGACGAGGCATCGATCGCCGCGAACGTCCGGGGCGGAGCCCGCGCGCACCTCGGCGACCTCGACGCGGGGCACCGCGAGTACGCGCTCGCCCTGCAGCTCGCCAAAGGCACGAACGCCGAGATGAGATACCGGGTCAACTATTCGGATCTGCTCGGCCTGCTGGGGCGCTATCGCGATGCCGTCAGGGTCGCCGAAGAGGGGCTCGCGCCCGCGCGCGCTTTCGGCGTCGAGCGCACCACGGGCGCGCTGATGACGCAGAACATGGCCGTGCCACTGCTCGAGATGGGCGAGATCGAACGGGTCGAGGGGATGCTGGCGCGCGAGCTCGCTCAGCGGACCCTGCGCATCTCGCACATGTACTCCACGATGACGCGCGTGCGGGTGCTCTCCTGGCGAGGCAGACACGAGGAGGCGGCCGAGATCCTTCGCGAGTGGCACCCCGCATTCGAGGAGACCGGTCGGGTCGAACGTCAGATCTGGTACGACGAGGTCATGATGCGCGTGGCCGTCGCCGAGGGGCGGGGCGACCTCGCGGGTGCTCTCGGTGAGGTCAGGGCGATGCTCGCCGATCAGGGGCCGGTGTCCCTGCATCAGCGTCGACTGCTGCTCGAGGCGGCATGGTTCATCGCCGAGCTGCGGGCATCCGGCGTCGAGGTCGAGGCGGCGGTCGCAGACGTGCGCGACGCGTGGCGCGCCCAACCTTCGCAGCTGCGAGGCGACAGGTGGGAGACGATCCTCGAGGCATTCCTCTTCCCGTCCGTCGCAGCCCTGCGCCAGGCGGTCGAGCACGCAGACGACCGCGATGTGCCCGTGACGTTCGCGGTGACCACGCGTCTCGCTCTCGCTCGCGCACTCGTCGACGCAGGAGACCGAGGGGAGGCGAGCGCCGTGCTCTCGGCCGCGATGCGCCAGGCGGAGCGCCTCGGCCACGTTCCCCTGGGGCGGATCGTCGGTGGTTTCCAAGCGGCGGCTGGCCTCGCCGCAGCATCCGGCACCGCATCCGGCACTGCGGCATCCGGCACCGCCGGCGTCGAACCGGATGCCGACCCGCTCACCGCCCGCGAGCGGCAGGTGCTCGAGCTGATCGCCGAGGGTCTGAGCAACCGCCAGATCGGGGAGCGGCTCTTCATCAGCGTCAAGACGGTGAGCGTCCACGTGTCGGCCGTGCTGCGCAAACTCGGGGTGAGCACCCGCACCGAGGCGGCTGTTCTTCAGAAGAATCCGAACTTCCGGGACACCGGTCAGCCTGCCGTGGTACGTTGAGCAGGCGCGTATGTCGGACGTTCCGTCACGGCGCGGGCCGCGCGAGCGGCCGTTTGAAAACAGAAAGTAGAAAACACATGGCCACTGGCACTGTGAAATGGTTCAACGCGGAAAAGGGCTTCGGCTTCATCGCTCCCGATGACGGCACGGACGACCTCTTCGCCCACTACTCGGCAATCACCGGCTCCGGTTTCAAGGAGCTTCGTGAGAACCAGAAGGTCGAATTCGACGCTGAGCGTGGCCCCAAGGGCATGCAGGCTGCGAACATCCGCGCTCTCTGAGCGCGCATAGGCTTCCTGAAGCCGGTCGGATCCTCACGGATCCGGCCGGCTTTCTGCATGTCCGGGTGCTTTCTGCCCGTGCCCGTGCCCGTGCCCGTGCCCGTGCCCGTGCCCGTGCCCGTGCCCCTCCACATCGGGCGGATGCGGTGCGATGTCGACCCCGCGCGAGAGGCGAGGATGACGCCCGGGCCAGGGACCCAAGATGAGGCTTGCCTAACTTTCTGTTAGATTAGGCCAGGCTTACCAAAGCCTTGGCGCCCCTCCGCGCCGCACCCCCTCATCCCAACCCGAAGGGAACGCCTGTGCGCACCTCTCGTCTCATCGCCGCCGGTGTCGCCGCGGCTCTGGCCGTCGGCCTCACGGCCTGCGCGACGTCGTCGACCGACTCGAACTCCGACTCCGCCGGCGGCAACCCCGCCGATGACGGTGCCTTCCCCGTCACGATCGAGCACGTGTTCGGCGAGACCACGATCGAGGAGAAGCCCGAGCGCGTCGCGACGATCGCATGGGCGAACCACGAGGTTCCCCTCGCTCTCGGCATCGTCCCGGTCGGCATGAGCAAGGCCACGTGGGGCGACGACGACGACAACGGCATCCTGCCCTGGGTCGAGGACAAGCTCGACGAGCTCGGCGGCGAAGAGCCCGTGCTGTTCGACGAGTCCGACGGCATCGACTACGAGGCCGTCGCCGACACGCAGCCCGACGTCATCCTCGCGGCGTACTCGGGTCTGACGCAGGAGGAGTACGACCAGCTCTCGAAGATCGCTCCGGTCGTCGCCTACCCCGAGGTCGCCTGGGGCACCCCGGTCGACGACATGATCGAGATGAACTCGAAGGCGCTCGGCCTCGAGGAGGAGGGCGACGCCCTCATCGAAGAGCTGCACGCCGACGCCGAGGCCGCCCTCGAGGAGAACAGCGCCCTCAAGGACAAGAAGGTGCTGTTCGCGTACGTCGACCCGAGCGACCTGAGCCAGGTCGGCTACTACACCGCGATCGACACGCGCCCCGGCTACCTGCACGACGACCTGGGTCTCCCGCTTCCGTCGATCGTCGAGGAGAACGCAGACAGCAAGGAGTTCTACCTCTCGGTGAGCTCCGAAGAGGCTGACACCTTCGACGACGTCGATGTCTTCGTGACCTACGGCGACGACTCGCTCATCGCCACCATGCAGGCCGACCCGCTGCTGTCGAAGATCCCCGCGATCGCCGCCGGCAACATCGTGATCCTGCCCGACTCCACCCCCATCGCGGCGTCGGCGAACCCGTCGCCGCTGTCGATCCAGTGGGGCCTGTCCGACTACCTCGGCCTGCTGGCAGCACCGCTCGCCGCGAAGTGACCGTCGGCGTCACCTTCGCACACTGAATTCCCGTGACCGCTGTCACCGTTCCCCTGCCGGGCGTCGCAGATCTGCGACGCCCGGCATGGGCGCGCACGCTCTGGCTGCTCGTCGGCCTGGGAGTGCTGTTCGTGCTCTGCATCCTGTCGATCTGCTTCGGCGTGCGCTCCGTGAGCATCGACGACATCTTCGCCGCCCTCGCCGGGCAGGATGACACCCTCGCCCAGGCGGCGATCATCAAGCGCCTTCCGCGCACGGTGCTCGCGATCCTCGTCGGTGCAGCGCTCGCACTCTCCGGCGCGACGATGCAGGCGGTCACCCGCAACCCGATCGCCGACCCCGGCATCCTCGGCGTCTCGAACGGCGCTTCGCTCGCCGTCGTCTTCGGCCTCGCCTTCCTCGGTCTCACCGACGCTTACAGCCAGATGGCGCTCGCGATCATCGGCGCCGCCCTGGCCGCGGCGTTCGTCTACACCGTCGGCTCGCTCGGACGCGGCGGTGCCACGCCCCTCAAGCTCGCGCTCGCCGGTGCCGCCACCTCGGCCGCCTTCGCCTCGCTCATCAGCGCCGTCATGCTGCCGCGCGTCGACCTGCTGCAGGCGTTCCAGTCGTGGCAGATCGGCGGAGTGGGCGGTGCCGAGTGGCCGCGCATCGCGATCACCGCCCCGGTGCTCGCGCTCGGCGCATTGATCTGCTTCGCCAGCGCCCGGGGCATGAACTCCCTCGCTCTCGGCGACGACATGGCGAAGGGGCTCGGCGAGCACGTCTTCCGCACGCGCCTCATGTCGGCGGTCGGCGCCGTGATCCTCGCCGGAGCAGCCACAGCGATCGCCGGGCCCATCGGATTCGTCGGTCTCGTGATCCCGCATGTCTGCCGAATGCTGATCGGCACCGACCACCGCTGGCTGCTGCCGTTCTCGGCCATGGCCGGCGCCGCCCTGCTGCTCGCGAGTGACATCGTCGGCCGCGTCATCGCGCCGACCTCGGAGGAGATCCAGGTCGGCATCATCACCGCCATCATCGGCGCCCCGTTCTTCATCTGGATCGTCCGTCGTCAGAAGGTGCGTGAACTGTGAGCACCATCGACCGGGCTGCCGCCCACACCCCCGCAGCATCCGACCGCACCCGCGACGAGGTCGCCGCGCTCGTCGCGGGCCGCCGTTCGCGCCACCGCCGCCACGCCACGGCCACGATCGTGCTCGGTGCGCTGCTGCTCGTGCTGTTCGCCGTGGCGCTCATGATCGGCAACACGTTCTATCCGCTCGACGAGGTGATCCGCGTGATCCTCGGCGAGACCGTGCCGGGGGCGTCGTTCACCGTCGGCGAGCTGCGCCTGCCCCGCGCGGTGCTCGCGATCCTCGCGGGTTTCGCGTTCGGCATCGCCGGCGTCTCGTTCCAGACGCTGCTGCGCAACCCGCTCGCCTCGCCCGACATCATCGGCATCTCGAACGGCGCCGGCGCCGCAGCGGTGTTCGGCATCATCGTGCTGTCGCTCAACGGGCCGATCGTCTCGCTGCTCGCGCTCGGCGGTGCGATCGTCACAGCAGGAGTCATCTACCTGCTGTCGATCAAGAACGGCTTCGCGGGCACTCGACTGATCCTGATCGGCATCGGTGTCGCGGCGATGCTGCAGAGCATCATCTCGTACATGCTGTCGAGGGCGGCGAACTGGGACATCCAGACCGCGATGCAGTGGCTCACCGGAAGCCTGAACAACGCCTCGTGGGAACGCGTGATGCCGCTCGCGATCGCCGCCGTCATCATCGTGCCGCTGCTGCTCCTGCAGGGCAGGGCGCTCGGGGCGATGCAGCTCGGCGACGATTCGGCATCCGGTCTCGGGGTGCGGGTCAACACGACTCGTCTGCTCTTCATCCTCGGCGCCGTCGCCCTGCTGGCGTTCGCCACCGCCGCGACCGGCCCCATCGCGTTCGTGGCGTTCATGGCGGGTCCGATCGCGGCCCGCATCACGGGGCCGGGAGCGAACCTGCTCGTCCCCAGCGCATTCATCGGAGCCGTGCTCGTGCTCGGAGGCGACCTGATCGGTCAGTTCGCGTTCGGCGAGCGCTACCCGGTCGGCGTGATCACCGGCGTGCTCGGCGCTCCGTACCTCATCTACCTGCTCATCCGCACGAACCGCTCGGGAGGCTCCCTATGACCGAGGCGCACACTCTGACGGCGGAGTCCGTCACTCTCGCCTACGGCGACCGGACGATCATCGACGGCCTCGACCTCGCGATCGCGCCGGGCAAGATCACCACGATCGTCGGCGCGAACGGATGCGGCAAGTCGACCCTGCTGCGTTCGCTCGCGCGTCTGCTCTCGCCGACGGCGGGTCAGGTCGTGCTCGACGGCAAGTCGGTGCACGCGCGCCCCACCAAGGAGGTCGCGCGCATCCTCGGCCTCCTGCCGCAGTCGCCCGTCGCGCCCGAGGGCATCGCCGTCGCGGATCTCGTCGGCCGCGGTCGGCATCCGCATCAGAAGATGCTGGCTCGCTGGAGCGCTCACGACTACGAGGTCGTCGCGGATGCTCTGGCCGCCACCGGCACCACGGAACTCGCCGACCGCAGCGTCGACGAGCTCTCGGGCGGCCAGCGTCAGCGCGTGTGGATCGCCATGGCGCTCGCGCAGGAGACCGACATCCTGCTGCTCGACGAGCCGACCACGTTCCTCGACGTCGCTCACCAGGTCGAGGTCCTCGATCTGCTCACCGACCTCAGCGTCTCGCGCGGCACCACGATCGTGATGGTGCTGCATGACCTCAACCTCGCCGCGAGGTATTCCGACGAGCTCGTCGCGATGAAGGAGGGCAGGGTGCACGCCACCGGCGCTCCGCAGGATGTCGTGACCGCCCAGCTCGTCGAAGAGGTCTTCGACCTCGCGAACCAGATCACCATCGACCCGGTCTCCGGGAAGCCGATGGTCACCCCGATCGGAAGGCATCATGTCCGCTGAGACCACGACCGAACGCCCCACCTACGTGCTCGCTCGCGCCGAGGTGCGCGGAGTCGAACGGGTGTCGCCGAACTTCGTGCGGATCACGTTCGGCGGCGACGACCTTCTCGAGTTCGGCACGCCGGGTGACGTCTTCGACTCCCGGATCAAGATCGTGTTCCCGCCGGCATCCGGCATCCTCCCCGATCTCGATCGCGAGACCGACGACTGGTGGGGTTCCTTCCTCGCCGTCCCCGAGGAGGACCGCGGATCCATGCGCACCTACTCGGTGCGTGACCTGCGGGTGACAGATGCGGGCACCGAGCTCGATGTCGATTTCGTGCTGCACCTGGCGCCCGGACTCACGGGCCCGGCGTCGCGCTGGGCCGATGCGGCGGCGGTCGGCAAGGAGCTCTTCATCGTCGGACCGCGTCGAGGCGTCGCCGCGGCCGCACACGGCGGCGCCGAGTACGAGCCGGGCACCGCGACGTCGGTCGTCCTCGCCGGTGACGAGACGGCGGCTCCTGCGATCGCGCGCATCCTCGAAGACGCCCCCAGCGACCTTCGAGGCTGCGCCTTCATCGAGGTGCCGTCCCCGGCCGACGTCCTGCGCATCGACGCGCCTGCCGGGGTCGAGATGCACTGGCTGCCTCGCGATGCGGGTGAGCCCCACGGTGTGCGGCTGATTCCCGCCGTGCTGGAGTACCTCGGAGATGCGGATGCCGCCGACGAGATCGACGTGAAGGACATCGACACGGAGGCCCTGCTCTGGGAGACCCCCGACTACTCGGGTCTCGGCGAGGAGATCGCGGAGGCGGATGCTCCCGCCGAGCGCTACTTCTGGATCGCCGGCGAGAGCGGCGTCGTCACGACGCTGCGGCGCCACCTGGTCAAGGATCTCGGCATCGACCGCTCGCAGGTCGCCTTCATGGGCTACTGGCGTCGCGGCGTCGCCATGCGCGGCTGACGCCAGTCGGTTCGGGGGGCCGTTCTCGTTCGCGTTCGCGTTCGCGTTCGCGCTCGCGCATCGCAGGAGATCTCACGCAACGAAGGAGCGGATCCGGCATCCGATCCTTCGCCGAGCGAGATCTCCTTCACGGGATGCGGTCGGCTGAGACGGGGTGCGGTCGGCTGTCACGGGATGCGGTCGACTGACACGGGATGCGGTCGGCTGACAGGGGATGCGGTCGGCTGAGACGGGGTGCGGTCGGCTGTCACGAAGAAGTGTCGAAGCGCTGGCGCCAGCGGATGCCGCGCCGTAGCATCCCAGTGGAATCGTTCGACGCCGAGGAGGCCACCCGATGACGCAGCACACCCTCGAGCTCCCGGACGTCGACCTCGTCTACGACGTGCATGGGCCACTCCCGACGAAGGATGGCCGCCCTCCGTTGATGATGATCGGCCAGCCGATGGATGCGAGCGGCTTCCAGGCGCAGGTGAAGCTGTTCGGCGATCGCACCGTCGTGACCTACGACCCACGAGGGTTGGGCCGCAGCGTGCGCAAGGACGGCGGAGTCACGAACGAGCCCGATGTCCAGGCCGAGGATGTCCACGCGATCATCGAGGCGCTCGGTGCAGGCCCTGTCGACATGTTCGCGAGCAGCGGTGGAGCCGTGAGCGCACTCGCTCTGGTCACTGCGCACCCTCAGGACGTGGTGACTCTGGTCGCCCACGAGCCGCCGATCGACAGCGTGCTGCCTGATGCCGAAGCGGTGCATCGAGCGCGAATCGCCTATACCCGGGCATATCAGGAGCGAGGATGGGGTGCCGGAATGGCGGCGTTCGTCGCGATGACGTCGTGGGAGGGCGAGGTCACCGAGGAGTTCCTCGCCCAACCGGCCCCCGACCCCGCGGCATTCGGGATGCCGACGGAGGACGACGGCTCGCGGGATGATCCACTGCTGTCCGAACTCTCGTGGGCGGTGCCGCTCTACGAGCCGGATCTCGAAGCGCTGAAGGCATCCCCGACTCGGATCGTCGTCGCTGTCGGGGAGGAGTCGCTGAAGGGCTACACCGGCCGCACCGCGCTCGCCCTGGCCGAGAAGCTCGGACAGCAGGCGACGGTCTTCCCCAGTCACCACGGCGGCTTCATGGGTGGCGAGTTCGGCTATGCCGGGCAGCCCGAGGCCTTCGCCGCCACGCTCCGCGAAGTGCTCGACCGGTCGTAAGGGGGCGAGCGAGACCTCGTCGACGCGTCCTGTCATCAGCCGTCGCACGCACCGAAGGAGATCTCGCGCTGCGAAGGACCTCACGCGGCCTTCGGCCCTTCGCTGCGAGAGATCACCTTCGCAGCGTGCGCACGAGTCGCAGCGCGCGCGAGCGGGAGCGGGAGCGCGAGCGGGAGCGGGAGCGGGGGCGGCAGCGGGAGCGGAGCGAATGCCGCCTACGCGGTCGCGCGCACCACGAGCTCGGTGTCGAGGATGACCGAGCGGGGGGATGCCCCGGCGATGACCTCGAGCAGCACGGAGACCATCTTCGCGCTGATCTGATCCCACGGCTGGCGCATGGTCGTGATGGGGGGCTCGTGCGTCGCGGCGAGGCCTGAGTCGTCGAAGCCGGCGATCGCGATGTCCTCGGGCACGCGGCGCCCTGCGCGGCGGGCGGCGGCGATGGCTCCGGCCGCCATCCGGTCGGATGCCGCGAACACCGCGTCGACGTCGTGCTCGAGCATCCGCGTCATGGCGGCGAGTCCTGACTCGTACGAGTAGTCGCCGCGCTCGACCAGCGATTCGTCGTAGAGGTCGCCGAGCTCTTCGCGGAAGCCGACCAGGCGATAGCGACCACCGGGGGTGTCGTCGGGGCCGGCGATCATGCCGATGCGGCGGTGTCCCTGCGTCACGAGGTGCGCGGCCATGGTGCGGGCGGAGGCGATCTCGTCGACGGAGATCGTCGAGAGCTCGCGTTCGTGCCCGAGCGGCACGCCGCAGCACACAGTCGGGATGCCGACCTCGATCAGCTGATCGAGCAGCGGGTCGGACTCGTGCGACGAGATCAGCATGACGCCGTCGACGTGTCCCGCGCTGAGGAACTGGGCGACGCTCTCGCGCTCGGCGGGGGTCCCGGCGACGAGCAGCACGAGGGTCATGGCCCGCTGGGCGAGCGCTTCGGCGGCCCCGCGCAGCAGCAGCGCGAAGGTCGGATCGTCGAACAGCAGCTGCTGCGGCTCGGTCAGAAGGAAGGCGAGCGATCCGGCGCGGCCGGTGGCGAGGCTGCGGGCATGGTGGTTGGCGGTGTAGCCGGTGGCGAGGATCGCCTCTTCGACGGCCTGCCTGGCGTCGGGGGACACCCAGTGCCCGCCGTTGATCACTCGCGAGACCGTGCTGCGGGACACCCCCGCCTGCGCCGCGATCTGGCGGATCGTCGGCTTGCGCTTCGCGCTGACATCACTCATCGCCTGTGACTCTACCCACAGCATCCCGTCCAGCGGTAGTCCAACCTGGGACCGGTCTCAGTTCGGTAACGGCGGTTGTGGTCGACGCCGAACCTGGGGTAGAACTGAGACCGGTCCCAGTCATGTCCCCGTGACAACCTGAGACCGGTCCCAGTCGAATGAGCGACAGCACGTCGGGACCCGCACCACGACCACACCGACCCGATGGAGTGCCGATGACCTCGCCCCACGCCTGGCCCGACCTGCGCGGAATCGCCTACGGCGGCGACTACAACCCCGAGCAGTGGTCGCCCGAGACGTGGCGCGAAGACGTCATCCTGATGCGCGAGGCCGGGGTGAACCTGGTCAGTGTCGGCATCTTCTCGTGGGCGCTCATCGAGGTCTCCGAGGGCGAGTTCGACTTCGCCTGGCTCGACGAGCTGCTCGACCTCCTGCACGAGAACGACATCAGGGTCGACCTCGGCACCCCGACGGCCTCGCCGCCCGCCTGGTTCTTCGCGAGCAACCCCGACGCGCACGTCATCGACCGCGAGGGCCGCACGATGGGCTTCGGCTCGCGCGGCATGGCCTCGCACTCGTCGCCGGCCTACCGCGAGGCGATCGTGCGGATCGCGGATGCTCTCGCGGTGCGTTACGCACAGCATCCTTCCGTCGTGCTGTGGCACGTGCACAACGAGTACGGCGTTCCCGTCGGCGAGGACTATTCGCAGAACGCGGTCGCCGCCTTCCGGCTCTGGCTCCAGGAGAAGTACGGCTCGCTCGACGCACTGAACAGCGCGTGGGGCACCGCCTTCTGGGGCCAGCACTACTCGGCATGGGAGCACGTCGGCGCCCCGGCCATCGCCCCGAGCGTCGTGAACCCCGCCCAGCGCCTGGACTTCGCGCGCTTCACCGATCACCAGCTGCGCGCGTGCTTCATCGCCGAGCGCGACGCGATCCGCGCGCACGCCGCCCAGCCCATCACGACCAACTTCATGGCGAACCAGAGCTGGACCACGGACCTCTGGGCGTGGGGCCGCGAGGTCGACATCGTCTCGGACGACCACTACCTGTGGGCCGCCGATGAAGACGCTCACATCGGCCTGGCGATCGCCGCCGACCTCAGCCGCTCGGTGGGCGGCGGCAAGCCGTGGATCCTCATGGAGCACTCGACCTCGGCCGTGAACTGGCAGCCGCGCAACATCGCGAAGCGCCGGGGAGAGATGAAGCGCAACTCGCTCACGCACCTCGGTCGCGGGGCCGACGGCATCCTGTTCTTCCAGTGGCGCGCCGGGCGCTCCGGTGCGGAGAAGTTCCACTCGGCGATGCTGCCGCACGCCGGCACCGAGTCGCGGGTCTTCCGCGAGGTCGTCGATCTGGGTGCAGCACTCGGCCGCCTCGACGAGGTGCAGGGCAGCGTCGTGAAGGCCGACGTCGCGATCCTCTGGGACTTCGAATCGTTCTGGGCGCAGGACCTCGAGTGGCGCCCGTCCGAAGACGTCACGCACGCCGCCCAGGTGCGCCGCTTCTACGAGCAGCTCTGGCGTGACGGCATCACGGTCGACTTCGCCCTGCCCGGCCAGGACCTCTCGGGCTACCGCCTGGTCGTCGCTCCGGCGCAGTATCTGCTGAGCACGGCGGATGCCGCCAACCTCACCGCCTACGTCAACGACGGCGGCACCCTGCTCGTGTCGTTCTTCTCGGCGATCGTCGACGAGAACGACGCCGTGCACGCCGGTGGCTTCGTCGCGCCGTTGCGCGAGGCGCTCGGCCTCACGGTCGAGGAGTTCCTGCCGCTGCGCGAGGGCGAGAGCCACGGCCTCGACTGGGTCGACCACGAGGGCATCGTCGCCGACGTCTGGCAGGAGGACATCGCGCTCGAAGGCGCCGAGGTCGTCGCGAACTTCTCGGGCGGACCCGGCGAGGGCGAGCCGGCGATCACCCGCAACGCGCATGGCGCCGGGACCGGCTGGTACGTCGGCACCCGTCTGGATGCCGCGGGCATGCGCGCCCTTCTCCACGAGGTCTACGCGGATGCCGACATCACCCCGTCGGGTGTCGCCGACGGCCTCGAGGTCATCACGCGTCACGGCGCCGACGCGGTCTACCGGATCGCCGTGAACCACCGTGACGACGACGTCGAGCTCGATGCCTCGGGCATCGAGCTCCTCAGCGGCGCCGAGGTCTCGGGCGCCCTGACCATCGCGGCGGGCGGCGTCGCCGTCATCCGCACCTCCCACTGACCGCACGAACCGCACGAACCGCACGAACCGCTTCACCCCGCACCACCCGCTTCACCCAGCACCACCCACTCACCGGTCGCGATGACGCGCAGCGCATCGTCGGCCACGACAGATAGGAAAACGCATGCGCAAGCACATCGGAGTCGGCGCACTCGCTCTGGCCGCGGCCGTGGTCCTCGCGGGCTGCTCCGCCGGCGCACCCGAAGGCGGCGACGACGCCGCATCCGGCGACGGCGCGGAACTCGTCATCTGGACGGACGCCGAGCGCGAAGCCGCGATCACCGCCGCCGCAGAGGCGTTCGAGGAGGAGACCGGCGCGAAGGTCACCCTCGTGCAGAAGAACTTCGAGGACCTCCGCAACGACTTCATCGCACAGGTCCCGACCGGAGAGGGCCCCGACATCACGGTCGGCGCCCACGACTGGCTCGGCGCGCTCGTCGCGGCCGGTGTCGTCGACACGATCGACCTGGGCGACAAGGCGTCGGAGTTCGAGCAGGTCGCGCTCGACGCCATGACGTACGACGGTCAGCTGTATGCGATGCCGTACTCGCTCGAGACCATCGCCCTCGTGCAGAACGTCGACCTGGTCGGCGCGGAGGCTCCCGCCAGCTGGGACGACATGATCGCCAAGGGCGTCGCCGCCGGCACCGAGCGCCCGTTCGTCATCAACACGGGTGGCGAGACCGGCGACGGATACACGATGTACGGACTGCAGACCTCGTTCGGCGCCCCCGTCTTCGTGCAGGACGACACCGGCTCGTACACGAGCGAGGTCGGCATGGGCGGCGCGCCCGGCGAGGCGTTCGCCACGTGGCTCGGAGCCAACGGGTCGAACGGCACCGGCTACATCTCGACCACGGTCGACTACGACATCAACAACGAGCTGTTCGCGTCGGGCAAGGCCCCGTACACGATCCAGGGCCCGTGGGCCATCAGCGCGTTCGAGGGCGTCAACGTCGCCGTGAACCCGATCCCATCTGCGGGTGGCGAGACCGCTGCGCCGTTCGTCGGCGTGCAGGGCTTCTACCTCTCCAGCAAGAGCAAGAACGCGCTGCTCGCGCAGGAGTTCCTCGTGAACTACCTCGGCACCGAAGACGCGCAGCGCGCGCTGTACGAGGCCGACCCGCGCATCCCGGCGTGGACCACGCTCGCCGAAGAGGTGTCGTCCGACCCGATCACGGCCGGATTCGTGGCCTCGGCGCAGACCGGCGTCCCGATGCCGTCGATCCCCGAGATGGGCTCCGTCTGGGACCTGTGGAACGCCGCGCAGGCGCAGATCATCAACGGCGCCGACCCGGTGTCGACGTGGAACACCATGGTCGCCGACCTCGAGACGACCCTCGCCGGCTGACCCCGCCGGACGGGGAGGGGCCCGAACCCCTCCCCGTCCTGCGATCCTCAGACAGGACGCACACATGACGATCCAGGCACCGCCCGCCGAGGCGCCCACTCCCGTGGTGAAGCCCTCGCGCGAGTCCCATGCCCGCCGCTTCCGCGGCCTCGGCTGGGGCTTCCTCATCAAGCTCGCGCTCATGGCGCTGGTCAACGCCTTCGGCATCATGACGGCCATCTCGGCCTGGAGCGCCGAGTCGTGGATCGTGCTCGGCGTCGTCGTGCTGCTGGTGATCATCGCCGACTGGGTGTACTTCACCCGCAGGGCGCTGCCGCTGAAGTACCTGCTGCCCGGGCTGATCTTCCTGCTCGTCTTCCAGATCTTCATCTTCGGCTACACGGCCTACATCGCCTTCACGAACTACGGCACCGGTCACGTCGGCACCCAGGAGCAGGCGGTCGAGGCCGCACTGATCCAGGGCGAGCGCCGCATCGAGGGCTCGTCCGACTACCCGCTGTCGATCGTGCAGCGCGGCGCAGAGCTCGGCTTCGCGATCGTCGATGACGACGGCGACGTGCAGGTCGGCTCGGCCACCGAGCCGCTGACCACCGCATCCGGTGCCGAGATCGGCGCGACCGGCGCCCCCAGCGAGGTGCCCGGGTGGGAGGTCGTCCCGAGGGCGACCGTGCTGACCGATCCGGCACTCGGCGCGACCATCAAGGACCTCAGGGTGCCCGTGTCGGACGACCCGAACGACGGCTCCATCCGCACACGGGAGGGCTCGACCGGCTCGGTGTACGAACCGACGCTGGTGTGGGATGCCGAGGCGCAGACCATCACGGACACGCAGTCGGGCACGGTCTACACCGCCACAGAACTCGGGGCGTTCGTGGCCGAGGACGGCACGGCGCTGCCGACGGGCTGGTCGGTCAACGTCGGCTTCGCCAACTTCCTGAAGCTCTTCACCGACGCGAATCTCGCGGGCACTCTGCTGAGCGTGACCGTCTGGACCTTCGCGTTCGCGATCCTCTCGGTCGTCCTCAGCTTCGCCGTGGGGCTCGGCCTCGCGATCGTCTACAACGACCCGCGGGTCAAGGGTCGCCGGTTCCTGCGAGCGCTGTTCATCCTGCCCTACGCGTTTCCCGCGTTCATGGCCGCGCTGCTGTTCCGCGGCATGTTCAACGCCGAGTTCGGCGTCATCAACGACCTGTTCTTCTTCGGGTCGCAGATCAACTGGCTCGGCGACCCATGGCTGACCCGGGCGGCGGTGATCTTCGTCAACGTCTGGCTGAGCTACCCCTACTGGTTCCTCGTCTGCACCGGAGCCCTGCAGTCGCTCCCCGGTGAGACGCTCGAGGCCGCCGAGATCGACGGGGCCAACAAGCTGCAGCGCTTCCGCGCCATCGTGCTGCCGCTGCTGCTCGTCTCGACCGCTCCGCTGCTGATCGCCTCGTTCGCGGTGGCGTTCAACAACTTCACCGTCATCTACACCTTCAACAACGGCGGGCCGGCGATCGCCGGAGCGCCCTACGCACTGGGTTCGACCGACATCCTCGTCTCGGCCATCTACGACGTCTCAGGCGTCTCGGGTGGTGCGGCCGACTACGGCCTCGCGAGTGCGCTGTCGATCATCGCCTTCATCGTGGTCGGTCTCATCTCAGCGCTGAGCTTCCGACAGACCCGCAAGCTCGAGGAGTACCAGTGATGAGTGAGACCAGAGTCATCGTGACCGGTTCATCGAAGGATGCCGAGGCCGCGCGCGCGGGCGCACGTCGGCGTCGCTGGTGGGGCGAGGTCGGCTGGAAGTACATCCTCGCCGCCGGCGTGCTGTTCTTCGCCGCGTTCCCGCTCGTCTACGTCCTCTCGGCCTCGCTCAACCCGAACGGCAGCCTTGCGGCATCCAGTGCACTGTTCAGCGCGTTCGACCCGGCGAACTACATCGCTCTGGGTGAATCCCGCTACTGGGTCTGGTTCGGCAACACCCTGCTGATCGGCGGCGTCACCGCAGTCGGCTCGGTGCTCATGGGCGCCTGCGGCGCGTACGCGTTCTCCCGGTTCCGGTTCAGCGGACGACGCGCCAGCCTCACCACCCTGCTCGTGCTGCAGATGTTCCCGCAGGCGCTCGCGTTCATCGCGATCTTCCTGATGCTGCAGACGATCGGCGACGTCGTGCCGGCGCTCGGCATCAACTCGAAGATCGCCCTGATCTGCGTGTACCTCGGTGGCGCGCTCGGCGCGAACACCTTCCTGATGTACGGGTTCTTCAACACGATCCCCGTCGAGATCGACGAGTCGGCGAAGATCGACGGGGCCAGCCACGCGCAGATCTTCTGGCGGCTCATCATGCCGCTGGTCGTGCCGATCCTCGCGGTCGTCGCCCTGCTCGCGTTCCTCGCGGCGTTCGGCGACTTCATCCTGTCGAAGATCATCCTCACGTCCGAGGACAACTGGACCCTCGCCGTCGGCATGTACCAGTGGGTCTCGAACCAGCTGACCTCACGCTGGGGGCTCTTCGCCGCCGGCGTCGTGGTCGCCGCCGTGCCCGTGCTCGCGCTGTTCTTCTCGCTGCAGAAGTACATCGTGGGCGGGCTCACCCAGGGATCCGTCAAGGGCTGATCCGCACCTCCACCGCTCGAAAGGCCGTCATGCACCGTCGCACGCGTTCCCTTCTCTCCACCGCCCTGGCCACGGTCACCGCCGTCGCCCTGATCGGCGTCGCGCTGCCGGCGTCGGCCGCCTCGCCGGCGGCATCCGCTCTCGCTCCTGCGGCTGTCTCGGTCGACGGGCCGGTGAATGCCACCATCACCGTCCCCCGGGTCGAGAACCTGCCGGACCACTTCATCGGCGGCGTCGACGTCTCGTCGGTGCTGTCGCTCGAGGAATCGGGCGTGGTGTTCCGCGACGCCCAGGGCGCGCCGGGCGACCTGTTCGAGATCCTCGCGGACGCCGGGGTCACCGACGTGCGCGTGCGCGTCTGGAACGACCCGTTCGACGCGAACGGCAACGGCTACGGCGGGGGCGATGTCGACGTCGATCGGGCGATCGAGATCTCGCAGCGAGCGACGGATGCCGGCCTCGGCGTGCTCGTCGACTTCCACTACTCCGACTTCTGGGCCGACCCCGCGAAGCAGCAGGCGCCCAAGGCGTGGGAGGGGATGACCGCCGACCAGGTGGCGACCGAGGTGGGTGCCTTCACGCGCGATGCGGTGCGTCGCCTGGTCGATGCGGGTGTCGACCTCCGCATGGTGCAGGTCGGCAATGAGACGAACGGCGGAGTCGCCGGAGTGCGCGGCTGGGATGACATGGCGAAGGTGTTCTCGGCCGGTTCCGCCGCCGTGCGGGCCGAGGCGCCGGACACGCTCGTCGCCCTGCACTTCACCAACCCCGAGCGCGCCGGGTTCTACGCCGACGTCGCCGCGCAGCTCGATCGCCGCGACGTCGACTACGACGTGTTCGCGTCGTCGTACTACCCGTTCTGGCACGGGACTCCCGAGAACCTCACGGCCGTGCTCTCGCACGTCGCCGAGACCTACGGCAAGAAGGTCATGGTCGCCGAGACCTCGTGGGCGTTCACGCTCGACGACGGAGACGGTCACGGCAACGTCGTCGACCTGGCGTCCGAGGCGACGCAGTACCCGGTGAGCGTGCAGGGTCAGGCCGATGCCGTGCGCGCGGTCGTGCAGGCCGTCGCCGACGTGGGTGAGGCGGGGCTCGGCGTCTACTACTGGGAGCCCGCATGGCTGCCGGTGGGTCCGCCCGCACAGCTCGAGCAGAACAGAACGCTGTGGGAGCGCGACGGATCGGGCTGGGCGTCGAGCTTCGCCGGCGAGTACGAGCCCGAGGACGCGGGGCACTGGTTCGGCGGATCCGCGTGGGACAACCAGGCGCTGTTCGGCTTCGACGGCACGGCATCCGATGCGCTGAACGTCTTCTCGTACGTGCGCACCGGCGCCCAGGCCCCGCGGGCCGTCGAGTCGGTGCAGGCGGTCGCGCTGCAGGTGACCGAGGGCGATGTCGTCGAGCTGCCCGACGAGGTCACGGTGCTCTACAACGACGGGTCGTCGGAGCAGCAGCCCGTCACCTGGTCGTCGGCGGCCGGATTCATCGAGGGCGCCGGCGAGTACGTGATCTCGGGCGCGACGGATGCCGGCTTAGCGGCGTCGGCCACCGTCACCGTCTCGGCGCGCAACTACCTGCGCAACCCCGGATTCGAGGACGCGGACACGAGCATGTGGAGCGTCACCGGATCGGGACTCACGCTGCGCGCGTGGGACGACCCTCGGAGCGGCACGCACTCGGCGCACTTCTATGCGGGTGCCGGATACTCGTTCGGCCTCTCGCAGACGGTCTCCGGACTGCCCGCGGGGTCGTATGTCGCACGGGCATCGCTGCAGGGCGACGGGGAGGGTGCCGACGGGGGTGCGTCGCTGTCGCTGTCGTCTGCGTCCGTCACCGGCGCCGCTGCGGCGTTCGGCTTCGACGGCTGGCGCGTGTGGTCGACGCCGATGACCGAAGCGCTGCAGGTGGGCCCTGACGGCACGGCTGTCGTGCGAGTCTCCGCGGCGCTTCCGGCGGGGGCGTGGGGGACGATCGACGATCTCGAACTCGTGCGCGCACCGGTGCCCGGTGCCGACACCTCGCAGCTGCGAGAGCGGCGCGATGCGGCCGCGGCTCTCGACCTCGATGCCTATGTCGAGTCGTCGACCGTCGCGTTGCCCGGAGCGGTCGCTCGCGCCGACATCGTGCTGGCTGCCGCGAGTCCGAGTGCGTCAGCGGTCACGGGGGCGCTGGACGCACTGGCTGCCGCAGTCGACGCGCTCCTGCTTCAGGATGCGGCGACCACCGCGCCCGCTCGCGGAGTGCTGTCGCACGACAACGGTCACGATACGGGGCTGCTCGACGGCGACTTCACGCTCACCATGAACCTGTGGTGGGGGCAGAACGCCACGAAGCTGCGGGTGTTCGAGAACGGTGTGCTGGTCAAGACCGTGCCGCTCACCTTCGGGGGAACCTCCGCGCAGAGCGCGCAGATCGCCGTGACCGGCAAGGCGAATGGCTCGTACGTCTACAGTGGCGAACTGGTCAATTCGCGCGGCGTGACGGCGGTGAAGCCCGTGACGGTGACGGTGAAGGATGCCGCGCCCGGCACGCCCGTGCTCTCGGCCGACAACTGGGACGGCGACGGCTCATACACTCTCACCGCCGACATGTGGTGGGGCACCAATGCGACCTCGTATCGCCTGTATGAGGACGGCATGCTGATCTCCGAGGGCGACATGGTCGCGAACAGCCCCGCCGCGCAACGGGTGACGGTGCCGGTCGCTGATCGCGCGGTGGGGAAGCACACCTACCGCGTCGAGTTCGTGAACGCGGCCGGGAGCACCCAGAGCAAGACGCTCACGGTGGCGGTCAAGCGCTGACGTCAACACGTCCGAGAGCCCGACATCCTGAGGCGGATGCCGGGCTCTCGGGCCGTTCGCGGACTACTTGCTGAGGAAGTCCTTCAGCGCGGCGTTGACCTCGTCGGCGTGGGTCCAGAGCAGGCCGTGCGGGGCGCCCTCGACCTCGACGTAGGTCGCCGCGGGCACTGCCTGGTGGAACCGGCGGGCGGTGGCGTCGATCGGCAGGATGTTGTCCTTCGTGCCGTGCAGGATCAGGGTGGGCTTGCCGGCGTCGCGCACGGCGTCGACGTCGCCGCGGAAGTCCTCGATCCAGCTCGGGACGACCGCGTAGGCCGCGACCGGGGCGCTGGTGACCGAGAGGTTCCAGTTGGCGTCGACGACCTGCTGGCTGATGCGGCTGCCGAGGTTCTCGTCGAGGTTGTAGAAGTTGTTGTAGAAGTCGGTGAACCACGCGTAGCGGTCGCCCTTGGCTGCAGCCTCGATGCCGTCGAAGACCTCCTGCGGCACGCCCTCGGGGTTGTCATCGCGCTGCACGAGGAACGGCTCGAGCGAGGCGAGGAAGGCGAGCTTGGCGACGCGGTCGTGGCCATACGTGGCGACGTAGCGGGCGAGCTCGCCGGTGCCCATCGAGAAGCCGACGAGCACGACGTCGCGCAGGTCGAGGGTCTCGAGCACCGTGTTGAGGTCGGCGGCGAAGGTGTCGTAGTCGTATCCGGTGCCGACCTTCGAGGACTGGCCGAAACCGCGGCGGTCGTAGGTGATGACGCGGTAGCCCTGAGCGAGCAGCTCACGGGTCTGGCGCTCCCAGCTGTGGCCGTTCAGCGGGTACCCGTGGATCAGGACGACGGGCTCACCCGATCCCTGGTCTTCGTAGTAGAGCTCGATCGGGGTGCTGTTCTCGTTTCCGACGGTGATGTAGCCCATGGTCCTGATCCTTTTCGGTCCGGTGAGAACGGTCGTTCTCGCTGATGTCTTCACTGTAGAGAACGATCGTTCTCATGTCAAGTACACTGGGGTGATGACCGACGACACAGTGCGTGAACAGATCCTCGCGGCGGCCGACGAGCTCTACTACCGCAAGGGATACGCGGCCGTCGGCATGGATGAGCTGCGGGCTGCGGCCGGCGTGTCGCTGCGTCGCCTCTATGCCCTGTTCCCATCCAAGACCGACATCGTCACGGCCGTCCTCGCGCGCAAGCACCGAGAGTGGGAGTCGGGACTCACGGGAGCCGTGGCGGATGCCGGGGCAGACCCCCGCGAACGCCTGCTCGCCGTCTACGGGTACCTCGAGGACTGGTTCTGCACTGACGACTTCCGTGGCTGCGCGTTCATCAACGCGTTCGGCGAGCTCGGTGGCACGAACCCCGAGGTGGCCGAGATCGTGCGCGATCACAAGGCGTCGTTCCAGGCGTACATGGCCGACCTCGTCGTGGCGGCCGGAGCGCCGGCATCCCTCGCCGCGCAGCTGTCGATCCTCGCCGAGGGTGCGCAGAGCACCGCGGCGATCGCCGCCGACCCGCAGGTCGCCGTGCAGGCGCGCAACGCCGCCGAAGTGCTGATCGGCGCCGCCGTCGCCGCCTGACCGCAACGGGAGAGCAGATTTAGCTAGCTTGGCTAGCGTTTATGCATCCCGGTGTCAAGGCTGGTGCGTTTGCGCCCTCGCGCGCGTATGTTGCGAGCATGGACTCCCGGACGCAGGACATCGCCCGCCAGACGATCATCATCGCCTCGGCCACCTTCATGCTCATCGCAGCGGCCGTCGGATCCGGTGCCTTCGGTGGCACCTCGGTCAGCGAGCTGCAGGATGGAGCGCTCTCGGCGCAGGGCTCATACCTCGCGCCGGCCGGCCCCGCCTTCTCGATCTGGTCGCTGATCTACATCGGCCTCATCGCCTACACGGTGTGGCAGGCGCTCCCGGCGCAGCGGGCGGATGAGCGCCAGCGAGCTGTCGGCGGATGGATCGCCGCGTCGATGATCCTCAACGGGCTCTGGCTCGTGACGGCGCAGTTCCTGTCGCTGCCGCTGACGGTCATCGTGATCGCCCTGCTGCTCGCGACCCTCGCTCGCGTCATCGTGATCCTCGGCCGCAGCCGTGCCCGCACCTGGCCCGAGCGCATCGTCGTCGACGGCGCGAACGGCCTGCACTTCGGCTGGGTCACCATCGCGACCGTCGCGAACACCACTGCCTGGCTCACGCAGATCGCGCCCGAGAGCTGGGCTGATCAGGCCGAGATCTGGGCGGTCGCCGTGCTCGCCGTCGTGCTCGTGATCGGGGTTGCCAGCGCCCTCGTCACCAAGCGCATCGCCCCTGCCCTCGCGACCGCATGGGGTCTCGGATGGCTCGCCGTCGGTCGTCTGACCGGCGAACCCGAGAGCACCGTGACCGCGATCGCCGCGATCATCGTCGCGGTCGCCCTCGTCGCCGCGGGTGTCTGGGGAGTGCTGCGCCGCCCTCGCGCCGACATCGCGCTCTGATTCAGCGCTCGGTCGGCGTTCACAACTCAGCACAGATCGTGCGTGCGACGAGGTGAACCCGCCGATTCCGTCGGTTGACAGCAGCTCATGCTGAGTTGTGAACCGAGAATGACGAGAACGGCAGACCTGGCTCAGAGCACGAGACGGTAGCCCATGCCCGACTCCGTGAGCAGGTGCACCGGTGCGCTCGGCTCGGCCTCGAGCTTCTTGCGCAACTGCGACATGTACAGCCGCAGGTAGCCCGAGTCGGACACCTGTTCGCTGCCCCAGATCTCCTTGAGCAGGTCCTGCCGGGTGACCAGGGCTCCGGGATGCCGGGCGAGGTGCTCGAGCATGCGCCATTCGGTCGGTGTCAGGTGCACGCGCGCACCCGCCCGGGTGACCGTCTTCGTCGCGAGGTCGACCACCACATCGCCGAATCCGACGGTGGATTCCCCGCCCGCGGGCACCGCCCGACGAGACAGCGCCCGCAGCCGCGCGAGCAGCTCGTCGACCTGGAAGGGCTTGGTGACGAAGTCGTCGGCTCCGGCATCCAGGGCCTCGACCTTGTCGGCGGACCCGGTGCGACCCGACACGACGATGATCGGCACGGTCGTCCAGCCGCGCAGCGCCTGGATCACCTCGATGCCGTCGAGCCGCGGCATGCCGAGGTCGAGCATGATGAGGTCGGGGTGAGTCTGTGCGGCGACGGCCACGGCGGCCGCGCCGTCGGGCGCGACCACCACCTCGTACCCGTGGGCGGCGAGGGTGATGCGCAGTGCGCGCACCATCTGCGGGTCGTCGTCGGCGATGAGGAGCTTCACTCCGTCTCCTCCTGCATGATGTCGGGCTCTGCTGCGAGGGGCAGCGAGATGACCATGGTGAGTCCACCGCCGGGGGTGTCCTCGGGTGTCAGGGTACCGCCCATGCCCTCGGCGAATCCGCGCGAGAGGGCGAGGCCGAGGCCGAGGCCGGTGGTGTTGTCGGTGTCGCCGAGGCGCTGGAACGGCTGGAAGATCTCGTCGCGCTTCTCGGCGGGAACGCCGGCACCGCGGTCGATGATGCGGATCTCGGCGTGGTCGCCGATCGTGCTCGTCGAGACGATCACCCGGCTGTCGGCGGGCGCGTGACGGTGGGCGTTCGCGATGACGTTGACGAGCACTCGCTGCAGCAGCACCGGGTCGGCCGACACGGCGGGCAGCCGGGCATCGAGCGCGAGCTCGACATCCGACGGCCCGAGGCCGAGCTCGTCGACGGCAGCGAGCACGGGGCCCGCGACATCGAGCCGCATGGTCGAGACGGCGAGCACTCCGGCCTGCACCCGGCTGACGTCGAGCAGGTCGGTCACGAGCGACGACAGGGTCGCGAGGCTCTCGTCGGCGGTCGCGAGCAGCTCTTCCCGATCGGATGCCGACAGCGCGTGCGCCCCGCGGAGTCCGCCGATCGCGGCGACGGCTGAGGCCAGAGGGCGGCGCAGGTCGTGGCTGACCGCCGAGAGCAGGGCGCTGCGCACCTGGTCGGTCTCGGCGAGGGCAGCGACCTCGCGCGCCGTGGCACGCAGGTCGGTGTGCTCGATGGCCGCCGCCAGCTGCGCGACGATCGCGTCGAGCAGGCGTCGGGCGGGGGTGTCGAGGGGTTCGCCGTGCAGCTCGAGCACGGCGGGTGCCGATCCTCCGGCACCGACCGGGATGGTCGTGGCGCGTCCGTCGGGCACGGGTTCGCCGTCGCTGGCGAGCACCTCGCCGTCGGCGGTGAGCAGGCGGACGCCGGTGAGTCCGAACGCCTCGCGCGTGCGGCTGACGAGGGCGAGCACCGCGTTGTCGCCGCGCAGCACGTTGCCGGCCACGGCCGCGAGCAGCTCTGCTTCCGCGGCGGCGCGCTGGGCGGTGCGGGCTCGTCGGGCGGCCTGGTCGACGATGATGCTGACGAGGATGGCGATGGTCACATACAGCGCGAGGGCGAGCACGTGCAGCGGGTGCGCGATCGTGATGGTGAAGAGCGGGGCGACGAACAGGAAGTCGAGGGTGATGCCCGACAGCACCGCCGCGAAGACGGCAGGCCGCACGCCTCCCACCAGGGCCACGATCACGACGAGCAGCTGGAAGGCCAGCACTTCGACCGTGATCGACTCGGGGCTGCGGAACGCGAACATCGCCCACGAGAGCAGCGGGCCGACGACGAGCGCCAGTGCGAACCCGAGCGCTTGACGCCGCCAGCCGAGGGCGCCGCCGGTGATGCGGGGGAGTGCGACGCGGCCGCCCGCGGCGGCGTGAGTGACGATGTGCACGTCGATGTCGCCGGAGCGGCGGATGACCTCCGAGCCGATGCCCGGTCCCGTCAGCGCCGCCGCGAGACGCCCACGCCGGCTGACACCGATCACGAGCTGAGTGGCATCCGCCCCGTGGGCGAACTCGACGAGCGTGCCGGGGATGTCGTCGCCGATGATCTGGTGGAAGCTGCCGCCGAGGGATTCGACGAGCGACCGCTGCGCGGCGAGGGCGCCGGGGGTCTCATCGCGCAGCCCGTCCTGCGCGGCGACGTGCACGGCGAGCAGTTCGCCGCCAGCCGAGCGTGCGGCGATGCGGGCCCCTCGGCGCAGCAGCGTCTCGCCCTCGGGTCCGCCGGTGAGGGCGACGACCACGCGCTCGCGCGCCTGCCAGGTGCCCTCGATGCCGTGGTCGGCCCGGTAGCTGCGCAGCGCGCTGTCGACCTCATCGGCGAGCCACAGCAGTGCGAGTTCACGCAGAGCCGTGAGGTTGCCCAGCCGGAAGTAGTTGGACAGGGCCGCGTCGATCCGCTCCGCCGGATAGACGAGTCCGGCGGAGAGACGGTCGCGCAGCGACTGCGGTGCCAGGTCGACGACCTCGATCTCGTCGGCGGCGCGCACGACGGCATCCGGGATCGTCTCCTGCTGCGCGATGCCGGTGATCTTCTCGACCACCGCGTTCAGCGACTCGATGTGCTGCACGTTCACGGTCGTGACGACGTCGATGCCCGCGTCGAGCAGCGCACCGACGTCCTGCCAGCGCTTCGGGTTCTGCGAGCCGGGGGTGTTGGTATGCGCGAGTTCGTCGACCAGCGCGATCTCGGGTCGGCGTGCGAGCACCGCATCCAGGTCCATCTCGCTGAGCGGCACGCCCCGGTGCAGATCGGTGCGACGGGGGACCTCGGGAATGCCGATGGTCTGCGCGGCGGTCGCCGCGCGCTCATGCGTCTCGACGATCGCGATCACGACGTCGCGGCCCTCGTCGAGCAGCCGGCGCCCTTCGACGAGCATCTCGAAGGTCTTGCCGACACCGGGGGCTGCGCCGAGCAGCACGCGGAGTCGGCCGCGCCGCGGCATCCGCTCTGCCGTCATCAGCCCTCCTGCTCATCGAGCGCGAGATTGAGTTCGGCGACGTTGATGCGTTCTTCGCCGAGGAATCCCAGATCCCGCCCTTGAATCCTAGACTCCACGAGGTCGCGCACCTGCTGCGCGGGCAGGTCGCGCTCGGCCGCCACCCGCGGCACCTGCAGCAGCGCGTACGCGACGCTGATGTGCGGGTCGAGGCCGGATCCGGATGCCGTCACGGCGTCGGCCGGCACAGCAGCCGGGCTCACGCCCTCGCGCTCGGCGATGGCTGCCTGGCGCTCGCCGATCGACGCGACGAGGTCGGGGTTCTCCGGACCCAGGTTGCTGCCGCTGGACGCGGCTCCGTCGTAGCCGTCACCGGCGGCCGACGGACGCGACTGGAAGTACTCGGGCAGCGCCTCGCCGTCGGCATCCGTGAACGACTGACCGATCAGCGAGCTGCCCTTGTCATCGCCCAGCGGCGAGCCGTTCGCCTGGAACGGCAGGAGCAGCTGACCGATGCCGGTGACGACGAGCGTGTAGCCGACGCCGAGCACGAGGGTGAGCACGAGCATCGCGCGGATGGCGACGCCGGTGGTGCGGGCGACGGTGCGGGAGGAGGACATGGAGTGCCTTTCGATGAGAGAAGGACGAAGACGGACGCCGGTCAGAAGCCGGGGATGAGGGTGATGACGAGGTCGATCAGCTTGATACCGATGAACGGTGCGATCACTCCGCCGAGGCCGTAGACGAGCAGGTTGCGCTGCAGGATCTGCGAGGCGCTCGCCGGGCGGTACTTCACCCCGCGCAGCGCGAGCGGGATGAGGAAGACGATCACGATCGCGTTGAAGATGATCGCGCTGGTGACCGCGGACGCCGGCGAGTGCAGCTGCATGATGTTGAGCGCCGCGAGGCCCGGGAACACCCCCATGAACATCGCCGGGATGATGGCGAAGTACTTGGCGATGTCGTTCGCGAGCGAGAAGGTCGTGAGCGCGCCGCGAGTGATGAGCAGCTGCTTGCCGATGCGCACGATGTCGATGAGCTTGGTCGGGTCCGAGTCGAGGTCGACCATGTTGCCGGCCTCCTTCGCGGCCGACGTGCCCGTGTTCATCGCGACGCCGACGTCGGCCTGGGCGAGAGCGGGGGCGTCGTTCGTGCCGTCGCCCGTCATGGCGACGAGTCGCCCGCCCTCCTGCTCACGCTTGATCAGCTCGAGCTTCTGCTCGGGTGTCGCCTCGGCGAGGAAGTCGTCGACGCCCGCCTCCTTCGCGATCGCGGCGGCGGTCAGCGGGTTGTCGCCCGTGATCATGACCGTGCGGATGCCCATGCTGCGCAGTTCCTCGAACCGCTCGCGCAGGCCGTCTTTCACGATGTCCTTGAGGTGCACGACGCCGAGCACCTCGCCGGATCCCGCCGGACGCTTCACGGCGACCACCAGCGGGGTGCCGCCGCTCGTGGCCACGCCGTCGACGAGGCCGGCGAGTTCGGCATCCGTGTCGAGCCCGAGCCAGGCGTCGATCGCCGAGCCTGCGCCCTTGCGGATCTGCGTCCCGTCGGCGAGGTCCAGTCCCGACATGCGGGTCTGCGCGGTGAACGGCACGACCACGGCATCCGCCGGCTCGTCGACCCGGATGCCGCGGCTCAGCGCCAGCTCGACGATCGAGGCGCCCTCGGGCGTGGGGTCGGCGAGGGATGAGAGGGCAGCGACACGCAGCAGCTCGTCGGGGTCGACGCCGCCGAGGCGAAGCACCTCGTGGGCGCGGCGGTTGCCGTAGGTGATGGTGCCGGTCTTGTCGAGCAGCAGCGTCGTGACGTCGCCTGCGGCCTCGACGGCGCGGCCCGACATCGCGAGCACGTTGCGCTGCACGAGACGGTCCATGCCGGCGATGCCGATGGCCGAGAGCAGGGCGCCGATCGTGGTCGGGATCAGGCACACGAGCAGGGCGATCAGCACCGGGATGCTGACGGGCGAGGCCGCATACGAGGCGATCGGGTTGAGCGCGAGCACGACCACGACGAACACGATCGACAGGCTCGCGAGCAGGATGTTGAGCGCGATCTCGTTGGGTGTGCGCTGACGGCTGGCGCCCTCGACGAGCGCGATCATGCGGTCGACGAACGTCTCGCCGGGCTTCGAGGTGATGCGCACGACGATGCGATCCGACAGCACGCGGGTGCCTCCGGTGACAGCGCTGCGGTCACCGCCGGACTCGCGGATGACCGGGGCGCTCTCGCCGGTGATGGCCGATTCGTCGACGGTCGCGATGCCCGCCACGATGTCGCCATCGCCGGGGACCAACTCGCCGGCCGTGACGATCACGATGTCGTCGCGCTGCAGCTCGGCCGATGAGACGTCGACCGCCTCGGTGCGCTCGGCCGTGGCATCCGTCGCCGAGTCATAGCGGACGACCTTGCGGGCCATCGTGCTGGTGCGGGTCTTGCGCAGACTCGCGGCCTGGGCCTTGCCGCGGCCCTCGGCCACGGACTCGGCGACGTTGGCGAACAGCACGGTCAGCCACAGCCAGATCGCGATGCCCCAGGTGAAGGGTGCGGGCACGGGTGTTCCGCCGGAGTCGGCCGGGCCGCCGAGGAGCGGCTCGGCGATCGCGAGCACGGTCGTGAATGCGGCACCGACCCAGACGAGGAGCATCACGGGGTTGCGCACGAGCGACGCGGGGTTGAGCTTGCGCAGGGCGCCGGGCAGGGCCTGCGTCAGCTGTGCCCAGCCGAATGAGCGGGGCGGTGCGGTCGGGGCGGGGGCGGATGCCGCAGCATCCTGCTGTTCCGAGGGCGTGGTGGTGAGGGTCATGTCAGACGAGTCCTTCAGCGAGGGGTCCCAGTGCGAGCACGGGGAAGTAGGTGAGTGCTGTGATGATGACCGCGACGGCGGCGAGGAGCCCGACGAACTGCGGCCGGTGCGTGGGCAGCGTTCCGGTGTTCTCCGGCACGCGCTGCTGTGCGGCGAAGGATCCGGCCAGGGCCAGCACGAGCACGATCGGAAGGAACCGGCCGAGCAGCATCGCGATGCCCAGTGCGGTGTTGAACCACGGGGTGTTCGCGGTGAGGCCGGCGAAGGCCGAGCCGTTGTTGTTCGACGCCGAGGTGAAGGCGTAGAGCACCTCGCTCATGCCGTGCACGCCGGGGTTGAGGATGCTGGTCGCCTCGACGTCGGCGCGGATGCCGGGGATCGCGAAGCTCAGGGCCGTGCCGACAAGAACGAGGGTGGGCGTCACGAGGATGTAGAGGCTCGCGAGCTTGATCTCCTTCGGGCCGATGCGCTTGCCGAGGTATTCGGGGGTGCGGCCCACCAGCAGTCCGCCGACGAACACCGCGATGATCGCGAGCACGAGCATGCCGTAGAGGCCGGAGCCGACGCCGCCGGGGGCGACCTCGCCGAGCATCATGTTGAGCATCGGCATCATGCCGCCGAGTGCCGTGTACGAGTCGTGCATCGAGTTGACGGCGCCGGTCGACGTCAGGGTGCTGGCGCTGCCGAACAGGGTCGAGCCGAGGATGCCGAAGCGCACCTCCTTGCCCTCCATCGCCGCACCCGCGAGTTCCGGAGCGCTGCCGCGGCCGGCGAGTTCGAGAGCCGAGAGCGCGAAAGTCGAGATCAGGAAGATCGTTCCCATCACGGCGGCGATCGCATAGCCCTGGCGGTTGTCGCCGATCATGCGACCGAACGTGCGGGGGAGTGAGAACGGGATCACGAGGATCAGCAGGATCTGCAGCAGGCTGGTCCAGCCGGTCGGGTTCTCGAACGGATGCGCCGAGTTGGCGTTGAAGAAGCCGCCGCCGTTCGTGCCGAGCAGCTTGATGGCCTCCTGCGAGGCGACCGGCCCGCCCGGGATGGTCTGCGTGCCGCCCGAGACCGTGGTCACATCCGTGAAGCCGGCGAAGTTCTGCACCACGCCGCCCGCGATCAGGGCGATCGCGCCGAGCAGGGCGATCGGAAGCAGGATGCGTCCGAGTCCGCGGATCAGGTCGACCCAGAAGTTGCCGATCGTCGTCGAGCCACGGCGAGCGAAGCCGCGGATCAGAGCGATCGCGACGGCGAGGCCCACGGCTGCCGAGACGAAGTTCTGCACCGTGAGGCCCGCGAGCTGCACGGTGTAGCCCATGGTCTGCTCGGGCGAGTACGACTGCCAGTTGGTGTTCGCGACGAATGACGCCGCGGTGTTGAACGCGAGCCCTTCGGGCACGGCCGGGAGTCCGAGCGACTCGGGCAGGAAGCCCTGCAGACGCTGCAGCCCGTAGACGAGCAGCAGACCGACCACCGAGAAAGCGAGCACGCTGCGGGCATAGGCCCGCCAGGTCTGCTCGGATGCCGGGTCGACGCCGATCAGTCGGTACAGGCCGCGCTCGGCCTTCAGGTCGCGCGGGGTGCTGAAGACGTGGGCCATGTAGTCGCCCACCGGGCGGTACAGCAGCACGAGGGCGATGATGAGGACGGCGGCCTGCAGGACGCCGAACCAGATGTCGGCACCCGCGCCCATCAGAACTTCTCCGGGGCGACGAGAGCCACCACGAGGTAGACGACGGCGGCCACGGCGAGGGCGGCGGCGATGATCTCGAAGACGCTCACAGTCGTTCCACCCCCTTCGCGACAAGAGAGACGAGGGCGAACAGCGCGAGAGTCAGCGCGATGTAGATGATGTCGAGCACGAGACTCGATACAACTCCCGTGCGGACCGGCATATGGCGATCCTCACGCTTTGCCTACGGGGCCGTGCGGGATGCATGCGACTTGCTCACATCTCGGGGTCGATCCGACTTTCTCGCATCTCGTTGTCGCATCCGTCGTTCGTCGTTCGTGGTTCGGGTAGGAGGTCCCCGATCGGGTGGCCTCAGACGCGAGAGGTGCGGTGGTGACTGTGTACAACGACCCGATGGTGGCGAACCTCGTCTACCGGCTCGAGGCTGAGCACGCCGAGGAGCAGATCGTGCGACGTCGGGAGGCGCTCGAGCATCCTGGTCTGATCCGGCGCCCTTCCCTCCGTGTGCGCGCTCGCCGCCTCTGGGCGCGCATCTCTTCCGGCGGAAGCGGGGAACCGGGATGATCGTCCTGACGGCAGGATCGGAGCGGAACCTGCTCGATCGAGCGGACGGAGAGACCACAGGTGACGCGGCGACGAGGTCGGATCGAGGGTTCTCGGTGAACACCGACGTCGCAGAGCACGTCGCGCAGGTCTATCGCGACGAGTGGGCGCGCATCGTGGGAGGTCTCACCCGACGATGCGGTGATCTCGACCTCGCCGAGGAGATGGCTGCTGAGGCGTTCGCGTCGGCCGCTGAGCGGTGGCCGAACGAGGGCGTGCCGCCCAATCCCGCCGGCTGGATCACCACCACGGCCTACCGAAAGGCCATCGATCGACTGCGTCGTGAGTCGTTCCGCGATGCCAAGCAGCGGGAGGCTCTCATGCTGCACGATCCCGAACCGCCGGAGCCGACGGGCGTCATCGACGACGATCGCCTCCGTCTGCTCTTCACCTGCTGCCATCCGGCGCTGTCACTCGAAGCACGCGTCGCCCTGACCCTGCGGATCATGGGCGGGCTCACCGTCGAGGAGATCGCCCGGGCCTTCCTCATCCAGGAATCTGCGGTGCGGCAGCGCATCACCCGAGCCAAGGCGAAGATCAAGACCGACCGGATCCCCTATCGGATGCCGGCTGCCGACGATCTCCGCATCCGGATCGACGGAGTGCTCGCAGTGCTCTATCTGATCTTCAACGAAGGGTATTTCGCGTCCGGGGCCGGAGTGCCCGCACTGCGTCGCGAGCTGACGGGCGAGGCGATCCGGCTCGCCGGACTGCTCCGCGAGCTGCTGCCCGCCGACGAGGAGGTCACGGGTCTGCTGGCGTTGATGCTGCTCAGCGAGGCGCGCGCCGCGGCACGCGTCACCGACGGCGGCGAGCTGGTGCGCCTAAATGAACAGGACCGTGGCTCGTGGGACCACGAGCTCATCGGTCGAGGCCTCGCACTGCTCGACGAGCCACCCACCGCGGCCCCCGGTCGTCACCGACTGCTGGCCGAGATCAACGCGGTGCATGTGCGGGCGACGGATGCCGAGCACACCGATTGGGCGCGCATCGTCGGACTCTACGAGCAGCTCGAGCGGATCGATTCCAGCCCGGTCGTGACCCTCAGCAGGGCGGTCGCCGTCGCAGAGCGGGACTCGCCCGAACGAGCACTGCTGATCGTGGAGACGCTGCGCGATGCGCTGGATAAGTTCCATGCCTTCCACGTGACGCGCGCAGAGCTGCTGCGCGCTGCGGATCGGTCGGACGATGCTCGGGCTGCCTACGAGCGCGCGATCGCCCTCGCCGACAACACCGCGGAGATCATCCACCTGACCCGACGCCGCGACGAGCTCGCGGCGTCCTTCGCACCCGGGGAGCCCGGGCGCACGACGAATGGAGAGAGCAGATGAGCAACAAGTACCTCGTGATCCACATGACCGACCCGACCGGCGGCACGATGCCGCAGGGAGAGGATCAGCGCCTTCTCGAAGACTGGGCGGATGAGGGCAGGGCGGCCGGCAGCCTGGGCGAGGGCGCACCCGTCGCCGGGGCGGACCAAGCCAAGTCGGTGGCCGTGCGAGACGGCAAGGTGCTCGTCACAGACGGCCCCTTCCCCGAGTTCAAGGAATGGTTCGCCGGCTACGACATCGTCACCGCCGAGTCGATCGACGAGGCGGCGAGCTTCATGGCGAAGCACCCGACCGCCGTAATGGGGCGGGTATACATCCTGCCGGTGGTCAAGCTCCCCTGGGACGAGGACTGAAGGCCGGACTGCTTAGATCGGTTGCGCTCGACGGCGGTGACGGTGGCGATCCCTGGTGCGTCGAGTGTGGCGGATGGTGTTCCGGCTGCGGAGATCGTCTATGACGCGCGGGGCAACACGACGCGTCTGGGTGACATGCAGTTCACCTATGACGCGGCGAACCGTCATGTCGGGACGACCTACGCGGATGGTTCGACCGTGGCGATCGCGTGGGATGCGACGGGGCGCATCGTGTCGCGGACGATGGATCCGGCGGGGTCTGCTCCTGCGGTGGTGACGCGGTATCTGTTCGCGGCGGCGGGGGATGCGGCATGGGGTCAGAAGGTCGGCACTGCCCTGACCCGCAGTCTCGGATTGCCGGGTGGGGTGTCATGGACGAATCAGGCGGGCATGGTGACGTGGTCGTTCCCGAATCTCGCCGGGCACGGGCTGATGACACGTTCGGGCGGGACGAACGGGGCGTTGCTGCTGTGGGATCCGTTCGGGCGGCCGGTGGATCCGGTGACGTTCGCGTTCGGCACGGCGGCGTCGAATGACACTGGTCAGGTGGCTGGCAACACGCTGTGGCATCAGGGGTCGTTGAAGCCTGCGGAGTCGGTGGGGTCGACATTGGTGGTCGAGATGGGTGTCCGGCTGTATGTGCCCGCGCTGGGCCGGTTCCTGCAGGTCGACCCTGTCGAGGGTGGCGGAGCGAACGACTACGCGTGGCCCACCGACCCCATCAATATGCATGACCTCAGCGGCAGAGCTTGGTGGGATGACGCGGCAAAGTGGATTACGGATAGTCCAGCGGGCAACGCGTTGATGTTCGCATGCGGATTCATCCCGGGCGCTGTTGGCATGGCGTGTGGTGCGATTGAGACAGCTGCCTATGTTGTGCAAGGCCGCCTCGGCGAAGCCGCCGTATCGGCCGTGACAATGGTGGCAAGCTCTGTCGGAGGGGGTGCGGCCATTCGGGCCCTGAACGCGGCCTCAGCAGGCGCCATTGCAAATCGAACGCTGCACGTGGGAGTGTCGGCTGCACGGCCGAATCGCGCAACGATCCGCGCAGTGACTCAGCAGGTGCGGTCGAACAACCGATGGCTCGGAAACGGGGTGGCAAACGTTATGGTCGGGTCGGCGAGCTACGCAGCCAAGCCAGTGGCTGCAGTGTGGACTGTCAACTGGGGCAAGCCCTATAGGGCGATGGGACGCTCGTGGGGAAGGTGAGAGGTTCTGGCCGCGGTGCCCGACTGGGCTGTTTGCTCTTGGGTGCGGCGGCTAGTGGCCTGTTCGTCGTGGTCAGCTGGGGCTCGGAGTACTGGTGGATTGGAGTTCCGGTATACGGCGTCGCCGTGGCCGCACTCCTTCGGTCGTTCTTCCTTGGCGTGTGGGCTGGGCCTGGCGAAGTAGTCGTGGTGTCGTGGTTTCGCCGCTACTCCTTCACTCGCGGACAGGTCTCGGCTTTCGATGTGACTCGCTACTACGGTGCGGGTGGCGATGGCGTCGGATGGCTCCCGTTCATCGGTTCCCTGCGCATGATCGAGGTAGAGCGTGTGACAGGTCGACGGGTGCCTCTGCCCGTCACCGTCGGGCGTAGCCGCAACGTCGTTCTCCTCGCTCGGCTCATGAGGGAAGCGCTCGAGATGAACCCCCACTAGCGTAGGAGCAGACGCAAGTGAGAAATCCCGGTGAACGCCTTCCGGAGTGCGATCAGATCCTTCGCCCAGTGCGCCGCAAGCATCAGCGGATGCGGCGCGGCGGTCCCGGACGCTCACCGGATCACACTCCCTCCGGATCTACACTCAGCGAGTGAGTGCGACGCGACGGCGGCTGGGAGCGGGGACGATCATCGTCCTGGCGCTCATCGCCGTGGCACTCGTCTGCATCGTCACGGGCGTCCTGCCGTCAGCGGATGCCGGGGCGCTCGGTGCCCGCATCGCACCGGTGCTCGGGTTCGTCATCGCGATCACGATCGTCGCTGAGCTGGCCCGGGATGCCGCGGTGTTCGACGTCGTCGCTCAGCGTCTGGCTCGGTGGGGGCACGGGCGCGTCATCCTGCTCTGGTTGTCTGTCGTGGTGCTCGCCGTCATCAGCACGGTGTTCCTGTCGCTCGACACCACGGCGGTGATCGTGACGCCGGTCGTGGTCGTGCTCGCGCAGAGCGTCGGCATCCCCCCGCTGCCGTTCGCCCTCGTCACCGTGTGGCTGGCGAACACCGCATCTCTCGCACTGCCCGTGTCGAACCTCACCAACCTGCTCGCGGCACGGTCGATCGGTGACGACCCGCTCGCGTTCCTCGCACTGAGCTGGGCGCCGACACTCGTCGGGGTGCTCGTGCCCGTCGTGATCCTCACGCTGCGACACCGGCGCACGCTTTTCGGCGGGTATCGCACTCCGACAGGCGGTGCCCCTTCCGACCGGATGCTCTTCTGGGCGGCGTCCGCCATCCTGCTGCTCCTGATGCCGCTGCTCGCAGTGACCCATGACGTGTGGATCCCCGCGACGGTCGCAGCGCTCGTGCTCATCGTCGTGTTCGGCATCCGGCGTCGCCATGTGCTGCGACTCTCGCTCGTGCCATGGCAGGCGATCGGCCTGGCGGCGGCCCTGTTCGTCGTGGTCGAGACCGCGCACGCGAACGGCATCCTCGACTTCCTGTCGGTCCTCGCGACCAGTGGACACGCGCCCGCAGAACTGCTGCGTCTCTCTGCGGCGGGCGCGCTCGCCGCGAACGGGGTCAACAACCTGCCCGCCTACCTGATCCTCGAACCCACAGCCGGCGATCCGGTCGCGCTCATGGCGCTGCTGATCGGCGTGAACCTCGGCCCCCTGATCACCCCGTGGGCATCGCTCGCCACCCTTCTCTGGCATCACAGGGTGGTGTCGCTGGGTGTCGAGATCCGCTGGGGCAGCCTGATGCTCTGGGGAGCGATCGTCGCCGTGCCGACGGTGCTGGTCGCCACGCTCGTGCTCGTCTTGGTCGCAGGCTGAGATCCGGCATCCCGATCCCGGCCGCAGGGGAGGGAAAAGGGCAGCGACTCGCGTCACGGGATCTGGGGGAGGTCCGCGGCACGACATGGGGAGTGTGTGCCGGGTGAGGGTCGCTGCCCTACTCCACAACGCTACGCACATGCCGTCGGATCCGGTGAAACTTCAGTGCCTGATGTATGGTGCGTCGGCATGACACCGGCATAAAGTGTGCCCGTGGGCGACATCAGCGCATCTCTGCCGATCCGGCCGCGGCAGCTGATCCGCGACCAGGTCTTCGCCACGCTCGCCGAAGAGATCATCTCTGGGCGCATGCAACCCCTCGAAGAGATTCGCGACCAGGACTTGCAGGCCGAATACGGCGTCTCCCGCACGCCCATCCGCGAGGCTCTCAACCGTCTCGCCGATCTCGGACTCATCGAGGTCAGCACCAACCGGTTCACACGCGTCGCGCCGGTCGACCTCGAGGCACAGGCGGAACGTGTCGAGACCGCCGTCGCCATGATCGGATACTGCGCCGTCAGAGCAGTGCCGACCTACACCGACGAGCAGGTCGCCTCTCTGCACGAGAGGATCGACGGACTCCTGGTCGCCGAGCTCGCAGGAACCTCGAGTCGCGAGGGGCTCAGCCTCTGGTACGCGCTGTGGGGCGAGATCGTGCTCAACGCCCACAACCAGACGATGATCGACATCCTCGACGGTCAGCTGGTGCTGCACCTCACCCGAACAGTGCCCGCGCAACGCGTGCCCGACGAACTCGTCGACTACATGCGCGCGGCCCTCGATCAGCTGCGTGCCCTGCTCGATCGGCGCGACGGCGTCGGGGTACGAGACCTCATCGAACCGCTGTTCCTGAGATCGACGATCGAACCTCTCCGCGCGGCGGCGGCGCTCGCCGCGGCATCCGCCTCCGTCTCCGCCGGCTCGACGCCCGCCGTCCTCTTACCCGGGGACTGACATGCCCGACCGGCGGATCGACAGGCTGAACTCCACGCGACTGCTGGGAGGGATCGAGCAGCCACCGCCCGTCATCACCTCCCGCGCGGATGCCGTCGTCGACTCGCTCGCGCACTCGATCGAGTCGGGCGAACTGGCGCCCGGCGATCCCTTATCGGTCACCGCCCTCGCACAGCGGCTCACCGTCGCCGCGGCGACCGTGCGATCAGCCCTCGGCACCCTTGAATCGATGCATCTGATCGAGCACCGTCTGAACAGGGCGTCGGTCGTCGTGACGCCGACCCCCGCGTGGTTCGTCGCTGTCGCCGCTGAGTGCTCCGGCCTGTCGATCGCGGCGGCCGACCTCGGCATCGCGGAGGCGACCGAGGCGCAGATCGCCGATCTCGCCGAGCGGGCGGCGACCGTCCGCAAACTCTGGGCGTCGGACGAGAGCGATCAGGTCATCGGAGCGGAGGGGCTGTGGGAACTGCTCGACCTGCTCGCGGTGTTCTCGCGCAACCGACACCTCAGCGCCCTGCACGCGTCGAAGCGCACGGCGCTGGTGCTCGGCATCCGCTCGCTCAGCCGGCCCCGCAACCCCGCCATGCTCCGATCGGTCGTCGACGCGCTCGTCGCCGCAGCGCGCGATCGCGACCGCCTCGAAGCGACGGATCTGGTGAGAGACCTCTACACGTTCGTGGTCGACGGGGTCACAGAACTCTGACGCGTCGGTGTCCACTCCTCCGCGAGGATGCCGTAGTTGAGCCCGTCGAGCCACTCGCCCGACCGGTGCAGAGCGGTCTTGCGGCTGAACTCCTCCCGGCGCATGCCGAGCCGCTCCATCAGACGCCACGAGGGCTCGTTGTCGGCGAAGCATCCGGCGTGCACCCGGCGCAGCCCCAGCGGACCGAAGCAGACGTCGATCACGGCGCGGATGGCCTCGGTCGCATAGCCGCGACCGGTGTGCGCGGGGTCGAGCACCCAGCCGAGCTCGGCCTCGACGCCCCTCGCCTGATCAGCGACCTCGAGCTGCGCCCAGCCGTCACCGATCCTGATCATGATGTCGCCGATCGGCGTGGGCCCGTCGTTCTCCGTGATCAGCTCGACGAGGTACATCGACGTGAGGCGGCCGGGGTCGAGATACCGCTCGCGGAACTCCTCGAGTGTGGCCGGCGCGAGTCCGAGCCACCGGTTCACCACCGGCCGTCGACGCCACTCCCACATGACGTCGACGTCGGGTGCCGTCATCGGCCGGATCTGCAGCCGCTCGGTGCGGACGGGCCAGACGTCGGTGTGCGGCGAATCGGTCATCGCCCCAGCCTATTGAGGGGCGTGGCCGGACACTCGACGCATCTCGGCCGCGAGTGCCGCGTTCGTCTCGTCGAACCGCCCGGTGATGGTGTCTCGCACCTCGGGAGACTTGTTCTGGCTCAGCTTGGCGCGCGCGTCGAACCGGTCGACACGCATCCTCAGCCCGACGGTTCCCTTCGCCGCTCGCCGGGTGCCGGCCTCGTCCTCCGACAGGCTGCGCCCGTGCGGCATTCCCTTCTCGAAGTGGTCGGTCAGCTGCGCGAGCATGGCGTAGTTCTCCTCCTCGGTGAGGATCTCGGGAGTGCCGTAGAGATGAGCGGTCACGTGGTTCCAGGTGGGCACGAGGTCGCCGGGTGCATAGAGGCTGGGCGACACGTAGTCGTGGGGGCCCTGGATGATCACGAGCACCTCGTGCGCGCCCAGTTCATGCAGCTGCTCGTCCGGCCGACCGAAGTGGCTCGCGATCACGATCTCGTGTTCGTCTTCGATCAGCAGCGCGGGGTAATGCGAAGCGATCAGCCCTGTGCTCGCGGGGGACACGAACGTGGCCCACGGGTTGCCGCGGATCAGGCGCTTCACCTCGAGCGGGTCGGTCATCAGGTAACGGGGTGTGTGGCGCATCAGAACTCCTCGTTCAGGGGGCGGGTGGTGGGTCGGGGATGGATCAGTCGGGTGCGCACCGCGAGCGCGGCGCACACGATGACGGCCAGGCCGCCGAGCGCGGTGGGCCATCCGATCTGCTCATGAAGAAGCAGCGCGGCCCACGCGATGCTCATCACGGGTTGGACGAGCTGGATCTGGCTCACCGGGGCCATGGGCCCGATCGCGAGCCCGCGGTACCAGGCGAAGAATCCGAGGAACATGCTCACCACGCCGAGGTAGGCGAAGGCGAGCCACTGCACCGGCGATGCCGTCGGCGAGTCGGCGACCGCCGAGGCCAGGGTCAGCACGAGCATCAGCGGCGCGGCGAGCACGAGCGCCCACGACACGGTCTGCCAGGCTCCGAGCTCCCGAGCGAGCAGGCCGCCCTCCGCATAGCCGACAGCCGCAGCGAGCACCGCGGCGAACAGCAGCAGATCGGCCCAGTGGAGTGCGCCGAGATCCCCGTTCTGCAGTGACGCGAAGACCACCGCCGTGATGGCGCCGAGTGCGGCGAACCACCAGAACGCACGTCCCGGCCGTTCGCGCGTGCGGAGCACGACGATGACGGCCGTCGCTGCGGGGAGCAGGCCGATCACCACGGCGCCGTGGCTCGCCGGTGCGGCGGTCATGGCGAACGACGTCAAGAGGGGGAACCCGGCGACGACACCACCGGCCACGATCGCGAGTCGCCACCATTGCACCCTGGTCGGCGGATGCTGCCGGGCGGCCGCCAGAGCGATGGCAGCGAGCGCTGCGGCGACGACCGCGCGACCGGATCCGATGAACAGAGGCGAGAGGCCGCCGACCGCGATGCGGGTGAAGGGGAGGGTGAACGAGAAGGCGGCGACGCCGAGAAGCCCCCACCAGAGGCCCGCACGGGATAGCGCTGTGCGAGCAGGAGCGATAACGCTACTCTGTTCTTTCATGAGTCAGGATAGCAGTGACCGGATCGTAGGAGAACTGCGTCGGTGGATCGAGGCGGCGCCTCCGGGGTCTCGGGTTCCCTCGAATCGAGCGCTCGTCGCGCAGTACGGAGCGAGCCCTGTGACGGTGCAGAAGGCGATGGGACGCCTCGCCCGGCTGGGCCTGATCGAATCCCGACCAGGCGCGGGGACGTTCGTGCGCGCGCAGAAGACGCCGCGCCCCGCCGACTACGGCTGGCAGACATCCGCGCTCGGGGCTCCTCCCGCGCGACTCGCCGGGCTCACCTCGACGCAGCGCACTGTCGCTCCCGACGCGATCGGCATGCATTCCGGGTATCCGGCGGTCGACCTGCTTCCCGAGCGGCTGGTCCGTCAGGCGATCACCCGTGCGGCACGCACCTCGTCAGCGCTCACTCGCTCGCCCGCCGCCGGGATGCCGGAGCTGCAGGCCTGGTTCGCGGCCGAGCTCGCGGCATCCGCCCCCGCAGACGTCACTCCGGCATCTGCCAGGGATGCGCTCGTGATCGCGGGCAGCCAGAGCGGGCTGAGCTCCATCTTCCGAGCCGTGGTCGGGGCCGGGCAGCCTCTGCTGATCGAGTCGCCCACCTACTGGGGTGCTCTTCTCGCCGCCGAGCAGGCCGGGGTGGTGCTGGTGCCGATCCCGTCGGGGCCGGACGGGCCCGATCCGGATGCCGTCGAGCGGGCGTTCGTCGAGACCGGCGCTCGTGCGTTCTACGCGCAGCCCACATTCGCCAACCCGACGGGCGCCAGGTGGCCCGCGTCGACCAGCCTCGCCGTTCTCGAGAGCGTGCGGCGGCACGGTGCCTTCCTCATCGAAGACGACTGGGCGCACGATCTGGCCATCGACGGCGATCCGCGTCCGATCGCGGCGATGGACGATGACGGCCATGTCGTCTATCTCCGTTCGCTGACCAAGAGCGTCTCGCCCGCGCTGCGGATCGCCGCGGTGATCGTGCGGGGTCCGGCGCGCGAGCGCATCCTCGCCGACCGTGCCGCCGAGTCGATGTACGTGAGCGGGCTGCTGCAGGCTGCCGCGCTCGACGTCGTGACCCAGCCGGCGTGGAAGAGCCACCTGCGTGGCTTCCGCGACCACTTGAGGGCGCGACGCGACCTGCTGCTCGCGAGCCTCGCCGAGCACGCCCCGACCGCGACGGTCGAGACGGTGCCGGCCGGTGGCCTCAACCTCTGGGTGCGGCTTCCGGAGGGCACCGATGTCGTCGGCGTGGTCCGAGGATGCGAGACCCGCGGCCTCATCATCTCTCCCGGATCCGAATGGTTCCCCGCGGAGCCCTCCGGAGCCTATGTGCGACTCAACTACGCGAACGCCGACCCGACGCGATTCCCCGAGGCGGCGGAGATCCTCGGCGGTGTGCTCGCGGCATCCTGACCGGCGTCAGCTCTCGGGCGGACCCTCGGGGCGGTGCGCGCGGCGGCCGTTCACGACGACCGGTCGCCCTGCGCGCTCCTGCCCCGGCAGCGGGCGTGAGCGTCGGCCGTAGATCAGCTCCGACGAGTCGAGCAGCCACGGCACGAGCGTGATCGAGACCCCGTGCACGAGCATCAGCTGGTTGGCCAGGCGGCGTGAGCGGCGGTTGTGCAGGAACGTCTCCCACCAGTGCCCCACGATGTACTGCGGCAGATAGACCGTGACCACGGACGAGCCGTGCTTCTCGCGGTACTGCTTGATGAACTGCGTCACCGGCTGTGCGAACGACCGGAACGGCGACTCGACGATCACCAGCGGGATCGGCACGAGGTGATCTGCCCAGTCCTTCTGCAGCTGCGCGGCATCGTCGGATGCGACGGCGACGTGCACCGCCAGAGTCTTGCCGTGCTTGGCGGCGATCGCATAGTCGATGGCCTTGATCACCGGCTTCTGCAGGCGGTTGACGAGCACGATCGCCAGGTCGCCGGTCGCGCCGAACTTCGTCGTGTCGTCGATCGCGATCTCGTGCTCGACGTCGCGGTAGTACCGCTTCACGCCCATCATCAGGAACGCCAGCACCGGGATCGCGAAGAACACCAGGTAGGCGCCGTGCGTGAACTTCGTGATCGTCACGATCAGCAGCACCGCCACCGTCATCGCGGCGCCCACCGAGTTGATGACCAGTCCGATCTTCGCCGAGCGGCGGTCGGATGCCGAGGCGCCGTCGACGCCCGACCCGGGAGTCGTCCCCACCGGCCCGCGCAGCACGCGGCGCCAGTGCCGGACCATGCCGATCTGCCCGAGCGAGAACGACACGAAGACGCCGATGATGTAGAGCTGGATCAGCGTGGTGAGCTTCGCCTGGAACACCACGAGCACGATGATCGCCGCGATCCCCAGCACGATCATGCCGTTCGAGAACACGAGGCGGTCGCCGCGGGTGTTCAGCGACTTGGGGGCGTAGCCGTCACGGGCGAGCACCGAGCCGAGCAGCGGGAATCCGTTGAAGGCGGTGTTGGCAGCCAGCAGCAGCACGCAGGCGGTCGCCGCCTGGATGATGAAGAACAGGATGCTGCCGCCGCCGAACGTCGCAGACGCGATCTGCGCCATCAGGCTCGGCTGCGGGTTCGAGCAGTCGAAGCCGATCAGGTCGCACGGGTTCTCGGCGTAGTGCACGCCGGTGATCAGGGCCAGGGCGGTGAGCCCGGCGAACAGGCACGCGGCGATGGAACCCATCAGCACGAGCGTGGTCTGGGCGTTGCGGACCTTCGGGGTGCGGAAGGCGGGCACGCCGTTCGACACCGCCTCGACGCCGGTGAGGGCCGAGCATCCGCTCGAGAACGCCCGCAGGATCAGAAGGATCACCGCGGCCTGGCCGAGGTCTTCGGAGTGCACGGCGAACTCGGCGCTCGAGGCGACCGGCGCATCGCCGAGGAAGGTGCGGAACAGCCCGGTCACGATCATGAAGCCGACGGAGGCGATGAACACGTAGGTCGGGATCGCGAAGACGAGCGAGGCCTCGCGCACTCCTCGCAGGTTCACCACGATGATGAGGATCACGAATCCGACCGCCAGCTCGACGCGCAGCGGATCGAGGCCCGGCACCGCCGAGATGATGTTGTCGACGCCGGATGCCACCGACACGGCGACCGTCAGCACGTAGTCGACCAGCAGCGCGGCCGCGACGATGACGCCGGGGATCTCGCCGAGGTTCTTCGAGGCGACCTCGTAGTCGCCGCCGCCCGAAGGGTAGGCCTTGATGAGCTGCCGGTAGCTGAGCACGACGACGATCAGCAGCACGACGACCGCGACCGCGACGAGCGGCGTGAACGACAGGAACGTCAGTCCGCCGATGAGGAGGATCATCACGAGCTCCTGCGGCGCGTAGGCGACCGAGCTCAGGGCGTCCGACGCGAAGATCGGCAACGCCATCTTCTTCGGGAGCAGCTGATCGTCGACCTGTGCGCTCGTCAGCGGGTCGCCGATGAGGATGCGCTTCACGCGAGGAGGAGCGTCGAGGTTGTCCCGGGTTTCATCTGACACGTCGGGCGACATTACGCCCGCGAACGGCTTCCTCACGCGTTCCTCACGGAATCCCTACGGGTGCCCCGGTGTCCCTAACGGAATCCTTACGCGGCCGAGGCGGTCACTCGGAATGAGGGCGCGGCATGTACCACTCGGTGAACGCGGTCGCCCGGCCCTCGGCATCCAGTCGGACGATCCAGAGATTGAGATAGTCCCTTTCAGACGGGTACTGCGTGCGCCCCTCGATCGCCACGAAGTCGTCATCCTCGCGGACGATCCACCACTCGAACGACCACGTACCCGGATCGTCGAGGTCCTCGAGCCAGCCGGCGACGATGTCGGCCCGACCGACCCGCGGCTCGGCGTCGGGGCTCGTGAGGTAGATCGCGTCTTCGCTGAAGAGCGCCGCGATCTGCTGCGGGTCGTTCGATCGCCACGCCTCGACGTACGCCTCTGTCCACTTCTCGCCTGCGGTAGCCATGTCGTCCGTTGTAGACCCGGCCTCCGACATCGTCAAGACCGCGCCGGACCGAATTTCTCATCGGCGATGCACAGCCTGCGCCGATCACGAACGCGTAACGTCGGATGCATGACGTCCCTTCAGCTCACCGACGATGCGATCCAGCAGACTCGGGAGCTCCGCGATGAGTTCCAGCGCTTCCTGCGCGAGTACGAGTTCGGGATGCGGGAGGTGGAGACGAAGATCTCGATCCTGCGTGACGAGTTCACCCATCACCACGCGTACAACCCGATCGAGCACGTCAAGAGCCGGTTGAAGACCCCCGACAGCATCGTCGAGAAGATCGCCCGCAAGGGCATCGTCGAGCCGGACTTCGAGCGCATCCGCTCCGAGATCACCGACATCGCCGGCGTGCGCGTGACGTGCAGCTTCGTCGCCGACGTGTACCGCCTGTTCGACCTGCTCACCGCGCAGGACGACGTCACCGTGCGCACTGTCAAGGACTACATCGCCACGCCGAAGGAGAACGGCTACAAGAGCCTGCACGCGATCATCGAGGTGCCGGTGTTCCTGTCGACCGGGGCGCTCGCGGTGCCGGTCGAGGTGCAGTTCCGGACCATCGCGATGGACTTCTGGGCCAGCCTCGAGCACAAGATCTATTACAAGTTCTCGAACCAGGTGCCCTCGCACCTCGTCGACAGCCTGACCGATGCGGCCGAGGCCGCCGCCGAGCTCGACAGCCGCATGGAGCGTCTGCATCGCGAGGCGCACGGAGTGCCGCAGCGCCAGCTCGCGCCGCCGCCCCCGCCGCACGTCGTGCAGGTCTGACCCGACGCTCGTCGTCTCCGGTGCGCGGCGCACGCGAGCGGCGCGGTGTTGCGCGCGGCGGCGGGCTCCGGGAGCATGGGCAGGTGGTGAAGACGCAGCAGCCCCCGGTCGCCGACCTCGAGCGCACCCTCGTCGAGCTCCCCGGTCTCGACCGCGGACGCCAGCTGTGCGAGTGCGACCACGGCGACGACGAGGCCTATGCCGCCTGCGGACGCAAGGCCAAGTGGCGCGTCACGGTCGACTGCGTCTGCGGGGAGAACCACCCGCGTCGCGTCGAGATCCTGTGCTCCCGGTGCCTGCGCACTCTGCGCCAGCTGCAGGACCGCGACACCATCACCGCGCGGCGTCTCTGACGCACCGGCGCTCGCGACCATCCGTTCGCGCCTTCGCTCCGAACAACCGCTGACCACACCGTCGGCGGTGCGAAGGAGCAGATCATGGCACAGCGCAGCAAAGACCCACAGCGCAGCAAGGGCAGACGATTCATCCTCTGGGCAGCACTCTCGGGTGTGATCAGCGGTGCCGTCTTCCTGGCCACCGCAGAGCTGTTCGCGCTGATCTTCGCGCGCTCAGCGAGCCCGATCCTCGCGGTCGGCGGTTTCGTGATCGACATCGTGCCGCAGCCCTTCAAGGAATTCGCGATCGCGACCTTCGGCGAGTACGACAAGATCGCGCTGCTGGTCGGTCTCGGTCTCGCGGTGGTGATCGCGTCGGCGATCGCCGGAATCCTTCAGCTGCTCCGTCCCCCGCTCGGCGTGATCGCCCTGGTGGTCGCGGGCGCGCTCTCCACCGCGGCGATCGTGACGAGGGCGGGAGTCACGCCCCTCGCCTTCCTGCCTCCCGTGCTCGGCACCATCGCAGGGTCGATCCTGATGGTGCTCCTGATCCGCCGTCTGAAGACGTGGAGGGCCTCGGCGGTTCCCGCCGTGATGACCGACCGCAAGGGCGAGGGTCTCGCCGCGACCGGCACCGGGACGGTGGGCCAGGATGCCGCGCAGCCGCCGAAGGATCTGGGGCGTCGGCAGTTCTTCATCCTCGCCGGGATCGCGAGCGTCTCGGCGGTCGTCGTCGGCATCGCGTCGCGCACGGTGAGCATGACGGTCGCCTCCGTGGCGTCGATCCGGGAGGCGCTGAAGCTCCCGGCGCCGAAGTCGACGGTCACGGTGCCGAAGGGCGCCGAGCTCGACATCCCGGGCCTGAGCAAGCTGTTCACCCCGAACAAGGACTTCTACCGCGTCGACACCGCGCTGACCGTGCCCACGATCGACCCCAGCACCTGGCGTCTCGTGATCGACGGCATGGTCGATCAGCGCGTCGAGATGAGCTTCCAGGACCTCCTCGACATGGGGCTCGACGAGTATGCGATCACCCTCACCTGCGTCTCGAACGAGGTGGGCGGCGACCTCGTCGGCAATGCGAAGTGGCTCGGCGTCCCGCTGCGCGATGTTCTCAAGAAGGCAGGGGTGAAGTCCGGAGCCGACATGGTGCTGTCGAAGAGCGTCGACGGATACACCGCGAGCACGCCGCTGTCGGCGCTGACCGACGACAACCTCGATGCGATCCTCGCGGTGGGCATGAACGGCGAGCCGCTGCCGCTCGAGCACGGGTTCCCGGTGCGCATGGTCGTTCCCGGTCTCTACGGCTACGTCTCGGCGACGAAGTGGCTGACCGAGCTCAAGGTGACGACGTTCGACAAGGACGAGGCCTACTGGACCCCGCGTGGATACAGCGCCGAGGCGCCGATCAAGTTCGCCTCGCGCGTCGACACTCCCAAGGTCGGCGAGGCGGTCAAGGCCGGCCGCATCCCGATCGCGGGCGTCGCGTGGGCGCAGTCGGTCGGCATCGAGCGGGTCGAGGTGCGCATCGATGAGGGCGACTGGATGCCGGCGACGCTGTCGGCACCGATCAACGAGGACACCTGGGTGCAGTGGTTCATGGAGTGGGATGCCACGCCGGGCACGCACTACGTGGCCGTGCGAGCCATCAACAAGAACGGCGACCTGCAGATCGAAGAGCGGGCGCCGATCGCGCCGAACGGTTCGTCGGGGTGGCAGCGGTCGCTGATCCGCGTCGCCTGATGCCGGTGCGTGACCCCGGGTCTCGCCCTAGTGTGGGAGCCATGACGTCGCTCCCCGCCTGCGTGATCACTGTCTCGGATCGATCCTTCGCGGGTGAACGCGAAGACAGGGGAGGGCCGATCGCGGTCGGGCTGCTGCGGGATGCCGGGTGGCACTGCCCGGATGCCGAGGTCATCGCCGACGGCGCCACCTCGGTCGCGGATGCGCTGCGCCGAGCGGTGGCCCGCGGCGTGAGGCTGATCGTGACGACCGGGGGGACCGGCGTCAGTCCGCGCGATGAGACGCCGGAGGGCACCCGTCGGGTGATCACCCGCGAGGTGCCCGGCATCGCCGAGGAACTGCGCCGCAGCGGCCTCGCCGACACCCCGCTGTCCGTGCTCTCTCGTGGCGTGGCGGGCATCGTCGAACCGGCCGGATCGCTCGTGGTGAATCTTCCCGGGTCGCCCCGGGCCGTGGCATCCGGTGTTCCCGTCGTGCTCACCGTCGCCAGACACGTCGTCGACCAGGTCGAGGGCGGTGATCACTCGTGAACGAGGTGCGGATCGCAGCGATCTCGGAGGAGAAGCTCGACGTCGACGCGCATCTCGCTGCGGTGGACGACCCGGCCCTGGGCGGGGTCACGACCTTCATCGGGCGCGTGCGCGACAACGACCCCGATGCGACGACCCCGGTGGTCGGGCTCGAATACAGCTCGCACCCCGATGCGGAGCCGACGCTGCGACGCATCGCCGAGGAGGCGGCAGCGGATGCCGTCGGCGACGCCAGGGTCGTGGTCGCCGTGAGCCACCGAATCGGTCGCCTCGACGTCGGGGATGCGGCCGTGGTCATCGCGGTCGCGGCAGAGCATCGTGCTGAGGCCTTCGAGGTGTGCCGCGCGGTCATCGAGGACATCAAGACGTCGCTGCCGGTGTGGAAGCGCCAGGTCGAGTCGGACGGCTCGACCTCGTGGAAGGGCATCGGCGGCTGAGTCGAGTCGCGGCTGCTTCACGCGGCCATTCGCGCTTCTGAAGGCCGTTTTCGGCATCCGCGTCCTTCTGACGCGCAGATCGCCGCACGAAGCGCACGCCCCGCGGGCATCGCTTCGCCTGCGGCCTATCCCCCGGCGAACGGGGGAAGCACGTCGATCAGCTGGGCGTCGTCGAGCGGACGGTCGTCATCGCTGCGCACACCGTCGACCATGACCGCGCACCGCGGAAGGATGTCGGCGAGCGCCGGATGGTCGGCGACGACGGCGGCGCGCAGCTGCTCGAGCGAGTGCTCGCCGCGGTCCTCGGCGTCGGTGCCCGCGGCCTCGGCGGCCGCAGCGAAATAGCGGACGCGGGTGGTCACAGGGTCTCTCCCTCGCGCACCCAGTCGCCCGAGCGCCCGCCCGACTTCGCGACGATGCGCACGTCTTCGATCACGACCGAGCGGTCGAGGCCCTTGATCATGTCGACGATCGCGAGGGCACTCACCGAGACCGCTGTGAGGGCCTCCATCTCGACGCCGGTGCGGTCGGCAGTGCCGACGGTCGCCTCGACGTGCACGCCGTCGTCGACGATGTCGAGTTCGACCGACGCGCGGTGCACGCCGATCACGTGGGCGAGGGGCAGCAGAGCGGGTGTCGACTTGGCGGCCTGGATGCCGGCGATGCGGGCGACCGCGAGAACGTCGCCCTTGGGTGCGGTGCCGTCGCGCAGGGCAGCGATGACTTCGGCGCCGCAGCGCACGAATCCGCGCGCGGTGGCGGTGCGGACCGTCGGCTGCTTGCCGGTCACATCGACCATGTGGGCGTGGCCGGCCGAATCGAGATGCGTGAAGCTCATCCGACCAGCATGACATCGATCGCATCGCCCACGGCGACGGCCTCGACCTCAGCGGGCACGACGGCGAACGCGTGGGCGCGGGCGAGTCCGCCGGCCAGGTGCGATCCCGAGCCGCCCGAGGTCGCCGGGCGCACGGTCCTGTTCACGAGGTCGACGACGGCGGGCAGGTACTGACGGCGTCCCGGCGGGGTGGTCCACGCGGCATCCGCGGTGAAGGATGCGCGCGGGCGGTGGATCTCGGAGCGACCCTGCAGCGCCAGCAGCGCGGGGCGCACGAACACCTCGAACGACACCGCCACGCTCACGGGGTTTCCGGGAAGACCGAACACCAGAGTGCCGGCGTCGAGCACGCCGAACGCCTGCGGCTTGCCCGGCTGCATCGCGACGCTCGCGAACTCGACCTCGCCGTGTCCGTCGAACGCGCCGCGCACGGGCTCGTACGCACCGGCGCTCACGCCGCCGGTGAACACGATCACGTCAGCGCCGCGTTCTACGGCGGTCGCCGTGACGGTGCGCACGGCATCGGCGTCATCCGCGACGCGGGCGACGAGCACGACCTCGGCGTCGGCATCGGCGACGAGGAGCTCGAGCAGCGGACCGTTGGAATCGGGGATGCGGCCGCGCGCTGCGGGCTCGCCCGGCTCGAGCAGCTCACTGCCGGTCGATACGACGGCCACCCGGGGTGCGCGTGTCACCGTCACGCTCTCGACCCCGGCGGCGACGGCAGCGGACAGCTGGAACGCTCCGAGGCGCTCGCCGGCGAGCACCACTGCGTCACCGGCGCGCAGGTCGGCGCCGCGACGGCGGATGAACGCTCCTGCGGTCGACGGTGCGCGCAGCACCCGCACCTCGCCCAGCGAATCGGCGAGACCGCCGACGGTGTCCTCGAAAGGCACGATCGCGTCCGCCGCCGTCGGGGCGGGCGAGCCGGTCATGATGCGTGCCGCCTCGCCGGCTCCGAGTGCCGGGTCGTCCGACACCCCGGCGGGCAGATCTGCGACGACGCGGAGCACGACAGGGCTCTCGTCGGATGCCGAGGCGACATCCGCTGCCCGCACGGCGAAGCCGTCCATCGCGGAGTTGTCGAAGAGCGGGATGTCGTGCGCCGCCGTCGCAGGCTCTGCGAGCGTGCGCTGGGCCGCGTCCCGGATCGCCCGTGCCTCGGCGGGCAGTGCGCGTACGGCATCCAGCACCCGCGCGAGCTGATCCTCGACGGATCGGCGGCCGCCGCCCTCGGCGCTCATGCCGACACCGCCGAACGGATGGCGATCTCGTGCTGTCTCGAGGTGAGGGAGTCGATCATCGCGAGCCGGCCGAGCAGCGGCTCGCCCGCGCCGGTGATGAGCTTCACGACCTCGCCCGCCAGCATCCCGCCCACCTGCACGCACAGGGCCCCGAGCACGCCGACCTGCGCGCAGCTGGGCGGCTCGCCCTCGGTGCCGAGCGGGAAGAGATCGGTGAGCACCACGGGCGTGTGGCCTTCGGGGGGATTCGACCAGAACACGGTGGCCTGCGCGTGCCACTCCTGCACGGCACCCCACACGAGCGGGATGCCGAGGGTCTCGGTCGCAGCGGCGACGTCGCGGCGGGTCGCGAAGGAGTCGCTCGTGTCGACCACGATGTCGGCCCCGGCGAACAGGCGCTCGGCGTTCTCGGAGTCGAGTCGCTCGGAGGCCGTCACGACCTCCGCACCCGGTGACAGTGCGCTGATCGCGCGCGCCGCCGAAACGGTCTTGGGGCGGCCGATGTCCTCGACACGGTGAGCGAGCTGGCGCTGCAGATTGGTCAGCTCCACGATGTCGTCGTCGATCACCGTGATGCTGCCGATTCCTGCCGCGGCCAGTGCGAGGAGCACGGGGGAGCCGATGCCGCCGGCGCCGACCACGGTGACGTGGGCCGCGGCGAGACGGCGCTGCCCCTCCTCTCCGATGCCCGTGAGCACCGCGTGCCTGGCGGTGCGGACGAGTTCGGCCGGGTCGAGGGCGGGCGCGGGAGCGACGAGCGGCTGCATTGCACCAGGCTATGCCCGGGGTGCGCGATTGCGGCGGGGGCGAGGGGATTCGTCCGGAGTTCGCAGCGAACGGATGCCGATCGAGCGTGTTGCTTCCGTGAATGCGGTGATTTTTGGTTTCAGCATCCGCGTCTGCGGTAGTGTTCACCCATGCAGAGCTTTCGGATCGCCCGCGCAGCACAGCTGCTCGGAGTGAGCGATGACACGGTGCGGCGCTGGATCGATCAGGGCCTGCTGCCGACGACGGATGCCGTCCCGGCCGAGATCCCCGGTGACGCTCTCGCCGCCCGCGCTGTGGAGCTCGCCGAGGAGGCGCAGGCGTCGGATCATGCTCTCTCGAGCGCCCGCAACCGCTTCGTCGGCATCGTGACGCGCGTGCAGATCGACGGAGTCATGGCACAGGTAGATCTGCAGTCCGGACCCCATCGCGTCGTCTCGCTCATGTCGGCCGAGGCCGCCCGCGAGCTGAACCTGGAGGTCGGCTCGCTCGCCACCGCATCCGTCAAGGCGACCAACGTCGTCGTCGAAGTGCCGAAGGGCTGACATGAATCGCGCCCTGCGTCGCACCGTCGCGGTCGTCCTGGCCGCCGCCGCTCTCGCCCTCACAGGGTGCACCGCCGAAGCCCCGGCCCCTGCCAGCTCGGGAGATGCACCGGAGAGTGCCGTCAGCGGCGAGCTCACGGTGTACGCCGCCGCATCGCTGTCGGGCGCCTTCGACGAGATCGGTGCGGCCTTCACCGACGAGAACCCCGATGTGACGTTCAGCGGCGTCTACGACGGATCGTCGACGCTGGTCACCCAGCTGCGCGAGGGCGCTCCGGCCGACGTCTTCGCCTCAGCCGACGAGGCGAACATGGACAAGCTCGAGGATGCCGCGGTCGACCCGACCCTGTTCGCCTCCAACACGCTCGTGATCGCCGTTCCCTCGGGCAATCCGGGTCGCGTCGAGGCCCTCGCCGATCTGGGCGACGTCACCACCGTGCTGTGCGCCCCCGAGGTGCCGTGCGGCGCCGCCTCGGCGACGCTGCTCTCGAACGCCGGCGTCGCGGTCGACGCCGCGAGCCTCGAGCAGAACGTCACCGCCGTGCTCACCAAGGTCGCAGCCGGTGAGGCGGATGCGGGCCTCGTCTACGCCACCGACGTCGTCGGTCGCGACGATGTCGAGGTGATCGTGCCCGACGGTGCCGACGACGTCGTCAACCGCTATCCGATCGCGACGCTGTCGGAGGCATCGAACTCTGCGGCCGCCGACGCGTTCGTCGCGTTCGTGCTGTCGGATGATGGCCAGAGCATCCTGGCCGACTTCGGCTTCGGAGCGCCGTGACCGCGGCCGCTTCACACGGATACGCGCCGCGTGCCCTGGCCATCCCGGCCCTGATCGGTCTCGCGTTCCTCATCCTCCCGCTCGCGGCGCTCGTCGCCCGTGTCGAGTGGTCGACCTTCATCACCGACGTGACGTCGGAGTCCGCGCGCTCGGCTCTGCTCCTGTCGCTCGGCACCGGCCTCGTCGCCACTCTGCTGTGCATCGTGATCGGCGTGCCGCTGGCGTTGACGATCGCCCGCTCCGGGCCCCGCCTGGCCGCCGTGCTGCGGGCCGCTGTCACGGTGCCGCTCGTGCTGCCGCCGATGGTCGGCGGTGTCGCCCTGCTCTACCTGTTCGGGCGGGCGGGGTGGTTCGGCGGTCTCGGGATCTCCTTCAGCACGCCGGCCGTCGTGCTTGCGCAGACCTTCGTGGCGCTGCCGTTCCTCGTGCTGGCGGTCGAAGGGGCTGTGCGCACCTCCGGTGTCGAGTACGAGCGGACAGCCGCCGCGCTCGGAGCCGGCCGCTGGACGATCCTGCGCCGCATCACGCTGCCGCTCGCGGCGCCCGGGATCGTCGCGGGCGTGGTGCTGTGCTTCGCCCGGGCCATCGGCGAGTTCGGCGCGACGGCACTCTTCGCGGGCAACCGCCCCGGCGTCACGCAGACCATGCCCCTGGCGATCTACACGGCCTTCAACGGCGCAGGCGTCACCCAGGGGGCCGCGGTCGCCCTCGCGCTGCTGCTGCTCGCCACGGCGATCCTCGTGCTGCTGCTCGTGCGCGGCTGGCGGCCGGGGGCGGCGCGATGAGCGCGCCTGCTGTCGCCGGGCTGCGCGCCCGCGTGGTCGTGCCGCGAGAGCACTTCACCGTCGATGTCTCGCTGCAGGTGGAGACCCGCGAGACGGTCGCCGTGATGGGACCCAGCGGAGCGGGCAAGTCGACGCTGCTGCAGGCGCTCGCCGGACTCGAGCCGCTGGGCGGGGGCGAGATCGCCGTCGAGGGCCGGGTCGTCGACCGGGTCGCGAAGCCGCGGGTGAGGACCGAGCCGATGCGCCGCGGGGTCGTGCTGCTCGGGCAGAAGCCCCGGCTGTTCCCGCATCTGTCGGCGCGCGAGAACGTGGCGTTCGGGCCACGGGCGGCGGGCACTGACGCCCGCGCGGCGCGGGCGGGGGCCGACGATTGGCTCGCACGGGTCGGACTCCCCGGCTCCGGAGAGCGGATGCCGCACGAGCTCTCCGGCGGTGAGCAGCAACGGGTCGCGGTCGCTCGCGCGCTCGCCGCATCCCCTCGCGTCGTACTGCTCGACGAGCCACTCGTTGCCCTCGACCCCGAGACGGCCGGCGACATCAGGCGGATGCTGCGCGACCAGCTCATCTCGACCACGACCGTCGCGGTCACGCACGATGCCGCGGATGCCGTCGCGCTCGCCGACCGGCTGATCGTCGTCGAGGCTGGTCGCGTGACGCAGGTGGGCCCGGTGCGCGAGGTGCTCGCCGCCCCGGCATCCGGTTTCGTCGCGTCGATCGCCGGGGTCAACCGCCTGGTCGGGGTCGCGAGTGGGGGAGCATGGCGCAGCGGCGACGCGCGGTTGACCAGCGCCCATCCTGCATCGCGTGCTCTCGCCGCGACGGACGGCGTTGCGCTCGCCGCGGTCTTCCGCCCGGGCGACGTGCGGGTCGCCGAGGCAGGCCCGGAGTCGTGGCCGGCTGCGGTGACGCGCATCGAGCCCACGCTGGGAGGCGTGCGCGTGCACACCGATGCAGGCGCGATCGACCTGTCGCTGGATGCTGCCGGAGGCGTGGCGGTCGGCGATCGGATTCGGCTGCGGGTGGACCCGGCGCTGGTGCGGTTCGTCGCAGTTCCGTGCGCTGAGCTCGCCCGATGACTGGTGAACTCCCGGCCGAATCTCCAGCCAGGTGGCCTGGGCGAGCGCCGCGCGTCCCGAAAGGACCTGGCAATATGCCGGTCGTCGCGCCCGCATGGGCCGCGCGACGCGGGGCGCGGGTAGTCTCGGAACATGTCGGGGAGAGGGAAACTGCGATGACGGCCGTGCCGGTCGTGATCGGTGTGCGCTCGCCGCATCCCGTGGTCGCCACAGACCCCGCGCCCGCGTCGCAGGGACTCGTCGACACCCACGGGCGCGTGCACCGCGACCTGCGCATCTCGCTGACCGACCGCTGCTCGCTGCGCTGCACCTACTGCATGCCCGAGCAGGGAAACGAATGGCTGGCGCGCACCAGCATCCTGTCGACCGACGAGATCGTCGAAGTGGCGCAGGTCGCCGCGTCGCTCGGCATCCGCACCTTCCGGCTCACCGGCGGTGAGCCGCTGCTGCGTGCCGACATCGTCGACGTCGTGCGCCGTGTCTCGGCGATCGAGGGGGACGAAGGCCCTGTCGAGGTCGCCATGACGACGAACGGCATCACGCTCGCGAAGCACCTGCCCGACCTGATCGACGCCGGCCTCACGCGACTGAACATCAGCATCGACACGGTCGATCGTCAGCGCTTCGCCGACCTCACGCGTCGAGACCGCATCGACGACGTGTTCGAGGGCATCGCGGCAGCGGCGGCATCCGAACTGCGCCCGCTCAAACTCAACACGGTCGCTATGCGCGGCGTCAACGACGACGAGCTGCCCGACCTGGTCGCGTTCGCGATGGAGGTCGGCGCGCAGTTGCGCTTCATCGAGCAGATGCCGCTCGACGCCGGGCACACCTGGGATCGCGATTCGATGGTGACGCGCGAGGAGATCCTCGAGAAGCTCAGCGCGCGGTGGGATCTGGAGCCGGTTCCCGGCCGCGGCGGTGCGCCGGCGGAGAAATGGCGCATCGACGGCGGACCGCACGAGGTCGGCGTCATCGCCTCGGTCACCGCCCCCTTCTGCGGCGCGTGCGACCGACTTCGACTGACCGCCGACGGACAACTGCGCAACTGCCTGTTCTCGAACGCGGAGTACGACCTGATCGGCGTGCTGCGCGGCGACGGAGCATCCGACTCCGCCCGGCGTGCTGGCGGGATCGCCGACATGCTGCGCTCCTGCGTGCACGGCAAGCTGCCGGGGCACGCGATCAACGACCCGTCATTCCTGCAGCCCGCCCGAGGCATGAACGCCATCGGCGGCTGAGTCAGCCCCGCTTCGCGTTCACAATTCAGCAGAGAACGTGCGTTCCGCGTGCTCAGGGCCTGAATCCGGCCCGATCCCGACCGCTGATGCTGAATTGTGAACGGCGAGAACGCGCGTCAGTCGAGGAACTCCCGCGCGGCGGCCGACAGTGCGGTGACGCCGACCTCGATCGTCGGGTGGATCTCGGGCGCGAAGAACGGCGAGTGGTTGGTCGGGATGTCCTTGTCGAGCGTGCCGGCGGCGGCGGATGCCGCGAACTTCGCCGCATCGATGCCGCCCCAGAACCAGAAGACCAGCGGCGCGCCGGTGTCGCGGGCGAACCACGACACGTCCTCGCTGCCGGTGAACATCCCGGGGTCGACGACCGACGCCTCGCCGAGCGCGCGCTGCAGGGCGGAGGTGACGCGCGCGGTGGCATCGGCGTCGTTGATCGTCGGCGGCAGGGTGTGGTCAGTGCGGATCTCGGGCTCGCGCTCGGCTCCGGATGCCGCCGCCTCGGCCCGCACGATGCGCTCGACGCTCGCGAGCACCTTGTCGCGCATCTCGTCGTTCGGATAGCGCAGGCTGAGCTCGAGCTTGGCCTCGGCCGGGATGATGTTGTTCTTGAGGCCCGCATGGATCGAGCCGACCGTCACCACTGCGACATCGCGCGGGTCGACCTCGCGCGATGCGATGGTCTGCAGCCGCATGACGGTCGCCGCGGCCATGACGACCGGGTCGATCGTGGAGTGCGGGCGTGAGCCGTGTCCGCCGCGTCCGTGCAGCACGACGGTGAGTCCGTCGGATGCCGCCATCTGCGTACCGGGGCGCACGCCGATGGTTCCGGCGGGCAGGGGAGTGACGTGCTGGCCGAGCACGACGTCGGGGTGCGGCACGAGATCGCGCAGTCCGGCGTCGAGCATGGCACGGGATCCGGCGCCGTACTCCTCGGCGGGCTGGATGAGCACGACCACGGTTCCCGACCAGTCGGCCTTCTCGGCGACGAGCTTCTCGACGGCGCCGATCATCGCCGTGACGTGCATGTCGTGGCCGCAGGCGTGCATGACGGGCACGGTGTTGCCGGCCGGATCGATGCCGGTCGCGGTGCTCGCGTACGCCAGCCCGGTCTCCTCGCCGACGGGCAGCGCGTCCATGTCGGCGCGCGCCCACACGACCGGGCCGTCGCCGTTGCGCAGGATGCCGACCACGCCGGTGACGCCGATGCCCTCGTGCACCTCGAGGCCGAGATCCCGCAGGTGGCCCGCGGCGATGCCGGCGGTGCGCGTCTCCTGGAACGAGAGCTCGGGATGCTGGTGCAGGTCGGTGTAGAGCGCTTCGAGGTCGATCGTCATGGCCCGAGCCTAGTCGCGGCGGTACGACTCCAGTGCCGGTCCTGGATGCAGTACGCCGTTGACGATCGACCGGATCGCGAACTCGCTCGCCTCGCCGAGGTCGAACACGTCGCGATGCAGCAGCCATTGCAGCTGCAGGCCATCCATCACGGCGAGGATGCTGGCGGCGGCCGTCGTGATCGTCGAGGGCTCGGTCACTCCCTCCTGCGCGCACAGGGCGTGGAAGGCATCCGTCACCTCGCGTCGCAGCGTCGTGTATCGCTCTTCGAAGTACTCGCGGCCGGGGTGGTTGTCGGTCACGGACTCCGATGAGAGCACGGTGTACGCCTGCACGATCCCGGGGCGCCGCTCGTTGGCGATGGCGGTGCGCACGAGGTGCAGGAAGAGCTCGGGTCCGCCGGGGATGTGCTTCTCGGCGAGCTCGGCGACGTCGGCCTGGTCGCGGTAGGCGAGCACCTCGAGCAGCAGCTTCTGCTTCGACCCGAAATGGTGCAGCACGCCGGCGTGGGTGATGCCCACCTGCTCGGCGACATCGGCGAGGGTGCCGTTGGTCGATCCCTTGTTGCCGAAGATCTCGACGGCGGCTTTGAGGATCTGCTCGCGCTTCTCGCGGGTGGCAGGCCGGACGGACGTGTGGGCGACAGCATCCTTCGACATGGTCCATCCTCTTCTGCACGGAATCCTGCACTGGATCGTACTTGCCAACTCTACTTACCAACGAGTAACCTCGCACCAGCTTACTTTCTCGCCAGTAAGCGAATGCAGTCGGATGCCCGGGCACCGACAGCCACACAGCACAACGACCCGTGCCCAAGGAGAAGCAATGAAGCTCAGAAAGTCCATGATCGCCGTCGCGGCGATCTCCGCCCTCGGCGTCTCGGCCCTCGCCGGCTGCGCAGCCGGCGGATCGAACGACGGTGACGCCGGATCCGGCGGCGCAGCACTGACGATCGCCAAGCCCGACGGTGCGATCACCACCGAGTCGAACAACCCCTACGTCGGCGACTCGTCGGCGTCGAAGTACGGCTACGGCAAGGTCATCTTCGAGACCCTCGGTCTCGTCAACCAGACCGGCGACCGCGAGGTCACCCCCTGGCTCGCCGAGAGCATCGAGTGGAACGACGACTACACGGCCCTCACCGTCGTGCCCCGCAAGGACGTCACCTGGAGCGACGGCGAGCCGTTCACCGCCGACGACATCGTCTTCACCTATGAGCTCGTGTCGACCCCCGAGCTCGACACCGCCGGCCTCAAGTTCGAGGGGGCGACCGTCGAGGGCGACGCCGTCACCCTGAACTTCGGCGAATCGAAGTACGTGAACCAGGCGCGCGTCCTGCACGTGCCGATCGTGCCGAAGCACATCTGGGAGAACCTCGACGAGCCGGCCACCGACCCCGTCAAGGGCGACGACCTGGTCGGCACCGGCCCCTACGCCCTGTCGAACTGGTCGACCGAGTCGGTCACGCTCGAGGCCCGCGACGACTACTGGGGCGGCGATCTCGCGGTTCCCGAGCTGCACTACGTCTCGTACGGCGACAACACCGCTCTGACGACGGCTCTCGCGCAGGGCGAGGCCGACTGGGCGCAGGCGTTCATCCCGCAGATCCAGGAGCAGTTCCTCGACGCCGACCCCGAGCACAACAAGTTCTTCGTCGCGCCGACCACGGGTTCGGCGACGCTGTTCATGAACCTGCAGCAGAAGCCGTTCGACGATGTGGCGTTCCGCCAGGCGCTCGCCTGGGTCATCGACCGCGACGCCTACGTCGACATCGCCCGTGAGGGCGCGAGCGAGCCGGTCTGGTCGGTGACCGGTCTGTCGTCGATCCTCGAGGACGAGATCCAGCCCGAGTTCCAGGGCGAGGAGTACTCGGTCGACGCCGAGAAGGCGCGCGACCTGCTCGAGAGCGCCGGATACACGTGGAAGGACGACGCGCTGATCGACCCCGACGGCACGCCCGTCTCGTTCACGCTCTCGGTGCCCTCGGGCTGGAGCGACTGGAACACCGCGCAGGAGCTCATCGCCGAAGACGTCACCGAGGCCATCGGCGCCGAGGTCAAGATCGACATGCCCGACTGGGGCGGCTGGGCAGGCCCCCGCGACGACGGCTCGTTCTCGGCCATCATCCACTGGCTGGAAGACAGCGGCACGGCATACGGCCTGTACACGTCGACGATGGACCCGCGCTGGATCTCGCCCGAGGGCATCGCCGGGTTCAACTTCGGACGCTTCGAAGACCCCGCGGCAACCGAGGCGCTCAACACCTACGCGAACGCGTCGTCCGATGAGGAGCGCACTGCGGCGATCACCACGCTCGAGCAGATCTTCGTCGAGCAGGTCCCGGCGATCCCGCTGGGCGCGCACCCGCTTCTCGGCGAGTACAACACCCGCAACTACGTCGGGTGGCCCTCGGAGGACGACCCGTACGCCTCGGGCGACCCGACGCAGCAGAACATCGTGCAGATCCTCACGAAGCTGAAGCCGGCCGAGTAAGCAGTCCCGGAGGGGCGGATGCAGCGGCATCCGCCCCTCCCACCGACCTCCCGACCGACGAAGGACCCCTCATGTCAGAACCACTGCTCAGCGTGCGCGACTTCTCGGTCGTGTACGACGTCGACCCTCCCGTCGAGGCGGTGAAGAACGTCACGCTCGAACTGCAGAGAGGCGAGATCCTCGGTCTCGCCGGGGAGAGCGGATGCGGCAAGACCACGCTCGCCTACGGCGTGCAGCGTCTGCTCCGGGCCCCTGCGGTGATCGCGGGCGGCAGCGTGACCTTCCACGATGCATCGGGTGTCGACGTCGACATCAACGCGCTCGACGTCGAGGCGATGCAGAAGTTCCGCTGGGACAAGGTCTCGATGGTGTTCCAGGGTGCGATGAACGCACTGAACCCGGTGGCGACGATCGGCTCGCAGCTCGAGGACGTGTTCGAGATCCACCGCCCTGACATGACGCGACGGCAGCGCAGGGCCGAGGCCGAGGAACTGCTCGAGATCGTCAAGGTCGGGCGTCAGCGCACCCGGTCGTTCCCGCACGAGCTCTCCGGCGGCATGCGCCAGCGTGTCATGATCGCGATGGCCCTGGCGCTGCGCCCGCAGCTGATGGTCATGGACGAGCCGACCACGGCGCTCGACGTGCTCGTGCAGCGGGAGATCCTCAAGCAGATCTCGCAGCTGCGGCACGAGTTCGGCTTCTCGGTGATCTTCATCACCCACGACCTTCCGCTGCTGCTCGAGATCAGCGACCGCATCGCCATCATGCGCGAGGGCGAGATCGTCGAGCTGGCCTCCGCCGAGCAGATCTGGACCGACCCGCAGAACGACTACACGAAGACTCTGCTGTCGTCGTTCCCCCGACTCACCGGTGCGAGAGGAGTGCTGACCCGATGACCACTCTCGAGTTCGCCCACGTCAGCAAGATCTACAACGTCCGCGGAGCCGGCCAGCTCAAGGCGCTCGACGACGTCAGCTTCACCCTGAACTCCGGCCAGACCATCGGTCTCGTCGGCCAGTCGGGCAGCGGCAAGTCGACCATCGCGAAGATCCTCACCCAGCTCGAGACTCCCACGTCCGGCGAGGTGCGGCTCGACGGCGCACCCATCCCGCGGCGCGGCAGGGGACTGCGGAAGTACCGCCAGCAGCTGCGGATGGTGTTCCAGGACCCGTTCGCCTCGCTCAACCCGTACCACTCGATCCGCTATCACCTCGAGCGCCCGATCCGTCTCGACGACGTCGTCCCCAAGAAGGACACCGAGGCCGAGGTGCGCCGACTGCTCGAGCGCGTGCGCCTCGACGCGGATGCCGTGATCGACCGCCGCCCTCATGAGCTGTCGGGCGGCCAGCGTCAGCGCGTCGCCATCGCCCGTGCGCTCGCCTCGCGGCCGTCGCTGCTCGTCGCCGATGAGCCGGTGTCGATGCTCGACGTGTCGATCCGTCTCGGAGTGCTGAACCTGCTCGCCGATCTGCAGCGCGAGGAGGGCCTCGGCGTGCTCTACATCACCCACGATCTCGCCACCGCCCGTCACTTCAGCGACAAGATCATGGTGCTGAACCAGGGTCGGGTCGTCGAGTACGGCGACGCCGACGACGTGATCCTCACCCCGCAGGACCCCTACACGCGCGAGCTGCGGGCGGCGTCGCCCGACCCCGACAAGCACTTCGCGACGACAGGCTCGCACGGAGGTGCACTGTGACCACCGCATCCCCCGATCTGGGTCAGATCGACCAGGAGAACCGCGACGCGCTCGAGGTCGGCACCACCGCGACCGTCGCGCAGAAGGGGCGAGCCGTCGTGCCCTGGCGGTTCTTCGCCGGTCGGGCCGGCTTCTACCTGTTCACGCTGTGGGCGGCCATCACGATCAACTTCTTCCTCCCGCGGTTCATGAAGGGCGACGCGGTCAGCTCGTACCTCGCGCGCAACCGCAACATCAGTCCCGAGGCGGCGGACTCGCTGCGGGCGCTGCTCGGCATCGACACCGACAAGTCGATGTGGCAGCAGTACTTCGAGTACTGGGCGATGCTGTTCCGCGGCGACCTCGGCATCTCGACACTGCACGGCCTGCGTCCGGTGAGCGAGGTGCTGGCATCCGCTCTCCCGTGGACGCTCGGTCTCGTCGGTCTCGCCACGATCATCTCGTTCGCGCTCGGCACGGTCGGCGGCGCGATCGTCGGCTGGAAGCGCGGCAGCAGGCTCGACGCCCTCATCCCGATCACGACGTTCTTCAACACGATCCCGTACTTCTGGCTCGGTCTCATCGCGATCGCGATCTTCTCGTCGACCCTCAAGTGGTTCCCGTCGTCGCACGCCTACGACAAGGGGCAGTCACCCGAATGGAGCCTCGACTTCATCGGCCAGGTCATCGTGCACGGCACCCTGCCGGCGGTCACGATCATCATCGCCTCGCTCGGCGGATGGATGCTGGGCATGCGCAACATGATGCTCACGGTGCTCGACGAGGACTACATCACCGTCGCCCAGGCCAAGGGCATGCCGAACAGGCGGGTGCTGTGGGCGTATGCCGCTCGCAACGCGGTGCTGCCGCAGATCCAGAGCTTCGCCCTCTCGATCGGGTTCATCGTCGGCGGCACGATCGTCATGGAGATGGTCTTCAGCTACCCGGGCGTCGGCAAGCTGCTGCTCGATGCCACGAACGCGAAGGACTTCGCCCTCATGCAGGGCGTGTTCCTCGTGATCACGCTGTCGGTGCTGGTCGCCAACATCCTGGCGGACATCGTCTACGCATACCTCGACCCGCGCACGCGCCAGACGGAGGCCTGACATGAGCGTTCCCACCTCGACCGACACGACCGCGCCCGACGGCAGCGCGATCCCCACCGGGATGCCGGAGACTGCCACGTTCCGCACGGCCCGCGGGGACCAGCCGACCCGCAAGACGTTCTGGTCGCAGCTCGCCCAATCGTTCGCGATGTTCCGCAACCCCAAGTCGATCGCCGGCCTGATCATCCTCGGGGTGTTCGTGCTGATCGCGATCTTCGCGCCGCTGCTCGCCCCCTACGGAGCCACGCAGAAGGACCGCACGGCGCTGCGGCAGCCGCCCTCGCTCGACCACTGGCTCGGCACCACGCACATGGGCGAGGACGTGCTCAGCCAGCTCATCTTCGGCACGCGCGGTGTCGTCGTGGTCGGATTCCTGTCGGCGATCATCGCCACCGTCATCGCGATCACGATCGGCGTCATCGCCGGATACGTGCGCGGGTGGAAGAGCGAGTCGCTGTCGGCGCTCACGAACGTGTTCCTGGTGATCCCCGGCATCCCGCTGATCATCATCGTGGCGTCGCAGTTCGAGAACCCGCCGCTGATCGTGATCGCCGCAGTGCTGGGCCTCACGGGGTGGGCATGGGGCGCGCGCGTGCTGCGCGCGCAGACCATGTCACTGCGCAACCGCGACTTCATCCAGGCGGCGCGCGCCAACGGCGAACCGCTGCACCGCATCATCACCGTCGAGATGCTGCCGAACCTCATGGCGCTGATCGCGTCGAGCTTCGTCGGCACCGTCACCGCGGCCATCCTCGGTCTGACGACCCTCGCCTTCATCGGGGTGATCCCGGTGAGCAACCTCAACTGGGGCACCATCCTGTTCTGGGCGCAGCAGAACGGCGCCTTCCCGAGGCTGTGGTGGTGGTACGTGCCCGCAGGACTCTGCATCGCGATCATCGGCGTCGCCCTGTCGCTCATCAACTTCGGCATCGACGAGTACGTCAACCCGAGGCTGCGGTCGGCCGGTGAGCGTGCCCGCGCGATGAAGAAGAAGGGGCTCGACGTGAACGATCCGGTGACGGCGGTGCGCAGCGCGCCGACGACCGACTCGGGTACCGTGCAGAGCGCGGCGACAGCGACGACGACCCATACGAAGACCGACAAGAAGACACAGAACGCCGAGTGATGACCTCTCAGACCCTGACCGAATCCCTGCCCTACCTCGACCCAGAACTGCCGATCGCCGCGCGCGTCGCCGACCTCCTCGACCGCATGACGGTCGAGGAGAAGATCGGGCAGATGCTGCAGCTCGACGCTCGCGACGACCTCGACGATCACGTGCTGGGCAAGCACGTCGGGTCGATCCTGCACACCTCGCCCGAGCGCATCATCCGGGCGAACGAGCTGACCGCCCAGACGCGACTGCGCATCCCGCTGCTCGTCGCCGAGGACTGCATCCACGGCCACTCCTTCTGGCCGGGAGCGACGATCTATCCGACGCAGCTCGGCATGGCCGCCACGTGGGACGCCGAGCTGGTCGAGAAGGTGGCGAGGGCCACCGCGGTCGAGGTCGCGGCGACCGGCATCCACTGGACCTTCTCGCCGGTGCTCTGCATCGCACGCGACCTGCGCTGGGGCCGCATCGACGAGACGTTCGGCGAAGACCCGTTCCTCATCGGCGAGCTCGCCTCCGCCATGGTGCGCGGATACCAGGGCGAGGGCCTCGACGACCCCACCGCGATCCTCGCGACGGCGAAGCACTTCGCAGGCTACTCCGAGACGCAGGGCGGGCGCGACGCCAGCGAGGCCGACATCTCGCGGCGCAAGCTGCGGTCGTGGTTCCTGCCGCCGTTCGAGCGGGTGGCCCGTGAAGGATGCCGCACATTCATGCTCGGCTACCAGACCACCGACGGGGTGCCGATCACGGTGAACGACTGGCTGCTCAGCGATGTGCTGCGCGGCGAGTGGGGTTACACCGGCACGCTGATCACCGACTGGGACAACGTCGGACGCATGGTCTGGGAGCAGCATGTGCAGCCCGACTACGCGCACGCCTCGGCTGCGGCGGTGAGCGCGGGCAACGACATGGTGATGAACACTCCGGGCTTCTTCGCCGGAGCTCTCGAGGCGGTGTCGAACGGCCTGCTCGCGGAGGACGCCTTCGATGACGCCGTGGCGCGCATCCTCACGCTCAAGTTCGAGCTGGGACTGTTCGAAGACCCGCGACTTCCGCAGGGCGACCTGGATGCCGTGGTCGGCAGCGCCGCCCACGCCGAGCTCAACCTCGAGACGGCCCGCCGTTCGATCGTGCTGCTCGAGAACGACGGCGTGCTGCCGCTCGACGCGTCGGCGCCGCTGACGGTCGCGGTCGTCGGGCCCCTCGCTGACGACGCCCAGACGCAGCTCGGCGACTGGGCCGGCGGATCGGGTCAGGCCGGATGGCTCGACGGACAGCCGCGCGAGATGATCGCCACCGTGCTCGACGGTCTCGCCGGTATCGACGGATGGTCGGTGACGCACACGCGCGGCGCCGAGATCCTCACGCTCGACGACGATCCGCGGGGCACGAAGTTCCCCGACGGGCAGCCCCGGCCCTCGGTCGTCGTCCCGAGCGCACCCGACGACACGATGATCGCCGAGGCCGTCGCTGCGGCCGAGGCGTCCGATGTCGTGGTCGCCGTCGTCGGCGACCGTATCGAGCTCGTGGGCGAGGGCCGCTCGACGGCGACGCTCGAGCTGATCGGCGGACAGAACGCGCTGCTCGACGCGCTCATCGCGACGGGGAAGCCCGTCGTCGTGGTGCTCCTGGCCTCGAAGCCGCTCGTGCTGCCGGCATCCGCATCGAAGGCCGCCGCCGTGATCTGGGCGGCGAACCCCGGCATGCAGGGCGGCCGCGCGCTCGCCGAGATCATCTCGGGTGCGGTCGAGCCGTCGGGGCGCCTGCCGATCTCGTTCGCGCGCCACGTCGGGCAGCAGCCGACGTACTACAACCAGATCCGCGGCCAGCACGGCGACCGTTACGCGGACCTCACGCAGTCTCCCGCGTGGGCGTTCGGCGAGGGGCTGTCGTACTCGACGGTCTCGTACGGCGAGCTCTCGCTCGACACCGACCGGCTCGGTCTCGCCGACACGATCGTCGCCGAGGTGACGGTGACGAACACCGGTTCGCGCCCGGTGCGCGAGACGGTTCAGGTCTACGTCCGCGACTCCGTCACGAGCGTGAGCTGGGCCGACAAGGAGCTCAAGACCTACCGCCAGGTCGACGTCGCGCCCGGAGAGTCGGCGCGCGTGCGGCTCGAAGTGCCGGTCGCCGAGTGCTCGATCGTGGATGCGGCCGGCAACCGTCGCGTCGAATCCGGCGCGTTCGAACTGCTGGTCGGTCCGAGCTCGCGCGAAGAAGCCCTGCGGAGTGCTGCGTTCACCGTGGCATGAGTCTGCGACGAGGGCGCTCAGGCGTCCTCGTCGCGGAGGCGCTGCGGCCCCGCGCCCTGACTTCCCAGGGCATCGTCGGGGTTGAGCAGACCGCACGCCTTCATCGACAGGCATCCGCAGCCGATGCATCCCGTCAGCTCTCGTTCGAGTCGCTCGATGCCCTCGCGGCGCTTCTCGAGTTCGCGCTTCCAGCGCCGTGACGCCCGCTGCCAGTCGGCGTGACTCGGGGTCTGCGTGAGCGGGACGTCGGCGAACGCGTCCTGCACATCCGACAGGGGGATGCCGAGGCGCTTCGCCACGGTGATGAGCGAGACCCGGCGCAGCATGTGTCGGGCGTAGCGGCGCTGATTGCCGGCGGTGCGCGTCGACGCGATGAGACCGAGGCTCTCGTAGAAATGCAGGGCGGACGGGGCGACGCCGGTGCGCCTGCTCATCTCGCCGATCGTCAGCGGCTCGTCGGGTCCGTGCGCAATCCGGTCCGGATCGGTGCTCATCGCGGCCTCCTCGATTTGACCTCAAGTGTACTTGAGGTCATACGGTGGCAACCGTGACCCGAACGGAGACCGCCACCCGATGACCTACGTGATCGCCCTGCCCTGCGTCGATGTCAAGGACCGTGCGTGCATCGACGAATGCCCTGTTGACTGCATCTATGAGGGCGAACGCTCGCTGTACATCCACCCCGACGAATGCGTCGACTGCGGCGCGTGCGAACCCGTCTGCCCGGTCGAGGCGATCTACTACGAAGACGACCTGCCTGACGAGTGGCAGGACTACTACAAGGCCAACGTGGAGTTCTTCGATGAGCTCGGGTCGCCCGGTGGCGCCGCGAAGCTCGGCATCATCGAGCGCGACCACCCGATCATCGCCGCACTTCCGCCCCAGGAGGCACCCGAATGAGCAGTCAGCAGCACCCCGCCGCGCCGGTTCCGTCCGAGGTCGGTGAAGGGCTCAAGGCCGCGTTCCGCGCGCATCCGGCGGGGGTCGCGATCATCACGGCGATGACCCCCACCGGTCCCGTCGGTCTCACGGCGTCGAGCGTCGCATCCGTCGCGGTCGACCCCGCGGCGATCGTGTTCTCGGTCACCAGGGCCACCGGCAGCGCGGGCTCGATCCTCAACGCCGAGTCGTTCGTCGTGCACCTGATCGACGACGAGCACTCGGCCCTGGCGCAGAGCTTCGCGGTGAGCGGCGCCGACCGCTTCACCCCCGAGCAGGGGTGGGGCACCCTTCCGACCGGTGAGCCGTACCTCGCCGAGGCGCGCGCCGCGATGCGCGGTCACACGATGTCGACGGTCGCGGTCGGCTCATCGACCGTCGTGGTCGCCGAGATCGACGAGGTGCTGCTCGGGCGGGCGGGCCGACCGCTCGTCTACCTCGACCGCCGATTCCACTCACTCCCCACCGATCAGAACGACTGAAAGGAACAGCATGCCCACTCCGTACACCCTTCCCGAGCTGCCGTACGACTACTCGGCGCTCGCCCCCCACATCTCCGGCAAGATCATGGAGCTGCACCACTCCAAGCACCACCAGGCGTACGTCACCGGTGCCAACACGGCGCTCGAGCAGCTCGGCGCGGCCCGCGAGTCCGGCGACTTCGCCGCCGTGAACAAGCTCGAGAAGGACCTCGCGTTCAACCTCGGCGGTCACATCAACCACTCGGTGTTCTGGGAGAACCTGTCGCCCGACGGCGGCGGCAACCCCGAGGGCGAGCTGGAGGCCGCGCTGACCGACGCGTTCGGCTCGATCGACGCCTTCCGCGCGCACTTCACCGCCACCGCGCTCGGTGTGCAGGGTTCGGGCTGGGCTGTGCTCGCGTGGGACAGCGTCGGTGCGCGTCCGGTCATGTTCCAGCTGTTCGACCAGCAGGGCAATGCCCCGCTCGGCGTCACGCCGCTGCTGCAGCTCGACGTCTGGGAGCACGCCTACTACCTCGACTACCTCAACGTGCGCGCCGACTACGTCAAGGCGTTCTGGGAGCTCGTCAACTGGTCCGACGTGCAGCGCCGGTTCCAGGCTGTGCAGGAGAAAACCGCGGGCCTCATCGTCGCCCGCTGAATCTCACGCCTTCTCGCCTGCGCGCGACCTGTCTTTGCCCGTTCCCTCGGGAGGAGATCACCACTCGGGAGGAGGATGCCACGGCATCCGTCCTCCCGAGGCGCACTTCTCCTCCCGAGGCGCAGCGGACACCGAGGATCAGGTCGGCGACGTGCGGTTCAGCGCAACTGGGCGAACCTCTCGACCTCGCGTGTGGGTCCGACGACGAGCACGACGTCGCCGTCGCCCAGCACTGTGGCCGCCTCTGCGTTGCGCCACTCGCCGTCCGGCGCGCGGAACGCCGCAATGGTGACGCCGTAGGTCGAACGCACCGCGCCATCGGTAAGGGTGATCCCCTGCAGGTGCGCCGGGGCGACCGTCTTCACCACGGCGTATCCTCGATCGATCTCGAGATAGTCGGCTGCCGCGCCGCGTACGAGGTGTGCGACGCGGCGGCCCATGTCCTTCTCGGGATAGATCACTCGGTGCACGCCGAGCTGCTCGAGCACGGCTCCGTGTCGTTCATCGACGGCTTTCGCCCAGATCACCGGCACCTTCATGGTCAGCAGCAGCGAGGCGGTGAGGATGGACGCAGTGATGTCGCTGCCGATCGCGACGACCACCCGATCGAACTCGCCGACCGCGAGCTGCTCGAGCACGTCGATACGCGTGGAATCGGCACGCACGACCTGCGTGAGCTGACCGTTGAGCGACTGCACCAGATCCTCGTCGGCGTCGATTCCCAGCACTTCAGTGCCCGAGGCCATCAGCTCGAGTGCGAGCGAGGTCCCGAACCGGCCCAGTCCGATGACCGCTACGGAGTCGGCCTCGGCGATCCGCCGAGCGTCCTGCCTGAATGAAAGAAATCTGGACACGCGGGTCCTTTCGTGCGTTGTGAGCGTGGCGATCAACCGATTGCGGGGCGCTCTTTAGGGAGATCGTAGGCGCTGGGGCGCTCGCGCAGGGCGAGAGCGGAACCGAGCGTCAGGGGCCCGAGCCGGCCGAGGAACATGAGCGCGACGAGGATCAGGTGCGCGGCCGGCGGCAGGTCCGCAGTGATCCCCGCCGACAGGCCGACGGTGCCGAAGGCCGACACCACCTCGAACAGCACGCGGTCGAGATCGAAGTCTGTCATTGCGAGGATCGCGATGACCCCCGTCATGACCGCACCCAGCGCGACGATCACGACGGTGATCGCCTCCCGGTGGACGGCGCGCGACAACCTCTTGCCGAAGACATTCACCGCCGCGCCGCCGCGGAGCTCCGTCCACATGATGAAGAAGAGAACTGCGAAAGTGGTCACCTTGATGCCGCCGGCGGTGCCGGCCGGTCCGCCACCGATGAACATCAGCACGTCCGTTCCGAGCCAGGTCTCGTCATGCATCTGAGAGATGTCGACGGAGTTGAAGCCCGCCGTGCGCGACTGCACGGAGTGGAAGAACCCGGCGAGGATCCGGTCGCCAGGCGAGAGCGCGCCGAGCGTTCCCGGGTTGTCCCACTCGAACAGCAGCACGTACGCCGTGCCGATCGCCAGCAGGGCCATCGTCGCCGAGAGCACGATGCGGGTGTTCATGGTCCAGTGCAATGGACGGCGGAACTCGCGTCGCAGCTGTCGCAGCACTGGGAAGCCGAGACCGCCGAGAACGATCGCCGCGCAGATCGGCAGGCAGATCCAGGGGTCGCCGACGAAGCCCATCAGGCTGTCTGTGTAGAGGGCGAATCCCGCATTGTTGAAGGCGGAGACGGCGTGGAACACGGCATGCCACGCAGCGCGCGCGGGGTCGTATCCATAGCCCGTGAGGAATCGCACGAACAGCAGCGCCGCCACGACGACCTCGATCATCAGGGTGGTGACGAGGATGCCGGTGGCGATGCGCTTCATACTTCCGCCGCCAGACGTCTTGGTCTCGGTGCCGGCGAGGATCCGCGATCGCACTGAGAGGCGGCGCGCGAGTGCGAGGCCGATGAGCGCCGCGAAGAGCATGATGCCCAGGCCGCCCACCTGGATCAGCGCCAGGATCACGACCTTGCCGAAGGGGCTCCAGAAGACCGCGGTGTCGACGACCACGAGACCCGTCACGCACACCGCGGACGTCGCGGTGAACAGGGCGTCGATCGGTGGAGTCCACGTCTGGGCGCTCGACGAGATCGGCAGCATGAGCAGCACCGTGCCGATGATGATGACCGCTCCGAACCCGGAGGCGATCACCTGGGCGGGGGCGAGACTTCGACGCCGACCGGCGGCGCGACGGAGCAGGGTCACGCATGGACACTACCCGTAACCGGGGTCGCGACCGAACGACATCCCGTGTGGCGCGTCACCGATCACGGGTTCCGAGCTCCTGCGTCTGAATGCCGCGGATCGGGGCCTCTCTGTGCAGAGACGAATGCGTTCGGCGTGCGTCGAGACACGAAGAGGTCGATCATGAGCAGGTTCCTGGTTCTCTACCGTTCAGCAGTGAGTGCCGCCGAGCAGATGGCGACAGCCGATCCCGAGTCGGGCGCGGAGTCGATGAAGGCGTGGATGGACTGGGCCGCGCGAGCGGGCGACGCGATCGTCGAACTCGGTTCGCCGACGCAGAGTGTCGCGGGCGGTGAGCCCGGTTCCTTCATCGGCGGGTATTCGATCATGCAGGCCGATGATCTGGCGGGCGTCACGGCCGCGCTCGCCGAGCACCCCCATCGCGGGTGGGGTGGGACGATCGAGATACTGGAGATGCTCGAGATCCCGGGCATGTGATCAGAGCGCGCTGAGCCGCTTCCGGGCGAGCGAGCGTCAGGCGAGCAGTTCGCCCGCGAGCGCCTCGATGCGACGGCGGATGTCGTCGCGGATCGGGCGCACGGAGTCGATGCCCTGCCCGGCCGGGTCGTCGAGCTCCCAGTCCTCGTAGCGCTTGCCGGGGAAGAACGGGCAGGCGTCGCCGCATCCCATCGTGATCACGACATCGGATGCCTGTACGGCCTCGGTCGTGAGCACCTTGGGCTGCTCGGCGGTGATGTCGATGCCGAGTTCGCTCATGGCCTCGACCGCGATCGGGTTGATCTGGTCGGCGGGCATGGATCCGGCGGAGCGCACCTCGATGCGGTCCCCGGCGACCTCGCGCAGAAAGCCTGCGGCCATCTGCGAGCGTCCGGCGTTGTGCACGCACACGAAGAGGACGGAGGGCTTGGTGGTGGTCGTGCCGGTTGTCGTGCTCCGGACGAGCAGCGTCTCTCGAATCTTGTTCGACACGGCCTCTCGCAGGGGGCGTACGGCATCGGCGTCCCAAGACTCGGGATTGGGGAACGACCACTCGAGCACTTCGCCGCGAGGGGTGGATGGCAGGGCGAGCCCCGGCTTCATGAGGACCACGATGTCTGCCGCATCCAGGTCGTCGGGCGTGACGGCCCGCGGCGTTCGGTCGGTGATGTCGATTCCCAGCTCCGCGACGGTGGCTGCGACGGCCGGGTTGACCTCGTCGGCTGGAGCGAGGCCGGCTGATGCGGCAGTGAAGCGATCACCCGCGAGGTGCTCCAGAAGGGCAGCGCCGAGCTGAGAGCGACCCGCGTTGTGCTGACAGATGAACAGGACGCGGGGAGTGCGGTCGGTCATGTGGTCTCTTTCCGGTGCGGTGGGATGGCGGCAAGACGCGGGGCCAGCGCCGTGATGCGGCGTTCCAGCTCTTCGAAAGCGGTATCGAAAGCATCGTCCGTGCCGAGGCGGACAGGGTCCGGGATGGACCAGTGCAGGTGCCCGGTGAGGCCGATCTCTTCGTGCGCGTTGTCGCAGACGGTGACAACCAGATCTGACGTATCCCACACCGACTCGAGCGCGCGCGGCGATTCGTCGGGCAGGTCGATCGCGCGGCGGCCGGCGACAGCGACGGCTCCTGCATCGATTCGATCGGCGGGATGGGTTCCTGCGGATGTGGCAGGGATGCTGCTGTGGGTCGACCATAGCGCCGCGGCGAGTTGAGACCGCGCCGAGTTCGCTGTGCAGACGAAGACGACGCGGCTCGCGCGCTCGACGCGCCCCGGGGTGAGCCCGTCGAGTGCGGAGTCGACGAGGTGGACGTAATTGCGACGTTTGTCGGCTTCTGACCTCGAACGGGACACCATCCCGACCGACTCCAGTCCGTTCAGATGGTGGGTGATCAGGTTCGAGGGGAGTCCCAACGCCACGCTGATCTCGCTCGGGGACAGATCTCCTAGGGTGAGAAGGTCGACGATGCGCAGGCGCGACGGGTCGCCGAGTGCAGCGTGCTTCGCGGCGCGCTCCTCGGCACTCTGCGGTCGATCGATATTCATTACTTCAATGTTGACTGAAGTACTTGGCGTAAGTCAAGATGAGCCGACATGAATACCGCCACCTCCTCACCCCCGGTGTCCCATCGACCCCATCTCATGCGCCGCGCTGCTGCCGAGTACGTCGGAACCGGCCTCCTCGTCGCCATCGTCGTCGGTTCGGGCATCGCCGCGCAGCGACTGTCTCCGGAAGACACTGGATTGCAGCTCCTCGAGAACAGCCTCACCACGGCGCTCGGTCTTGCGGTCCTGATTCTCATGCTCGGCCCCGTGTCCGGGGCGCACTTCAACCCTGCGGTGACGATCGTGGACTGGCTGCTGGGCCGCCGCGCCGGGACGGGTATCCCGGTGCGTGATGTCGCTCCCTATGTGCTCGCACAGATTCTCGGCGGGGTCTCCGGCACGCTTCTCGCCGGGGCGATGTTCGACGCGGCGCCCGCGTTCTCCCTCAATGAACGCGCGACAGGCGGGCATCTGATCGGCGAGGTGGTCGCCACCGCCGGGCTCGTTCTACTGATCTTCGCGCTGGCACGCACCGGCGCGGGGTCGGTCACGGCGGCGGCCGTCGGCGCCTACATCGGCGCGGCCTACTGGTTCACCAGCTCGACCTCGTTCGCGAATCCTGCGGTGACGATCGCCCGGATGTTCACCGATACCTTCGCCGGCATTGCGCCGGCATCCGTTGCGCCGTTCATCCTCGCCCAGCTCGTCGGCGCCGCCCTCGGCCTCGCGCTGCTGCTCCTCTTCTACCCGACCGTCGCCCGCATCGCGGGCGACGTCGTGGTTCCGCAGCTCGAAAACCGGCCCTGAAAGGCACGCTCATGCACCTTGTAGCGATCGGCGGAAGCGACGCCGGAATCTCGACCGCCATCCGCGCCCGCGAACTCGATCCGTCCGTCGATGTCACCGTCGTGGTGGCCGACGCGTATCCGAACTTCTCCATCTGCGGCATCCCGTACTACTTCTCCCGGGAGGTGCAGCCCTGGCAGTCGCTCGCCCACCGCACACACGCCGATCTCGAAGCCACCGGCATGAACCTCCGGCTCAACACTCTCGCGACCGCCATCGACGTCGACAGCCGCCGGCTCACCGTCCGCAACGCCGACGGCACGGAATCGACCATCGCGTACGACGAGCTCATGGTCGGCACGGGGGCATCGCCGTCGACGGCCGGCATCGCAGGGCTCGATCAGCTCGGCCCCGACGACGGCGTGCACCTATTGCATTCGATGGGCGACACGTTCGCGCTCGAGAGGTATCTCGATGAACATCAGCCCGAGACGGCGATCATCGTCGGAGCGGGCTACGTCGGCCTCGAGATGGCCGAAGCCCTCACCGTGCGCGGCCTCCAGGTCACCCAACTCCAGCGTGGACCCGAAGTGCTCTCTACTCTCGATCCCGAACTCGGTTCCCTCGTCCATGACGAACTCACCCGCCACGGCGTCGACGTCCTCACCCGCACGCGGGTGGAAGCCGTCATCCGCGACGCGGCCGGAATCTCAGTCCGGGGAACCCGCGACGGCGAGGCGTTCTCCCGCACTGCTGACGTGGTGCTCGTCGTCGTCGGCGTGCGCCCCAACACCGGGCTTCTCACCGCTGCCGGTGCGTCGACGGGAGCGGGCGGCGCCGTGGTCGTCGACGAGCGGATGCGCACCGGCCTTCCGCACGTCTGGGCCGCGGGCGATGGAGTCGTGACGCACCACCGTCTTCTCGGCGTCACCTACCTGCCGCTCGGCACGACGGCCCACAAGCAGGGGCGCGTCGCGGGCGAGAACGCGATCGGCGGCGACGCTCGGTTCGCCGGAAGCCTCGGCACGCAGGTGGTCAAGGTGTTCGACGTGGTGGCCGCTCGCACGGGGCTCCGCGACCACGAAGCAGAGGCGGCAGGGTTCGCACCGCGAAGCCATACCGCGCTCGCGGACGACCATAAGCGCTACTACCCGGGGGCGACACCCATCAGCATGCGTATCACGGGCGATAGTCAGGATGGCCGACTGGTCGGCGCGCAGCTCGTCGGTACGCGCGGCGCAGAGATCTCGAAGCGCGTGGACACCTACGCCACGGCGCTGCACCACGGGATGACCGTCGCTGCGATGAGTGACCTCGATCTCTCCTACACGCCCCCGCTCGGCTCCCCGTGGGATGCCGTGCAGATCGCCACACAGGCGTGGGAGCGCGAGGTGGGTTCGGCCTGAGGGCCCAGCGCTCGGTGAATCGCGATCAGCCGACGGTGACGGGGCGCAGGCCGATCTGCAGCACGGCCGGCGCGGCGCAGCATCCGCTCGCGCCGTCGTCGAAGTCCCCGGACCCCCCGCATACCCCGGTCGCGGGCAGGGTGAGTTCGTTGCGGGCCGCGTCCTCCCGATCGCCGACGAGGTGGGCGGCGACGCTGCGCACCTGCTCGTATCCGGTGAGGGCGAGGAAGGTCGGAGCTCGGCCGTAGGACTTCGCGCCGACGATGAAGAGGCCCTCCTCCGGCTGCATGAGCTGTCGGGCACCGGTCGCGCCCACCGAACCGCAGGAGTGGATGTTGGGGTCGATCTCGGAGGCGATGCCGGCGACCGCATCGAGAGCGGGGTCGAGATCGATTCGGAGTTCGCGCAGGATGCCGGTGTCCGGCCGGAATCCGGTGAGCGCGAACACGTGCGCGATCTCCGCCATCTCGCGTCCGTCTTCGGCGACGATCACCAGGCCGCTCCCGTCCCGTCGGAACTCGGCGACGCGGAATCCTGTCACCACCTCGACGACACCGTCATGGATCACCTTCGACACCCGAGAGCCGAGCGCTGCGCGTTCGGGCAGCTCGTCTCCGGCGCCGCCCCCGAGAACGTTCGCGGCGCTCCCTCGGCGGAGCAGCCAGGTGACGCGGGTCCCCGGCGACCGGCGGGCCAGTTCGCTCAGGCGCAGCACGGCGTGCGTGGCGGAGTGTCCCGATCCGACGACGACCACATGCGAGCCGGCGAGCCCGGACACGTCGTCGGGGATGCGGTAGGAGATCAGATCGGATGCCGCGGCCTCGCCCACGGCGGGGAAGCCGTCTGCGCCCGCAGGGTGGGGGAGACCCCAGGTGCCGCTTGCGTCGATGACCGCCCGGGCGCGGATCCGCGACTCGGTGCCGTCCGCGTCGAGGGTGTGCACGACGAACGGCTGGTTCCTGCGTCCGGACTCGACGACCTTGTCGCGACCCTGGCGAGCGACGCCCGTGACGGCGGTGCCGTACCGGATCCGCTCACCGAGTGCGCCCGCGAGAGGCGCCAGGTAGTCGCTCACCCATTCCGCCCCGGTCGGACAGCCCGCGGTCGGTGCGGTCCACCCGGTCGGCTCGAGCAGGCGACGCGCGGCGGCATCCGTCAGCTCGGGCCACGCCGAGAACAGGCGCACGTGGCCCCATTCGGAGACCGCGGCGGCAGGGCCGCGCCCTCGTTCGAGGACGACGACGTCTTCGCGGCGTTCGACGAGATGCGCCGCCGCTGCGAGACCCTGCGGCCCCGCGCCGATGACGACGATGGGAAGCTCGGACACGACATCTCCTCAGATCGAAAGACTTCAATATGAGAAGCGTCGCCCACGTATCGAACATTGTCAATACGTGAGAGGATGAGCGCATGACGCTTCCGGTGACGATCGAGCAGACGGGCTGCTGCACGCCGCGCGCGGCATCCGCTCTTCCGCTCGCCGAGGCTGAACGGATCGCCCGCCTGTTCAAGGCGCTCGGCGACCCGACGCGCATCCGTCTGCTCTCGCTGATCTCGTCGGCCGCGGGTGGCGAAGCCTGCATCTGCGACCTCACCGATCCGGTCGGTCTGTCGCAGGGCACGGTCTCGCATCACATGAAGCTGCTGGCGGACGCCGGACTCGTCACACGTGAGCAGCGCGGCAAGTGGGCGTACTTCTCCCTCGCCGAGGGTGCTCTCGACGCCGCCGGCGACGCCCTGCGAGCCGTCTGATCCTGCTGCGCTCCTCAGGTCGGCGGGCGGTCATCCCGATAGGCTGATTCCATGGCCCTCCTCTCGATCGCCGGTTCGGCGCGCGCTCCGCATGAGCTGCGCTCGGCGACTCCGATGAAGGAATGGATGCGCGTCGTGCTCCACCCGGGCACGAACGGGTGGACCAGCGTCTGGGGCACTCTCTCGCACGGCGAGATCGCGGGCTGCCCGCCGCCACGCGACTAGACCGCGCCTCTGTGGGGTGCGGTCTTCCGCGTCGTTCACCCCTTCTCTCGCGTGAGGTCTCGTCATGTCCGCTTCTCCTGTCCGCACCCGTCCCCGTCTCCGCCTGGCTCCCCAGGAGCTGTGGCGAGGCATCCGCTCCAACGCCCGCAGCGAGGTGCTCGGGGGTTCGCTGTTGCTCGCCGCCACCGTCGCCGCGCTGATCCTCGCCAACACCCCCGCCGTGTCGTGGTACGAGTCGGTGCGCGACTTCACGTTCGGCATCCCCGAGCTGCATCTCGATCTGAGCATCGGGGCCTGGGCCGCGGACGGCCTGCTCGCGATCTTCTTCTTCGTCGTGGGTCTCGAGCTGAAAGAGGAGTTCGTCACCGGCCGACTGCGCGATCCGCGTCAGGCGGCGCTGCCGATCGCCGCAGCCGTCGGCGGGGTGATCGTGCCGGCGATCATCTTCGCCCTGATCAACGCGGGCGACGGCGACGCCCTGCGCGGCTGGGCCATCCCGACCGCCACGGACATCGCGTTCGCGGTCGCCGTGATCGCCGTGGTCGGGAAGTCCCTCCCACCGGCGCTCCGCGTCTTCCTGCTCACACTCGCGATCATCGACGACCTGATCGCCATCACGATCATCGCGACCTTCTACACCGACTCGATCAGCTTCCCCTGGCTGACTCTCGCGCTGCTGCCCCTCGCAGGATTCGCGCTGCTCGTGCAGAAGGGCGTGCGGGCGTGGTGGATCCTGATGCCTCTCGCGATCGCCGTGTGGGTCTGCATCCATGCCGCCGGCATCCACGCGACCGTCGCCGGAGTCCTCCTCGGTTTCGTCGTTCCTGTCATCCCGACCGAGCGCGCTCGGGTGCCGCGAGGGACGGATGCCGACGGCGAGCCCCTCTACGACGGCCTCGCCCCGCACTTCGCCGACCGGTGGGGTGTCGTGGCGACGCTGTTCGCCGTGCCCGTGTTCGCCTTCTTCGCGGCGGGCGTCACGATCGGCGGACTCGCGGGGCTCGCGTCGGCGCTGACCGATCCGATCGCGATCGGCATCATCGTCGGCCTCGTCCTGGGCAAGCCGATCGGGATCCTCGCGACCACGTTCCTGCTCAGCCGGGTGCCCGCTCTGCGTCTCGACGAATCGCTGCGCTGGCCCGACCTCACCGGCATGGCGTTCCTCGCCGGAATCGGATTCACCGTCTCCCTGCTCGTCGGAGAGCTCGCCTACGGGTCGAGTTCGGTCGCCGACGAGCACGTCAAGATCGGTGTGCTCCTCGGCTCCCTGATCGCCGCGGTGATCGGCGGGCTGATGCTCGCGAGGCGCAACGCTCTCGCCCGCCGATCGCTGCTCGACGCCTGAGGGCGACGGTCAGGAGCTGCCGACCGTCGACTGCAGCTTCGCCATCACCTGGGTGATCGTGAACGATGCCGATTCCTGGCGAGCGGGGAACTCGGCAAGGGTGTGCAGCATGTTCGCCACATACGCCTGGGCCGGGATGAACAGGAAGATGTGGTCGAGCACCCAGTCCCAGTAGGTGTTCGAGGTGATGTCGGCGCGCTCGAACGGATCGGTGCGCAGATTGAAGAGCTTCGGGAACCGCAGCTCGATGTAGGGCTCCTGCCACACCTGCAGGGTTCCGACCGCGCGCTGCTCCAGGAAGACGAACTTCCAGTTCTCGAAGCGCAGCGCCGTGAGGTCGCCGTCGTCCGAGACGTAGAAGAAGTGTCGTCGCGGGCTGTGCTCGGCGACTCCCGTGATGTAGTCGAGCTGGTTGTTGCCGTCGAGATGGACCCTGAAGTCGGTGCCGTGCAGATCCGTGCCCGCCTTCAGACGCTCGGCGATGTCGGTGTCGCCGGCCGCCGCGAGCAGCGTCACGAACCAGTCGTTGTGGCTCACGATGCCGTTGAGCGTCGTGCCCGCGGGGACGTGCCCGGGCCAGCGCACCATCGCCGGGACCCTGTAGGCGCCCTCCCAGTTCGAGTTCTTCTCGTTGCGGAACGGCGTCATGCCGGCATCCGGCCAGCTGTTCATGTGCGGGCCGTTGTCGGTGGAGTACATGACGATCGTGTTCTCGGCGAGGCCGAGCTCGTCGAGCAGATCGAGCAGACTGCCCACCACGTCGTCATGATCGAGCATCGTGTCGTGATACTCCGACTGCCAGCGTCCGGCCCGCCCCTTGCTCTCCTCCTTGGTGTGGGTGCGGAAGTGCATGTGCGTCGAGTTGAACCACACGAAGAACGGGGTGTCGTCGTCGGCCTGAGCGCGGATGAAGTCCGCCGCAGCATCGCGGAACTCCTCGTCGACGGTCTCCATGCGCTTCTTCGTCAGCGGACCGGTGTCTTCGATGCGCTGCGTGCCGTCGTCGTTCGCCCACGAGTGGATCACGCCGCGCGGGCGGAACCGCTCGCTGAACCCGGGGTACTCCTCGTCGGTCGGGTAGTCCGGGTGCTCCGGCTCCTCCTCGGCGTTCAGGTGATAGAGGTTGCCGAAGAACTCGTCGAAGCCGTGCGCCGTCGGCAGGTGCTCATCGCGGTCGCCGAGATGGTTCTTGCCGAACTGGCCGGTGGCGTAGCCGTGGTGCTTGAGCGCATCCGCGATCGTCGGATCCTCGGGCTGGAGCCCCAGCTTCGCCCCCGGCATCCCCACCTTCGTGAGACCCGTGCGATAGGGGTTCTGTCCGGTGATGAACGCCGCACGCCCGGCGGTGCAGCTCTGCTCGCCGTAGTAATCGGTGAACTTCACACCCTCATCGGCGATCCGGTCGATGTTCGGAGTCCGATAGCCCATCAGGCCGTCGGTATAGGTGCTCAGATTGGCGATGCCGATGTCATCGCCCCAGATGATGAGGATGTTGGGCTTGTCGGACATTGTCGCTCCTCGGTCGGCGGTGAGGCCGGGCAGGCGCCCGTGCCGCTCAGCCAACCAGGGGCTCGGGTCAATGCCCAGGGGGGCCTCACACCGAGCGGGTGAGGCGGAATCCGATGTGCGACATGCCGGTGTCCTCCGCCTGGGGCGAGCGGGCGGCCGGGCGGAAGCGCAGGCAGTAGTCGGGGGAGCACAGGTGTGATCCGCCCTTCAGCACCCGGCGCGGGATGCTCGGGAAGCCCTCCTGCGCGCTCGCCGCTGCCAACAGGTTCGCGCGCTTGCCGGGATCCACCGGCTTGTCCGACAGTTTCAGATGCCGCGGCGTGTAGAAGTCGCTCGTCCACTCCCAGACGTTCGCGATCATGTCATAGAGTCCGTAGCCGTTGGGGGCGTAAGACCCGACCGGGGCCGTGCCGCCGACGCCCTGGTTGTCATACGGGAAGCGACCCAGCCAGGAGTTCGCCTGCGCCTCGCCACCGGGGTAGATCTCGTCGCCCCATGCGAAAGGCGCACCGTCGACCCCGCCTCGGGCGGCGTACTCGTGCTCGGCCTCGGTGGGCAGCCGCATCCCGACCCAGTCGGCGTAGGCGACCGCGTCCTCGAACGCGATGTGCACGACCGGATGCTGCAGCCGATCGTCGATCGACGAGTCGGGGCCGAACGGATGCCGCCAGGAGGCGCCAGCCTGCCAGCGCCACCAGTTGCGCCAGTTGCGCAGGTCGGTCGGGCCGGGGGTCGGCGTGAAGACCATGGAACCGGGCACGAGGTCCTTCGGATCCGCATCCGGAAAGGCAGCCGGGTCGAGAGGCCGCTCGGCCACAGTGATATATCCCGTGGCATCGACGAATTCCGCGTACTGCGCGTTGGTCACCTCGTAGCGGTCGATCTCGAACGAGGCGACCTCGCGCTCGTGCACCGGGCGCTCGTCGGGGTAGAAGTCCTCGGACCCCATCCGGAAGGTTCCGCCGGGGATCAGCACCATGTCGCGAATGTTCGTCACCCGCGTCAGCGTAGCGTCCGGGTCGTCGCGCGGGGCAGGATGCTCGCCCGCGTGGGGCTAGCCGACCAGGCGCGCGGTCGTGCCGCGGACGTTCAGCTCGTAGGGGAGCTCGGCCGGAATGCCGGCGGCGTCGCCGTCGGCGAGCTTGGCGAGCACGGCGTCCGCCGCACGCTCGCCCTGGCCCAGCGGGAACTGATCGACGGTGCTGAGTCGGAAGAACTCGCCGAGCTCGTGACCGTCGATGCCGACGATCGAGAGGTCGTCCGGCACGGCGAATCCGAGGTCGCGGGCGGCGAGGATCGCCCCGATCGCCATCTCGTCGGATGCCGCGAACACGGCGGTGGGTCGCGGGCCGGGGCGTCCGAGCAGCTGCTTCGCCGCGCGGTATCCGCCCTCGACCGTGAAGTCGGCGGGCTCGAGGAAGGCCGGATTCAGAGGGATGCCGGCCTTCGCCAGTGCCTTCTCGAAGCCCAGGCGACGATTCGTCGGGATGTGGAAGTCGATGTCGAACTCGGGGTTCGCGCCGATGTGGGCGATGTCGCGGTGTCCGAGACCGATCAGGTGCTCGGTCGCCAGCTGGGCCACGGCGACGTCGTCGACGGTGAGGGTGTCGAGCTTGGGGTTCGGCCCGCCGATCGCGATCACCGGCAGGCCGAGGTCGAGCAGGTACTGCGTCTCGTCGTCGTCGAGCTCGATCGACACCGCGATCACCGCATCCACTCGCTGCCGTCGCAGGAAGGTGTCGAACACGTGGCGGCGCACGTCCTTGTCGGCGGTGATGTTGTAGAGGGTGATGTCGTAGCCCTCGCGCATCAGCGCGGACGACACCCCCGACAGCACGGTGCTGAAGAACCATCGGTCGAGGAAGGGAACCACGACCCCGATGTTGCGGGTGCGGCCCGATGCCAGGCTCGATGCGCGGGAGGACACGACGTAGCCGAGCGCCGATGCCGCCTCCTGCACGCGCAGGCGGGCCGACTCCGACACATGGCCTCGGCCGCTCAGCGCGCGCGAGACCGTCGCGGTCGAGACGCCGGCGAGCCGGGCGACCTCATCGATGCTCGCCATGGGGGATCCTCTCTGAGCCGTTCCGGTCGCAGTTCGTGCCGTCGGGCGGTGCCGTGGGCGGCGCGAACTGCGACCGGAACATGATGCGACGTTACGCCTTGGTGTACCAGACCGCGGTGTCGACCGGCACGGCGCCACCGTCGAACGGCTGGCTCTGCAGGATCACGAACGCGTCGGTCGGCAGCGGCAGCGGCTCGGTGCCGAGGTTCGCGAGCACGTGCACGTCGCCGCGGCGGAACGCCACCGCATCTGCGCCGGCGTCTTCCCAGACGAGCGATCCGCTGCCGAAGCCGTGCTCACGGCGTCCGGCGAGCAGGCGCTTGTAGAGCGCCAGTGTCGAGGCGGGGTCGACCTCTTCGACGTCGCGCGAGTACGACGCCCAGTCGGCGGGCTGCGGCAGCCACGACGCACCGGTCTCGTTGAAGCCGAACGCCGGAGCATCCGCCTCCCACGGCAGCGGCACACGGCATCCGTCGCGACCGTAGCGCTCGCCGTTGGTGCGGAACCACGTCGGGTCCTGACGGAAGGCGTCGGGGATCTCCATCGCCTCGGGCAGGCCCAGCTCCTCGCCCTGGTAGAGGTATGCCGAACCCGGAAGCGCGAGCATCACGGTCGTCGCCGCGCGAGCGCGCGCGAGTCCGATGGCGGTGTCGGGCTTGTGCGGGGTGTTCGGGCCGATGCCCTCGCCCTGCGGGTTCTCGGCCGTGAGCGCGAGTCGCGACGCGTGGCGCACGACGTCGTGGTTCGACAGCACCCAGGTGCTGGGTGCGCCGACCTCGCCGAACGCGTCGAGGGATTCGCGGATGACAGACCCCAGAGCCTTCGCGTCCCACTCGGTCATGAGGTAGGGGAAGTTGAAGGTCTGGTGCATCTCGTCGGGGCGCACCCACAGGGCGGTCTGCTTGAGCGTCGGCATCCAGGCCTCACCGCACAGCGCGCGGTCGCCGTCGTACTCGGCCAGCACCTTGTGCCAGTCGCGGTAGATGTCGTGCACTCCGTCCTGGCCCCAGTACGGCACGTTCGCCTCGCCGCCGCCCATCGAGTCGGCGTCTGCCGGGGGCGTGTAGTCGGGCAGGCCGTCGGCCTTGATCATGCCGTGGGCCACGTCGACCCGGAAGCCGTCGACGCCGCGGTCGAGCCAGAAGCGCAGGATCGAGCGGAACTCCTCGCGCACCTCTTCGTTGTTCCAGTCGAAGTCGGGCTGCGTCGGGTCGAAGATGTGCAGGTACCACTGGCCCGGCGTGCCGTCGGCCTCGGTCACGCGCTCCCACATGCCGCCGCCGAAGACGGACTCCCAGTTGTTCGGGGGCAGCTCGCCGTTCTTGCCCTTGCCGTCGCGGAAGATGTACCGCGCGCGCTCGGGGCTGCCGGGAGCAGCCTTGAGGGCCTCCTGGAACCAGGCGTGCTGGGCCGACGAGTGGTTGGGGACCAGGTCGACGACGACGCGGATGCCGCGGGCGTGCGCCTCGTTCAGCATCGTGTCGAAGTCGTCGAGGGTGCCGAACAGCGGGTCGACGTCGCGGTAGTCGGCGACGTCGTAGCCGGCGTCCCGCTGCGGGCTCGTCATGAACGGGCTCAGCCAGATCGCGTCGACGCCGAGCTCCTTCAGCGAGTCGAGCCGGCTGGTGATGCCGGGCAGGTCGCCGATGCCGTCGCCCGAGGCGTCGGCGAACGAACGGGGGTAGATCTGGTAGATGACCGCGCTGCGCCACCACTCGGAACCGGGGGCTGCGATCTGCTCAAGCTGTGCCATGGCAACAGATTAGTGCAAACGCTTACATGATTGCCAGAGCGAGCATCGAATCGATTCGGGGATCCGATATTCTGCGCCGGTCCGCAGCCGCTTGCAGGCCCGGGAGTATGCTTCGGGCATCCGACCACAGGAGGCTGTCATGGTTCCCGAGATCAACTACTGGGCCGTTCTGCTCGCGACCGCCTCGAGCATGATCGTCGGCTCGATCTGGTACGCGCCGAAGGTGTTCGGCACCCGCTGGTCGAAGCTCGCGAACGTCGACATGGACCGTCCGGGGGCGAGCGCGACGATGGCGATCATCACCACCGTGATCGTGAGCTTCGCGACGGCGTGGGTGCTCGCCGGAGCATCCGCGATCGCCTGGCACTTCTACGACGGATCGTTCTTCTGGGCCGCCGTCGTCACCGGCGTGCTGCTGTGGGCCGGGTTCACGGCCGCGCGGTTCATCACGCACGACGCCTTCGAGGGTCGTCCGACGGCGTTGACCACCATGAACATCGCACACGAGATCGTCACGATCGTGGTCATGGCCGTGATCATCGGCGTCTGGCCGCCGGCTCTCGGCTAGCTCGCCGCGGCATCCTTCGTGAGGTCCTGCGCGAACATGACGAGGATCCCGCTCGGGCCGCGCAGATAGGTGAGCCGGTAGACGCCCTGGTAGTTCGCGACTCCTCGCAGCGGGTGATATCCGTGCCGGGCAGCGATGGCCAGGGACTCGTCGATGTCGTCGACGGAGAACGCCACCCGGTGCATCCCGATCTCGTTCGGCAGGGTCGGCTCGGTCTCGATCGCGTCGGGATGGATGTATTCGAACAGCTCGAGCTGACCGTGGCCGTCGGGTGTCTGCAGCACGGCGATCTTCGCGTGGTTGCCGTCGAGGCCGACGGCGGTGTCGGCCCATTCGCCGCTGACCTCGTCCCGACCGAGCACGGTGAGGCCGAGATCGGTGAAGAAGGCGATCGTCGCCTCGAGGTCGCGCACGGCGATGCCGACGTTCTCCAGTGTGATGGGCATGGCTCGCATGCTACTCGCGGGGCGCGACACGCCGGGCGCCTCGAAAGACTAGACCTTCGCCACTTCCGCCGAGACTTCCTGGTATGCCAGCATTTTGCACGTGACCTCCTGGTCGCCTGCGGTCGCCGACTGCGGTTCAGACCGAGGGGGTCTTCATGTCGGGTTCATCGCGCCGTTCAGCGCCATGGATGATCGCCGCCGCACTCATCGCCGCCGCGATGGTCGCGGGCGTGACCACCGCGGCCTCCGGTGATGCCCCCGCCGACGACCCGACCGCCGCACCGGATCCGACTCTGTCGGTCGCCCTCGCCTACGAGTTCCTCGATGCGCGCGTCGACGAGTTCTGCGACGGCGCGGGGCACTGCCTTCCCCGCAGCTATCAGGGAGGCTTCTTCACCGACCTGCCGACCTGGGACTTCACCCCGTCGTTCGTCTACGACGACGCCCTCGTCGTGATCGCGTACACGGCACGCGGGCTCCCCGACGACATCCGTCGGGCGCGGACCATCGGCGACACCCTGCTCTTCGTGCAGGCGAACGACCCGATCGGCGACGGCCGAGTGCGCACCTCGTACGAGCCGCACGGCATCCGTCAGGGGAGGGTCGAGATCACCGGCCCCGGCACGTTCACCGGCAACCAGGCCTGGACCGGTATGGCGCTCGCGCGTCTCTTCCACGCGACCGGCGACTCGAAGTACCTCGATGGGGCGGTGCAGATCGCCGAATGGATCCAGAACAACACCGCCGACATGGTGCGAGCGCCCTTCGGCTACACCGGCGGTCAGCTCGAGAACGGCTCGTCGCTGGAGTGGAAGTCCACCGAGCACAACAGCGATATCGCCGGCTTCTTCACGCAGCTCGCACAGCTCACCGGCGACTCCGTCTGGGCCGATCGGGCGGGCGTCGCGTCGGCCTTCGTGGCCGCGATGCAGAGCGCCGACGGCCATGTCGACACGGGCACCCTGCTGGATGGGTCGACGGTCAACACCCGCCCCATTCCCCTCGACGCGCAGACCTGGAGCTCGCTCGCCACGCGCGACCCCCGCTACGACACCTCGCTGGACTGGACGCTGACCCACCTCATCGCGACGGACGGGCAGTATCAGGGCGCGTCGATCAGCGACGTCGACGTGTCGAAGGTGTGGTTCGAGGGATCCGGCCACCTGGCGCTCGCTCTCACGCTGCGCGATGCGCCCGGTGACGCCGAGCGCGTGGAGTCGCTGCTGAGCAGCATCCGCCTCGGTCAGCGCGATGCGCCCAACGGCGACGGCAAGGGGATCGTGGCGACGTCGACCGACGGCCTCGACTCGGGCTTCGGCGACCTCTACTACGCCAGCCTGCACACCGGTGCGACGGCCTGGTACCTGCTCGCCGCCGCGGGCGACAATCCCTTCGCGCTGCCCGTCGACTGACCCGTCGCGCTCTGACGCCTGCCGCCACGTCGGGCGCGGTGCGGGGTCACTTTTGCACCGGCGGCGCGGTGCGGGGTCACTAGTGCACCTCCGACGCGGTGCGTGGTCACTATTGCACCGGATTCGGGTGATTCGGGTGCGGAACTGGCCCCGGCTGCGGGCGCGGTGCGGAACTGGCCCCGGCTGCGGGCGCGGTGCGGAACTGGCCCCGGCTGCGCGAGCGGGATCGGAACTGGCCCCGGCTGCGCGAGCGGGATCGGAACCGCCCCCCTCGGTGCTGGGGCCGGCGTCATCGCGCCGGTGCGGGGCCAAAAGCGCATCCTCCGCTGATGCGGGGCCAATAACGCATGCGAAACCGGCGATTCGGGTGCAGAACTGGCCCCGGCTGTGCGCGCGGGTGCAGAACTGGCCCCGGCTGTGCGAGCGGGTGCGGAACTGGCCCCGGCTGCGGGTTCGGATGCGGAACTGGCCCCGGCTGCGCGCGCCTACCGCTTACGCGGCGACGCGGGCGACGGCGGCGATCGCGCTGGTGAAGAAGTCGACTCCATCGATGCCCGAGCGCATGGCGGCCGAGGTGTCGGGGCCGAAGCCGGCCTCGGTCGCGTGCTCGGGGTGCGGCATGAGCCCCACGACGTTGCCCGCCTCGTTGGTGAGTCCGGCGATGTCGCGCAGGGAGCCGTTCGGGTTCACGCCCGCATAGCGGAATGCCACGAGGTTCTCGCCCTCGAGACGGTCGAGCGTCTCCTCGTCGGCGATGTACCCGCCGTCGGCGTTCTTCAGCGGGATCGTGATCTCCTGGCCCGTGCGGAAGCGGTTGGTCCACGCGGTGTCGGAGTTCTCGACGATCAGCTTCTGATCGCGCCGCACGAAGTGCTGGTGATCGTTGCGGATCAGGCCGCCGGGCAGCAGGTGCGCCTCGACCAGCATCTGGAAGCCGTTGCAGATGCCGAGGATCGGCATGCCCTTGGCCGCGGCGTCCTTGACCTCCGCCATGATCGGCGAGAGCGCGGCGATCGCACCGGCGCGCAGGTAGTCGCCGTAGCTGAAGCCGCCGGGCAGCACGAGGGCGTCGACGCCCTCGAGGTCGTGCGAACCGTGCCAGAGGGCCACCGGCTCGGCGCCGGCGATGCGCACGGCGCGCTGGGCGTCGCGGTCGTCGAGCGAGCCCGGGAAGGTGATGACGCCGATGCGCGTGGTCACTCGGCGACCTCGATGCCGACGACGTCCTCGATCACGGAGTTGGAGAGCACCTCATCGGCGATGCGGCGGGCCTCGGCGAGGATCTCGTCGGTGACCTCGCCTTCGACGGTGAGCTCGAAGCGCTTGCCGATGCGGACATCGGAGAAGCCCTCGACGCCCAGACGGGAGAATGCGCCGGACACGGCCTTCCCCTGCGGGTCGAGCAGTTCGGGCTTGGGCATGACGTCGACGACGATGGTGGGCATGAACGGCTCCGGAAGTCGCGGGCGGACGGGCTTGTCCAGTCTACCGGCTCGGGACTCGCCCGATTCCCGGGTGACGGGGCTCAGGCGTGGAAGACGGTGTGCAGGTCGCCGATCGCCTCGCGGCCGCCGAGACCGTCGATCTCGAACAGCACGGAGATGCCGACGACGTGGCTGCCCAGGCGCTCGACCAGTTCGCGTCCGGCGGCGAGCGTGCCCCCGGTGGCGAGCACGTCGTCGATGAGCAGCACGCGGGACCCGACGGGCAGATCGTCGTGCATCTCGATCGTCGCGGTGCCGTATTCGAGGGCGTAGTCGACGGATGCCGCGGGGCGGGGCAGCTTGCCGGCCTTGCGGATCGGGATGAGGCCGACGCCTGCGGCGATCGCGGCCGCTCCGGCGAGGATGAAGCCGCGTGCCTCGATGCCCGCCACGACGTCGAACTGTCCGGCGAACGGCGCGATGATCGCGTCGGTGGTCGCCTGCAGGGCCTCGGCGTCGGCGAGCAGCGGGGTGATGTCGCGGAAGATGATCCCCGCCTCGGGATAGTCGGGGATGCTGCGGATCAGGGATTCGGCGCGGACGAGGGCGGGGGAGAGATCGGTGTCGGGCACCGGTCAAGGCTACGCGAAAGGCTCGGGCTTGACACCATGGGAGCGCTCCCATAGAGTCACTGGACAGTGCATGGGAGCGCTCCCACAGGAATCCTCACGGGAAGCCATCACGGAAAGCCCACGCACGACCCCGAGCACCACCCGCACCACCACTGCACGACCCACCACAAAGGAGTGAACTGTGAACACACGTGCCCGCAAGCGGATCCTGACGACAGCAGCCGTCGCATCCGTCTCCGCCCTGGCCCTCGCCGGCTGCGCCTCCGCCGATGCCGGCGACAGCGCTTCCGGTGACGAGAAGGTCACACTGACCGTCACCACCTTCGGCACCTTCGGATACGACGACCTCTACGACGAGTACGAGAAGGCGAACCCGAACGTCACGATCGAGGCGACCAACATCGACACCGGCGGCAACGCCCGCACCGACGCGTTCACGAAGATCGCAGCCGGCTCGGGTCTCAGCGACGTCGTCGCGATCGAGGAGGGGTGGCTCGGCGCGATCATGGACGTCTCCGACACCTTCGTCGACCTGCGCGACTACGGCATCGAAGACCGCAAGTCCGACTGGGTCGACTGGAAGTACGGACAGGCGACCGACGCCGAGGGCCGCGTGATCGGCTACGGCACCGACATCGGCCCGAGCGGCATCTGCTACAACGGCGCCGCCTTCGAGGCAGCCGGCCTGCCCAGCGACCGCGAGTCCGTCGCCGAGCTGCTGAACGGCGACTGGGAGAACTACTTCGCGGTCGGCGCCGAGTACACGGCCAAGACCGGCAAGGCCTGGTACGACCACTCCGGTTTCGTCTGGAACGCCATGGTCAACCAGCTCGACGAGGGGTACTACACCTCTGACGGCGAGCTGAACGTCGAGGACAACGCCGAGCTGAAGGAGCGCTTCGAGCTGCTCGGAGCCGCGACCGAAGGCGGTCAGTCCGCTGCGCAGACCGCGTGGGACTGGAACGGCGGCAAGTCGTTCGTCGACGGCACCTTCGCCACGTTCGTCTGCCCGGGCTGGATGCTCGGCGTCGTGCAGGGCCAGGTCGAGGCCGGCGGCGGCGACGCCTCCACCGGCTGGGACTTCGCCGACGTCTTCCCCGGCGGCGCAGCCAACTGGGGCGGCGCATTCCTGTCGATCCCCGAGAGCTCGCAGCACAAGGAGGCCGCGGCCGACCTCGCCGACTGGCTGACGCAGCCCGAGCAGCAGGTCAAGCAGTCCGCCGCCGCGGGCAACTTCCCGTCGACGATCAAGGCGCAGGAGACCCTCTCGTCCGAGGCGACTCCGAACGCGTTCTTCAACGACGCACCCACCGGTGCCATCCTCGCCGAGCGCGCCAAGGGCGTCGTCGCCCAGTTCAAGGGCGCCGATGACTCGGTGATTCAGGAGAACGTCTTCGGTCCGGCCCTCAGCGGCCTCGACCGTGGCGAGACCGACACCCAGGGCGCCTGGGATGCCGCGGTCGAGCTCCTGAACGAGCTGGTCGACTGACCCAGCCACCGCATCCGTTCCGGTCGCAGTTCGTGCCGCGCCGCCTTCACCGGGGCGACACGGACTGCGACCGGAGCACCACGGAAGCCCGGAACAGGACCAAGGAAGAGTCATGACCCTCACGCATGAGCGCTCGGAGACGGCATCCGCGTCGTCGAACGACGCGAAGAGCCCGAAGACGGATGCCGCGGCTCGGCGTCCCTGGCGGCACCGCATCTCGCGGTTCGACCAGAACGCCTCCCCGTACTTCTACATCTCGCCGTTCTTCCTGCTCTTCGGGCTGGTCGGACTCTTCCCGCTGCTCTACACGGTGTGGGTGGCCGTGCACGAGTGGGACCTGCTCAAGGGGCAGGGCGAGTTCATCGGCGCCGGGAACTTCGTCGAGATCCTCGGCGACCCGATGTTCTGGAACTCGATCTTCAACACCCTGAGCATCTTCCTGCTGTCGGCGATCCCGCAGCTCGCGGTCGCCCTGGTGATCGCCTACCTCCTCGACCGCGGCCTGCGTGCCCCGACGTTCTGGCGCATGAGCGTTCTCATCCCGTTCGTCGTGACCCCCGTCGCCGTCGCCATCATCTTCTCGAGCATCTTCAACGAGGCCGACGGCCTCGCCAACAACCTGCTCAATCTGATCGGCATCGCCGACCAGGAGTGGAAGCACAACACGGCGCTGTCGCACCTCGCGATCGCCGTGATGGTGAACTTCCGCTGGACCGGCTACAACGCCCTCATCCTCCTCGCCGCCATGCAGGCGGTGCCGCGCGATCTCTACGAGTCGGCAGCCCTCGACGGAGCCGGCGCTGCCCGCCGGTTCTTCTCGATCACGATCCCCACGATCCGCCCCACGCTGATCTTCGTGATCATCACGGCGACGATCGGTGGTCTGCAGATCTTCGCCGAGCCCCGGCTGTTCGACGTCTCGACGGCGGGCGGCATCGGCGGCAGCGACCGGCAGTTCCAGACGACCGTGCTGTTCCTGTGGGAGCTCGCCTTCTTCCGCCGGGACCTCGGCGAAGCATCCGCCGTCGCCATCCTGCTGTTCCTGCTCATCGTCGGCATCGGCGTCATCAACTTCCTGATCTCCCGACGCATCTCGACCGGGGATGCTCCGAAGAGCCGCGCCGCGCGCCGACGAGCCCGCACCGCCGCTGCCGCCGCAGCCGAGACGGCCGCCGCCGGCACGACGATCGCCACCACGACCGAGGAGAATGCGCGATGACCGCCACCCAGGCGCTGAGCGTCCCCGAGAAGATCCGCCGCCGTCGAGGCGCCCTGGGCGGCAACGCCGGGATCGGCAGCCGCCCCGGCTTCCTCACCTACGGCCTGCTCGCCGCGTTCATCATCGGCAGCGTCTACCCGCTGTGGTGGTCGGTCGTCGTGGCGAGCGGCACGAACGCCACGCGTGGCGAAACCCTGCCGCTGATCCCCGGCGGCAACTTCTTCACCAACGCCGCCAAGGTGTTCGACGCGATCCCGTTCTGGCTCGCTCTGGGCAACTCGTTCCTCATCTCGGCGATCATCACGGTCTCGGTCGTCACGTTCTCGACGCTGGCCGGCTATGCCTTCGCCAAGCTGCGCTTCACGGGCCGCGACGGACTGATGATCTTCGTGATCGCGACCATGGCGATCCCGACGCAGCTCGGCATCATCCCGCTGTTCATGCTGATGCGGGAGCTCGGCTGGACCGGATCGATCGGCGCGGTCATCGTGCCGACACTGGTCACCGCCTTCGGCGTCTTCTTCATGCGGCAGTACCTGGTCGACGTGATCCCGGACGAGCTGATCGAGGCGGCGCGGATGGACGGCGCGAACCAGTTCCGCACGTTCCTCACCGTCGGCATCCCGGCCGCTCGCCCTGCCATGGCGATCCTCGGCCTCTTCACCTTCATGACTGCGTGGACCGACTACCTCTGGCCGCTGATCGTGCTCTCCCCGCAGAACCCGACACTGCAGACGGCCCTCAGCCAGCTGCAGTCCGGCTATTACATCGACTACTCCATCGTGCTCGCCGGTGCGGTGCTCGCGACCCTTCCGCTGCTCGTCCTGTTCGTCGTGGCGGGCCGGCAGCTGGTCAGTGGCATCATGGCGGGCGCGGTGAAAGGATGACCCCTATGACCCGTGCCTTTCCCGAGAACTTCCTGTTCGGCGCCGCGACAGCGGCGTACCAGATCGAAGGGGCGGCTTTCGAAGACGGGCGCACCGCGTCGATCTGGGATGCCTTCAGCAGGGAGCCCGGCGCCGTGATCGGCGGCGACAACGGCGATGTGGCGTGCGACCACTACCACCGCTATCCGCAGGACGTCGCTCTCATGAAGGAGCTCGGGCTGCAGACCTACCGCTTCTCGACCTCGTGGTCGCGCGTCCGGCCCGACGGCGGCGCGGTCAACGCGAAGGGCGTCGACTTCTACGAGCGCCTGGTCGACGAGCTGCTCGCGAACGACATCCTGCCCTGGCTGACGCTCTATCACTGGGACATGCCGCAGGCGCTGCAGGAGACCGGCGGGTGGACCAACCGTGACACCGTCGGACGCTTCCTCGAGTACGCCGGCACGATGCACGACGCCCTGGGCGATCGGGTGAACGTGTGGACGACCCTGAACGAGCCGTGGTGCTCGTCGTTCCTCTCTTATACCGGCGGCGAGCACGCTCCGGGTCACACGAGCGTCGCGGAGGGTCTGCTCTCGGCGCACCACCTGCTGCTCGCCCACGGCGAGACGGTCCGCGAGCTGCGTGGCCGGGATGCGAGCCTGAATCTCGGCATCACGCTGAACCACACGGTCGCAGACCCCGCCGATCCGACCAACCCCGCAGACATCGACGCCGCGCGTCGCGTCGACGGCCAGTTCAACCGCTGGTTCCTCGACCCGATCTACCGGGGCGTGTACCCGGACGACATCATCCGGGACATCCGGTCGGTGGATGCCGATGCCGTCGCCCGCTTCACGGATGCCGTGCACGACGGCGACCTCGACGTCATCTCTCAGCGCATCGACACGCAGGGCGTCAACTACTACCACGGCGACTTCGTCTCGGGCACGGCTCCCACCCCTGAGCGGACCCCGCTCAGCGGCGGCCCCGCGACCGACCGGGTCGGTCGAAGCCCGTATCCGTCGAGCGAGGGCATCCACCCCGTCGAACGCGGACTCCCGCGCACGGCGCAGAACTGGGAGGTGCAGCCCGAGGGGCTCACCCGTCTGCTGCAGCGCGTGTGGACCGAGTACGCCGAGCCCGCCGGAACCGTGCTGTACATGACCGAGAACGGTGCCGCCTATGACGACGTCGCGGTCGTCGAAGACGGTGAGACCCGCGTGCACGACGACGACCGCACCGAGTTCCTGCGCCTGCACCTGGCCGCCGTGCTCGATGCGGCGGATGCCGGCGTCGACGTGCGCGGCTACTTCTACTGGTCGATGTTCGACAACTTCGAGTGGGCCTGGGGCTACGACAAGCGGTTCGGCATCGTGCGCGTCGACTACGACACCCAGGAGCGGAGTCTGAAGGACTCCGGTCGGGAGTACGCTCGCATCATCGCCGCTCGCGCTCTCTGACGCCGGGCGGCGTCACCAGGGAGCATCCGGCCTCGCCGCCGGACGGAGGGAGAGTCGTGTCGTCACGAGCGACCATCGAAGAGGTGGCATCGGCCGCCGGAGTCTCACGGTCGACGGTGTCACGCGTCGTCAACGGGTCGACGGCGGTGAGTCCTGAAGCCCTCGAGTCGGTGAAGCGGGCCATCGAGGAGCTCAGCTACGTGCCCAACCGCGCGGCTCGCTCACTCGCGTCCCGACAGACCCACGCGATCGCCCTGATCGTCCCCGAGGACACCACGCGGTTCTTCGGAGATCCCTTCTTCGCGGCGATCGTCGCGGGCATCACGGGGGCGCTCCGCGGCTCTGACTACCTGCTCAACCTGCTGATCGCGAGCGACGACCCCGGCGACAAGATGACGAGCTTCGTGCGCAACGGCGGTGTGGACGGCGCGCTCATCGTCTCGCACCACACGAGCGACGCGTTCATCGACCGGGTCGCCGATGCCGTGCCCGTGGTCTGGGGCGGCAGGCCGGTGCGCATCCGCGAGGGCGACTACGTGGTCGACGTCGACAACGTCGCCGGCGCCCGCACCGCCACCCAGCACCTGATCGAGACCGGTCGCACGCGGATCGCCACGATCTCGGGGCCCATCACGATGGTCTCCTCCGTCGACCGTGTGCAGGGCTTCCGCGGGGCACTGGCCGATGCAGGGCTCTCGCCGTTCGCCGAGGAGGCCGGTGACTACAGCGAAGCCAGCGGAGCGGATGCCGCGCGCCGCATCCTCGCGGCGGGGCGTCCGGATGCGATCTTCGTCGCCAGCGACCTCATGGCCCGTGGCGCGCTCACGGCGCTGCGCTCGGCCGGCATCCGTGTTCCCGAAGACGTGGCGCTCGTCGGGTTCGACGACTCGTCGGTCGCGCTGAGCACTGACCCGCCGCTGACCACCATGCGGCAGCCCATGTACGCGCAGGGCGAGGCGATGGCCGGAGTGCTGCTCTCGCGCCTGGCCGGACGCGACCCGGCGCACACGACGATCCTGCCGACGGAACTGGTGGTGCGCGCCTCGTCGTGACCTCGCGCGGGCCGGGATCGAACGGGTGCGACCGAAGAACACGGATGCGGACCATACGCCCCTCCAGGTCGGTCCGCATCCGTGGGTCTTCGGGCGATCAGCCGATCCGGTCCCGTGACCGCTGATCGATCGTCGCGGGCCACGACAGCGTCGCCCACGGGCCGTTGCGCTTGGGCATCACTGCCGTCGCGAAATCCGTCCACACCTCGCCGTACTTCTCGAACGACTCCGCGTCGAGGTTCCCGTCGCTCCAGTGCATGACCCGTCCGGCGATGTAGCTCAGGCCGAAATCGACCCATGACACGAACGACGGGCGGGTGTCGACGTTGATCCGGTGGATGATGCGGCGGGCCTCTGCGACGTCGGCGTATCCGAGCGCGACACCCCACGTCGTCATCGCCACGGCCTGACCGAGCGCATACGCGTCGAGTGTGCGCACATACACATCGGGCGTCACGACATCTTTTCCGACTCGTCTGCGCACCTCGCGCTCGATGCGCTCGATGCCGGCCACGAACGGTAACGCGTCGCGCGCGTCTCCGCCTTCGGCGACGATCCCCGCGAGCCACTCCCGCGTGGTCGGCACACGCCCGAGGGCGGTGTCCAGGTCGTTGCGGACAGCCAGACGGAGCATCCAGGCCTGACGTCGACGTCTCACGGTGCTGAGATGGTCGATCATGCCGAGCCAGTCGTCACGGGAGCGGATGCCCCACGTCTCGGCGACGAGCGCTCTGTCGTCAGGTCCCAGAGAGGGGGCCGTCGGGTCGTTCCAGGGCCCGGACGGGAGGGAGCTGATCTGCAGCAGGCCCAGCGCGATCTCGTTCGCCTCGGTGTCGGTGGTGGAGAACCGCTCGGATGGCGCGAGCCTCTGGGGACGCGTGAACCATGATGTCGGGCTCATCACACTCCTGAGGGTGGGGCCTGGGGCCGCTCATAGCTTGAACAGCTATTCAGTCGCTAATATATAGCCTCCGGGGGGAAATCCGAAGTCGTCCGATGCTGGGGAGCGGGACCGATGGCACGTTCAGACGAACACAACCGGGCCGCGCGGGAGCGCGCCCGCGAAGCCATTCTCGAATCGGCCATCATCCTGTTCGCCGAACGAGGCGTCTCCGGCGCGAGCATCGCCGAGATCACCCGCCGCGCCGGGGTCGCGCAGGGACTCGTGAGCTACCACTTCGGCGGCAAGGACCAGCTCGTGGCCGCCGTGATCGACCGCTGGTACGAGGCGCTCTTCGCGATCCCGCAGGTCGAGGGGCCCGCCGACGTCCGGCTCGCCGGGATCATCGACGGTGCTCTCGCCGCCACCGGTTTCGCCCTCCCGGTGCAGCGAGCGGTGTTCGCGATGCAGCAGCAGCCCAGCACCCACCGCATGTTCGCCGAGGCCGAGACCCGGTTCGCGGAGCAGGCGATCGCATCGGAGAACGCCGTCCGCGAGATCTTCCGCGAGAGGGGTGCCGCCGATCCTCCGCTCGAGGAGATCATGCTGCGCACCACCCTCGAGGGCGTCTTCATGAAGTACGCCGTCTACGGCGACACCTACCCGCTCGAAGACGCCCGACGCTGGGTGCGGCGTCTCTACGGCCTGCCCGAGCCCGAGGCGCCGCTTCCGCTGCAACTCGCGCCCCGGGATCCGGACGCGAGGACCAGGGCGGCGGGGGCTCTGCGGGACGAGGAGTGACCGAGCTGCGGCCGACCCTCCATCGCGGACGGCGTCAGCCCAGCTGCATCCGGGCGAAGGCCCCGAGCACCACGCGCTCGGACTGCACGAGGTAGCGCTCGAGCTCGGCCGCACCGGCCGCCGCACCGCGGGCGAGGAAGGTGTCGAGCACCGCGCGGTTCTTGCGCACGAACGGCTCGTGCAGCGAGCGAGGATCGTCGATCTTCAGGAACGCGAGTCTCAGCTCTGCCGCGAGGTCACGGTAGGTGCGGGCCAGACGGGGGCTGTCCGCGAGCGACACCAGGGCGACATGGAACGCCATGTTGGCGCTGCCCACCGCGCGCCACGTCTCGGCGTCGTCGAGGAGTGCGTCGTGCGCCGCGGCCTCGGCGGCGAGCACGGCCTCCTGCATCTGCTGGACCGCCGGATGCTCCGGCTCGGAGTGCAGGAGCGCGGTGCACTCGATGATGCGACGTGCGCGATAGATGTCGATCACGTCGGCGATCGACGGCGAGGCGACGGAGACGCCCCGGTGCGGCACGTGCTCGAGCAGACCCTGCTCGGAGAGGGCGCGGAACGCCTCGCGCAGCGTGTTGCGTGCCACGCCGAAGTGCTCCGCGATGGCCGATTCCGACAGTCGGGAACCGGGTGCGAACGCGCCGTCGATGATCTGCTGTCGGAGCGCATCGGCGAGCATGCCCTGCTGGTTCATGCCTTCATCGTAGGCGGCGGCCTGAGCGGATCGTTCGAGGAAGCATCTCCGCCATCACACGAATGCAACTCGGCCGTAGCACAGCGGAAACAAAGTTGTTGAACAATATTGCTCGATCCGTTCTACACTGGGTGTCACTCGACACCCACCAACGACGATGGGAATCCCCCCCGCAATGTCAGAGAACACCGCAGCCCCGCTGTCCGCCGAAGACGAAGTCCGGCTCTCCGCCGCCAAGAGACGCGCCGGCCGCAGCGCCGTGATCGGCGCCATCTTCCTGATGGCCACCAGCGCCATCGGTCCCGGGTTCATCACCCAGACGGCCACCTTCACCGCGACGATGGGGGCGGCCTTCGCGTTCGCGATCCTCGTCTCGATCCTCGTCGACATCGCCGTGCAGCTGAACGTGTGGCGCATGATCACCTCCTCCGGCATGCGCGCCGGGGAACTCGCCAACAGGGCAATCCCGTTCTCCGGGCACGTGATCGCCGTGCTCGTCGTCATCGGCGGCCTCGCGTTCAACATCGGCAACATCGCGGGTGGCGGCCTGGGCATGAACGCGCTGCTCGGCATCGATCCCAAGCTCGGCGGAGCGCTGACCGCCGCCCTCGCGATCATCATCTTCCTCATCAAGAAGGCCGGTCCGGTGATGGACATCGTGCTCGTCGTGCTCGGCATCGGCATGATCGTGATGACCGTGATCGTCGCGGTGATCGCCCAACCGCCCATCGGCGAGGCGCTGCGCCAGACGTTCGCGCCGGACGAGCTCAACTTCGCCACGATCACCACGATCGTCGGCGGAACGGTCGGCGGATACATCACCTACTCGGGTGCCCACCGCTACCTCGACTCGGGTCACACCGGTCCCGAGCAGGCGGGTCCTGTCATGCGCGCCGCGGCGAACGGCATCCTCGTCACCGGCGTCATGCGCTACGTGCTGTTCCTCGCGGTCCTCGGCGTGGTCGCCTCGGGCGTCTCGCTCGACCTGTCGAGCCAGGCCGCGAACCCCGCGGGACAGGCCTTCGGCGCCGTGCTCGGCGACGCGGGACTCCGCATCTTCGGCGCGATCTTCTGGGCCGCCGCGATCAGCTCGGTGATCGGCGCGGCATACACGTCAGCGACCTTCCTCTCGACCTTCACGAAGAAGCTCCGGGGCGGATGGCCGCTGCAGCTGGCCACCGTCGCCTTCATCGTCGTGTCGCTGATCGTCTACCTCTCGATCGGCACCGCGCCGGCCGCGATCCTCGTCTTCGTCGGCGGCTTCAACGGGCTCATCCTCCCCATCGGCCTCACGGTGTTCATGTACATCGGCTGGTTCCGCCGTGACCTGCTCGGCTCGAAGAAGTACCCGCTGTGGCTGCTCATCGCCGGCACGCTCGTGACGCTGCTGACCTGGTACATGGGCATCGTCTCGGTCGGCCCCATCTTCGCCTTCCTCGGAATCGGAGCGTGACCCCATGACATCGATCGACCTGAACTCCGACCTCGGCGAGAACGTCCCCGACCGGGTGGTCAGCGACGACGAGAGCATGCTGCGCCTCGTGACGAGCGCGAACGTGGCGTGCGGGTTCCACGCGGGCAGCCCCGAGGGCATCCGATCGACTCTCGAGAGCGCCGTGGCCGGAGGCGTCGTGATCGGCGCGCACCCCGGCTACCGCGACTACGAGAACTTCGGCCGCACGAAGGTCGAGATCGACTCGGCCACCCTGCAGGCGCACGTCGAGTACCAGCTCGGTGCCCTGATCGGTCTTGCCGCAGCCGTCGGTGGCACGGTCGCCTACGTCAAGCCGCACGGAGCGCTCTACAACACGATCGCCCGCGACGAGCGGCAGTCGAAGGACGTGGTGGCGGCGATCCGCGCGATCGACCCGAACCTCGTGCTGCTGGGTCTGGCCGGAGGCGTCGTGCTCGACGTCGCCGAGCGTGCGGGCCTGCAGATCGCGGCCGAGGCCTTCGCCGATCGGGCGTATCAGCCCGACGGCCAGCTCGTCTCACGAACCGAGGCGGGCTCGGTGCTGCACGACCCCGTCGCGGTCGCCGAGCGCATGGTGCGCCTCGCCGGCGAAGGAGTGATCCGCGCGATCGACGGCACCGACGTGCCCGTCAGCGCGCAGTCGATCTGCGTGCACGGCGACAGCCCCGGCTCGGTGGCCATGGCCGCCGAGACCAAGCGGATGCTGCAGGACGCCGGCATCACGATCGCACCGTTCGCGGGAGTCTGAGATGACCGTTCTCGCCACCCCCGACCAGCTCGCCGCCGCGCGGGCAGCGCGAGCCGCCATCCGGGCGGGGCACGCCGCGCCGACCAGCGGCGTCGCCGTCGGACTGACGCAGGCGAACCTCATCTCGGTGCCCGCGGACTGGGCCTTCGAGACGCTGCTCTTCGCACAGCGCAACCCGAAGCCGTGCCCCGTGCTCGAGGTCATCGAACAGGGCGAGGTGGAATCGCGGCTCGCCCCGGGCAGCGACATCCGCACGGACATCGGCCGGTACCGCGTCTGGCGCGACGGCGAACTGGTCGACGAGGTCTCCGATGCGACCGAGGCGTGGGAGGAGCAACCCGACCTCGTCTCGTTCCTGATCGGATGCAGCTTCACGTTCGAGTCCGGGCTCGTGCAGGCGGGCATCCCGATCCGCCATCAGGAACTCGGACGCAACGTGCCGATGTACCGCACCGCAGTGACTTGCACCCCCGCGGGCAGGCTGAGCGGCGAGATGGTCGTGTCGATGCGACCGATCCCCGCGGACCGTGTGGCCGATGCCGTGCAGATCTCCGGCCGCACCCCCGCCGTGCACGGGGCCCCGGTGCACATCGGCGACCCGGCATCGCTCGGCATCGCAGACCTCGCCCGCCCCGACTTCGGCGATGCCCCTGAGGTGCGCGAGGGCGAGGTGCCGGTGTTCTGGGCGTGCGGCGTCACGCCGCAGGCCGCCATCATGGCCTCGAAGCCGCCGTTCGCCATCACCCACGCGCCCGGCTACATGTTCGTCACCGATGTCCCCGATGCGGAGTACCTGGTCTGATGCGCATCCTCACGGCATCCGACCACGCGCTTCTCGTCGAGGCGGCCGACCTCGACGAGGCGATGCGTCTGAACCTCGCGTGGGACGGCGTGCACGGCGTGGTCGAGCGCATCCCCGGCGCTCGCACGGTGCTCGTGCGGTTCGATCCGCTGGCGGTGTCGGCCGCCGATCTCGCCCGCGCGCTCGCCGCGACCGAGATCGACACCGCTCATCTGCCGGCCACGGGCGAGGTCACTGTTCCGGTGCGGTACGACGGGGAAGACCTCGACGAGGCGGCGTCCCTGCTGGGTGTCTCGGCATCCGAGCTCGTGAACCGCCACCTCGCCGCCGAGTGGACGGTCGCCTTCTCGGGCTTCGCCCCCGGCTTCGGGTATGTGGTGAGCAGTGATCCGCTGTTCGATGTGCCCCGCCGCTCGTCGCCCCGCACCCGTGTGCCGGCCGGATCCGTGGCCCTCGCCGGCCAGTTCACCGGCGTGTACCCGCGCGAGAGCCCCGGCGGATGGCAGCTCATCGGACGCACGGATGCCCTGATGTGGGACATCGATCGCGACCCTCCCGCGCTGCTGTCGCCCGGCACGACGGTGCGGTTCGAGCAGGTGCGGGCGCAGGCCGTGATGTCGGACAACGCAGACGATCGTGCCGACGCGCGGCGCGTCACCGAGCGAGACGCCGCGGCGAGCGCGACGGACCCGGGTTCTCCGGCGTCCCCGGCCGTCGAGGTCGTGCGTCCGTCGATGCAGCTGCTGGTGCAGGATGCTGGTCGTCCGGGATTCGCGGCGCTCGGCGTCTCGGCGTCCGGTGTCGCCGATCGCCGCGCCATGCGCGAGGCGAACCGGGCAGTGGGCAATGCGAGCGGCGCGGCGGTGCTCGAGAGCGTCGGCGGTGCCGTGCTGCGATTCCGGGGCGCCGGGGTCGCCGCTGTCACGGGCGCTGTCGGGGCGCTCGACCTGATCGACGCGGACGGTGTGGCGCGTCGCATCGCCCATGGCGCGCCCTTCGCCACCGTCGAGGGCGACGAGCTCACGCTGGGGCATCCGACCAGCGGGCTGCGCTACGTCATCGCGGTCCGTGGCGGAGTGGCCGTCGACACGGCGCTCGACAGCCGCGCGAGCGACACCCTCGCCGGGCTCGGGCCCGATCCGCTGGCTGCCGGAGACGTGCTGCGCATCGGCGCTTCCGCACGGCATCCCGTCGAGCCGGATGTCACCCCGCGGACGCTGCCGGCATCCGGTGACGTCGTCGACCTCGAGATCACCCTCGGCCCTCGGGACGACTGGTTCACCCCCGCAGCGCTCTCGACGCTCGCCGGCCAGGAGTGGACCGTGACCCCGCGGTCGGACCGCGTCGGCATCCGGCTCGAGGGCGACAGGCCCCTCGCGCGCTCCGTCGGGGGCGAGCTGCCCAGCGAAGGGGCGGTCACCGGGGCGATCCAGGTGCCGCCTGACGGTCAGCCCGTGCTGTTCCTCCCGGATCACCCGCTCACCGGCGGGTATCCGATCATCGGCGCCCTCACCGATCGCAGCCTCGACCTCGCCGCGCAGCTGCCGCCCGGCGTGCGCATCCGTTTCATCGTCAAGGAGACCTCATGACCAAGGTGCTGATCGCGAATCGCGGAGAGATCGCCGTGCGCGTCATCCGCGCCTGCGTCGAAGCCGGGTACACGTCGATCGCGGTCTACGCCGACCAGGATGCCGATGCGCTGCACGTGCGGCTCGCCGATGAGGCTGTCGGACTGGGGGGAGACACCGCTGCGACGACCTATCTCTCGATCGATGCGCTGCTGGACGCCGCCCGCACGAGCGGTGCGGATGCCGTGCACCCGGGCTACGGATTCCTCTCGGAGAGCGCGGAGTTCGCGCGGGCCGTCGAGGGTGCGGGCCTCATCTGGATCGGCCCGTCGCCCGACAGCATCGATGCGCTCGGCGACAAGATGACCGCGCGCCGGATCGCGCAGCGCGTCGGGGCCCCCCTGGCCGCCGGCACCGACCAGCCGCTTGCCGGCCCCGAGGAGGCCGTGGCCTTCGCCGAGGAGCACGGGCTTCCGATCGCGATCAAGGCGGCGTTCGGCGGAGGCGGCCGAGGGCTGAAGGTGGTGCATGAGCTGTCGGAGGTCGCGGATGCCTTCGAGGCCGCGACGCGCGAGGCCATCGCCGCCTTCGGGCGGGGGGAGTGCTTCGTCGAGCGCTTCCTCGAGAGCCCGCGCCACATCGAGGTCCAGGTGCTCGGTGACGGACTCGGCGGCGTCGTGGTCGTCGGCGATCGAGACTGCTCGATGCAGCGACGCAACCAGAAGCTCATCGAAGAGGCACCCGCGCCGGGCCTGTCGAGGGATCAGCGCACGCGGTTCCACGACGCGGCCAGGGCGATCTGCGCCGAGGTGCAGTACCGGGGCGCAGGAACCGTCGAGTTCCTCCTCGCGGCCGACGGCACGATCTCCTTCCTCGAGGTGAACACCCGACTCCAGGTGGAGCACCCCGTCACCGAAGAGGTCACCGGCACGGATCTCGTGCGCGAGCAGTTCCGCATCGCCTTCGGCGAGGGGATCTCGTTCACCGAGACGCCCATGCCGACCGGGCACGCCTTCGAGTTCCGGATCAACGCCGAAGACCCGGGTCGCGGATTCCTGCCCAGCCCCGGTCGTGTCGAGTCCTTGCGGATCCCCGGCGGACCCGGTGTGCGCTGGGACAGCGGCATCGAGGCGGGCGACGTCGTTCAGCCCGCCTTCGACTCGATGATCGCGAAGCTCGTCGTGCATGCCGACGACCGCGACGCGGCCCTCGTGCGGGCGCGTCGGGCGCTGCGCGAGCTTGTCGTCGAGGGGCCGGCCACGCTCATCCCGTTCGATATGCTCGCGCTCGACGACGAGGCGTTCGCCACCGAGACCTTCGCGGTGCACACCCAGTGGATCGAGAGCACCCTGCTGCCGCGCCTCGAGCCGCAACTGCGTCCCGCCCCCGCACCGGATGCCGCTCTCCAGCGCTTCCCCGTCGAGATCGACGGGCGCCGTGTCGTGCTCGGGCTCCCGATGGCGCTGCTCGCGGGGCTCGGCGGCCTGGCGGATTCCGGAGGTGCGCCCGCCGCATCCGATCCGACCGAGCTGCGTGCTCCGGCACCGGGAACGCTCGTGCGGTGGCTCGCAGACGACGGGGCGAGCGTCGCCGAGGGCGATCCGATCGCGGTGCTCGACGCCATGAAGATGGAGACCACGGTCACCGCCCATCGTGCCGGCACGCTGTCGCACAGTGTGGAGCTCTCGGCCTCGGTCGCGCCCGACGCGGTGCTCGCCGTCATCGCCTGAGCGCTACCGCGCCCTGACACGAAGATCCCGGATGCCACCTCAGCGGCGGCATCCGGGATCTTCGCGTTCGCGAGTCGAGCGTGATTACGCGGGGTCGCCGCCCAGCGGCCCCACGGCCTCGAGGGGGCGAGGGTCGTCGGCGCCGGTCTTGCGGGCGCGGGCGATGAGGTTGCCCACGTGGTAGATCAGCAGAGCGGCGACCGTGCCGAGCACGATGCCGCCGAAGGCGAAGTCGCCGAGCTGCATCGAGAAGCCGGCGACGCCGATCACGAGCGAGACGGCCGCGGTGTACTGGTTGACCGGTCGTGAGAAGTCGACCTTGCTGTCGACCCAGATCTTGATGCCGATGATGCCGATGAGACCGTAGAGCGCGGTGGTCGCGCCGCCGAGCACACCGGCGGGGATCGAGTTGAAGACCTCGCCGACCTTCGGCGAGAACGCCAGCAGGATGGCGAAGAGACCGGCGACCCAGTAGACGGCGGTCGAGTAGACGCGGGTCGCGGCCATGACGCCGATGTTCTCGCCGTACGTCGTCGTGCCCGAGCCGCCGAAACCACCGGCGATGGTCGTGGCGACCCCGTCGGCGATCAGCGCGCGACCGGTGTGCTTGTTGATCGCGGGGTCTTCGGTCATCGTCGCGACGCCGCGCACGTGCCCGACGTTCTCAGCGACGAGCACCAGGACGACCGGCAGGAACATCGCGATGGTCGACCAGGTGCCGGGAGCGACGAAGTCCGGAAGCTGGAACTCGGGCAGACCGACCCAGGGGGCGTCGGCGATGAGCTCCGCCGGCGTCTTGCCTCCGCGCAGCGCGTTGGGGACCTCGAAGGAGCCCGTGAAGGCGGCGTAGATGAAGCCGACGGCGACGCCGAGGAAGATCGAGATGCGTCCGAGGAATCCGCGGAACAGCACCGCGAACAGGATGATCGCGACGAGCGTGATGGTCGCGGTCACGGGGTCGATCCGGAAGTTGTTCCACGCGGTGGGGGCGAGGTTGAAGCCGATCAGGGCGACGATCGCGCCGGCGACCACCGGGGGCATCAGAGCGTCGACCCAGCGGAGGCCGGCGAACTGCACGACCAGGCCGACGACCGTGAGCAGGATGCCGACCGCGACCACGCCCGCGAGGGCGGATCCGGTGCCGCCGGCTGCGACCGCGGCGGTGATCGGCGCGATGAACGCGAACGACGAGCCGAGGTAGCTGGGCAGCTGGTTCTTCGTGATCAGCAGGAAGATCAGGGTGCCGAGGCCGCTGAACAGCAGCGTCGTCGAGACCGGGAAGCCGGTCAGCGTCGGCACCAGGAACGTGGCTCCGAACATGGCGACGACGTGCTGGGCACCGATCGCGATCGTGGCCGGCCAGTTCAGGCGCTCTTCGGGCTTGACGACGGCACCGGGTTCGACGGTGCGTCCGTTTCCGTGGGTCTTCCACAGGGGCATGCGGGCTCCTCAGGATCGGGGGGAGTGGGAGTGCTGGAGCAACACTACCGATTCCTGAGTGTTGGCTGGGTGCGCGGGGACGGAGGAGCGGCGGGGTCGCCGCGCGCTACGAAGGAGAACTCGCGCAATGAAGGACCGCATCCGCAGATCGCCCCTTCGCTGGGTGAGATCTCCTTAGCAGCGAGTGGGAAACGGAGTGAGGGACGGGGGCGGTACCGGGCCTCAGGCCCCGAGGCGCTCGATGAGCTCGCGATACCGGGCGGCGGTGCGCTCGACGATGTCGTCGGGCAGCACGGGCGGTTCACCCTGCTTGTCCCAGTTCGCGGCCAGCCAGTCGCGCACGATCTGCTTGTCGAAGCTCGCCATGCGCTCGCTCGGCGAGGTTCCGGTGCGCCAGGCCTCGGCATCCCAGTACCGGGACGAGTCGCTCGTGAGCACCTCGTCGGCCAGGTGCAGGACGCCGTCGGCATCCGTCCCGAACTCGAACTTGGTGTCGGCGAGGATCAGGCCCTTCTCCTCGGCGATCGCGGCGGCCCGTGTGTAGAGCGAGATCGAGACGTCGCGCAGCTCGGCCGCGCGCTCTGCTCCGACGAGCTCGACGGTCTGCTCGAAGGTGATGTTCTCGTCGTGCTCGCCCATCGGCGCCTTGTAGGCCGGGGTGAACAGCGGTTCGGGCAGGCGGTCGCCGTTCTGCAGGCCGGCGGGCAGCGGGATGCCGCAGACGGTGCCGCTCTCGGTGTACTCGGCCCATCCGGATCCGGTGATGTAGCCGCGCACGACGCATTCGACCGGAAGCATCTCCAGCGACTGCGCGAGCATGGCGCGGTCGGCGACGCTCGCGGGGATCTCACCGTCGGCGAGGTGGTTGGGCACATCGTCGAGCTCGCTGAACCACCAGCGGCTGAGACGCGTGAGCAGCGCGCCCTTCTCGGGGATGCCGGGCGAGAGCACGAAGTCGAACGCGCTCACGCGATCGGACGCGACCACGAGGATGCGGGTGTCGGCGGCGTCGTCCGAGGCGTACAGGTCACGGACCTTGCCCGAGTAGATGTGGCGCCAGCCGGGGATGGTCTGCGCGTTGCTGTCCGAAGGTGTGCTCACCCGCCCATTATCCCGGGTCGACGTCGCCGGTGTCGTGTCAAGCCCTGGTGCGACCTCCGATGCATCGGCGAGGCTCGACGGAAGACGAACGGAGGAGTCATGACGAAGGATCTCTCCACGGGGGACCGGGTGAGCTGGAACACGTCGCAGGGGCGCACGCACGGCACCGTCGAGGAGAAGCGGACGAAGGACTTCCGGTTCGCCGGGCAGAGCTTCACCGCCTCCGACGACGATCCCGCCTACATTGTGAAGTCGGAGAAGAGCGGCGACACCGCGGCGCACAAGGGATCGGCTCTGCGCAAGCTGAGCAGCTGACGCTCGCGGGCGCCGTCTTGTCGATGACGCGTGCCAGGCGTATAGTCCACATGGACTATTTCAAGCGGAACCATCTGGGGAGGGGCCGATGCAGCGATTGACCCCGATGGGCGTCATGGTGCTGGCGCTGCTGCGCGAAGGCGACATGCACCCCTACGAGATGGTGCGCCTGATGCGCGTGCGCCGCGACGAACGGCTGCTCGCCGTCACGAACGGGACGCTCTATCACACGGTCGGCCGACTCCAGCGGGCCGGTCTCATCGACGAGGTGGGCATCGACCGAGAGGGCAACCGCCCCGAGCGCACCACCTACACGCTCACGGATGCCGGACGGGACGCGCTGATCGCCTGGCTGCGTCGCGAGCTGTCGATCATCGAGCGCCCGGCCGAGTTCCGCATCGCACTCGCCGAGGCTCACAATCTCGAGCGTCCCGACGTCATCGACCGCCTCCGCGAGCGTCGCTCCGCGCTCGCCGAAGGCCACGCGCTGCACCGTGACGGGCTGGTCGGCGCTCGCAGAAGGGGCGCCCCCGAGCAGGTGCTCGTCGAGTTCGAGCGCCAGGAGGTGCTGCTCGACGCCGAGCTGCGCTGGCTCGACTCGCTCCTCGATCGTCTCGAGGCCGAGGAGTTCCCCTGGGGGCCCACGGCTTTCGAGAACACCGACCGCTACCTCGCTCAGCGAAAGGCTGCACAGCAATGACCGATTCCCCCTCGACCGGAGGCCGGCCCACGGCATCCGGGTCATCCGGTCCCTCGACCGGCACCTTCGCCGCCGGGCATCGACCCGCGAGCCCCTGGCCCGCGCTCTGGGCGCTCGTCATCGGCTTCTTCATGATCCTCGTCGACACGACGATCGTCTCGGTCGCGAACCCCGCGATCAAGGCGGCGCTCGACCCGACCACCAACAACCTCGACAACGTCGTGTGGGTCACCAGCGCCTACCTGCTCGCCTACGCGGTGCCGCTGCTGATCACGGGCCGTCTCGGCGATCGGTTCGGCCCGAAGAACATCTACCTCATCGGCCTCGCGATCTTCACGCTCGCCTCGCTCTGGTGCGGGCTGTCGAACTCGCTCGAGATGCTGATCGCCGCTCGCGCCGTGCAGGGGCTCGGCGCCGCCTTCATGACGCCGCAGACCATGGCCGTGATCACCCGCACGTTCCCGCCCGAGCGCCGCGGCGCCGCCATGGGGCTGTGGGGTGCGACGGCCGGCGTCGCGACCCTCGTGGGACCGCTCGTCGGGGGCCTGCTCGTCGACGGCTTCGGCTGGGAGTGGATCTTCTTCGTGAACATCCCCGTCGGGATCGTCGCCTTCGTGCTCGCGTGGAGGCTCGTCCCGAAGCTGCAGACCAGTGCGCACCGGTTCGACATCCTGGGCGTCATCCTCAGCGCGGTGGCGCTGTTCCTCATCGTCTTCGGACTGCAGGAGGGCGAGAAGTTCGACTGGGGCGTGATCTGGGGACCGATCTCGGTGTGGGGCATCATCATCACCGGCCTCGTCGTGCTCGCGCTCTTCATCGTGCAGCAGGCGCGCACGCGCAGCGAGGCCCTGGTGCCTCTCGCACTGTTCCGCGACCGCAACTTCTCGGGGGCGAACGTCGCGATCGCCGCGGTCGGCTTCACCGTGACGAGCATGTCGCTGCCGATGATGTTCTTCCTGCAGACGGCGCGAGGGCTCACCCCGACGCAGGCCGCGCTGCTGCTGATCCCGATGGCCGTGCTGTCGGGCGTGCTCGCCCCGTTCGCCGGCAAGCTGCTCGACCGCATCGACCCGCGGATCATCCTCATCCCCGGTCTGCTCTGCGTGGTCGTCGCGCTCGTCTGGTACTCGGCCCTGATCAACATGGACACCGAGATCTGGATGTTCCTGCTGCCCTCGGCGCTCATGGGCGTCGGCAACGCCGGAATGTGGGGACCGCTCGCCACCACCGCGACGCGCAAGCTGCCTCCCCGCCAGGCCGGTGCCGGCGCGGGCATCTACAACACGACCCGCACCATCGGATCGGTCATCGGCTCGGCATCCATCGCCGCGTTCATGCAGTCGCGTCTCGAAGCGAACCTGCCGGGTCTCGCCGACGCATCCGCGGGGATCGAAGGCGGAGGATCGCTTCCTCCGCAGGTCGCCGAGGGATTCGCCGCCGGCATGTCGCAGGCAATCCTGCTGCCGGCCTGCGTGATGGTCATCGCTCTCGTGGCGTCGCTCTTCCTCGGACGCTACGACAAGGCGGATGCCGCGGCATCCGCCCCCGCGGAGGCGCCCGCCCCCGCAGCGTGACCGGTCCGTCGGCGAGCCGGGTCGACTGCGCGATCGTGCAGCGGGCCCGGCTCTCCCGGTTTGCGGCCGTCACCGCGGATGTGATCTCATCGGGCGATGACGATCGAGCTCACGAGGCCCACCACCGACCTGTTCGACTCCTGGGCGGCTGCGGTCGCCGAGTTCGGTGACGGGCACGTCGACGGGTCGGGTCTGCAGGCGCCGGTCACCCCGGATCGGGCGACGCTGGACGCGCTGATCGAGAAGTCGGCGGTTCTCTCCGACACCTCCGCGCAGCTGCCCGAGGATGCCGTGCACAACGATCTGTACTGGATCGTGGATGACGGCGAGGTCGTCGGGTTCCTGTCCTTCCGTCACGAGCTCAACGAATGGCTGCGTGAGGCGGGCGGTCACATCGGCTACTCGGTGCGCGCCTCCCGTCGTCGCCAGGGCTACGCATCGGCCGCGCTGCGGCTCGGACTCGAGCGTGCCCGCGAGATCGGACTCGAGCGCGTGCTGGTCACGTGCGACGACGACAACGTCGGCTCCTACCGAACGATCGAGGGCGCCGGTGGCGTGCTGCAGGACGTCAGCGACCAGTCGGAGCGTGGACACGCCATGCTCCGGCGCTACTGGATCACGCTCTGACGCCGATCCGCGAAGCGCCTCCGGGACAGGGGTGCCGGTCGTCGCCGGTTAGGGTTGATGGTCGACGACCATCCCGGTGGCAGCATCCTGCCCCCCGTCCCCTCTGAGGAGCATCCGTCGTGATCCGAAATCCCACCTCTGCATCCGCGCGCCTGCGCGCGCTCGGACGCACCGCCGGGGCGATGGCGCTCACGGCGTTCGTCGCCGTCGGAGCCCTGCTCGGCGGAGCCTCCGCCGCGACTGCGGCCGATGACTCCGAGACCTACGTCATCGGCACGGACACCACGTTCGCGCCGTTCGAGTTCACCTCTCCCGACGGTGAGCTCGTCGGCATCGACATGGACCTGCTGCGTGCGATCGCGAAGGACCAGGGCTTCGAGGTCGAGATCCGTCAGCTCGGATTCGACGCCGCCGTGCAGGCCTTGCAGGCGAACCAGGTCGACGCGGTCATGGCCGGGATGTCGATCACCGAGGAGCGCCAGGAGACGTTCGACTTCAGCGAGCCGTACTTCACCAGCGGCATCCAGCTCGGAGTGCTCGAGTCGAGCGACATCCAGTCGCTCGACGACCTCGACGGCGAGGCCGTGGCGGTCAAGACCGGCACGCAGGGCCAGACCTTCGCGGAGGAGAACCAGGACGAGTACGGCTTCCGCATCACGCCCTACCAGGACACCACCGACATGGTCGACGCTGTCAAGGCAGGCCAGGCCGTCGGCTACTTCGAGGACTTCCCGGTGCTCGCCTACGGGATCCAGCAGGGGTCGGGCTTCCGCCTGATCGGTGAGCCCGAGCTCGGCGGCGAGTACGGGTTCGCCGTCAACAAGGGGCAGAACCCCGAGCTGATCGAGATGTTCAACGAGGGTCTCGCGAATCTCCAGGCCTCCGGAGAGTACGACGAGATCGTCGACAGCTACCTCGCCGGCGGCGAGGAGACCACGCAGGCGACCGACATCTTCTCCGTCGCCGTGAAGTACTGGCCCGCTCTCATGGAGGGCCTCTGGCTCACGATCCTCGCGACGCTCGTCGCGATCGTGGCCGCGTTCATCCTCGGCCTCATCTTCGGCTTCGGCCGCGTCTCGGCCTTCGCGCCGTTCCGCTGGGTGGCCACGGCCTACGTCTACGTCTTCCGCGGCACACCGATCCTCGTGCAGGCGTTCTTCGTGTTCTTCGCCATCCCGCAGCTCTTCCCCGGGCTCACGTTCAACCCCTTCGTCGCCGGCGCCATCACGCTCTCGCTCAATACGGGCGCGTACATGACGGAGATCATCCGCGGTGGCATCCAGGCCGTCGATCCGGGCCAGGCCGAAGCGTCGCGTTCGCTCGGTCTCGGACACTGGAAGACGATGCAGAAGGTCGTGCTGCCTCAGGCGTTCCGCATCATGGTCCCCTCGTTCGTCAACCAGGGCATCATCACCCTCAAGGACACGTCGCTCATCAGCGTCATCGGCCTCGCAGAGCTGACCTTCGTGTCGCGTCAGATCATCGCCTCGACGTACTTGTCGGCGCAGGTGCTGACGATCGTCGCCATCATCTACTTCGTCGTGATCACGCTTCTGACGCTGCTCGCGAACCGCCTGGAGAGGAAGTTCACCGCATGAGCAAGATCGAGGTCAGAGACCTGCACAAGTCCTTCGGCGACAACCACGTGCTCAAGGGCATCGACCTCACGGTCGAGGACGGCGAAGTCGTCGCGGTCATCGGCCCGTCGGGGTCGGGGAAGTCGACCCTGCTGCGCTGCCTCAACAAGCTCGAGGAGCCCACGTCGGGCCATGTCATCGTCGACGGCGTCGACCTGACCGACAAGAGCGTCAAGCTCGACGAGGTGCGCCAGCGCATCGGCATGGTGTTCCAGCACTTCAACCTGTTCCCGCACATGACGGTGCTCGAGAACATCACTCTCGCTCCCGTCGAGCTCGGCAAGCTCTCGAAGGCCCAGGCGAAGGAGCGCGCTCTGGCTCTGCTCGACCGCGTGGGCCTGGCCGAGAAGGCCGATGCCAAGCCGGCATCCCTGTCGGGCGGTCAGAAGCAGCGCGTGGCGATCGCCCGCGCGCTCGCGATGGACCCCGAGATCATGCTGTTCGACGAGGCGACCAGCGCCCTCGACCCCGAGATGGTGGGCGAGGTGCTGCAGGTCATCCGCGACCTGGCGTCCGGCGGCATGACGATGGTGCTCGTGACGCACGAGATGGGCTTCGCCCGCGAGGTCTCGGGCCGCACGGTGTTCATGGACGCCGGAGTCGTCGTCGAGGAGGCGCCGCCCGCCGAGCTGTTCGGCGCGCCGAAGAACGAGCGGCTGAAGGACTTCCTCTCGAAGGTGCTTTGAGCGGCACTCCGTGACGAAGGCCCCCATCCGGTTCCGGACGGGGGCCTTCGTTCGTGTCGGGTCAGGGGGTCGGAGTCGGCGTCGGCGCCGGATGCCGGCGGATCGTCGCGCTGACCAGCGCCGCTACCGCGCAGAGCCCGGCGGCGGCGAACCAGGCGAACGTGTACTGGCCGGTGTGGTCGCGCACCATGCCCGCAAGGAACGAGGCGATGCCGGCGCCGATCTGGTGCGCGGCGAACACCCAGCCGAACACCAGAGGCCCTCGGTCCCCGAAGACCTCGCGACACAGCGCGATGGTCGGCGGAACAGTCGCCACCCAGTCGAGGCCGTAGATCACGATGAAGACGATGATGCTCGGCTGCACCTCGGCCGACAGCAGGCTCGGCAGGAAGAGCAGGCTCACGCCGCGCAGCGCGTAGTAAGCGGCCAGCAGGATGCGGGGGTTCACCCGGTCGGTCAGCCACCCGGAGAACACGGTGCCGGCGATGTCGAAGATCCCGACGACGGCGAGCAGTCCGGCCGCGGTCGTCGTCGGCATCCCGTGGTCGTGCGCGCTGGGGATGAAGTGGGTGCCGATCAGGCCGTTGGTCGTGGCGCCACAGATCGCGAACCCGATCGCGAGGGCCCAGAACGTCTTGGTGCGGGCGGCGTCGCGCAGCGTCGTGAGGGCGAGGCGGGCGGCGCCCCACGCGTTGCCCTTCGGCCGCGCGGCCACGGTGACAGGGCCGGTGTCGCCGTAGCGGGTGACGCCGAGATCGCTCGGTCGGTTGCGCACGAAGATCCAGACCAGGGGGACGACCGCGAGAGCACCGCCGGCGATGATGAGAGATGCTCCGCGCCATCCGATGTCCTCGGCCGCCGCGGCGATCACGGGCAGGAAGATGAGCTGTCCGGTCGCGCTGCCCGCGGTGAGCACACCCGAGACCAGCCCGCGTCTGGTTGCGAACCAGGTGTCGGTGATCGTCGCAGCGAAGACCAGCGCCATGGACCCGGTGCCGAGCCCGATCAGCACACCCCACGTGAGTATGAGCTGCGCCGGGGTGGCCACGAAGACGCTCAGCGCGGCGCCGGCGCCGATCACGAACAGAGCGGTCACGGTCACCGCGCGGATGCCGAAGCGCTGCATCAGCGCGGCGGCGAAGGGGGCGGTGAGGCCGAACAGCAGCAGGTTGACCGTGACGGCGAGGGAGAGCTCCGCGGTGGTCCAGCCGAACTCGTCCTGCAGGGGCAGCATCAGCACCCCGGGCGCGGCGCGGAATCCGGCGGCTCCGATCAGGGCGATCAGGGCCACGAGTGCGACGATCCAGGCGGGATGGATGCGGCGCTGCCGGAGTGCGGGTGTCGGGGTGCCGGTCGGCTCCTCGACCGAGTCTGCGGTCACGCTGCGTCGCCCGACGTCAGGGCGAACGGCTCGCCGCCCATGCTGCGGCGGGTCCATCGCGTGCTGTCGGCGTCGAGTGGGGCGGCGCAGGTCGCGCACCAGTCGGCGGATGCCGTCGCCTCGCCGCAGCGACCGCAGCTGACGGTCAGGCCCCAGGACCCGTCAGGATCGGTCGTGCTCGTGAAGCGCGCGTAGGCGTGCAGGATCGGGAGGGTCTCGCGTCCGGCGTCCGTGAGCCGATAGCCGGGGTCACCGTGTGCGACGAGACCCGCCTCGCCCATCGAGGCGAGGCGCCGGGCGAGCACGGAGTCGGCGGCGCCGGTCGCATCGCGCAGCTCGTCGAAGCGCGAGCGGCCGGAGAAGAGCTCCCGCAGGATCAGGAGGACCCACGGGTCGGCGAGCACATCGGCGGAGCGGGCGATCGGGCAGGTGGCTGTCGACCAGTCGGAGCGGAGCGGCATCCGCCAACTTTCTTGAAGAAAGCTGGTGGTGTCAACAGTTCTCGGCCGAGTTGGCGGAGTACCTGCGCGAATCGGCAGGAAAGCGACGACGGGTCGGACTACTCCGCGACGCGGGCAGCGATGTCCGTGCGGAAGTGCGAGCCCTCGAGGGTGATGAGACCGATGGCCTCGTATGCCCGGTCACGCGCGGTGCGGAAGTCCGATCCCACGGCGACGACGTTGAGCACGCGGCCGCCGGTGGCGATCAGCGACCCGCCGGGTGCGTCGGGGCTCGCGGTCGCCGCGTGCACGAGACGCACGCCCTCGACCGCCGCCGCATCGGAGAGGCCCTCGATCGGACGGCCGGTCTGCGGAGCCTCGGGGTAGCCCTCGCTCGCGAGCACCACGGTGATTGCGACGTCGTCGCTGAACACGGGCTCGGGCTGATCCTCGAGCGTGCCCGATGCCGCGGCGAGCAGCAGCTCCGACAGCGGGGTCACGAGACGCGGCAGCACGATCTGGGTCTCGGGGTCGCCGAAGCGGGCGTTGAACTCGATCACGCGCACGCCTGCGGGAGTGAGGATGAGGCCGGCGTACAGCAGGCCGATGAACGGCGTGCCCTCTTCGTCGAGCTGACGGATCACGGGCAGGGCGACGTCGCGGGTGACCTCCTCGACGAAGGCCTGCTCGCTGCCGAACTGGTCGGTGAGCCAGGGCAGCGGCGAGTAGGCGCCCATGCCGCCGGTGTTGGGGCCTTCGTCGCCGTCGAGCGCGCGCTTGAAGTCCTGGGCCGGGCTGAGCGCTCGGACGGTGTCGCCGTCGCTCAGGAAGAACAGCGAGACCTCGGGGCCCGAGAGGAACTCCTCGATCAGCACGGGACCGGACGGCAGGTAGTGCTCGGCATGAGCGAGAGCCTCGGCGCGATCGGATGTCACGATGACACCCTTGCCGGCAGCGAGGCCGTCGGCCTTCACGACGTGCGGGGCGCCGAGGTCGTCGAACGCGGCCTCGACCTCTGCGGTGGTGGTGGCGCGCACTGCGCGCCCGGTGGGGACACCGGCGGCATCCATGATGCGCTTCGCGAACGACTTGGACCCCTCGAGCTGGGCCGCGGCCTTGCCCGGGCCGAACACGGGAATTCCGTGGGCCCGGAGGACATCGGCGACTCCGGCGACCAGAGGAGCCTCGGGGCCGACGACCACGAGATCGACCGCATGCTCGTTGGCGAAGGAGGTCACCGCGGCGCCGTCGAGCATGTCGAGGGTGACGGGGGTCGCATCCTGGGCGATGCCGGCGTTGCCGGGGGCGACGAAGATCTCGTGCTCCGCGGTCTCTGCTCGCAGAGCGAGGATGATCGCGTGCTCACGGGCACCGGAACCGAGGACGAGAATCTTCACCCGTCCAGACTACCGAGGCGGGGGCGCGGGTTTCGGCGGGTTCCCGGTCAGACGTCGATCGCCCGCTCGATCGACGGGTCCCACGGCAGAGTCCACCCGGCTGCATCGAACAGCGCATCGAGAACCATCGCCGTGAAGCCCCACACGATCGTGCCGTCGATGTCGAACGCGGGCCCCTTCCACGTGCGTCCCATGCGGTGGATGGTCGACGTGTGCCGATTGGCGGGGTCGAGCAGCTGTGCCACGGGAACGCGGAAGACCTCGACCGTCTCGGCGTGATCGACGGCGGCGACGCGCGACGGAGTGCGCCACCACCCGAGCACGGGGGTGACGACGTGGTTGCTGGCGGCGAGAGGAAGCTCGGGCAGCGTCGCGAGGATCTCGACGCCGTCCGGGTCGAGTCCGGTCTCCTCCTCGGCTTCGCGCAGGGCGGTGGCGACGGCATCCGCATCCGTGTTCTCGGCCCGGCCGCCCGGGAAGGACACCTGGCCGGGATGCGACGAGAGGGTCGCTGCCCGACGCTGCAGCAGTACATCGAGGTCGGCGGCGACAGTCGCCTCGTCGGTCCCGGCCGCGATACTGTCCAACCGCCCGAACAGCACGAGCACCGATGCCGGATGCGCACCGCCGCCGACCGCCGGGAACGGCTTCGCCCACGCATCACCGCGCCGCGTCGCCGCGATCAGCTCGGCTCGCGCGCCACGCAGGGTATCGGGATTCTGGCTCATCGCCTCGAGCCTATTCCTGTGCGCGCGGGCGCCGGGCGACTATCGGTCCGATCCAGGTCGCCGGCGAAGGAGATCTCCGCGTGCGAAGGAGGGATTCGGGTGATCTGTCCTTCGAAAGCGCAGATCTCCGTCCGAGGCGCCCGCGCCTACGAGGCACCCCCGACTGCGCCGCACAAGCCTCGGCGTACCCTTTCTCCATGCCCTCCAGGAAGATCGACATCATCGACGGACGCGCCGCCCTCGACGAGGTCAGGCGCGCGGATGCCGCAGGTGAGAAGCCGCAACGCGCTCCCCTCGCGACCGCCGTGCGCTACCTGCTGCAGCTGCTCGACGAGAAGGCCCCGGGCAACAGCGTCGAGGTGCGGGTGCCCCCGTTCGGTGCCGTGCAGGTGATCCAGGGCCCCCGTCACACCCGCGGCACCCCTCCGAATGTCGTCGAGATGGACCCGGCGACCTGGATCGCGGTCGCGACGGGCGTGGAGCACTGGTCGGATGCGGCGGGCTCGGGGCGCGTGAGCGCTTCCGGAACCCGCGCCGATCTCTCGGACGTCCTGCCACTGCGCCCCTGACCCGTCGCACGGCTGAGTGCGCAGGAGGGGGAGCGACCCGCAGCCAACGGTGGGACAATGGATGCATGTCCTCCCACGATTCCTCCCAGACGGTCGAGGCGACCGTCCGCCGCGTGCCGCGCTTCGGCGTGTTCATGGGCATCGGCGTCGTGCTCGGCATCATCGCCGCCGGCATCCTGACGATGATGGGCAGCTACGAGCCGTCCGAAGCGGTCAACGTCGTCTACCCGCCAGGGCAGGTGTTCGGATTCCTGCTGCTGTGGACGGTGCCGATCGGCTTCGCCCTCGCGAGCGTCGTCGCCTTGATCCTCGAACGCGTCGCGCGTCGCCACGACCACGTCGTCAGGGTCGAGCACGAGACGATCATCGCGAACGACTGATCACGCCCCGGGGCGTCACGCCAGTTCGGCGATGATGGGCCGGATCGCCGCGTCGAACGAGACCACGTCGCGGCGCAGGCCGTCGGTCACCGCGACGGTGAGCGCGCCGATCCACCAGATCCCCCGTTGCGAGAATGGCAGCACCTGCACGTTGAGCTCGAACGAGTGCGCACGGCGACCGATCTCGCGCTCGAACTCGGCGATCGCGCTGGCATAGGCGCGATACGACTCGCCCCCGATCGTCCCGCCGCCCGACCGGTTGGCGATCGAGCTGTGGATCGACGACACGTAGCGATCGTGCGCGACGCGGGCGTAGTGCATCGCCGATGCGGCATGCGGCGCGATCGCCTCGGCGAGCTGTTCGGCACCGGTCGCCGGCAGCGCCACCAGCGTGTCGAACCCGTCGACGAGCTCGAGCGGCACGCCGGACGGATGCGCTCGGGGCTCGACGGTCATGTCCCAGTAGTCGCGCCACTGCTTCTCGAGCTCGGGCGTCACCTCGGCGGCATCCGGTGCCCGGACGGGCAGATCGCGCAGGCTCGGAAGATCTTCCGGGGCGCGGATGCCGAGCGATTGCCGCAGCGCGAGCGCGACGAGCACCGGAACGCTCGCGTCCTCGCGGATCAACCACTGCGGCTTGTCGGCCATGGCCCCATCGTAGGAGATGGAGGGAGGGGAGAGGAGGTCTCCGCGGGCGGTAGGCTGGAGGTGTGGCTGCCTCCCCCACCAATCCCTATTCCGAAGCCGGCGTCGATACCGCTGCAGGCGATCTCGCCGTCGAGCTGATGAAGTCTTCCGTGCGCGCGACGCACGGCCCTGAAGTGCTCGGCGGTGTCGGCGGATTCGCCGGACTGTTCGACGCGAGTGCGCTGCGCGACTTCCGTCGTCCGCTGCTCGCCACGAGCACAGACGGCGTCGGCACGAAGGTCGCCATCGCGCAGGCCATCGACAAGCACGACACGATCGGCCAGGACCTGGTCGGCATGGTCGTCGACGACATCGTCGTGGTGGGCGCCAAGCCGCTCTTCATGACCGACTACATCGCGTGCGGCAAGGTCTTCCCGCAGCGGATCGCCGACATCGTGCGCGGCATCGCCGAGGCGTGCACCGCGACGGGGACCGCGCTCATCGGCGGCGAGACCGCCGAGCACCCCGGTCTTCTCGGCCCGCGCGACTACGACGTCGCAGGAGCCGCGACCGGAGTCGTCGAGGCCGACGGCATCCTCGGGGCCGACCGCGTGCAGGACGGCGACGTCGTCATCGCCGTCGAGTCCAGCGGACTGCACTCCAACGGCTATTCCCTCGTGCGCCACATCGTCACGAACGCGGGCATCGGCTACGGCGACAACGCCGCCGACTTCGGCAAGACGTGGGGCGAGGCGCTGCTCGAGCCGACTCGTCTCTACACGCTCCCGCTGCTGCGCCTCATCGAGCAGCTCGGCGGCGGCACAGGCTCGGGCGGGGTCCACTCGCTCAGCCACGTCACCGGCGGCGGCATCGCGGCGAACCTCGCGCGCGTGCTCCCGCAGGGCAGCTGGGCCGAGGTCGACCGCAGCACCTGGTCGCCGAGCCCGGTCTTCCGCGTGCTCAGTGACATCGCCGGGTCCACGCTGGAGTCCGCCGAGGGCACCTGGAACCTCGGAGTCGGGTTCCTCGCGATCGTCGCAGCCGACAAGAAGGATGCCGCGATCGCAGCGCTCGCGGCCGACGGCATGCCCGCGTGGCAGGTCGGAACCGTGGGCTTCGGCGCGCGGCCGGCAGGAGAGTTCGAACAGGGCGCCAAGGGCGTCGACGGTGGAGCGGTGCGCCTGATCGGCGCCTACGCGGACGGAGCGAAGTAAGAGTCCATGTGCGGCATCGTCGGAATGGTGGGCTCTGCCCCGGTCAATCAGGACATCTACGACGCACTCCTGCTGTTGCAGCACCGCGGTCAGGATGCAACGGGAATCGCGACCGCCGAGGCGAACGGCGTGATGCACAACGCCAAGGCGCAGGGCATGGTCCGCGAGGCGTTCCGCACTCGTGACATGCGCGGACTGCTCGGCAACGTCGGCCTCGGTCATGTGCGTTACGCGACCAAGGGCACCGCGTCGAACGAAGAGGAGATGCAGCCGTTCTACGTGAACGCGCCCTACGGCATCATCCTCATCCACAACGGCAACCTGACGAACACGCGCGAGCTCACGGCCGACATGGCCAAGCGCGACCGCCGTCACCTCAACTCGTCGAGCGACACCGAGCTGCTGCTCAACGTCCTCGCCGGCGAGCTGCAGAACACGACGTCGACGGTCGACCTCGACGCCGAGCGCGTCTTCGAGGCCGTCGAGCGCACGCACGAGCGCATCGAGGGCGCGTACGCCGTGATCGCGGTGATCGCGGGCTACGGTCTGCTCGCGTTCCGCGACCCGTTCGGCATCCGTCCCCTGATCCTCGGCCGTCGTCCTTCGACCGTCCCCGGCGCAGAGGGCCGCGACGAATGGGTCGTGGCGAGCGAGTCGCTGGTGCTCGAGAACGCCGACTACGAGGTCGTGCGCGAGGTCGAGCCCGGTGAGGCGATCTTCATCACCAACGAGGGCGAGCTGCACAGCCGGCAGTGTGCGAAGGAGACCACTCTCGCGCCCTGCGCGTTCGAGTACGTCTACCTCGCCCGACCCGACTCGGTCATGAACGGCGTCTCGGTCTACGAGTCGCGCCTGCGCATGGGCGACCGTCTCGCCGACACGATCGCGAAGCACGTGCCGATGGACAAGATCGACGTCGTCATGCCGATCCCCGACTCCTCCCGGCCCGCCGCCATGGAGGTCGCCCGCAAGCTGGGCATCGAGTACCGCGAGGGCTTCTACAAGAACCGCTACGTCGGCCGCACCTTCATCATGCCCGGGCAGGCCGTGCGCAAGAAGAGCGTGCGTCAGAAGCTGAACGCGATGTCGACCGAGTTCCAGGGCAAGAACGTGCTGCTGATCGACGACTCGATCGTGCGCGGGACCACGTCGAAGGAGATCATCCAGATGGCCCGGGATGCCGGTGCCACCTCTGTGACGTTCGCCTCCGCGGCTCCGCCGGTGCGTCACCCGCATGTCTACGGCATCAACATGCCGTCGCGTCACGAGCTCATCGCCCACGGCCGGACGATCCCCGAGATCGCCGCCGAGCTGGGCTGTGATCACCTGGTCTATCAGGAGGTCGAGGACCTCAAGGCTGCGATCACCGAGGGATCCGTGCTGAGCGACCTCGACATGAGCTGCTTCGACGGCCGGTACGTCACCGGCACGGTCTCCGACGAGTACCTGGCCTGGGTGGAGGGGTCGCAGACCTCGTGACCTCGGGTGCGCAGCCGCTCTGGCGTGGCCGTGCGCTCGCGCTGGTCGGCATCGTGCTGGTCGCGTTCTCGCTGCGCTCGGCCGTGGCGTCGCTGTCGCCCGTGCTCGACCACGTCGCCGACGACTTCCCGGTCTCGTCGGTCGTCGTCGGCCTGATCGGAGCCGCGCCGCCGGTGTGCTTCGCGGTGTTCGGGCTGCTGACGCCGCTGTTCGAGCGGAGATTCGGACTCGAGCGCGTGGCTGTCGTGGCGATCGCCCTGATCGCCGCCGGACTGCTGCTGCGCAGCCTCGCCGTCGACTCGACATCGCTGCTCGCCGCGACGGCAGTGGTGTTCGCGGGCGTCGGCTCGGGGAACGTGCTGCTGCCGCCGCTGGTGAAGAAGTACTTCCCCGATCGCCTCGGCCTGATGATGACGGTCTACTCGACCACCATGGCGGTGTCGACGTTCGTGCCGCCGCTGGTCGCAGTGCCGCTCGCCGACTCGGCCGGGTGGCGGGTGTCGCTGGGGCTGTGGGGCGTGTTCGCCGCGATCGCGCTCGTGCCCTGGGTGGCGATGCTCGTCACGAGCCGGGCGGATGCCGTCGCCTCGGCCCCCGCGCGTACGGAGTCCGCCGCGACCGAGATCGAGCGCGACGGCTACGACGCAGCATCCGTGGCGACCGGACCGATCGCGACGACGCCCGCCAACCCGCGGGTCTTCGGTCGGCTGTGGCGGCTGCCGATGGCCTGGTCGATCGCGTTGGTGTTCGCGTCGTCGTCGACGCTGGCCTACGTCTCCTTCGCATGGCTGCCGTCGATCATGATCGACGTGGGCGGGGTCTCACCGACGAATGCGGGGCTGCTGCTCTCGCTGTTCGGTCTGATGGGCCTGCCGTGCTCTCTGCTCGTGCCCATTCTCATCGTCCGGTTCCAGGCGACCCGTCCTGTGTTCTTCATCTCGATCGCGTGCGGGCTCATCGGGCTGTTCGGATTCCTGTTCCTGCCCACGGTGGCGCTGCCGCTGTGGGTGGTCTTCTACGGCCTCGCACCCGGGCTCTTCCCGCTCGCCCTCGTGCTGCTCAGCATCCGGGCCCGCACGCCCGAGAGCGCGGTGGCGCTCAGCGGTTTCGTGCAGAGCATCGGCTACGCGGTCGCCGCGGTGTTCCCGCTGCTGATCGGCCTGCTGCACGACATGACCGACAGCTGGGAGATTCCCCTGTGGGTGCTCGTCGGGGTTCTGATCGCGGTGATCCCCGCCGGATGGATCGCCGGTCGACGTCGCACCATCGAAGAGGACTGGGAGCGTCGCCACGGTCGCTGGTGACTCGCGGCGGTGAAGGGGCGCCGGTGGATCGGCGTGGGCCCGAGGCCCCTCAGTGCGCTCGCACCTCGTCGCCGACGCTGATCGTGCCGCCGACCCACGGCGCTGACGCATCGGCCGGGTCCTGCGGCGGCAGAAGGAGTCGGCCGAGAGTCGGCTCGTCCTGACCGTGGGCGCTCGTGAGGGTCGTGAGCACCTTCGCGTCGCGAACGCCCGTGTCGGGGTTGGCGTGTGTCGCGAGGCAGCGCACGATCGGCCCCGCGGTGCGGAACGTCACCTCGCCGATGCTCAGCTCGCCGGCCCAGTCGAGCTCCGACCAGGGGGCGACGTCGTCGATGACGACGTTGGAGCGGAACCGGCGGTCATCGATGCCGAAGCCGAGAGAGTCGCTCAGTGCGTCGACACTGCCACGACTGTGCACGGAGACGTAGCCGCGCTCACGATCCTGGAACCTCGGCGTCACACCGTCGCCGACGAGTACGAGCGGCAGTCGTCCGGGGCGCCGGATCCGCCGGCCCTCCGGGCTCGCGAGCACGAAATCGGTCACCGCGTCCGCGAGCTCGCCACGACCGGAGTCATCGAGTCCCGCCTCGACGAGCACGGAACCCTCGTGCTCTATCCGCACGCGCTGCCGATCGTCGTCGTAGTCGGTGCGCAATGCCGCGAGGCCCGGGAAGTCCTGCAGGGAGAGTCCCTTCGCCTTCGGCCAGTGGTCGAGTCCGTCGCGAGACTCCGGCGCGATCGCGTCGGCGAAGCGGAACGCCAGCACGCGATCGCCGGCGATGCGCCCACCAGGCTGCACGGTGAGGGACTCGACCGACTCGGGCGTGAAGCCCTTGATCGGATGACGGAAGAGGGAGACGACGCGGGCCATGGGTCGATCCTCTCAGGGCACGCGGTGTCCGTCCGTCACGAGCCCGGCGTGGATGCCGAGAGTTCCGGGATTTCGGACACGACGAAACCCCCGTGCGGTGCACGGGGGAATCGATGACGAGCGAAGAGGCGGTCAGGCCTTTTCGAGTTCGTCCTCGTCTTCGTCTGCATACTCGTCGGCCCACTTGTCGACGTATGCGTCTTCAGCGTCGCTCGGGTGCGCGAGTTCGCGCTCGAGCGCCGAGTAGTTCACCGACGGACTGAACGACTTCAGTTCGCGGGCGATCTTGGTGTGTTTCGCCTTTTGACGGCCACGGCCCATGCCTGAGACCCCCTCACGAGTTAAGCTGCGGGCAACGACTGGCCCGAGTCATTCACGACACCGGCTGAGGGCCGGTAAGAGTAGCATTCAGAATAGCACGCGGCCAGACCGCACTGGCCCGTTGGCAGCTGGTGAAGGGAGCGATCCTCATGACCGACAACACCTCGACGCCCTCCGACGAGGCCGCGCAGAACGCGACACTGCAGAAGGCCGTGATCGTCGGGATGCAGCCGGGGCAGCCGAAACGGGTGATCGAAGAGGCGGCGCGATTCGCACGGCTCCTCCGCGTGCCGCTGGTGGTCGCACACGTCGACGTCACGCGCTTCGTCACCTATGAGGACCCCGACGGCTACGTGCACTCGGCGCCCATCGACATCAACTTCGATGCCGGCACGGCCGAGTTCGAGGCCGTGCAGGCGGAGGCGGCTGCGGCCCTCGACGGAACGGGCCTGACATGGACGGCCCGGCAGCTCGTGGGCGATCCGGCGCTCGCCATCAAACAGCTGGCGAACAAGCTCGACGCCCAGCTGATCGTGGTCGGCACACGCAAGCGCGGCATCGGAGAGTCGATCCGCGAGTTCTTCACGGGGTCCGTCGCTGCCCGCCTCGCGCACCGCCAGCACCGGTCGGTGCTCGTCGTGCCGCTGCAGGAGCCCGTGCCCGACGAGCAGCCCGAGATCTGGACCGAGTAGGTCTCGCATCCCTCGCTGAGCTCCGACGGGTGCGAACGGCCGAAGCCCCTCTCGTCGTGTGACGGGAGGGGCTTCGAGCGTCTCAGCAGGCGTCGGCCGCTGAGCTCAGCGGCCGAGTGACGCCAGCGCGGTGGTGATGCCTCGCGCCGCGGCGTCCAGGCCGTCCTCCAGCTGCGAGACGACGGATGCCGGCAGCGTGCCGCCCTTCGCCACATGCGTGCGGAGGTCGGTGCGCACGCGTGCGCGGAAGGCGTTGATGACGGCATCCGCTCGGTGCAGCTCCTCACGGGTGACGATGCGCTCGTCGTCGCCTGCGGTCCGCGGACGGGACTTGGATGCGGCGCGGTCGTCCTTCTCCGCCGTGGCGAGGTCGGCGCGGAGGCTCTTCATGGCCTCCTTGACGCTCTGCCGCACCTCGTTGGCGATCAGTCGCACCGAGTCGGTCAGGCCGGCCTCGATTCCGGCGAGGTCGCCCTCGCGAGATGCCAGCTCGGCGCGTCCCGCATCCGTGATCGCGTAGATCGTGGTGCGACCGTCGACCGTCTTGGTGACCAGCCCCTCTTCCTCGAGCTTGGCCAGCCGAGGGTAGATGGTGCCGGCGCTCGGCGTGTAGGTGCCGCCCGTGCGATCGGTCAGTGCCTGGATGATCCCGTAGCCGTGCTGCGGCGCCTCGGCGAGCAGCGAGAGCAGGTAGAGCCTGAGGTCGCCGTGCGAGAAGACTGCGGGGCTCATGCTTCCCACTCCGCATCGTCGGTGATCGACTCGGGCGTGCGCCGCAGCACGGTCACGCCGCCGGAGACCGAGTTGGCGCGCAGATCGACGAAGCGTCCTGCGAGCTCGCCCGTCGAGCCGGTGTAGTTGTTGATGCCGGAGGAGCCGCGTTCGACGCCGTCGATCAGCAGTCGCCCGCTCAGCGAGCGGATGACGTAGTTCGCAGCGAGCGACTCGTCGAGGCGCACCGTGGTGCCGCCCGAGACCGAGTTGACGTTGATCGTGTTCACGTCGCCTGCGGCGTCGACCAGTGTCGAGCCCGAGACGATGTCGACGGTCGCGCGACGGATGGTGCCCGTGACTGCGACATCGCCCGAGACGCTGTTCGCGCTGATCGATCCCGTGAGTCCGCGCACCTGCACGTCGCCGGAGACCGAGTTGACGGTCAGGTCGCCGATGAGGGTGTCGACGATGAGGTCGCCCGAGACGGTGTTGAGGCGGGCGTCGTTGCGGATGCCCGAGACGAGCGCTCCGGCGCTCACGACGCCGAGGTTGAGGGCGATCGAGCGGGGGACGGCGACGCTCACCTCGGCCTTGGGGCCGCCCGATCCGAAGTTGCGGAACACCTCGAGGAAGTTGTCCCAGCCGAGCTGCGGGTGGTCGATCTCGACCTCGCCGTTGTTCGCCTCGATGCGGAGGTCCTTGGTCGTGACGCCGTGCACCTCGATGCGGATGCCGGGTTCGTCGTGTGCGATGACATCGACCTGACCGCCGACCAGGCCGATCTTCAGTCGGGTGACGTTCTCGATGTCGATGACGCGTTCTTCGCCGGGGGCGATGAGCCACTTCTCGGTCATGTCTGCTTCTCCTGGTTCGAGGGATCACGATATATCGTGTCTGCACAGAGTAACACGATATATCTCGACTCTGTCAAGGGGGGGTGTGGCCGGAGCATCCCGTCTGCAGAATCGCGGCACGTCTGCAGGAGAATCCGCCTGGGAGGTTCCTGCAGACGTGCTTCGGTCCTGCACACGGTCTGGACGATCCGGCCTGCACACGGTCTGGACGACCGGGCCTGCAAACGGTCTGGATGACCGGGCCTGAACACAGGAGACAGCCCAGGAGGACGCCTCAGACGAGAGGCGGGGTGTGCCAGATCCGGTCGATGTAATCGCGGATCGAACGGTCGGACGAGAAGAAGCCGGTGCGGGCGACGTTGAGGATCGCTGAGCGGGTCCACGCGTCCTGGTCGGCGTACGCGGCATCCACTCTGCTCTGTGCCTCGATGTAGGACGCATAGTCGGCGAGCACCATGAAGCGGTCTTCGTAGAGGAGATTCGAGACGACCGGCTCGAACACCGAGCGGTCGCCGCGGGAGAAGGCCCCGGATGCGATCAAATCGATCGCCCGGCGGAGTCCCTCGTCGTGCTGGTAGAACTCCTGCGGCCGGTAACCGCGGATGCTGAGCGCCTCGACCTCGGGCTCGCTCATGCCGAACAGATAGAAATGGTCGTCTCCGACGAGCTCGCGGATCTCGACGTTCGCCCCGTCGTCCGTCCCGATCGTGAGCGCGCCGTTCAGCGCGAACTTCATGTTGCCGGTGCCTGACGCCTCCTTGCCTGCGAGCGAGATCTGCTCCGACAGGTCGGCGGCGGGGATGACCCGCTCGGCCAGCGTCACGTTGTAGTTCGGAGGGAAGACGACCGTGAGGCGGCCTTCCAGCCGAGGGTCGGTGTTCACGACCTCGCCGACCGCGTTGATGAGGTGGATGATGCGCTTCGCCATCGCGTAGCCGGGAGCCGCCTTCGCCCCGAAGATCGCGGTGCGCGGCACGACATCCGACACTGCGAGGCGTCCGGAGATCACCCCCTCGTAGGTGGTGACGATGTGCAGCACCTTGAGCAGCTGACGCTTGTACTCGTGCAGGCGCTTGACCATCACATCCAACATGTGGCCGTCGCTGATCTCGACACCGTCGCGTTCGCGCAGCGCGTCGCTCAGGCGGCGCTTGTTGGCGGCCTTCACCGAGGCGAACGCGGCGCGGAACTCGGCATCATCGGCGAAGGGCTCGAGTTCGTGCAGGCGCTCCAGATCGGTGGTCCAGCCCTCGCCGATCGCCGCGGTGATGAGCGACGAGAGCTCGGGATTGGCGAGGCGGAGGAAGCGCCGCGGCGTCACGCCGTTGGTCACGTTCGTGAACTTGTCGGGGAAGAACGCATCGAAGTCGCTCAGCACCTTGTCGCGCAGCAGCTGCGAGTGCAGTTCGGCGACGCCGTTGACCTTGGCGCCCGCGACGGTCGCGAGGTATGCCATGCGCACCGAGCGGACCGGGTGCTCCGCGATGATCGACATGTTGCGCACGAGCATCTCGTCATCGCCGAACCGCTCGCGCACCGCGACGAGGAACTCGTCGTTGATGCGATAGATGATCTCGAGGTGGCGGGGCAGCAGGCGTCCGAGCAGCTCGACCGGCCACACCTCCAGCGCCTCCGGAAGCAGTGTGTGGCACGTGTAGGCGAAGCACTGCTGCGTGATGGCCCACGCGGCATCCCACTCGAGATGCCTCTCGTCGACGAGCACCCGCATGAACTCGGGCACAGCGATCACTGGGTGCGTGTCGTTGAGCTGGAAGATCACGCGGTCGGGGAGGTTCGCGAGCTCGAAGCCGTCGGCGAGCATGTTGTCGAGGAAGTCGTGGATCGACGCGGCGACGAAGAAGTACTGCTGCTGCAGACGCAGTTCCTTGCCCTGCGGCGTGGAGTCCTCGGGGTAGAGCACCTTCGAGATGGTCTCGGCGTAGGTCTGCGCGCGCACCGCCTCTTCGTAGTCGCCGGAGTTGAAGATGCGCAGGTCGAACGCGCTGGTGGCGACGGCGCTCCACAGGCGCAGGGTGTTGACCCGCCCGTTGCGGAACCCAGGGACCATGTAGTTGTACGGCACCGCCTGCACGTTCCACGCCGGCACCCAGCGGCTGCGCGTGATGCCGTCGTCGTCGTACTTCTCGGTGTGGCCGCCGAACGCGATGGTCTGTGCGTCTTCGGGACGGGCGAACTCCCACGGCGAACCGAGCGTGAGCCAGGAGTCGGGCTGTTCGACCTGCTGGCCGTCGACGAACGTCTGTCGGAAGATCCCGTACTCGTAGCGGATGCCGTATCCGATGCTGGGCACGCCCATCGTGGCGAGCGAGTCGACGAAGCAGGCCGCGAGGCGCCCGAGCCCGCCGTTGCCGAGACCGGGCTCGACCTCGTGCGCGCGCAGGTCGTCGAGCGAGACGCCGCACGCGGCGAGGGCCTCGTCGGCGATGTCGGTGAGGCCGGCCGCGAGCAGATTGTTGTCGAGCTGGCGACCGAGCAGGTACTCCGCCGAGAGATAGCAGACGCCCTTCGCCTGCGTCTCCTTCTGGTGACGCAGATCCTCGAGCCAGCGAGCCATCAGGTAGTCGCGCACCGTGTGCGCGAGCGCGAGATAGCGGTCGTTCGCGCTCGATGCCGACAGTGCGACGCCGCGCTCGAGATTGAGGTTGTGCAGAAATCGCTTCACGAATTCGTCGACGGTGCTCGGGGGAGCGATCACCGGAGCGAGGGCGAGCGGATGCATGGCGGAGTGTGATTCGGGCACGTGTCGACCGTAGCGATGGTGGGGCCACAACGTGTGACGAGCGGATGAAGAATATCGGTTGGCGTCACTCGACCGCCCGCGAGGAGGCGGTGCGGCGAGCCCGACTGACGGACCACAGGATCCGGCCGTCGTTGAAGACCGGAATGAGGAACACGGCATGCGCCAGGTACCACCCGTGCAGCTGGAGTCCCGGCGCGAGCAGCCACAGGGCGGCTCCGACGACGACGCACGCGCCAGGACCCGCGAGGGCGGCGAGCACGGCGTCCCGGTCGCCGACTCGGCCGTGCGGACTGATCGACGTCCTCCACAGCGAGCGCTCGAGCGTGATCGCCGTGACGCCGGTCGCCCGGGACAGCACGGCGAGGTGCCCGAGTTCATGCAGCGCGAACGACCCGCCGAGGCCGGCGGCGTAGTGGACTGCGATCATCAGTGCGGCCTCGACGATCGCGGGCTGCCCGGTGATCGCGCCCAGAGCGACGGTCGCGGTCAGCAGAACCGCGAACACGGTGTTCATCGGCCAGGCGGCGAGCAGCAGCCATCGGCAGACCAGAACCCCATCGATGCGCGACACACTGACCGACCACATGTCAGTCGGCCTCGGCGAGGAGCTGCCTCTTCCGTTCGAGAAGGCCGTCATGCACGACGAACACGGCGAGGATGAACACGGCGACCACGATCACGCCGAGGATCAGCGGAAGGGGATCGTTGACGCCGGTGCCGAGCTGGACCGCGCCCTCTGCGCTCTGCCGGACGTCGACGAAGACCGAGTCGAAGAACCCCAGGCGTCGACCCTCGGCGGATCCTCCGGTGAACATCAGCCAGATCGCGGCGGTGACGGCGGATCCTGCGATGACGACGAGCGCTCCGACGACGCTGATGGCGGCCCTAAACAACCACTTCATGACGAGAGGTCCTTTCTATCCTGTCCATCCCTGCGATGGAGAGTGCGGCGGCGATCAGGGTGAGCGCGAGCATCACTCCGACCGTGAACGGTGGGGGAAGACCCAGGAGGTTGGTGCCGAGCATGATCGTGCCCGTCACGAGGCCGGCGACGGCGGCTCCCGCGATGACCGAGAAGGGGTTGCCCTTCTCGGGCGGGAAGGCGATGCCGGCGAGGGTGAGCACGATGACGTTCGACACCGCGAAGCCGACGACGGAGAGGATCTCGTCGAGCCTCGCCCCGGTGAGAGCGGACAGGATGCTGATCGGAGGTGCGATGATCGCGAGGGTCGCCAGCTGGGGTCCGATCACGAGCACGTACCGCATGCCTGGACCGTGGCGGCGCGGACCGCACGCCCGCAGGGGCTCCGTCGAGACGTAGGCGTACACGGACTGCACGGTGACGGCCAGCAGCAGGATCGGCGGGAGTCGGATGTCGGCGAGGAAGAGCGCGTAGGAGCCTGCGAGGGAGATGCCGCAGACCGTCACCGTCTCGATTCCCCTGATGTGGGCGGCGAAGTACGCGCCGAACTCCGTGGGGCCGAACAGGCGGGGCACGATCGCGAAGCGACGGGTCGGATCGAACTGTCGCGGCGCGATCGCGAAGACGGCGCAGACCAGCAGCGCCAGCATGGCCAGCCAGATGCCCGTGGCCGCCATGATCCCGTGACTCGCGGCGATGTCGGCGAAGAGCAGCTGCACCGCGAAGTAGTCGCCGCCCTGGCCGACCGCCGCGAAGAGCACGGATTCCGACTGCGTCGACACGCCGAGGTAGAGGGCGACAAGCGTGGCCGCCAGCACCACCGGCACGATGAACGCCCGGAGCCTCGCCAGCCGCAGACGCAGCAGCAGTCGCTCCAGGCCCAGGTAGTAGACGCTCGCGACGAGATAGGCGACGGTCGAGGGCATGACCAAGCAGGTGATGACCTGATCGAGGATCCCGAATCCGCCGATCGAGATCGTGCCGGTGACCAATGCGCCGAGCATGAGTATCACGCCGAGGCCCACGACCAGCGACTCGAAGAGCATGAATCCCAGCGTTCGCGCCCGATTGGTCAGGGGGAACGAGAACGTGAGCTCGACCAGATCGCTCGCCTTCATGAAGAGCACGCGCACGACCGTGAAGACCGTCAGGACCCACAGCGGGGTGGACACGCCGACGACGCGCAGAAGCGGGGAGAGCTGCTCGGGCTCGCTGATCAGCTGGCGGAGGATCACCACCCCGAACGCGCAGAAGCCGACGAAAGCGGCGAGACCGGCGAGAGCGATCGTCCAGCGCACCGACGGCAGGCGCAGCACGCCCCGACGAGCGATGCGCCTGACGAGGAACACCGAGAGGAAGCCGGCGAGCTGCAGGGCGGGAGTCATTCCACCGCCCTCGACGGCTGCGCGATCGCGGTCTTGACGAGGGAGTCGACCGAGCCGAATTCGCGCAGGATGCGGGGGAGCGGGAGGTCGAAGGCGATCTCTCCGCGACGCAGCACGATGATGCGGTCGCACACGGCCTCGAGAAGACGGAAGTCATGGCTGCACAGCAGCAGCCCCTTCGCCCCTCCGATCCGGGATGCATCCGTCTCGAATTCGAAGAGCGCATCGACGTCGACGCCGTTGAGCGTCTCGTCGATGATCGTGAGCGGGCGCTCGAGCAGAAGCGTCGAGATGAGCTGGATCTTCTTGCGCATGCCGTGCGAGTAGTCCTCGATGAGGTCGAACTGACGCGCCTCCATCTGATAGCGGCTGAGGAGTTCGTCGGCCCTGGTCGGGTCGGCACGGTGGCGATAGAGGCGGAGCATCAGATCGAGGTACTCGCGCCCGGTCAGGAACTGCGGCAGGTAGTCGTTGCTCGCGATGAAAGCCAGCTGCTCGCGCGATGCGCGGTCCTGATGAGGGCGCCCGGTGATGCGGATGCTCCCCTGGCCGAGCTGCAGCAGATCGGCGGTGAGGCGGATGAGCGTCGACTTGCCCGATCCGTTGGGTCCGACGAGACCCACTTTCTCGCCGCGCTCGATCGCGAACGACACATCACGGAGCGCCGGAGCGCGCTTCGAGTAGGCGAACGAGACCGATGAGACGTCGAGGAGGACGTGCGGGTCCGGTGCGAAGCCGCCGCTTCCGGACATCGGGGTCGATGTCCGGAAGCGACGAGGGGTTAGACGCATTCGATCCACACTGAGACGCCGCTCTTGCCCCACTGCCAGTTGCCGGTGAAGCGCCTGCCACCCGCCTTGAAGAAGCACCACAGCGCCAGCGCTGCCAGGAACGCGACGCCGAACACGAGAATCGCCGCGATCACCACCAGCCACCAGGCATCGAGACGCAGGATCGCCTCATCCAGTGCGTCCTGTGCGCGGCGCTTCATCAGCGTCGGCTCCATTGCCGCCATTAGGGACATCTGTCCACCTCCGTTTTGTCGTTACACACGGAGGCTGTCATCGCTGCGTCACGAAAGCTAGTCATTCGAGTGCAGAATGCCGACATGCGTGGATTCACTTGACATTGACGCAGCGTCAACTTCTACCGTGGAGTCATCATCAGTTCCAGGGAAGGAGGACGAGATGGCTGGTCGCGAATGGTCGATCCAGGACATCGCCCGTCTCGCGGGCACCACGAGCAGAACCCTGCGTCACTACGACGACGTGGGCCTGCTGCCGCCCTCGCGCATCGCGCACAACGGCTACCGGCACTACGACGAGGCGGCGCTCGTGCGCCTGCAGCGCATTCTGCTGCTGCGCGAGCTCGGACTCGGTCTGCCGCAGATCGCCGAGGTGCTCGACCCGGTGAACGCACGGCAGAGCGAGGAATCCGCGCTGGAGACGCACCTCGAGCTGCTGCGCGAGGAACAGTACCGACTGGCGCGGCAGATCGCGTCGGTCGAGAACACCATCAACGCATTGAGAGGAGGTGAAGAACTCATGGCAGAGAACATGTTCGACGGTTTCGACCACACCCGTTACAAGGAGGAGGTCGAGCAGCGCTGGGGTCGGAAGACCTACGCCGACAGCGACCGCTGGTGGCGCGGGATGACCGACGCCGATCGCGCCGACTGGCAGCAGCGCGTCTCCGACCTCGGCCGGGACTGGACAGCTGCCGCCGAGAGGGGCATCGATCCGGCATCCGCCGAGGCTCAGGACATCGCCCGCCGTCACGTCGAGTGGCTGACCGGCATCCCGGGCACTCCCGCGGCCGTGCCCGGCGGCGACGTCAAGGCGTACGTCATCGGCCTCGGTGAGATGTACGTCGCCGACCCGCGCTTCGGCGCGAACTACGCCACGTCCGCCGGCGGAACGCAGGGCGCCGAGTTCGTCCGCGACGCGCTCCGCGTCTACGCGGACGGCAACCTGTAACCCGCTGCACCGCCTTCGCCGGTCGCCGCGGGGTCGAGAGCGCATCCGAATCACCCGATTCCGATGTGTTCTCGACCCCGCATGGGGGTCACGGCATTGCACAAGTGCGGACACCGGATCAAGGCCGGGAACGGATGCCGGAGGTGGGCGTAGGGTCATGGCATGGGCCACCGACGCAGACGCACGGATGCCGCGCCGCTGTTCGCGGCGGCGGCCGTCGCCTACACCGCGAACGTCGCCCTCGGTTCGGCCGTCGCCGCGAGACTCATCGACACGAGCAGCTTCCGCTGGCTGCACCATGCGATCTACATAGCGACGTGCGCCACTTCGGCCGCCGCGTTCTCGGCGATCCTCTGGGGCCGGCCGAAGCACGCGAGCCGTCGCGCGGCCCTGGCCCTCGCGCCCGCCGCCGCGCCGCTCGCCGCCATCCCGTATCTCGGCACGCACAGCCGACGGCATCCGCTCGTCGCGCTCGCCGCAGCCCCTTTCATCGTCGCGGGCCTCGTCTGCTCGCGCCTCGCCACCGACCGGAAGTGAACGCATGGAACTGCTCGACGCCATCCGCCGCCGCAAGACCACGAACGGGCCCTTCCTGCCCGACCCGGTATCGGAGGAGCATCAGCGCATCCTGCTGGAGGCGGCAGGTCGGGCGCCGTCGCAGCTGAACAGCCAGCCGTGGCGGTTCGTGGTCGTCGAGAACCGCGACACGATCGACAAGATCGCCCGCATCTCGGGCGACAGCATGACCGAGGCGATGTCGAACGGCACGTTCTTCGAACGCTACAAGCCGTACTTCCGCTTCAGCCAGGCCGAGATGGAGGAGAAGCGCAGCGGGATGCTGTTCGACAAGCTCCCCGCGGCCCTCCGCCCGTTCACGAGTCAGGTGTTCACCAAGCGCGGCCAGAAGCTGATGAACACGTTCGGGGTGCCGAAGACCCTCGGGGAGGAGAATCACAAGCTCGTCGCGGGATCGCCGCTGCTGCTCGGCGTGATGCTCGATCGCAGCGAGTACCGACCGGGCCAGCTGTCGTCGTTCTACTCGGTGTTCAGCATGGGCGCGGCGATGGAGAACGTCTGGCTCACCACGGTCGAGCTCGGCATGGGCATCCAGTTCATCTCGTTCCCGATGGAGGTCCCTGGGCAGTGGGACGAGATCGTGAAGCTGCTGCGCGTGCCGGACGACCTCGAGCTCATGGCGGTGTACCGCCTCGGCTATCTGCCGCCCGAGCAGCGCCGCCCGGCCATCGACTGGTCGAGCCATCAGCGCAAGCTCGCCTCGCAGTACGTGTTCCGCGAGAACTGCGACCAGCCGCAGCAGGGATGGGACGCGCCGCCGCCGGGCGCCGGAGCGCCGACGGCGGGCTGAGCCTCAGCCGCCGACCTTGCGGGGCACGGGCTTGAGGTCCTGCAGCGCCGGCCCCTCGATGCGCGTGCCGTCCGCCGTGAAGCGCGAGGCGTGCAGCGGGCAGTCCCACGTGCACTCGGCGTCGTTCCAATCGAGCACGCCTCCGAGGTGCGGGCACACGGCCGAGACGGCCCGAGTGACGCCGTCGACCGTCGAGATGCCCACGGGTCGGCCGCTGCGGTTCGCGACCACGCCCTCGCCCTCTGCCGGCTTCGGGACCGGCACGGGCCGACGCTCGGCGTCGACCCACCCGGTCGTCGCTGCGGCGGCGACCTTGGCGCCCTCGATGGCCCCGCGGGCAAGATCGGCCGGCACGGTGAGCCTCGTGCCGATCTTGACCATCCACGACGGTCGGTCGTGCCAGTTCGCACCGAGGATCTCCGCGGTGAGACGCAGAGCGGCGGCGGGGGCGTTCGACAGACCCCACTTGGCGTACCCGGTCGCGAAGCGGATGCGGCCGAGACCCCGGGGCATGGCGCCGACGAAGGGGATCTGGTTGTTCGACTGATAGTCCTGGGCAGACCAGCGGTGGGTCTCCTCGGCATCCGGGAAGTACCGCCTCGTCCACTCGACCAGATCGTCGATCGCGGCGGTCTCGCCGTCCGAGCGGCCGACGGAGTGGCCGTTTCCGCCGACCACCAGTCGAGCAGGACCGCCGGGGCCGTCCGCATCCGACACCGGGCGGATCGAGCGCGTGGGGCTGTCGACCGAGATGAACGTGCTGTCCGGCACGCCGCCGGGGAGGCGGAACGAGACGCAGTACGAGCGGAAGGCGCGCATCTTCGCGAAGTAGAGTCCCCGGTCGAGGATCGGGTACCCGGTCGCGATCACGATGTGATCGGCGAACAGCGGGCCGAGCGGTGTCTCTACTCGAGGGTCGGGCAGCGCATGCGTCGCCGTGACCCGGACGCCGGTGTGCAGGGTTCCCCCGGCGGAGAGAAGCTCGTCCGCGAGCGCATGGGTGACGAGTGCCGGATCGATGGTCACCTGGTCGTCGAGCGCCACGGCTCCCGCGGCGGGGAAGGCCGCACCGGCCAGCTCTCCTCGCGTGAGCATCCTGGTCTCGAGGCCCGCCTCCCGCGCCGCCTCGTGCACTTCGCGCACCGAGTCGATGCCGCCGGCGTCCTGCGCGTACGAGTGGTCTATCCGCCGCTCGTAGCTGACTCCCGCGTGATCGGCGAAGCCGACCAGCCAGTCCATGCCCTCGCGATTTCCCTCGACGTAGGCCTGCACGAGCGCCGCGGAGTGGTGCTTGCGGATCTCGGCGAGACGCTTCCCCTGCAGCAGGGTGAGCTTGCCGGTGTTGCCGCCGGTCGCGAGCTCGGCGACGGATCCCGCCTCGATCACCGCGACGTCGAGACCGGCGCGCGTGAGCATGACCGCCGTGCTGAGGCCGGTGAGGCCCGCACCCACGATGATCACGTCGTGTCGTGCGCCGGGGTCGAACGGTGTGCCGATGGGCGGGGTCCGGTCGAGCTTCCACAGTGGCTTCATGGCCTCAGTCTTCGCCTGCCGACCGGCTTCGCCCAACGGGTTGACATTCGAGGGATGCGTTGCAATGGCGCGGATAGAGTTGCCGCGTGACCTTTCGCCGCCTGCTCCTCGTCTTCGTCGGCGGGAGCATCGGCACCGCCGCTCGGCTCGCGATCGGTCTGCTGATGCCGGATGTCGGGGGCGTGCCTCTCGCGACCATCGTCGTGAACGTGCTCGGATCGCTCCTGATCGGCGTTCTCGCCGCGCGCCTGCCCGGCGCCACGGAGCTCAGACTGTTGCTCGGCACGGGCGTGCTCGGCGGCTTCACGACCTACAGCGCGTTCATGACCGGAACGGTCGCGCTCTGGGGCGACGCCCCGGTGCTCGCATTCGCGTATGCGGCCGCCAGTCTGGTCCTGGGACTCGCCGCCGCCGCGGCGGGCCTGCGACTCGGACGCCCGCGTCGACCGACGCTCCCTGCGGGAGGGAGGGCATGACTCCGCTGCTGTTCGTCGCGGCCGCGCTCGCCGGAGGGGTGGGAGCCCTCCTCCGGTACGTCATCGACCTCGGTGTCTCGAAGGTCGTCGGACGCCGCCTCCCTTGGGGCATCCTCGTCGTCAATCTCACCGGATCGTTCGCGTTGGGCCTGCTGACCACGGCACTGCCGTCCGAGTCGTTCGTGGTCGGGGCCGGTCTTCTCGGCGGATACACGACGTTCAGCACCGCCATGCTCGACACCGTCGTGCTGTGGCGAGACGGTCAGCGCAGAGCATCCGCTGTCAACGCCATCGGGATGCTGCTGCTCGGGCTGATCGCCGCTGGTCTCGGGCTGGCGCTCGGGTCGACGCTCTGACCGTCGACGTCGGGATCCGGGCGAACCCACAGCTTCGCGATGCAGAATGTACAAACGTACATGTACGCCCGTACAGGGGTGATCGCGCTGGGGGTCAGGATGAGCGATGGCACGCGCCGCCGCCGCGATCCTGAAGCGCGCCGTCGCGAGATCATCACCGCGGCAGCCGAGCTGATCGTCGAGATCGGCGTCGACGCACTCACCCACCGCAAGGTCGCAGCCCGGGCCGGAGTGCCGCTGGGATCGACGACGCAGTACTTCGCCACGCTCGACGATCTGCGTGACGCGGCGATCGGAGCGCTGGCCGCCGAGATCGAGGCGCGCATCGACGCGACACGACGGGCCGTCGTGATCGAGGGAGTGACGCCAGAGGGGCTCGCGCGCCTCGTGCGCCGCGGGCTCGAGGACGCACGCGCCGTCCAGGCCGACCGCGCCGTCGTGACCGCCGCGGTGCATGACCCGCGCGTCCGGCAGTTCGCGCGACTGTGGTCCGACGAGATCGTCGGCTTCATCGCGCCCGTTCACGGGGTCGACAGAGCGAGGGCCGCAGCCGTCTTCATCGACGGCGTACTCTGGCACTCTCAGATCCACGACGAGCCGCTCGACGAAGAGCTCATCCGCGACGCCCTCGCCGGGATCCTCACTCCTCAGGCGTCCACCTCCGCACCCACCGCCGCAGCATCCGCCTGACCCGCAGAGAGAGAATCCGCCTTGTCGAACCTCGCCGTCCTGAGTCTGAAGAACCGCGCACTGATCGCGTTGATCACGATCGTCGCCGCCGTGTTCGGCGGGCTCGCTCTGACGAACCTCAAGCAGGAGCTCATCCCGTCGCTCGAGCTGCCCAACCTGATGGTCATGACGACCTACCCCGGCGCCTCGCCCGAGGTCGTCGAGAACGACGTCTCGACCCCCATCGAGTCGGCGATCCAGGGTGTCCCCGGCCTCGAGGGCACGACCGCCACGAGCACGACGAACGCGTCGATCGTGCAGGCCACCTTCGCCTACGGCACCAACCTCGCGACCGCCGAGCAGAAGATCCAGCAGGCGATCAACCGCATCTCGGGGCAGCTGCCGGAAGACGTGAGTCCGCAGGTGCTGACGGTGTCGATCGATGACTTCCCGGTGATCCAGGTCGCCGTGACCGGCTTCGAAGACGCCGAGAACGCGCAGGCCGAGCTGCAGAGCGTCGCGATCCCCGAACTCGAAGACGTCGACGGTGTCAACGCCGCGGAGATCATCGGCGGCGTCGGCCAGCGCATCACGATCACACCCGACGTCGCGAAGCTGGCGGCGATCGGTCAGAGCACGCAGGCCATCACCACGGCGCTGCAGCAGAACGGCACGCTGTTCCCCGGCGGCGACATCACCGAGAACGGCCAGACGCTCACCGTCCAGACCGGCGCGAAGATCACCTCGGTCGATGAACTCGCGGCGCTGCCGCTCGTCGGCACCACCGAGAGCATCGGCGACGTCGCCACGGTGGTGCAGGAGAGCGACCCCATCTCGTCGATCTCGCGCGTCGACGGCAAGGACGCCCTCTCGATCTCGATCACCAAGCTGCCGGCCGCGAACACCGTCGAGGTGTCGCAGGGTGTCATCGCCGCGCTCGACACGATCGGCGAGGCCTTCCCCGACGCCGAGTTCACGATCATCTTCGACCAGGCTCCGTTCATCCAGCAGTCCATCGAGACGCTCGCCACCGAAGGCCTGCTCGGACTCGTCTTCGCCGTGATCGTCATCCTCGTGTTCCTGCTGTCGATCCGCTCGACGCTCGTCACGGCGATCTCGATCCCCACCAGCGTGCTCATCACCTTCATAGGGCTGCAGGCGTTCGGATACTCGCTGAACATCCTCACCCTCGGCGCGCTCACGATCGCGATCGGCCGTGTGGTCGACGACTCGATCGTCGTGATCGAGAACATCAAACGGCACTATGTGGGGGATGCCGACAAGGGAGACGCCATCCGTCTGGCGGTGCGCGAGGTGGCGATGGCAGTCACATCCTCGACCATCACGACGGTCGCCGTCTTCCTGCCCATCGTGTTCGTCGGCGACATGGTCGGCGAGCTGTTCCGGCCGTTCGCCATGACCGTGTCGATCGCGATGGTGGCGTCGCTGCTGGTCTCGCTGACCATCGTGCCGGTGCTCGCGTACTGGTTCCTCCGCCCGGGAAAGCCGCTGCTCGATGAGAACGGCGTGCAGATCGACCCGGAGGACCCGGACGCTCCGCCGACGCGACTGCAGAAGGGCTACCGTCCGATCCTCGGCTGGACGCTGAAGCACTCCGGCCTGACCGTCGTGCTCGCCGTCGTGGTGCTCGGTGCGACGCTCGCCGCCGCACCGCTCATGAAGATCAACTTCCTCAGCGACTCCGGTCAGAACACCATGACGGTGACGCAGGACCTCGGCCCGACCGCGAGCCTGGAGACCAAGTCGGAGGCGGCGATCGCCGTCGAGGACGCACTGCTCGACATCGACGGCATCACCCACGTGCAGGCCTCGATCGGCTCGAGCGGATCCGCCCTGCGTGACGCGTTCTCGGGCGGAGCGGGCGTGACCTATTCGGTGCTCACCGACGCGGATGCCGACCAGGAGAAGCTCCGAGCCGATGTCCAGGACGCGATCGAGGGCCTCACCGACGTCGGCGAGGTGTCGGTCGCCGCCTCCGCCGGACTCGGCTCGAGTGACATCGAGATCACCGTCTCGGCATCCGACTCCGAAGACCTGCAGACCGCCACCACCGCCGTGGTGGACGAGCTCGACGGTCGGGACGGCATCGGACAGGTCACCGACAACCTCGCCGCGGCTCTGCCGTACCTGGCCGTGGTCGTCGACCGCGACGCCGCCGCGCAGCGTGGACTGTCGGAGGTCGCCGTCGGATCCATCGTCTCGAACACGATGCGCCCCCAGCAGGTGGGCACGGTCGAGATCGACGACACCGCGCTGACTGTCTACCTCGCCGCATCCGAGCCGCCCGCCACCGCGCAGGCGCTTCGTGAGCTCACCATCCCGAGTGCCACCGGTGTGGTGCAGCTGCAGGACATCGCGACCGTCGAGGAGCGCAACGGCCCGACCTCCATCACCACCGAGCAGGGACGCCGCACCGCCACGATCACGGTGCCCCCGGCATCCGACAACCTCGCCGTGGCGACCCAGTCGGTCACCGAGGCGCTGGCCGCGGTCGACCTGCCTGACGGCGCGTCAGCCGAGGTGGGCGGTGTCGCCTCGCAGCAGGCCGACTCGTTCTCGCAGCTCGGGCTCGCCATGCTCGCCGCGATCCTGATCGTCTACGTCGTGATGGTCGCGACGTTCAAGTCGCTGCGTCAGCCGCTGCTGCTGCTCGTCTCTGTGCCGTTCGCGGCCACGGGCGCGATCCTGCTGCAGATCGTCACGGGTGTGCCGCTCGGCGTCGCCTCGCTGATCGGTGTGCTGATGCTCATCGGCATCGTCGTGACCAACGCGATCGTGCTCATCGACCTCGTCAACCAGTATCGCGAGAAGGGGCTGTCGACGATCGATGCGGTGAAGGCCGGTGGCGAGAAGCGTCTGCGTCCGATCCTCATGACGGCGCTGGCGACGATCTTCGCGCTCACCCCGATGGCACTCGGCATCACCGGGCACGGCGGGTTCATCTCGCAGCCGCTCGCCATCGTCGTGATCGGTGGACTCATCTCATCGACCGTACTGACGCTGATCGTTCTGCCGACGCTCTACAACCTGGTCGAGGGTGCGAAGGAGCGGCGACGCGCCCGCAAGGCGGGGTCGGGCGACGACGGCTCTGCACCGAACGGCGACTCGGACCCCTCGGACGGCCCTCGTCCTTCGGGCGATCTGGCGCTGGCCGGCGCGGGCACGTCGGAATCGGGCTCGGCGGAATCGGGTTCGTCGCTGCCGCACGCGAATCAGCTGACGCGCCGGGAGCTGCGCGAGCGCGGCGAGTAGTCGCCCTCGCCGTCCCGTCCTCCGCACGACGGAGTCTGACGCCCGCCCGGAACTTCATTCCGGGCGGGCGTCAGCCGTTTCCGGCGGAGTTGTGGAGCGGGCGCCGCCGAGCTCAGTCGAGCGTGATGCCCCAGTCGAGGGTCCAGGTCTCACCGGGGGCGAGGCGGCGCAGGCCGACACCGCTGTTCAGCGCATCGGCGGGCGCGGTCATGGGCTCGATCGCCACCGCGAGGGGCTGGCCCGGGTACTTGTCGGTCGTGTAGACCTGCACGAAGTCGAACCCGGCGCCCTGCCAGAGGGTGAGTCGCCGACCGTCGGGGGCGGTCAGCGAGTGCCGGACCAGCCCGTCGGCATCACGGTCGAGGTCGGTGAATCCGGTGTCGAGGCTCACATCGCCGATGCGCACTCCGTCGCGCAGCGCGGCATCCGCCGGGTGCGTGCCCGTGGGGAGCATGCGCTCGTCGGTGTCGAACGCGGTCTGCGCCGGCACCCGCAGCACGAGCTCGTGCGGGTCGACGTCGCCGATCGTCACGAACGGATGCGTGCCGAGTGCCACCGGTGCCGCGGTGGCGGAACGGTTGGTCAGCGCGTGCGTGACGTCGATCCCGTCGGCACGCAGCACGTAGGTGACACTGGTCTCGACGAGATAGGGGTAGCCCGTCTGCGGCACGATCGTGGCGCTCAGCGTCGTCGCCGACGCCGTCTCCTCGATCGCGTAGGCCGTGAATCGCAGCAGCCCGTGGCTGGCGTTCATGAACTTCGGCTCGGTGATCGCGAGCTGCCGCTCGGTGCCCTCGTCGTTCCAGGCTCCATCCCTGACGCGATTCGGCCAGGGCGTGAGCACGACGCCCGAGCAGGAAGGGGTCGGCGAGTCGAGTGGATACGGGGCGATCAGATCGACGTATCCGATGCGGAGCGAGCGGAGGGATGCGCCGACCTGCGCGATCTGAGCGCTGACGTCGCCGAGCTGGAGGTGCACCTGTGTGCCGGTGGGGGATGCGGAGTTCACTCCGCAATCGTATGGCGAGCAGCATCCGCGATGGGGCTGGGCGGTTTTTCAGGTGCGACCGCTACACTTGATGGGTCGGCTTCGGACACCCGCGCATGGCGCGGACGTTTTTGTGTAAGAAGTGTGAGTCCAGGGGCCGATGGTGAGCGTCGCTCGACGCTAATCAACCATCACATGAATGGCCCCGGCCGCTGACAGTCCGGAACCCCGTCCGATCGCATCCGATCCGGCGCTGGGTGCTCGCGCGTGTGCGCGGCGCTGTTCTCGTGCGAGAACTCAGAAGGACACACCCATGCCCAAGAACAAGAAGCCCCGCGGCGGACGCCCCTCCGCCAACTTCGAGCCGCGCTACGGCGCGAACAAGACCTCGTTCCACGACCGCCACGCCGGTGGGCGCGACAGCGCTCGCGACACCCGCGATTCCCGCGACGTGCGGGGCGGACGAGCGGATGCCGGCGAGCGGCGCACCCCGGCGGCCGGCTTCGACCGTCGTCCCGGCAGCCGCAGCGCCAGCCACCGCGGCTACCGTCCCGCAGAAGAGGGCGCACCCAAGCAGCGCTGGTCCTCGCAGGAGCGCGCGGGTCGCGATGAGGCCCGTGGCATCCGCAACCGTGCGGAGTCGGGTCGCCGCGAGGCACCGCACCGCGGCGGTTCCGAGCGTCCGCGCTTCGACGATCGTGCCGAGCGCCCCCGCTACAACGACCGTTCCTCCACGGGCTTCGACCGTCCGCGTCGCGATGACCGCGGCGGTCAGCGTCCGACCGGTCCCGGTACGTACCGCGATGAGCGCGGCGGCCAGCGCGACGAGCGTCCGCGCCGCGACGACCGCGGTGCGGGCACGCAGCGCCAGGGCTTCCGCGACAACGATCACCGCGATGGCGGACGTCCGGGCCGTGACCAGCGCTCCGGCGGCTTCCGCGACGATCGCGGTGGTCAGCGCTTCTCCCGTGACGAGCGCCCGCAGCGCGACGACCGCGGCGCATCCGAGCGTCCGCGCTTCAACCGCGACGACCGCTCGCCGCGTTCGGGCGACCGCACCGAGCGTCCGCGCTTCGACCGCGCGGCATCCGAGCGTCCCCGCTTCGACCGTGACGACCGCCCGCGTCGTGATGACCGTGGCGCGGGCCCGCGTCGCGATGACCGCGGCGCCGAGCGTTCCTACGACGCCGACCGCGCACGCCGTGCCTTCGACCGCGACCGCACGCAGCGGTCGATCGAGGGTGGGCGTGACGAGCGTTCGCGTCCCTCGACCGGTGGCGCGTACCGCACCGATCGTCCCCGCCCGCTGACGTCGGACACCCGCGGGCGGCCGTCGCGCAATGAGCGACCCAGCCGTAACGACTGGAACGCCACATCGAGCGCGGCACCCGCCAAGAAGTTCGAGCCGACGGACGACGTCGTGCACGAGCGCCTCGAGGCCAAGTCCGTCGCGGCGGTCGAGGTCGACGGTGTGACCTTCGGCGACCTGGGTCTCGGATCCAACATCGTCGAGACCCTCGTCGGCATGGGTGCGGCGACTCCGTTCCCCATCCAGGCGGCCAGCATCCCGGCCGTGCTCGAGGGGCGCGACGTCCTCGCCCGTGGCCGCACCGGCTCAGGCAAGACCATCGCCTTCGGCGCACCGCTCGTCGAGCGCGTGCTGCAGTCGCAGGCGGGCAAGCGCCGTGAGTTCGGCCGCTCGCCGCGCGCGATCATCCTCGCTCCCACGCGCGAGCTCGCACTGCAGATCGACCGGACCATCCAGCCGATCGCCCGCAGCGTCGGCCTGTTCACCACGCAGATCTACGGTGGCGTCCCGCAGGGCCGTCAGGTGGGTGCGCTGAAGAAGGGCGTCGACATCGTCATCGGCACCCCCGGTCGTGTCGAGGACCTCATCAACCAGGGCAAGCTCGACCTCTCCGACTGCCGCATCGCGGTGCTCGACGAGGCCGACCACATGTGCGAGCTCGGATTCGTCGAGCCCGTGCAGCGCATCCTGCGTCACACGGCCGACGGCAGCCAGAAGCTCCTCTTCTCGGCCACGCTCGACCGTGAGGTCGCGGCACTCGTCGACGAGTTCCTCGTCGACCCGGCCGTCTACGAGGTCGCCGGTGAAGATCAGGACTCGAGCACCATCGAGCACCGTGTGCTCGTGATCGAGCACCGCGACAAGGCCGAGATCCTCACCTCGCTCGTCGACCGCGACGGCAAGACCCTGGTCTTCGCCCGCACCCGCGCCTACGCCGACATGCTCGCCGAGCAGTTCGACGACGCCGGCATCCCCGCGGTCTCGCTGCACGGTGACCTCAACCAGGCCAAGCGCACGCGCAACCTGGAGCGCCTGACGTCGGGTCGCGTGAACGTGCTCGTCGCCACCGACGTCGCCGCCCGCGGAATCCACGTCGACGACATCGACCTGGTCGTGCAGGCCGACGCTCCTGACGAGTACAAGACGTACCTGCACCGTTCAGGCCGCACCGGCCGCGCCGGTCGCTCGGGACGCGTCGTCACGCTCATCACGCGTCAGCGCCAGCGTCGCATGACCGAGCTGCTGGAGCGTGCGGAGATCGACGCGCCATTCGAGAACGCGCGCATCGACGACGACCTGATCGAGGAGATCGCCGGTCGCGTGCCGACCGCCGCCGACCTCACGGCCTGATCCGTCACGTTCGAAGGCCTCGCTTCCGCATTCGCGGCGGCGGGGCCTTCGTCGTTTGCTCGGCCGATCTGCGGCACAGGGACGCGCGGTGCGGTCGGGTGCGCGTCCTGCGAAGGAGATCTCTCACTCCGAAGGGCTGACGCGTCGGATCGCTCCTACGGAGCGCGTGATCTCCTTCCGAGCGGCGGCTCAGCCGAGCTGGTGCTCGTGGATGGCCGTGGTCAGTGTCGTGCCGTTGAGGTCGAGGTAGAGCACCTGCTCGGTCACGGTGAGCGTCATCGTGTTGCGGCGTGCGATGAGCGGTGCCGCGGAGTCGATGAAGCCGGGGTCGAAGCTGTAGACCCGGAGGTCCTCGGAGCGGTGGATGCGCTTGTCGGCCCACGGCGCCATGACCTTCGCGGGGTCGCGGTGCGTATAGACGACGGTGCGCTCGGCGAGGCGGCTGCCGTAGTGGAGGCGCTCTGCATCGGGCGCGCCGACTTCGATCCACGCCGTCGTCTTTCCGGTGAGGTCGCGCACCAGCACGGCGGGCTCATCGGTCTGCGAGATGCCGCCGCCGAATGCGATGCCCTCGGTGAACTCGAGTCCATAGGCGAGCACGCGGGTCAGCATGTAGGCGTCGGTCTCGGACGGATGCCGCGCCACGCGCAGCGAGTAGTCGTCGTAGACACCGCGATCCATGTCGGCCAACTGGACGTCGAACGTGTGCATCGTGGAGCCGGTAGCCATAACGCTCGAGCCTACGCGCCCCGGGGGTGGCTTCCCGACCTCCGACGCTCCACCGGACCGGCGTTCAGAACAGCATCGGCTGTGCGGGGGCGGGCGCTGGCGTGAATGCGGGCGCCGGCCTCCCGTGCGGTGCAGAAGCCCGGATGCCGCGCACGGGGTAGTCGTCCTCGTGCTGCCCATCGAGTCCGTGCAGTCTGATCAGCGGCCGTGCGCGCTTCGCGAGCCATTGGCGGTAGCCCTTCGGCGCCTCGGCGGAGACTCCGGGGTACAACCCGCGATACGACGACACGAGGTCGGGGCGGAAACCCTCGAGCCACTGCATGAACCAGGGCTTCACTCCGGCGCGCAGGTGCAGGGCGCCGTAGATCACGCGGCTCGCTCCGGCCTCCTTGATGCGCCGCAGGGCGGTGTCGATCGCCTCGACCGAGTCGGTCATGTGGGGCATGATCGGCATCAGGAAGACGGTGACGCGGAAGCCGGCATCCCGCAGTGCGCGTACCGTGTCGAGCCGTGCCTGGGTCGTCGGAGTCCCGGGTTCGATCGCCTTCTGCAGATCGTCGTCGTACATCGCGATGGACATCTGGATGTCGACGGGAACGCGCTGCGCCGCCCGCACCAGCAGCGGGATGTCGCGCCTGATCAGGGTGCCTTTGGTGAGGATCGACATCGGTGTGCCCGACGTCGCGAGGGCATCGATGATCCCCGGCATCAGCTTGTACCGACCCTCGGCGCGCTGATACGGATCGGTGTTCGTGCCCAGAGCGACCGTCTCGTGCTCCCAGCTGCCGCGACGCAGCTCCTTCTGCAGCACCTCGACGACGTTGACCTTCACGACGATCTGCGAATCGAAGTCCGATCCGCCGTCGAGATCGAGATACTCGTGCGTTCCTCGGGCGAAGCAGTAGACGCAGGCATGGCTGCACCCGCGGTACGGGTTGATGGTCCAGGCGAACGGCATGCGCGATGCGCCGGGTACATGGTTGAGGGCCGACTTCGACAGCACCTCATGGAACGTCATGCCTGCGAACTCCGGCGTGGTCACCGTGCGGAGCACGCTGGAGCGATCTTCGAGGCCGGGTAGCGCAGCGGCGTCGACGTCACCGAGTTTCTGTCCTTGCCACCGCATGTCATCCATTCGAACATAAAGACGATACTCCGTCAACCGAGCGTGTGAATTCTGTTCGAATGGACATGAGGGACAATGGAAGCATGTTCTTCCCGCCGCAGCCTCAGCATGCGGCGCCGCGCTCCCCGATCCGCGGACCCGCACTGCCCATCGGTCTCGCGGCGACGGCGATCGGCGTCCTGCTGTCGCTGGCCGGTGCGCCGGTGGCCGAGACGACCGACGAGCTGGCGATGCCGCAGCCGTCCGTCGTGCAGGAGGTGCCGGCGGTCGAGGTCGGTGCGACCACCGCTGCCGATCCGTGTTCGGAGCCGAGCGTGCTCGAGGCGATAGCCGTCGCCGACGATGCGGCGATCATCGCCGGCTTCGGGGGTGGCGAGAGCTTCCGTTCCGCTGTCGTGGCGGGCAACGCACCCTGCATCGCGCTCGACGACCCGGCTCACGTCTGGGTCGTCGTCAACAAGGCGCGTCCGCTCGCTCCGGTCTCCTTCGCGCCGTCGGCGCTCGCCGACCTTCCGCTGCAGATGACCACCCGCTCCGGTCAGGCGCGGACGGACGTCGCCGCGGCGGTCGGAGAGATGGCTGATGCGGCGGCCGCCGAGGGCGCGGGGCGCATCGGAGCGAACAACGGCTACCGATCGTATGAGCTGCAGGTCGTGACCCACGCCTCGCATGTGCGCAACAGCGGGCAGGCGGGAGCGGACGCCTCGTCGGCGCGTGCCGGTCACAGCGAGCATCAGACGGGGCTGGCGCTCGATCTCGTGGCGTGCGATTCGTCGTGCGGAGCCATCGAGTCGTTCGGCGCGACGGTGCAGGGGCAGTGGATCGCGGCGCACGCCTGGGAGTACGGCTTCATCGTGCGCTACGAGCAGGTCGGCTCCGGCATCACCGGATACAAGCCCGAGCCCTGGCACCTGCGATATCTCGGCCGCGAGCTCGCGGCGGCGTATCACCACGGCGGGTATCACACGCTGGAGGAGTTCTTCGGGCTCCCCGCGGCCCCTGATTACGCCCACTGAGCGCAGTGACAGCGGCGCGTGTGCGACCGCATTGCGGCATCCGACAATCGCGGTACCGAGTCTCACGGATTGTGGGATGCATTCTCACAACGAGCTGTCGCGGTGTCGGCGACCCGGCATAGAATCGCCGGAGCAATGACGCACGAACGTTCGGGAGGACGCAATGGAACGCGACATCTACGAAGAGGATCACGAGGCCTTCCGCGACCTCGTCAAGGACTTCGTCAAGCGCCACGTGAACAACGAGGCCATCGAGCGGTGGGATGCCGCGGGTGAGATCGACCGGGCGACGATGCTGGCCGCAGGCGAGGCCGGTCTGATCGGACTGTCCGTCCCCGAGGAGTTCGGCGGTGCCGGCATGCTGCAGGACTACCGCTTCCGCACCATCGTCATGGAGGAGGTCATCGCTTCCGGAGCAGGGTCGCTCGCCGGTGCCTTCGGCATCCAGGACGACCTCGCCGTGCCCTACCTCGTGCACATGGGCACGCAGGAGCAGAAGGAGAAGTGGCTGCCCCGCATGGCCACGGGCGAGGTGCTCGGTGCGCTCGCCATGACCGACCCCGGCGCGGGCTCGGACCTGCGCGGCATCAAGACCAACGCGAAGAAGGTCGACGGGGGCTACATCCTCAACGGCGCCAAGACGTTCATCTCGTCGGGCTCGACGGCCGACGTCGTGGTGACCTTCGTCAAGACCGGTGAGGGCAACCGTCCCGACGCGTTCAGCCTGCTGCTCGTCGAGAAGGGCATGGAGGGCTTCGATCAGGGCAAGAAGCTCAGCAAGATGGGCTTCCACGGCTGGGACACGGCCGAGCTCAGCTTCACCGACGTGTTCATCCCCGACGAGAACCTCATCAGCGGCAAGGAGGGGCAGGGCTTCATCCAGCTGATGCTGAACCTGCCGCTCGAGCGGCTGTCGATCGGCGTGGCCGCGGCCGCTGCCGCCCAGGCCGCCCTCGACTGGACCGTCGCCTACACGAAGGATCGTGAGGCGTTCGGCGAGCGCATCGCCGACTTCCAGAACACCCGCTTCCGGCTCGCCGACATGGCGGCGACCACCGACGCGATGTGGGCGTACATCGACCGTGCGCTGCTCGCCTACAAGAACAGCACCCTCACCGCCGAGGACGCTGCGAAGGTCAAGTTCTGGGCGACCGAGCGCGAGTGGGAGGTGCTCGACACGGGTGTGCAGCTGCACGGCGGCTACGGCTACATCATGGAGTACCCGATCGCCCGCGCCTTCACCGACGCCCGCGTGCACCGCATCTACGGCGGCACGAACGAGATCATGCGCGACCTCGTCGGCCGCCAGATCGTCGGCAAGCGCTGACGAACCTCTCAGAGAAGGGCCCCGGATGCCGGCATCTGGGGCCCTTCTCCTGTCGATGGCACGGCTGACCGCATGAAACGGGCCTGCAGGCGCGCAGGCGGACAGGAGCCAGCGCGGGTCAGCGGGGCAGCCGGCCACCGACGCCGGCCTTGCGCAGCCGATCGGCGATGAGGATGCCGAGTGCGGTGGCGCCGAGGCAGCTGCCGAGGGTCACGGCGAAGAAGGTGATCTGGAGGGGAAGCCCGAAGCTGCCGAGATCGAACGAGGCCCAGGCGAGGATCGGGTAGACGATGCCGACGATCAGTGCCCCGAGGTAGTGCAGCCAGGTTCCCCAGTAGCGCCAGAGGACGAACAGGAACGGCAGCTCGGTGAACGCCGCCCACCAGAGGTTGGTGGCCACGCTGCTGAAGCCGTAGCCCGAGAACGGCACGATCACGAGACCGGCCAGCAGGCCCACCAGCAGGCCGACGAGTGGGCGCCGCAGCAGGCGGAGGGCGATCACCGAGGGGAGCAGCCAGAGGCCGGCCAGCGCCACGCTCACGAAGGGCAGGCCGGGGAAGAGGATCGTCGAGATCCAGTTCGCCGGGGCGAGGAGCGCGCCACCGGCGACTCCGAGTGCCGCGCACGTCAGCAGGATCGCCGTCGGGATGCGGAATCGCGAGCGTCCGCCGCCGGTGCGGGGTCGATTCTGCACCTCGGAGCCCGATTCGCGGTGCGTTTCCGACCCCGCACCGTTCACAGCATCCGCGCCGCTCATGCGAGGGGCTCCGCCGCAGCCTCGCGGGCCGCCTTCGAGGTGGGCGAGGCCGCGCCGATCTTCCAGTAGCCGCAGAAGCTCACGTCGTTCTTGTCGACACCGCGCTCGCCGACGAGATGCTTGCGTGCACCCGAGGCCAGCGACTGCTCGCCCGCGGCGTACGCGTGGAACGGCGCTGCCGGCAGCGTCAGCTCGCGCAGCCGGGCGAGGGCGAACGACCCGGGGGCGAACTCGTGCGGCCGCGCGAGCCAGATGATCTCGACGCCGGCGGGGTGCGGGAACTCCAGAGCGTCGGCCTCGGACGGCACCTCGATGATCGCCGTTCCCGTCGCGTCCGCAGGCAGTGACGCGCAGATCGAGGCGATCGCGGGGAGCGCCGTCTCATCGCCGACCAGCACCACGCGATCCGTTCCGCGCTGCGGGTTGAACGTGAGGCCCTCGTCGATGATGAGCACGTGCTCGCCGGGTTCGCAGGTCTCCGCCCAGCGTGACGCGGGGCCGGCCGTGCCGTCGGCCGCAGACCCGTGCAGCACGAAGTCGACGTCGATCTCGGCGCCCGACTCGGCGGTGGCCCCCCGGTACGCGCGCACGCTGTAGTTGCGCATGACCGGGCGCTCGCCGTCGGGGATCCGCAGGAACCTGAGGTATCCGAACATCTTGTTCGCCTTCGCGGGAACGCGGTCGAGCCCCGCGTCGCCGCCGATCGGCAGGAACAGGCGGAACCACTGGTCGAAGCCCATCGGGCGGAACTTCTCGATCTCACCGCCTCCGAGCGTGACCCTCATCCAGTGCTCGGAGAGGCGCTCGGTGCGCAGCACGCTGAGATGGAGGAGTTCGGCGGTCTCGGGCTTGACCAGTCTGCTGTATGCCATGCGGGCGCCTTTCAGGGCAGCTGCCAGGGGAAGAAGAGCATGAAGATCGCGGCGGATGCGGCGATCGAGGCGACGATGAAGACGGTGTCTCGGATGCGGAACGGCACGAGGTGCCTCTCGGTGCGCGTCGAGTGCGCGCCGAAGGCCCGCGAGTCCATGGCCAGGGCCACGCGCTCGGCGTGGCGGATCGCACCCGCGAGCAGCGGAACGATGTATCCCCAGCCGCGAGCGATGCGCGCGAAGGGACTGCTGCCCCCATGGTGCCCTCGCACGCGATGCGCGGCTCTGATCACCGCGAGCTCGTGCCCGAAGCGCGGCACGAAGCGGAACGCGGCCAGGGCCGTGTAGCCGATGCGGTAGGGCACCCGCAGCTGCTGCACGCTGGCGCGCACGAGGTCGGGGCCGGTCGTGGTCAGGCCGCCGATGAGTGCGAGGGAGACGATCGCGCCGAGCCGCAGAGCCGTGGCGAAGCCGATCGCGAGGGCGCCCTCGCGCAGCGTCCAGTCGCCGAGCTGCACCACGGCAGCGGTGTCGCGCACGATCTCGGCGTCGACCCACAGCGAGAACCCGAGCCCGATGGCGATCATGCCGATCGGGAGTGCGAGGAACAGCACCGCGGCGATGCGCCAGGTCACCCGCGATCCGAGGACGATCACCGCGAGGGACAGCGCCAGGAAGGCGGCGGGCGTGGCGAGATCGCGCACGAGGATCAGCAGCACCATGGCCGGGGCGACTCCCGCGACCTTCGCCAGCGGATTGAGCGCATACAGGAACTGGCGCCGAGACGATGCCGACATCGCGGCATACGGGTCGAAGGCGTGGGCGGTCATGCGATCGCCCGTCCCGCTGCGGCGAGCACGCGCTGCAGCGCCGGAAGGCGGAGCCCTGCCTCGACGAACGGCGTCTCGTCGGCGAAGAGCGCGTCGGTGCGGTCGGCGGCGTGCACGCGACCGTCTTTCAGGATCACCGTGTGCGACGTGTGCTCGGCGACGAGCTGCAGGTCATGGGTCACGATGACGATCGTCGTCCCCTCGTCACGCAGGTCGTGCAGCAGAGTGAGGAGCTCGGACGCCCGTGCACGATCCTGGCCGAAGGTCGGTTCGTCGAGGGCGAGCACCCGCGGGCGGGTGATCAGGGCCGTGCCGACCGAGAGGCGGCGCTTCTCGCCGCCCGAGAGCAGGAACGGATGCACATCGGCCTTCGCCTCGAGGCCGAAGCGCATCAGCATGGCGTCGACGCGCTCGCGCGTCTCGGCATCCGGGGTGTGCCGCAGCCGAAGTCCGTGCGCGAGCTCGTCGAACACGGTGTGCGCGATGAACTGGTGCTCCGGGTTCTGGAACACGAACCCGATGCGGCTCGAGAGCTCGCGCGGCGAGGCCGACCCGGGGTCCATGCCGTCGACCGTGACCTGCCGCCGGGGCGGCGGGACGACACCGGCGAGCGCCTGCAGAAGGGTGGTCTTTCCGGCGCCGTTGGTCCCGACGATCGCCGTCAGGGTTCCCGCCTCGATGTCGAGGTCGATGCCGTGCAGGATCTCCGTGCGGTGACGACGAACCGTCAGCCCGCGGGCGCGGACGATCGGAGTGGCTGCACGGTCTGCCGCATCCGTCATTCCTTCGTGCGTCTGCAGGACCGACGCACGGATGCCGGAGGAGACAGCGGTATCCGGTCCTGCATCCGTGCCGTGGTCCTGCACACCGGACGGGTCAGGAGTGGCGGATGCCGCCGCCAGTGCCGCGGCAAGCTCCTCGGGTGTCAATGGAAGGTCGTCGAGATGCAGTGTTCCGGCATCCCGCATCCGCAGGGCCGCGAGTGTCGCCGCAGGCAGCCAGACACCCATCTCGACGAGCTCCGCCGCGTGCTCCCGGATGATCCGGGCCGGCGGTCCGTCGAAGACGACCCGCCCTGCGCGGTCGAGCACGATCGTGCGGGTCAGGAACCCCATCGCGGCGTCGAGATTGTGCTCGACGAGCAGGATGCCGCGGTCGCCCGCTGCGATCACGTCGGTCAGTGCGGCGTAGACGTCGTCGATGCCCTGCGGATCGAGGTTCGCGGTCGGTTCGTCGAGCACGATCAGGGGCGACCCCATCGCCAGCGCGCACGCGATCGCGAGACGCTGACGCCCGCCGCCGGACAGGCGATCGGGGTTCTCATCGCGCCGCTCCCACAGGCCGACACGGCGCAGTGCGTCTTCGGTTCTCGTGCGCACCTCGTCGAGCGACAGCAGCAGGTTCTCGGGGCCGAAGGCGACCTCGTCGTAGACCGTGCCGGTGACGATCTGGGCGTCCGGGTCCTGGAAGACCATCGCGACGTGGGTGCTCAGCGATGCGGTGTCGGCATCCGCCGTGCTGACTCCGCCGGCCTCGACCGATCCCGTCATGGTCGCGGGCACGGCGTGCGGGATCAGCCCGTTGAGCGCGAGCGTGAGCGTCGACTTGCCCGAACCCGAAGGGCCGAGCAGCAGCACCACCTCGCCGGCATCGATGTCGAAGGTGACGTCCCGCGGCGAGGGGTGCACAGCATCGGCGTGGGTGATCGAGAGGTCACGCACGCGGAGGAGAGGCGCAGATGAGCGCACGGCATAACCCCGGTTTCAGCGGATCGGTACCGTTCTAACTTAGCTGAGCCTTACCTGATCTGCACAGGCCGGACGGCTCGGAAGGGTCGGACGCCGTGATCAGCGCCGAGCGACGCCTGCGCGGCTGAGAGACGATCCGATCGCGAGTCCTGCTGCGGTCCACGCGATCGGACCGAGCACCGCGATCACGAGGTAGGAGATCTCCGCCCACAGCGGGAAGGTCGCGAGGTCGACGGCGAAGAACACCACGACGGCCACGATGACCCCGATGATCGCTGCGGAGATGAAGAAGCGCCAAGGGCCCCAGGAGCGGTAGCGGGTGAGCGCGGCGATGCCCTCCTGGATCGCCCCGAACAGCAGAGCGGTGCCGATGAAGCGCAGCGTCCAGGCGGGATTGAACGCGCTCGAGATGAGGGCGGCGAACACGTGCGTGACGAGGGCCACGAAGGGGCGGCGCAGCACCTCCTGAGCGATGATCCCCGGCAGCACGTGCGAGCCGAGCACGAGTCCGTAGAGATACGGAGCGCCCACGATGACGATCGGCGTGATGAGCCCGGCGATCCCCCCGAGGATGCCCGTGGCGACGCCGATCGCGGCGCAGACCAGCAGCACGCGGGTCGTCAGAACGGGGGAGGGGGCCACCCCTCCAGCCTACTGTCGACCATTGTCGACACGGCTGGCCGTTCGTCCAGGAATAATCCCCGACCCTGGTGTGTGGACGGAAGCCGGGCGTAGCTTGAACGGCGGTGCGGCACCGCAGTCGCACCGTGATCATCGGGAGAAGCACATGGGTCGAACACCCCTCCGGATGGCAGCGGCCACCACCCTGGCAACGCTGTTCATCGCATCGACGGCAACCGCAGGCTACGCAGGCACGGAGGAGGTGACAAACCCCACTCCGGTCGACGGCACGCCCGGTCACTACATCGTCGTGCTGAAGTCCGATCCGCTCGCGAGCTACACCGGCGACGTCAACGGGCTCAAGGCCACCAAGCCCGCCGAAGGCGAGCAGCTCGAGACGCAGTCGCAGGATTCGCAGCGCTACGTGCAGCACCTCGAGGCCGAGCAGCAGACGGTCGCGCAGGAGGCGGGAGTCACTCCCGAGATCAGCTACCAGGTCGTGCTCAACGGCTTCAGTGCCGAGCTCACGGGCGCGCAGGTCGACAAGCTGCGGGCGTCGAAGGACGTGTACGACGTCTACCCCGACTTCATCCGTCACCCCGACGCGCAGACGTCGACGGACTTCCTCGGCCTCGGCGATGACAAGAAGGGGCGTGGCGGCGTCTGGCAGCAGACCGGCGGCGTCGACAAGGCCGGCGAGGGCGTGGTCGTGGGTGTCATCGACACGGGCATCGCTCCCGAGCACCCCTCCTTCGAGGGCAAGAAGCTCAAGAAGCAGCCGAAGAACGACAAGCGCCACAAGGGCGGTCAGCCGTACACCGACGGCACCTTCGTCTACTTCGACAAGTCCGACGGCGGCCAGTTCCAGAGCACGATGGTCGAGGCTCAGGAGTGGGACAAGGGCGACTACTCGTCGAAGCTCATCGGAGCCCAGTACTTCTACACCGGTGCCGAGGCGGCCGGATTCGACTTCCAGTACGACTACCTCTCGCCGCGCGACGGCGACGGCCACGGTTCGCACACCGCGAGCACGGCGGCCGGCAACTTCGGCGTGAAGGCCTCGATCGAGGACGTCGACTTCGGCAAGATCTCGGGGGTCGCCCCCGGAGCCAAGGTCGCCGCCTACAAGGCCTGCTACGTCGGGCCCGATGAGGCCGTCACCACCGACGACATCTGCGCGGGCAGCGACCTGATCGCCGCCATCGACCAGGCGGTCGCCGACGGCGTCGACGTGATCAACTACTCGATCGGCGGCGGAGCGGCATCCACCGTGCTCGCCCCCGAGGACATCGCGTTCTTCAACGCGGCGGCAGCCGGCGTCTTCGTCGCCACGAGCGCCGGCAACGACGGTCCCGACTCCGTCACCGCCGACCACGCCTCCCCCTGGTACACCACGGTCGCGGCATCGACGATCCCGACGTGGGAGGGCACCGTGCAGTTCGACGGCTTCGCCCAGGCCGGCGCATCGGTGAGCGTGCCGTTCGGCACGACTGTCACCGGGCCGTCGATCTACGCGGGTGACGCGCCGGCTGCCGGACAGGCTGCCGCCGATGCCGCGCTGTGCCTTCCGGGCACGCTGGATGCGGCGAAGGTCACGGGTCACATCGTGGTCTGCGACCGCGGGGGCAACGCCCGCGCCGAGAAGTCGCAGGTCGTGAAGGATGCCGGCGGCATGGGCGTCGTGCTCGTGAACGTGCCCGGTGGTGCGGACTCGCTCGACAACGACTTCCACGCGGTGCCCACCGTGCACCTCTCGTCCGTGCATCGCGCAGCCGTGCTCGCCTATGTGCAGGGCGGCGCCGATCGCCCGATCACGCTCGTCGGCGAGAACACGACCGGTGTCGTGACCCCGGTGCCCCAGATCGCCGGCTTCTCGAGCCGTGGCCCGATGCTCGCCGACGGCAGCGACATCATGAAGCCCGACATCGCAGCCCCCGGCGTCGCGATCCTCGCGGCCACGCAGAACGGGCCCGGAGAGGCGCCGACCTTCGGCATCCTGTCGGGCACGTCGATGGCGTCACCGCACATCGCCGGTCTCGCGGCGCTGTATCTCGGCGAGCGTCCCAACGCGAAGCCGGCTGAGGTCAAGTCGGCCATGATGACGACCGCCTACGACACGGTGAACCCCGACGGCTCGGCCAACAAGGACCCGTTCCAGCAGGGTGCGGGCCAGGTCGACCCGAAGCGCTACTTCAACCCGGGCCTGCTCTACCTGAACGACGTGCCCGACTGGGCCGCGTTCCTCGAGGGCAAGGGTCTGGCGGAGTTCGACGGCGTCGAGCCGATCGACGGCAGCGACCTGAACATCGCATCGTTCTCGATCGGATCGCTCGCGAGCGCGCAGAGCGTCACCCGCACGGTCACGGCGACCGAGAAGGGCACGTTCACGGCATCCGTCGATCTGCCCGGCGTCGACGTGACCGTCGAGCCCTCGACGCTGAAGTTCACCAAGCCCGGCCAGACCGCGACCTACACGGTCACGTTCGACAACCAGAGTGCTCCCGTCGAGCAGTGGGCGACCGGGTCGCTCACCTGGACGAGCAAGAGCAACTCGGTGCGCTCGCCGATCGCGGTCTTCCCCGTGACGGCCGACGCGCCGGCCGAGGTCGAGGGCACCGGAGTCGAGGGGGCGACCACGGTCGAGATCACCCCCGGCGTCGACGGTGCTCTGGCGCTCGGGCTCTCGGGACTCACGCCGTTCAGCCTGCTGGAGGACCCCGACGGCCGTGTCGTCGGACACTCGGGCGATGAGGCGTCGGGCGACGAGAACAAGGACGTGTCGTGGATCGTCGACGTGCCGGCGGGCACGACGCTCTCGCGCTTCGATCTCGACTCGTCGGATGACGCGGGCAGCGACCTCGACCTGACCGTCTACCGGGTCGTGAGCGCCGACGACCTGCGCTACTACGAGCGCTGGCAGTCGGCGACCGGTTCGGCGGATGAGCAGGTCACACTCCCGGCTCCGACGGCGGGCACCTACCTGGTGGTCGCGAACGTCTACTCGACCTCGGCCCCGATGACGTGGGACATGACCTACGCCAACGTGCAGCCCGAGGGCGAAGGGGCGTTCACCGCGACCCCGAACCCGATCGAGGCCGTCCGCGGCCAGGCGACGAGCTACGAGCTGAGCTGGACCGGCCTCACCGCCGGCACCCGGTACCTCGGCCTCGTGCAGTACGGCGAGTCCGCCGTGCGCACGATCGTGACGGTCGACACGCAGTAGCGATCAGCGCCGGCGCCCCGTGCTCTTCGGAGCGCGGGGCGCCGTCGCGTGCGGTCGCCGCATCGTCGAGGCCGCGTCGCGTCGCGCGCGGGGCGCGGTGTCGCAGTCAGAGCCGTCAGATCTTGCGGCCGCGCGGCATCAGCCGCACGTCGGGAAGAGGCGGAGCGGGGATGCGGACGTCGTGCCCTTCGACGACACCGAACCGCGCGGAGGCCGCCTCCCATTCGGTGCGAGCCTCGACGATCTCCTCGTGCGTGCGTCCGGCGAAGTTCCACCACATGACGATCTCGTCCTCGAAGGGCTCGCCGCCGATGAGGAACAGCAGCGCTCCCTGTGTGCTGGACACCTCGACCGAGTCCCTCGAGTCACCGAGGTACAGCATGTCGTTCGACGACATCCCGTGCGTGGCGACGACGGCATCACCCTCGACGAGCATGAGGCCGTGCTCCCATCCCGAACGCAAGGGCAGGTGCAGGCGAGCGCCCGCGGGGATCCGGATCTCCGCGCCGACGATCGGGGTGTGCACGGTGGCGGGCGATGAGGTGCCGGCGAACTCGCCGAGGACGACCGTGGCGGTGGCGTCCTGACCCTCGTCGGCAGGGAGCGGCAGCTGTGGCAGCTCGGTGTGCCGTTCGAAACCGGCAGCGCCGTGCCGTGCGCTCTCGGGCAGCACCACCCAGAACTGCAGGGCGTCGAGGGGGATCGGATCATCACCGATCGAGTACTCCGAATGCGAGATGCCGTTGCCGGCGGTCATGAGGTTCAGCTGGCCCCTGCGGAGGTCGGCGTCGCTGCCGACCGAGTCCCGGTGACGGATCTCTCCGACCAGCGGCCAGGTCACGGTCTGCAGGCCGATGTGCGGATGCGGTTCGACCCGCATCCTGGTGTCGGCGGGGCCGAACCGGTCGAGGAAGCACCACGCACCGATGGTCGGGAGGTTGCGATGCGGCAGCACGCGCAGCACGTTCATCCCGCGCACCCCGCCGAGCGGCACCTCGCGTGGCTCGAGCACGATGCGTCGTTCGCCGATCATCACGCCTCCGTCGGAGCAGCGCCGGGCCGCTTCGGCCAGCGGATCTCGGCGCCCGGGATCTCATGCGTCGTCAGGTACTTCGCGATGTACGGGCAGAGCGGCACGATCGCGTCGCCGGATGCCGCGGCATCCGTCAGGGCGCGCTCAGCGAGGATCCCCGCGAGTCCCTGACCCTGGAACGCGGGGTCGATCTCGGTGTGGATGAAGCGGATCGCGCTCGGACGCAGCTCGAACTCGGCGAAGCCGGCGAGCGTCTCATCCGAGTGGATCTCGTAGCGGGAGGCGTCGTCGTTGCGGGTGACGGTGATGTCGGTCATCGGGGCTCCTTCGGGCGTCTGCGACAAACCTACGCCCGCTGAGCGTCCACAGGCGCGGCCGACGTCGGCGGGGGTCGTTACGCTGGAGGGATGCCGCAGACTCCCCGTGACCCGTACGAGGATCTGCCCTACGCCGACGAGCCGTGGGACGGCGCAGGGTGGGAGCCCTCCGAGCCGCCCGAGCCGATGGACTGGGAGCCGCAGGGCGCCGGGTACGAGCCGCCGCTCGACTGGGGCCAGGGCCCCGTGACACCGGTCGGATCGGCGTCCGCGCGCTCATCCGCACGCCCGTCTGCTCCCGGGGTGACGGCGACGGCCGCGCGACAGGCGGCCCCCAGCCGATACGCGACTGCGGCCGAGGCGCTGCACACGGTCTTCGGCTACGACGAGTTCCGCGGCGATCAGGCCGCGATCGTCGATCAGGTCATCTCGGGCGGTGACGCTGTCGTGCTCATGCCCACCGGCGGCGGCAAGAGCGTCACCTATCAGGTGCCCGCACTCGTGCGCGAGGGCACCGGCCTCGTGATCAGCCCGCTCATCGCCCTCATGCACGACCAGGTCGACGCGCTCCGGGCCAACGGCGTCAACGCCGCCTATCTCAACTCGACCCAGGCGATCGAAGAGCGGCGCGAGGTCGAACGGGCGTACGTCGCCGGCGAACTCGACCTCATCTACGTCGCCCCCGAGCGGCTGTCCTCGCCGCAGACGACCGCCCTGCTGCAGCGCGGCACGCTCAGCGTCATCGCGATCGACGAGGCGCACTGCGTGTCGCAGTGGGGTCATGACTTCCGCCCCGACTACCTCGCACTCGGCGATCTGGGCGAGCGGTTCCCCGGTGTACCGCGCATGGCGCTCACGGCCACCGCCACCCGGGCGACGCACAAGGAGCTCACCGAGCGACTGCGTCTCGACGCCGCCCAGCACTACGTGGCCAGCTTCGACCGGCCCAACATCCAGTATCGGATCGTGCCCAAGGTCGATCCGCGCAAGCAGCTCGTCTCGTTCATCCGCGCGCAGCCGGAGGGCTCAGTCGGCATCGTCTACGCGCTGAGCCGGAAGTCCGTCGAGCAGACCGCGACCTATCTCGCCGCTCAGGGCTTCGACGCGCTGCCGTATCACGCCGGTCTTCCGGCCGAGGTGCGCGCGAAGAACCAGTCCCGGTTCCTGCGCGAGGACGGCGTCGTGATGGTCGCGACGATCGCCTTCGGCATGGGAATCGACAAGCCCGATGTGCGCTTCGTCGCTCACATCGACCTGCCGAAGTCCGTCGAGGGCTACTACCAGGAGACCGGTCGCGCGGGCCGTGACGGCGAGCCGTCGATCGCCTGGATGGCGTACGGCCTGGGCGACGTGGTGCAGCAGCGCCGCATGATCGACCAGAGCCCGGGCGATCGCACGTTCAAGATGCGCCTGGGGCAGCACCTCGACGCGATGCTCGCGCTGTGCGAGACGGTCGAGTGCCGCCGCCAGAACCTTCTCGGCTACTTCGGGCAGGACTCGCAGCCGTGCGGCAACTGCGACACGTGCCTCGACGAGACCGAGACCTTCGACGGCCTGATCCCGGCACAGAAGCTGCTCTCGACGATCGTGCGGCTCAAGCGCGAGCGCAATCAGGCCTTCGGAGCCGGGCATCTGATCGACATCCTCCGCGGAGCCTCGACCGAGCGCATCCGTCAGCAGGGGCACGAGAAGCTCGCGACCTATGGAATCGGCGCCGACCTCTCCGACCAGGACTGGCGCAGCGTCGTCCGCCAGCTGCTCGCACGGGGGATCATCGTGGCGCAGGGCGACTACGGCACGCTCGCTCCGGGCGAGCAGTCGGCCGGCGTGCTGAAGGGCGAGACCCCGGTGCCGTTGCGCAAGGACACGATCGGACGCCCCGCTTCGTCGCCGCGGGCACGCAAGGCGAGTGCGGCGGACGCGCTCGATCAGTCCGACCGCCCGCTCTTCGAGGCGCTGCGGGCGTGGCGCGCCGAGACGGCGCGCGAGCAGGGCGTTCCGGCGTACATCGTCTTCGGCGATGCGACGCTGCGTGCGCTCGCCGAGCATCGTCCGGCTTCGCTGGCCGACCTCGACGGGATCACGGGGATCGGCGCCAAGAAGCGGGATGCCTACGGCGAGGGAGTGCTCACCGTCATCGCGGCCGGTTGACGCAGGGCGCCGTTCAGCTCGGCAGCACGTCTTCGAGATGCGCGCGCAGGTGGGCGCCGACGTCGACGGCCCCGCGGTCGTAGAGCCACTGGTACTGCAGGCCGTCCCACAGGGCGATCAGCCAGATCGCCTCGTGCTCGGGGTCGCGGTGCTCGGGCAGATCGCCGTCGATGCGGGCGAGACGGAACAGCTCGGTGAAGTAGTCGATCGCCTGGGAGAACCGCGTGGCGAAGTAGTCGTGCGCAGGGTGCATGGCCGGCACCGCTTCGCAGGAGAGCACCGCGTAGACCTCGATGAGGCCGGGCTCGTCGAGTGCGCTCACCCGTGCTCCGAGCGGGATCGCGCGCAGCGCGTCGGCGGCTCGCTCGGCATGGGTGGACTCGCTGCGCACACGGATCGCGCTGTCGCGCTCGGAGAGCACCGCGCTGAGCAGCAGTTCCTTCGACGGGTAGTGGTGGAGCAGAGTGGACTTCGAGACGCCGACAGCCTGGGCGATGTCCCGAAGACTGGTGTCCCCGTAGCCGTCCTGGGAGAACAGGCGTGAGGCGTCGGCGAGGATCTGCGCGCGGCGGCGCCGTCCCACCTCGTATCCCGGGGAGTCGTCGACGGCGGGCTCTCCGAACACCGGCGGCAGGGGACCGGCAGCGGTCGGAGAAGGGTCGGGGCTGTCGGCATCCCGCCACCCGTAGGGCAGTGCCCACAGGGCTTCGCGCTCCTCGAGCATCTGCACGACGTCGACCCGGTCAGGCAGGTACTGAGAGATCAGCTGCAGCCCGTCCCAGCCCGCGCTGTGACGCACGGACTCGTCCGCGACGTCGCGGTCGGCGCCGATCGTCCCATGCAGCGCCGCATCTTCGAGGACATCCGTGCTGAGGCGGTGCAGGCGTGCATACCGCTGGCGCATCCGCTCGTGCGCCGGGTGTCCGGAGGCGGATGCTTCCCCGGTGAGTGCGGCGAAGAGTTCGAGGTAGCCGGGGGTGCGCGCGTTGCGTCGAGCCACGTCCGCGAAGATCAGTTCACCGGAATCGGATGCCGCAGCGAGCAGGTCGAATGCCCGTTCGTTGTCGTCCTCGAAACCGGCGACGACCTCGGCGAGCAGGTCGTCCTTCGACGCGAAGTGTCCGAGCAGCCCCGGATGGCTCACGGATGCCGCGGCGGCGATGTCGCGCAGGGACGTCGAACGGTATCCGTTCGAGACGAAGAGCTCTCGGGCCGCGTCCACGATCCGCTGACGCGTGGCCGCGGCGCGCGCCTGGCGCGAGCCCGTCGTGGCTGCTGTCGTCATCCCGTCCACCCTTCCCTCTCATTCTCTCTCATTACCAATCGGTAGACATTCACTTACCAATCGGTCGATATTCCGGTATTGTCATCCTCACGTCGTGTCGCAGATGACCGGCGCACCTTGCCCGAAAGGATCCACCCGTGACAGAGCTGTCATCGGCCGCCACCGCGGCCGCCGTAGGAACGACCGGTTTCAAAGTTCCCGGCACCACCCCGCTGAAGACGCCCCGTGGCTACACCCCCGGACTCGCCGCCGTGAACTTCGGCGTCTACCTCGCCCTGCTCACCCCGGTGATGGTGTCGATGGCCTTCAAGATCCAGCGGCTCGACCCCACCAACACCGAGGCGAGCCTCGGACTGGTGATGGGTGTCGGCGCGGCCTTCGCTCTCGTCGCGAATCCCCTCGTCGGTCGCCTCTCCGACCGCACGACCTCGCGGTGGGGCATGCGTCGCCCCTGGATCCTCGGCGGTGCGATCGTCGGCCTCGGCGGCTTCGCGATCATCGGCGCCGCGACCTCGGTGCTCGTCGTTCTCCTCGCGTGGTGCCTCGTGCAGGCATCCATGAACGCCGTGCTCGCGGCGGCCAACGCGACCCTGCCCGATCAGGTGCCGGTCTCGAGCCGTGGCAAGGTGTCGGGCATCATCGGCATCACGACCCCCATCGGCATCCTCGCCGGCAGCTTCATCGTCAACTTCCTCCCCGGCGACTTCGAGCGCTTCTTCGTCCCCGGCGCCATCGCGCTGATCCTCGTCATCGTGTTCGTGCTCACCCTCAAGGACCGTCGTCTCACCGAGAAGCCCGCCACGCGCTTCACGGTCGGCACGTTCTTCGGCTCGTTCGTGTTCAACCCCCGCAAGCACCCCGACTTCGGATGGACCTGGCTCACGAAGTTCTTCGTGATGTTCGGCTACGCGGGCATCGCCACCTTCCTGCCGCTCTACCTGGTGACCAAGTTCCAGCTCGACGAGCAGGGCGCAGTCGGCACGATCCTGATCGCCAACCTCGCCTCCATGGCCGCGATGGCTATCTCCGCGCCGCTCGGCGGATTCCTCTCCGACAAGATCGGCAAGCGCCGGCCGTTCGTCGCGATCGCCGGCGTCATCATGGTCGTGGGCCTCGTCATCCTCGCGATCGCTCCGTCGATCGCCGTCGTCATCGTCGCTCAGGCCATCATCGGACTCGGTGCCGGGTCGTTCCTGTCGGTCGATCTCGCGCTGGCGACCGAAGTGCTGCCCAACCCCGACGACGTGGCGAAGGACCTCGGCGTGCTCAACATCGCCAACGCCCTTCCCCAGTCGATCGCCCCGGCCATCGCGCCGAGCATCATCGCTCTCGGCGCCGCGACGCCGCTGGGCGGCTACACGACCTGGTACCTCTTCGGAGCGCTCGTCGCACTCGCCGGCGCCGTTCTCGTCTACCGCATCAAGGGAGTCAAGTGACCATGACCGACACCGACGTGACCACCGCCCGACCGTGGCTCGACGCGGCCCTGCCGGTCGATGAGAGAGTGCAGCTCCTCCTCGACGAGATGACCGTCGAGGAGAAGGCCGGACTGTTCTTCCACACGATGATCGCGATCGGAGACCTCGATGAGGCGAACCCGATCTTCGGCACACCGAGCGCCCGCGAGTTCATCGACCTCAAGAACATGACGCACTTCAACCTGCTGGGGGCGGCGCCCACCGGGCGAGAGATAGCCGCCTGGCAGAACGAGCTGCAGCGGCTGGCGGCCTCGACCCGGCTCGGCATCCCGGTCACGCTGTCGACCGACCCGCGGCATTCGTTCAGCGAGAATCCCGGGGCGTCGATCCTCGCCGGACCGTTCTCGCAATGGCCGGAGACCCTGGGTCTCGCAGCCACCCGTGACCCCGAGCTGGTCGAACGGTTCGCAGATATCGCTCGTCAGGAATATACGGCTGTCGGCCTGCGCGTCGCCCTTCACCCGCAGGTCGACCTCGCCACCGAACCGAGGTGGGCGCGGCAGACGGCGACGTTCGGAGAGGACCCCGAATTGACGGGCATTCTGGGAGCGGCATATATCCGCGGGTTCCACGGCGATTCGTTCGGTCCCGGATCGGTCTCGACCATGACCAAGCACTTCCCCGGCGGCGGGCCGCAGCTCGACGGCGAGGACCCGCACTTCCCGTACGGGCGGGAGCAGGTGTATCCCGGGGGTGCGTTCGACCTGCACCTCAAGCCCTTCGAGGATGCACTGGCCGCCGGCACGCGTCAGATGATGCCGTACTACGGCATGCCCGTCGGCACCGAGTACGAGGAGGTCGGGTTCGGCTTCAACAGGTCGGTGATCACCGGGCTGCTGCGCGAGCGATTCGGGTTCGACGGCCTGGTGTGCACCGATTGGGGGCTGATCAACGATGCGGAGATCTTCGGCCAGCCGTTCCCTGCCCGCGCCTGGGGCGTGGAGCATCTGACGCCGCGAGAGCGGATGCTCAAGGTGCTCGATGCGGGTGTCGATCAGTTCGGTGGCGAGGACTGCCCCGAACTGCTGCTCGGGCTGGTCGCCGAGGGCTCGGTCTCGGAGGAGAGGCTCGACCTCTCCGCGCGACGGATCCTGCGGGAGAAGTTCGAGCTCGGGCTCTTCGAGAACCCGTTCGTCGACGAGGACGCGGCGGACGAGATCGTCGGCAGCGCGGAGTTCCGCGCCGCGGGAGAGGCGGCCCAGCGCGCCTCCGTGACCGTGCTGACGAACGATGGCTCGCTGCCCTTCGCCCCCGGGATCAAGCTCTACGTCGAGGGGATCGAACCATCCGTCGCAGCCGCGTACGGCGACGTCGTGGCGACCGTCGACGAGGCCGACCTGGCGATCCTCCGTCTCCAGGCGCCGTTCGAGCAGCGCGACACGACCTTCGAGAACTTCTTCCATGCGGGGTCGCTCGAGTTCTCCGACGAGGTGCTCGCGCATGTCGCCGCCATCGCCGGAGCCGTGCCGACCGTGGTCGATGTGCTCGCCGATCGACCGCCCATTCTCGAACCGATCGTGGCCGGTGCGGCGGCCGTCACCGTCAACTGGGGTGTCTCAGGGGCGGCGCTGCTCGATGTGCTGAGCGGCGTCGCGAGCGCGCAGGGCAGGCTCCCGTTCGACCTGCCGAGGTCGATGGCCGCGGTCGTCGCCTCGCGACCCGATGTGCCGTTCGACACCGCTGATCCGCTCTTCCGATTCGGCGACGGGCTCGCTCTGTAGCCCTCGCTTCACGCCCTGAACCGCCCCGCAGACCTCGGTCTGCGGGGCGGTTTCGTCGTGTGGCCGGAGTGCGTGTCGCGCCTGCGCGGAGTGCGCTGGGCCCCTCCTATTCGTCCTGGAAAAGGCGTCCTCGCCGACAGACCTGTGGGCAGGTCTCAATGACCGATGACGAAATGTCTCACCCGATGACGTTTCCTGAAAGATCACTGGACAATCGCTGGACTTAACATTCTTGATCCGGCAATACTGTCTGGACATGCGCTCGGTCGGCACCTGTCGACGCCTGGGGAGGGCCTTGTGACGCGGAACATCTGCATCACGGGAGAGGCGAATGGAATTCTTGGAGGGGAAGACTCTGCGGCGACGCAGAGCCATCGGGGGAGGCATCGCCGGCGTGACCGTCGGCGCGATGATCCTTGCGGGTGCACTGGTACCGACGGCGGCGAATGCGCTCGATGACGCGAATCCGAACGATCCGTCGGTCGCGCAGGGACAGATCATCCAGTTGCCGGCCGACCTGCTCGGCGGATTGGACGTCGCCGCACTCGGGCACACGCTGACGAGCAACCCGGCCGCGGTCGGCCCTGAGCTCGGCGGTCTCGACCTCGACGTGCTCGAGGCGCTCAGCATCGACGTGGGCACGCTCAACGTGCCGCTGCTGACCGACGGCACGTCGCCCGGTCTGCTGCAGCTGGGCGATCTGGGGGGCGCGCAGAGCTTCAGCTCCTCACCCACGCAGACCCAGTCGATCGCGTCCTCCGGCGCGATCACCTCCGGTGGTGCGATCGATGCGGGGGCGATCGACGGAAGCGTCAACCCCGCCACCCTCGAACTCACCGATCTCTTCGACCAGCTCAGCGTCGCCGGTCTCACCGACGCCGTCCTCGACGAAGCGTCGGTCGGCATCGGAGCCCTCGCATCGCGGGCGGAGTCGAACGCCGGCGTCGCCGGCTCCGAATACCGCATCGCGGGCCTGGACCTCGACCTGCACAGCAACCTCGTCGCGGGGCTCGCGACCACTCTGGGCGCGGCCATCCAGGGCACGGTGACCCCGGTCAGCGACCTCGCCGGTCCCGGCGGAGCGCTCACCGGGCTCGTCACGACCGTGGTCGACACGATCAACGCGATTCCGGATGTGCCGCTCGTCGCCGCCTTCGAGGCGACGGGCGGAACGGTCGCTATCGCCGGCCTCGACACAGTCGGGGCGACGGTCGTCACGGAGCTCCTGACGGAGCCGCTCGAGAACACCACGGGCTCGGTGCTCGTCGACCTGAGCGACGGGACGATCTCGGTCGACCTCGCTCAGATCCTCGTGGAGACGGGCGCAGGAGCCGACCTCAACTCGCTTCCCGCGAACACCCCTGCGCTGTCTGCGACGACGATCGCCGCCATCCAGCAGGGGATCACCTCTGCTCTGACGGGAACGCACCCGAACAGCCTCAACGGCAAGGTCGCGACCATCCTCGACTCCACCCTCGACTCGCTGGCGGTCACGCTCACCGTCGGGGTGGATCTCACCAACCCGCTCACCGGGATCGACCTGGTCTCCGGCGATGTCACGATCGCCGGCTCGCTCGCTCAGTTCGCGGGCACGGCCACGCCGGTTCCGACGGTGACCACCGACATCTCGCTCGCCGGGCTCAACATCGGTGCGCTGCTCAACCCGGTGGTGAGCGCTGTGACCACGGCGGTCACCACGACCACCGGCCCTCTGGTGAACACCGCGCTGACCAGCGTCATCCCGCTCGTCCAGCCGGCCCTCGCAGCGGTCACCGGCCCCGTGCTCTCGACGCTGGACCCCGTGCTGCAGGGCGTGCTGTCCGGCATCGCGACCATCACGATCAACGAGCAGTCCGAGCCGGGAGACATCCCCGGTGACAGCTTCACCGTGCGGGCGCTCGCCATCGATCTGCTCCCGGCCGTGGGCGGAGGGGTCGAACTCGATCTCGCGTCGTCGACCGTCAAGGCAGCGGCGGCGGCAGTCGCGGCTATCGACGCCGCAACCACCGTGCAGGCCGGAACCGATCTTCCGGTCACCGGCTCCGGATGGCCGGCCAACACCCAGGTGACGATCCAGGTGGCAGCACCGGACGGAACCCCGGTCAACGAATCAGCGCCGGTGACCACCGACGCGTCGGGCAACTTCACCGGCACGGTCTTCATCCCGGCCTCGACCGTGCCCGGCACCGGCTACATCGTCACGGCGACCGACGGCACCAGCACGGCGACGGACACCACCGAGGTGACCGCCGCGGCAGCGATCGATGCGGCACCTGCCGTGCAGGACGGAACCGACCTCGGCGTCTCGGGCACCAACTGGCCCGCGAACACACAGATCTCGGTGCAGCTGACCGCTCCCGGCGGCGGCGCGAACATCGGCGGCCCCGAGCTCGTCACGACGGACGGGTCGGGTGCCTTCGTGCTCGGCTACCCCGTTCCGGCCGGAACTCCTGCGGGAACCGGCTACACGGTCACCGCGACGCTGGGCGCGCAGACGGCGACGGACACCACCGAGGTGACGAACGCTCCGGTCGCCTCGATCGATGCGGCGCCGACCGTTCAGGCAGGCACCGATCTCGCGGTCTCCGGCTCCAACTGGCCGGCGAACACCGAGATCTCGGTGCAGCTGACGGCTCCGGGCGGAGGCGCGGACGTCGGTGGCCCCGAGACGGTCACGACGAACGGCGACGGTGAGTTCACGCTCTCCTACCCGGTGCCCGCATCGGCGACGCCCGGCACGGCCTACACGGTCACCGCGACCGCTGGCGCCGAGACGGCGATCGACACCACCGAGGTGACGGCCGCCGCTGCGGTGGATGCGGCCGACACGGTGCAGGCGGGAACCTCTCTCCCCATCACCGGTGCGAACTGGCCGGCCAACACCGTCGTCGAGGTGCAGCTGACGGACCCGGACGGCGCTGACGTCGGGGGTCCCGAGACGGTCACGACCGATGGCGACGGCGGGTTCACGCTGAACTACCCGGTTCCCGCGTCGGCGACCCCGGGCACGGGGTACACCGTGACCGCGACGGTCGGCGGCCAGACGGCTGAGGACACGACCGAGGTGACCGCCGCGGCAGCGGTGGATGCCGCGGACACGGTGCAGGCGGGCACGAGCCTTCCCGTCACCGGCACCGGCTGGCCGGCGAACACCGAGGTCTCGGTGCAGCTGACCGCTCCGGGCGGAGCGACCGTCGGCGGTCCTGAGACGGTCACGACCGATGGCGACGGCGGGTTCACGCTCGACTACCCGGTTCCCGCCTCGGCGACGCCGGGCACGGGCTACACGATCACCGCGACCGTCGGCACCCAGACGGCGACCGACACGACGGAGGTGACCGCAGCGGCGACCGTCGACGCGGCCGCGACCGTCGAGGCCGGGGCGGACCTGGCGATCACCGGTGCTGAGTGGCCGGCCGACACCGAGGTCACCGTGCAGCTGACAGCCCCCGGTGGTGCGGTCATCGGCACGCCCCAGACGGTGACGACCGGTGCTCTCGGCGGCTTCGCGATCGACTATCCGGTGCCGGCGGGAACTCCCGCGGGCACGGGATACACGGTCACCGCGAGCGCGGGCACGCAGACAGCCACCGACACGACCGAGGTGACGGCTGCTCCGGTCGTCGTCGACGCGGCCTCGTCGGTTCCGGCAGGTACCAACCTCGCCGTCACCGGCACGGGTTGGCCGGTGAACTCCACCGTGTCGCTGCAGCTCACCGCGCCAGGCGGGGGAGCGGACATCGGAGGCCCGGTCATCGCGACCACTGACGAGTTCGGTGCGTTCACGGAGAACTACCCGGTTCCGGCTGATGCCGAGCCCGGCGCGGGCTACCTGCTCACCGCGACATCCGGCGCGTCCAGCGACACGGACACCACCGAGGTGACCGCGGGCGACCCGGGTGACGTCAACACCAACGCGGCTGCATCGGCATCCGCTTCGGCTGACGCGACCGCAGACGGCGACCCGTCGGCGCAGGCGGCGGCTGAGGCCGCGGCCCTCGCAGACGCGACGTCGGCGGCCTCAGCGGCGGCGACCTCGGACGCCACCTCGGCGGCGGATGCGGCGGCGACGCCGGATGCCTCGTCGGCCGCGACCACCGATGCCACCTCGACGGCCAACGCCTCGGCGGCAGTTGCTGCGCAGGCGGCGGCCCAGGCCGACGCGTCGGATGACGTGAACGCGGATGCATCGACGGCGGCGGAGTCGAACTCGGCGTCGTCGTCGGAGTCGGCGGCCATCGCCGACTCGTCGACGGATGCCTCCTCCGAGGCTGCGGCCAACACGAACGCGGCGGCGTCGGCATCCGCGTCGGCGAACGCCGATGCATCGACCGACGCGATCGCTGAAGCGGCCGCGCAGGCGGCGGCGTTCGCGGATGCCACGGCAGAGGGATCGGCTGCGGCTGACCCGACGGCTGAGGCTGCGGCGGAGTCGGCGGCGACGGCGACATCGTCCACGGCAGCCACGGCGGACGCCACCTCGGAGGCGAACGCCGGTGCAGCGGTAGCGGCTCAGGCTGCGGCGCTGGCCGACGCGACGACGGATACCGCGGCTGAGGCCTCGGCGACTTCGGACGCCTCGACGAGCGCAGCATCGAACTCGAGCGCGGCGGCGATCGCCAGTGCATCGACCGACGCCTCGTCCGATGCAGTCGCCACGGCCGATGCCTCGGCTGCGGCCGACCCGTCCGCTGAGGTCGACACCAACGCCTCGGCATCCGCTGCGGCGTCGGCTCAGGCTGATGACGACAGCAACGCGGCGGCTCAGGCGGCGGCTGTCGCTGCGGCTCTGGCCGATGCGACGAGTTCCGCTTCGGCGGCGGCTGACGTGACGGCTGATGCGGCCGCGTCTGCGGCGGCGACGGACGACGCATCCACGGACGCGTCGACCACGGCCACGACGGATGTGGACGCGTCTGCTGCAGCGGCCGCTCAGGCGGCGGCGCAGAACGATGCGACCTCGACGAGTGCGGCTGACGCGTCCGCGGCGGCAGATGCCGATCCGAACGCGTCGGCGGCCGCGGCGGCCAACGCCTCGTCGTCGGCCACGGCGTCCGCGACGGCGGCGGCTGACGCTTCCGCTGAGGCAGAGGTCGAGGCATCCGCTGCGACCACGGCTGACGCTGCGGCTACGGCTGATGCCTCGGCTGCGGCCGACCCGTCGGCTGAGGTCGACACCAACGCCTCGGCATCCGCTGCGGCGTCGGCTCAGGCTGATGACGACAGCAACGCGGCGGCTCAGGCGGCGGCTGTCGCTGCGGCTCTGGCCGATGCGACGAGTTCCGCTTCGGCGGCGGCTGACGTGACGGCTGATGCGGCCGCGTCTGCGGCGGCGACGGACGACGCATCCACGGATGCCTCGGCCACGGCCACGACGGATGCGAACGCGTCGGCCGCCTCCGCGGCAGCGGCGCAGGCGTCGGCGCAGAACGACGCGACCTCGACGAGTGCGGCTGACGCATCGGCTTCGGCTGACGCTGATCCGACCGCGTCGGCGGCCGCGGCGGCAAACGCCTCGTCGTCGGCCACGGCGTCCGCGTCGGCGGCGGCTGATGCCTCCGCTGAGGCTGCTGCCGAGGCATCCGCCTCGGCGACTGCTGAGGCCTCGGCGTCTGCAGACGCGGCAGCCGACCCGACCGGACCGATCGCCATCACGATCAAGGTCCCGGTTCTGGAGCGCGGAGAGAAGCAGACGGCGGTCGGCACCGGGTTCCAGCCCGGCGAGTCCGTCACCGGTGTGATGACGTCCGAGCCGATCGCACTGGGCACCCAGGTCGCCGATGCGCAGGGCACGGTCACCTTCACCTGGACGATCCCCTCCGGCACCGACCTCGGAACCCACGCCGTGACACTGACCGGAGCGACCTCCGGCAGCGTGTCGGCCTCGTTCCAGGTCGTGGCCACGGGCCTCGCCACCACCGGTGGTGAGATCCAGGGCGGGTGGATCGCGCTGGCGGCTCTGCTGCTGATGCTCGGACTCGGGATGACGAGGGTCGCGCGTTCCAGACGGCCGCTCGTCCAGACGGAGTAACGCAGTGCAGGAACGCTGAGAGGTCGGGGCCGTCGCTGCGGCGGCCCCGACCTTCAGCGGTGAGAAGGATGTGGATGGGCACGATGACTGAGACCTCACCCGAAGTGCAGGATGCGGCGGTCGCCGCGACCGCCCCTCGACCGCGCCCGACCTGGTGGGTGAAGCTCATCGCGTTCGCCGCGTGTCTGCTCACCCTGTGGCACGTGGGGGCGTCGTTCCTGTGGATCGCTCCGTACTCGGCGCTCCGCGAGATCCCCACGCAAGAAGTCCTCGCCGGGTACATGCTGCCGATGTTCGGTCAGTCGTGGAGCGTCTTCGCGCCCGAGCCCATCAACGGCGACTACCACTTCAACGTGCGTGCCGTCATCGAGAAGGACGGTGAGGAGATCGAGACCGGGTGGGTGAGCGCCACCGACGTCGAGCTCTCGATGATCCGCTACAACCTCTTCCCGCCCCGAGCGGGGATCCAGTCGAGCGAGGTCGCGAGCGGCCAGATGAACGCCTACAACAAGCTGGACGACGACCAGAAGGCCGTCGTCGGGCTCGACTTCGCCGAGGATGGCTGGGAGGAGTGGATGGTGCGCTCCTTCGACGAACTCGAGGGCGACAACCCGTCGACCGACGCGTACATGGCGGAAGAGCACCTCTCCACCGCCTACGCCACCCAGGTGGCCTATGCGATCTGGGGCGCCGACTCCGTCATCAAGGTCCAGTACCGAGTGAGCCGCCAGAACGTGGTGCCCTATGCGGATCGGAACGATCCGAGCGCGCAGCGCCCCGACCCCACGTTCTCGACCACCGGGTGGCGCCTGCCTATAGAAGAGGAAGGGCAGAGTCGCGAGAACTTCGCGAACACCTTCCGCGCCCAGTTCGAGAGGATCCAGCCGTGAGCGCGCCCACCAAGACCGCGCCCCAGACGAACGGCGCCGCGAACCGGGACCGGAAGAAGGATGCTGCCGGGCGGTCGACCGTGACGGCGCCCGCTCCGGCATCCGCTCCACCCGCCTCTGCGCCCGAGCCTTCGCCGCCGCGCACGCCCGCGCCTGCCGCCCCGCCTCCCGGGTCTTTCGTGACCCGCCTGCTGAGCTTCGCCTCGTCGATGATCGGCGGACTGTGGTCGATGGTCCTCTCGGCGATCGACCGGATCTCCGCGTTCGTGGGGGACTGGCTCTTCAACGGCAAGAAGGCCCTCTACGGTCTCGCGGTCACCCGCATCCTCTTCGGCGTCACAGCGATCGGCCTGCTCGCGTCGAACTTCAGCACTCGTCTCTATACGTTCGGCTCGGGGTCGGCGTGGAACGGCGAACTCGCCGAACCCGTCAGCGAGTTCCCGAAGATCTGGATCTTCAGCGCGTTCCATGCCGCGATGGGCAATGACGCGCTCTACACCGCCCTCTATCTGCTGCTCGGCGTGCTGGCGGTGCTGTTCGTCCTCGGCTGGCGTTTCCGGATCGTCCTCCCGGTGTTCTTCTGCCTCTGGGTCGGGTTCATCGAGGCGAACGACATGGTGGGCGATCAGGGCGACAACATGTTCCGCATCGCGCTGCTCCTGCTGTTCTTCGCCGACCCGGCCGCTCGCTGGTCGATCGATGCCAGACGTCGCGCCAAGAAGGGGGAGTGGTTCGCTCCAGGAAGCCAGCCCGCCCTCCTGGGAACGGTCTTCCACAATCTGGCCCTCGTGGCGCTGACCGCGCAGGTGTGCTTCGTGTACGCATCGGGTGCTCTCTACAAGGCGGGAGGTGCGCCCTGGGAAGAGGGTTACGCGGTGTACAACCCGCTGCAGACCGCTCGGTTCGGCACGTGGCCGGTGCTGAGTGACCTGGTCACGACCTGGGGCCCGATGGTGGTCGCGGCGACCTGGGGTTCGATCATCCTGCAGGTGGCGTTCCCGCTGATGCTGCTCACACGGCCCACTCGGCTGATCGGCCTCATCGGCATCCTCTCCTTCCACATCGGCATCGGCGTGCTGATGGGGCTGCCGTGGTTCTCGCTGACGATGATCGCGATCGACTCGATCTTCATCCGCGATCGGACGTGGGCGCGGTTGAGCGAAGGGACGAGACGGCGGTGGGAGCAGGCGCAGACCGCGCCTCCCACGCCCGCACGCGTCGAGGCCTGAGACTGCGGCTGGGCTGAGACTGTGGTCTGACGACAATCCGACCGGGCGCCGTCCCGGGAGCTTGTTGGAGGATGCGCACACAGCAGTTCGCTCCTGGTTGTGGCAGACCTACCATGGGAGTATCCCTACTTCCCTCTGAGAGGAACGCTCATGGTCGACGCCGCCGTCCGTCCGAAGACGACTCGCCCGCACACCGACAGCGCAGATGCGAACCTGAGGTTCGATGTCGCCCGGGTCACCGATCTGCTGATGGGCACCTGGGCTGACACGCGCCGCGAGGCGCGCGAGCTGATCAAGGATTCGGCGTTCTGGCGCGATGACGCGCTGAGCAAGGACGAGCACCGCGAGCGTGTGCTCAGCCAGCTGCACCTGCTCGTCGAGAACAAGGCAGTGCACCGGGCGTTCCCGACCGCACTCGGCGGAGAAGACAACAACGGCGGCAACATCGCCGGCTTCGAGGAGCTCGTCGTCGCCGATCCGAGTCTGCAGATCAAGTCGGGAGTGCAGTGGGGGCTGTTCGGCTCCGCCATCCTGCAGCTCGGCACCGCCGAGCACCACGAGAAGTGGCTGCCCGGTGTCATGGATCTCTCGATCCCCGGCGCCTTCGCGATGACCGAGATCGGGCACGGCTCCGACGTGGCAGCGGTCGGCACCACCGCCACGTACGACCCGAGCACCGAGGAGTTCGTGATCAACACGCCGTTCCGCGGCGCGACGAAGGAGTACCTCGGCAACGCGGCGCTGCACGGCGTGGCGGCGACGGTGTTCGCTCAGCTGATCACGAACGGCGTGAACCACGGGGTGCACTGCTTCTACGTGCCGCTGCGCGGCGAAGACGGCGTCGATCTTCCCGGCATCGGTCGTGAGGATGACGGACTCAAGGGCGGACTCAACGGCATCGACAACGGCCGCCTCAGCTTCGACCACATCCGCATCCCCCGCACGAACCTGCTGAACAAGTACGGCGATGTGGCGGCCGACGGCACGTACTCGAGCGCGATCGACAGCCCCGGTCGCCGCTTCTTCACGATGCTCGGCACGCTGGTGCAGGGACGGGTCTCGCTCGACGGCGCCGCGTCGTGGGCTTCGGCTCTCGGGCTCAAGATCGCGATCACCTACGCGACGCAGCGCCGCCAGTTCGACGGAGCAGACGGCCAGGAGGTCGTGCTCATGGACTACGGCAAGCACCAGCGCCGCCTGCTGCCGCGCCTGGCGACGACCTACGCGCAGATCTTCGCGCACGACGAGTTCCTGCAGAAGTTCGACGGCGTGTTCTCCGGCCGCATCGACACCCCTGATGACCGTGAGGACCTCGAGACCCTGGCGGCAGCCCTCAAGCCGCTGTCGACCTGGCACGCGCTCGACACCCTCCAGGAGGCTCGCGAGGCCTGCGGCGGAGCGGGCTTCATGTTCGAGAACCGTCTCGTGGGACTTCGCGCCGACCTCGACATCTATGTCACTTTCGAGGGCGACAACAATGTGCTCCTCCAGCTGGTCGGCAAGCGGCTGCTCACCGACTACGCCAAGCAGTTCACCGGCAAGGATGCTGCGGCCCTGGCCAAGTTCGCCGTAGGCATGACCGCCGGCAAGCTGTTCCACGGCGCAGGCCTTCGTCAGTTCGGCCAGTCGGTCGTCGACCTCGGTCAGGTCTCGCGTTCGGTCGAGAACGGTCTGCGTGAGGAGCAGCAGCACCAGCTGCTCGCCGAGCGCGTGCAGCAGATGGTCGCCGACATCGCCGGCCGGCTGCGTCCGGCGGGCAAGGACAAGGCCCTCGGCGCGAAGCTGTTCAACGAGAATCAGGCCGAGCTGATCGAGGCGGCCCGTGCGCACGGTGAGCTGCTGCAGTGGGAGGCGTTCACGGATGCCGTCCACCGCGTCGACGACGCCGACACCAAGAAGGTGCTCACGTGGCTGCGCGACCTCTTCGGTCTGCAGCTCATCGAGAAGCACCTCGCCTGGCACCTCATCCACGGGCGTCTCTCGACGCAGCGCGCCGCCGCGGTCTCGCGATACATCGACCGACTGTGCGCCAGGCTCCGTCCGTACGCACTCGACCTGGTCGACGCGTTCGGCTACGAGCCGGAGCACGTCCGGGCGCCCATCGCATCCGGCGCCGAGCGCGTGCGGCAGGACGAGGCTCGGGAGTACTACGCGGCGCTCGCGGCATCCGGTGACGCCCCTGTGCTGGAGAAGGCGCTCAAGAAGAACGCGAAGCGCTGAGGTTTCCTCGTCGCTCCGCTGACGAAGGCCGGGATCAGTGGTCCCGGCCTTCGTCGTGGGCGGTCAGGTGCCGCAGAGGAGGGCGCGAGTAGTGTCGATCTGGCCCATCCGCACCGATCAGAGGAGTCCGAGATGACCCGTGTCACCGCCTATGCCGCACCCAGCGAGGCCGCACCGCTCGAGAAGACCGTCATCGAGCGTCGCGAGCTCGGCCCGAACGACATCCTGATCGACATCGCGTTCGCCGGCATCTGCCACTCCGACATCCACACGGTGCGCGGAGACTGGGGGCCGCAGCAGTACCCGCTCGCACCCGGACACGAGATCGCCGGAACCGTCGCGGCCATCGGATCGGATGTCACCAAGCACGCCGTCGGCGATCGGGTCGGCGTCGGCTGTCTCGTGAACTCGTGCGGAGAATGCCGCAACTGCCTGCGCGGCGACGAGCAGTTCTGCTCCAACGGTGCGATCTTCACCTACGGCAGCACCGACCGTGACGGCAGCGTCACTCAGGGCGGATACTCCGAGCAGGTCGTGGTGACCGAGTCCTTCGCCGTGCGCATCCCCGACGCGCTCGGGCTCGACGTCGCGGCACCCCTGCTCTGCGCAGGAATCACCACGTACTCCCCGCTGCGGCACTGGAACGTCGGACCCGGCACGCGCGTGGCGGTCGTCGGCCTCGGCGGACTCGGCCACATGGGCGTGCAGATCGCGCACGCTCTCGGAGCAGAGGTCACCGTGCTGTCGCAGACGCTCAGCAAGAAGGATGACGGCCTCCGTCTCGGTGCCGATCACTACTATGCGACGAGCGATCCCGAGACGTTCCGCTCGCTGCGCGGGTCGTTCGACGTCATCCTCAACACGGTCAGCGCGGTCGTCGACCTCCGCGCCTACCTCGGTCTGCTCGACGTGGGCGGGTCGATGGTCTGCGTGGGAGCCCCCGCAGAACCGCTCTCAGTGAACGTCTCGTCTCTGATCGGCGGGCGTCGATCGCTCGCGGGGTCCAACATCGGCGGCATCCAGGAGACCCAGGAGATGCTCGATTTCTGCGCCGAACACGGCATCGCAGCCGAGATCGAGATCATCAGCGCATCGCAGATCAACGAGGCGTACGAGCGCGTGCTCGCCTCTGACGTGCGCTATCGCTTCGTGATCGACGCCGCGACCATCGCCGACTGAGTTCCGGAGGGGGTCCTCGGGGTACGCCCCAGGGGACCCCCGTCGGTTGCTCCCCTGGGACCGTTCGCGCAGTGGGTGCGGCGGTGTGGGTCGGGGTGGTGCTGGGCCTGTGCGGCAGGGCGGCGCGGTAGCCGTAGCCGTAGCCGCGCTCAGTTCGCGGGATCCGGCTCGCGGTAGTACTCGAGGAAGTTGACGCGCGTCGCGGCGTGCAGCTCGTGGATCAGATCTCCGGCTCGTTCGCCGTCACGGGCTTCGGCCGCTGCAGTGATCGCGCGGATGAAATCGCGCGCCTGGAGAGGCGTGACGAGGTTCTCGCGAGGCGTGAGGAAGCGCACCAGCTGCAGCGACAGGGTCTCGGCCTTCGCTCGCAGCACGGAGTTCGTCGCGGCGCGGACGACGACGAGGAAATACCGGCGGATCGCTCGTCCGAGAGCGGCCGCGTCATCTGCATCCACCGCATCCTCGACATGCGCCAGCTCGCGACGCAAGTCGGCGATATGCGCATCCGCGAGGTCGGCGGTGGTGGTGCGGGCAAGGTGCTCGTGGATCACTCCGATCACGAACAGGCTCTCGTTGATCGCCGCGACGTTCACCGGGGCCACCCGGGTGTGACGGTGCGGCACCAACTCGACGACGTCCTCCTCGGCGAGTCGATTGAGCGCCTCGCGGATCGGGGTTCTGGACGACCCGAGCCACGTCATGAGCTCCTCGTCGTGGAGAACTTCCCCGGGTTCCAACGTCCCGTCGAGGATCGCCCCGAGGATCGTGTCGTAGACCTCGTCGCGAAGCAGCCGCCGCGGCGGAGGTGTGTCCCTCGTGGGCATCACGCGTCCTCGCTTCCGCGCCGCTCAGCTGTATCGGCGCCAGCAGCGACCTGCGGGCTCGATTCGGCCGCATCTCGTGCCTGCACGCTTGCGGCCCCTGCAGTGAAGTACGCCTGTGCGGCCAGGGCTGCGGCATCCGCGTTCCCTGTGGCGGCGGCGGAGGCAAGTGCGTCGAGCGCGGCCGATGTGTCGGTCGCGTCGAGTGCGCCGGGTCGAGCGGTGATCATCCGGGTGACGTGCGGCACCGACTTCTCGCGGATGCGCTGAACGAGGGTGTTGCGGTAGCGGTCGACGAACACGTTCATCAGGTTGTTCACGATCCGTGCGCGTTCGAGGGCGTTCGAGGTCCGGCTCACCGTCGTGTGCAGGTCGGCGATCTGCGTCCGGTCCGCGTCGGTGAGGAGCGGGACAGCCTCGCGCACCGTCGCCGCGTACACGACGCCGAGCATCTCCATCTCCTCTGCGAACCTCGTGGGATCGAGAGGTGCGATGCGGGTGCCCCTCTGCGGAAGCACTTCGATCAGCCCCATGCCGGCGAGCCGGTTCACCGCCTCCCGGATCGGCGTGCGCGAGGCGCCCAACCAGCTCTCGAGCTGCTTGTCGGAGATCGGCTCTCCTGCGGCCAGGTCACCGGCGACGATGGCATCCAGAAGCGTGTCGAAGATCTGGTCGCGCAGCAGCTTTCGGGGCATTTGCGCCGGGGTCTTGGGCACAGGCATGGGTCAATGCTAGTCGGAATCATCTGGGTACCTGATATATCAATCGCCCGCAATATATACCCATGCCCTGTCTCTCGGTGGATGAGGCGACGACTTCAGGCAGGGTGCCCGAGCATTGAAATATCAGATGATTTGTGTCCGCGGCTCACTTATGTCATCCTCTAATCATCCAATATGTTAGTTGATGAGAGCGATGTGATCATGCCCATGGGCTCCCTCGAGGACCAACTGCGCCCGCAGCTTCTCAGCGGTCTCGCATACGAGCGCCTGCTCGCCGAGATCGTGAGCGGCCGCATCCCGCCCGGCCAGCGACTGCGGCTCGATCTGCTCGCCCACGCGTGGGCCGTCTCCCGGACGCCGGTGCGCGAGGCGCTGCAACGGCTTGTCGAGATGCGGTTCGTCCAGGTGTCTCCGAGCGCCGGAACTCGTGTGGCGGAGTGGTCGCGCGCTGACATGATCGAGCGCGCCCACGTCGTCGGTCGCCTGATCGTCGAGAAGAGCTGCATCGGCCCGCCCGTGCGCACGCACCAGCAGTCGACGCGACTGGCGGACGAGACCTGCGAGCTGCTCGGCTACCTCGAGCTCTCCGAGATCCTCATCTCGCGGGAGCTCGGCCGTCTGGGCCCCCGCCTCGCCCGCGACCACATCGACCCGCTGCGGCTGTTCGTGGATCCGCAGACGGCCCGCCACCACGGCATCGATCTCGACACGGATCGGGCCTCCCGCCGCCGTCTCCTCTCCGCCGCCCTCGCCGCCATCGAACGACAGGATGCTGCCGCGGCGCGCGAAGCCCTCGACGGGTTCTCGACGTCGTTCATCGACGCGCTCGGATCCGGCCCCGCAGAGGCCGCTGCGTAGTCCCGGCAGGAGAGCCGGCATCACCCGCCGTGTCGGTGGCGGCGGCTAGCGTGGGCTCATGACGTCTCTGATCGCCGGCCCCGACCTCCGCGACCGATGCGGGTGGGTGGGCGACGACGCCGAATACCGCCGGTATCACGACGAGGAATGGGGCACCCCGCTCCACGGCGACCGGGCGCTGTTCGAGAAGATGGCCCTCGAGGGGTTTCAGGCGGGGCTCTCGTGGATCACCATCCTGCGCAAGCGCCCCCGGTTCCGCGAGGTCTTCGCCGGCTTCGAGCCCGAGCGGGTCGCCGAGTTCGACCGATCCGACGTCGAGCGGCTCATGGCGGACGCGGGGATCATCCGCAACCGGGCGAAGATCGAGGCCACCATCGGCAACGCCCGAATCGTGCGCTCGATGGCAGACGGCGAGCTGGATGAGCTGATGTGGTCGTTCGCGCCGGCATCGGGACCGCGGCCCGCATCGTTCGCGGATGTTCCGGCGGTGACGCCGGAGTCTACGGCGATGAGCAAGGAACTGCGTCGTCGCGGCTTCCGATTCGTGGGTCCGACGACGATGTACGCGCTCATGCAGTCCGCGGGCATGGTCGACGATCATGTCGTCGGGTGCTGGCGCGCCTGACCACCGAGGCGTGCTGGGCGCGCCCGCCGTGTCGGGGCGAGTGCAGGGGCGATCGCCCGCCTTCGGGATCGTCCACACCCTCGATATACTCGTGGTCGGGGGGATCGCCCAGCGCGGCGCGCAGGGATCATGCAGAGCGCGGTCTCCCGACCGACCGTGAGGAGCATGGGTGGCCACGCGCATGGCATCGACACCGCCGACGCTGGCGGGGTACAGCTATGTGCGTCCGCTCGGATCCGGCGGGTTCGCAGATGTCTTCCTCTACGAACAGGACATGCCGCGACGCGTCGCCGCTGTGAAGGTGCTGCTGGCGGATGCCGTGAACCGCGAGGTTCTCCGCACCTTCAACGTCGAGGCCGACATCTCGGCGCGGCTCAGCGCCCACCCCTCGATCGTCACCATCTATCAGGCGTCCATCTCTGCAGACGGTCGGCCGTACTTCGCGATGGAGTACTGCCCCGACACCATGAGCGCCCGGTACAAGAAGGCGCCGCTGGCGCTCGCCGAGGTGCTCGACACGGGCGTGCGCATGGCAGGCGCCCTCGAGACCGTGCACAGGGCCGGACTCCTGCATCGCGACATCAAGCCGTCCAACGTGCTCATCAACTCCCTCGGCGCCCCCGTGCTGGCCGACTTCGGCATCGCGGCCGCCGTGATAGACGAGGGCGACGTAGAGACCATCGCGATGTCGGTGCCGTGGAGCTCGCCGGAGGTGCTGCAGGAGCGCGTCTCCGGATCCGTCCCGAGCGAGATCTGGAGCCTCGGAGCCACCCTGTACACGCTCCTCGCGGGAAGAAGCCCGTTCGAACGCGCCGACCGAGGCTCCAACTCCCGCGACCAGCTCACCGAGCGCATCATCAAGGCGCGCTATACCGCGGTGCCGATACCCGGCATCCCGCCGATCATCGACGAGATCTTCGCGACCGCGATGCACCGTGATCCGGCCAGACGGTTCGCAAGCATGGCCGACTTCGCGGAACGCCTGCGCTGGGCGCAGTTCGAGCTGGGTCTGCACCCGACGGCCTTCGAGGCGGCGTCCGCTGAATGGGCCGCAGCAGCGCCCGTCAGCTTCTCCGACTCCAGCGCCCGCGGCCCGGTGATCACCACCGTCGCCCCCGACTCGCGACGTGCAGTGCGCGCCGCGAAGCAGCAGGCGATGCCGCGCGACCGCGACGAACTGCCCGCCGCGCGTGCGAAGACCCGCTCGCCCCTCGTCGCCGGCGTGATCGGCGCGTTGATCGGAGCAGCGGTCCTCGGTGGCGTCGGCGTCGGCGTGCTCTACCTGACCGGGGTCCTGTGATGGCCATCGGCGACCGCGCTCGCGCGGAGGCGAACCCCCGATCGCGCGGACGCCTGATCGCGGCCATCTCGGGTGTCGCCGCCCTGGCGGTGGTGCTCACGCTCGCCATCACGGCCCAGGGATACCAGTCGCAGGAGGTGCCCCGCCTCGAGTCGTCCGTCTGGGTCATGCGCGACAGCGGCCAGTACGCCCGCGTGAACACCGAGCTCGCCGAGATCGACACCGTGCGCAACGTCGACGATCCCGAGGCCGTCTGGCAGAGCGGCTCGGCGGCCGTCATCTACGCCCAGGGCAACAGGCAGCGGTGGGATCTCGACCCCGCGAATCCCGCCGACCTGCTCTCCGACGCGTCGGATGAAGGCACGCCGATCGCTTCCGAGCCGACGCCGGCGGGCACGCGGGAGATCCTGTCGGCCGGTGCCTATGTGGCGTATCGCACCGACACCGGCCAGGTATCGGTCACCACTCTCGAGGCGGGTGCCGCCACTGCTCTCGTCGACCCGTTCGCGGGCGTCGAGGTCGAGGAGGGCGAGGACCCTCCGACGTACACGGCGGATGCGATCGGGCTGTCGCCCGCGGGCCTGCTGGTGCTCTTCTCCGCAGACGAGGGCGCGATCCGCCGGTTCGACATCGACGAGCACCGCTTCCTCGGCGATCCCGAATCCGTCTCGCAGGCTCCGGATGCCGCAGAGGGCCTCCTCGTCACGGTCGTGGGCGACCGCTGGGCGATGCTCCAGGCGGGCACCGGCGAGCTGTGGCTGCAGGGGCGCGACGAACCCGTGGAGCTGGACGTCGCTGAGGACGCGCGTCTCCAGGAGGGCGCTGAGTCGGGCGCGAACGTGTCGATCGCCGACTCCGACGGACTCGTGTCGGTCGATCTGGATTCCGGAGAGTCGGAGCGGGTCGCTGACGCGTCGGGCGTGCCGGCGACGCCGGTCGTCGTCGACGGCGAGGTCTATGCCGCCTGGCTCGACACGGGTGCGGGCACTCTGTGGGCAGGTGGCGAGACCGTTCCGCTGCGTGTTCCGGACGAGGCCCTCGACTCTTCGACGATCGAACCGGTCTTCCAGGAGAACGGCGATCGAGCGGTGCTGAGCGAGATCGGCACCGGACTCATCTGGACGGCCCCCGACGGCGTGCTCATCCCGCTCGAGCAGTGGGCGATCGAAGACGACACCGAGCAGCAGGAGGGCACGATCATCGTCGAGGACGTGGCCGAGCAGATGCCGCCCGTCGCCGTCGACGACGCATTCGGTGTCCGTGCGGGCGAGCAGGTGATCCTGCCGGTGCTCCTCAACGACCACGATCCGAACAAGAAGGACGTGCTGTCGATCGATCCCGAATCGGTCTCGGGCGGGCTCGGCGACCCGGCGTTCGGAGACCTGACCCTCGTCGCGAACGGGCAGTCGCTGGTGGTCGACGTCAAGGCGGGCTCGGGGCAGGCGAGCTTCACATATGCGGTCACCGACGGCGCCGCGGTGTCGGCTCCGGCGACCGTGACCCTGACCGTCGTCGATCCGGAAGCGAACTCCGCGCCCGTGTGGTGCGGAGTCGACGCCTGCCAGCAGGAGTGGCCGACGCCCCAGCTCCTTCCGGGCGGCAGCACGGTCGTCTCGGCGTTGTCGGGCTGGGTCGATCCCGAGGGCGATCCGTTCGTGCTCAGCGATGCCTACGAGACCGATTCCTCGTCGCCCGTCATGGTCGTGCCGATGGCCGACGGACGGGTGGCCATCCGCCACACCGACCCGAATGCCGCGGATGCCGTGATCTCGGTCACCGTGGTGGTCGAGGACGTGCACGGTGCGACCGCGGAGAAGACCCTCGATGTGCAGGTCACAGGGAGCCCGGCTCTCGTCGCCTCGCCGGTCGCGCTGACCGCGCGTGTCGGGGAGCTCCAATCGGTGCGCATCTCAGATCATCTGTCCGGCGGCTCCGGTTCGTATCGTCTCGTCGACGCCGTGCAGACTGCGGCGACCGCGCAGGGGCTCGAGGTCAACCCGAACGCGGCATCCGGCACCGTCGAGATGACGGTGGCCGAACCGGGGCAGTACGTCGTCACCTACACGGCTCAGGACGTCACTACCCAGGCCGAGCAGTCGGCCGTCATCCGCATCACCGCGGTCGACGGATCCGCGGGCCTCGCGATGGCACCGCTGACCGCGTTCGTCCGCGAGGGCGAGGACACGACGGTCGACGTCATCCGCGCCGTGCAGAACACCAGTGGTCGGGTGCTGATGCTGGCCGATGCGGTGAGCTCGACGCCGCAGCTCGGCGTGCGTGTGGTCGGCAACGAGAGCATCCGGGTGAACGGCACCACGGAGGACGGCGAGCCCGGGGTCATCGGCAAGGCCACCGTGACGATCGCCGACGGCACCGGTGCCGCAGTGCAGGGAACCGTCACGGTTTTCCTCACGCCGCCGTCGACGGTGACGCGTCCGATCGTCTTCCCCGACGCGATCACCGTGCGCGCAGGTTCGCTCACGCGCATCGCTGTCACGGCCAATGACGTGGCGCCGCGAGGGGAGCCCCTGGTCGTTCTCCCCGAGGTGACCGGCTCGGGCGAATCGGGTGAGCTCGTCTTCGCCGACCGCAACGCGCTGCGCTACCTCGCACCCACGACGCCCGGCACCTACCGTCTGTCGTACTCGGTGTCACTCGAGCGCAACCCCGCTCTCGCCGACAACGGTGTCGTGACGGTCACGGTCGTGCCTCCGGGCACCAACCGTGCCCCGACGCCGTCGACCCTGACCGGCCGAGTCCTCAGCGGTCAGACCGTGTCGCTGCCCGTGCCTTCGACCGGCATGGACAGCGATGGCGATCGAGTCGTGCTCGCGGGCGTCGACCAGCCCCAGAAGGGTGCGGGCACGGCGACGATCTCGGCCGACGGCGACGCGATCGTTTACCGGGCGCCCGCGGGCGGTGTCGACGGCGGTCAGGTGAGCTTCGGTTACACGGTGCGCGACCCGCAGGGCGAGCAGGGGACGGGCACCGTCCGCGTCGGCGTGCTCGACGCGGACATCGATGACGCGGCGCCCGTGACCTTCAGCGATTACGTGCGCGTCGAGGCCGGGTCGACGACACCGATCGTCCTCGACCCGCGTCTCAACGACCTCGATCCGGCGCAGAGCGAGCTCGAGATCACCGAACTCGTGCCGAACGCGCCACCGGTCAAGGGGAATCCGCTCTACGACCGCCTGAACGCGCTGATCGATCCCGACACCTCTCTCGAAGACGGCCGTGTCGTGCTGCGCGCGGGGGACACCGCCGGCACGAACTCCTACTTCTATACGGTCAGGTCCACTCGCACATCCAGCACGTCGCAGGGTCTCATCGTCGTGACCGTGACCGACGGTGCGGTCGCCGACCAGCCGAGCGTCGCCGACACGGTGCTCACTGCGCGCGATCGGGAGGAGCTCCCGGATCGCGGCATCGACGTCGTGACCGATCGTGTCAGCTGGCCCTCGGGTGACGCCTCCTCCCTCACCTTGAGCCTGTGGGGCGACCAGCCCGGGTTCACTGTTCAGGGGAACCGCATCGTGGGCGCCGCCCCCGAAGACGGCGCGCTCGTTCCGTTCCAGCTGAAGGGCGAGGGATCGGGCGGCAGAGCAGTGGTCGCCTACGGGTTCCTGCGCATACCCGCCTTCGACGACATGCAGGTCCAGCTCAAGCCTGGCTCGACTCCTGTCGTGGTCGACGAGGACGCCTCGGTCTCGTTCGATGCGGCCGACTATGTCGACCTGACCTCCTCAGATGCCCTCGAAGTGGGATCCGGGCAGTTCACCGCGCAGCGGGCGGCCGCATCGTGCTCCGCCGAGGGCTCAGGCAGCGTGACGTATCGCGCCGGCCGTGAAGCGCCATGGTCGGACACCTGCCTGGTCCAGGTGCGGTTGCAGGGGCAGGAGCGCTGGTCGTTCATCGACGTGCCGATCAGCATCCGTCCTGCCGAGCCGCAGCTGCTGCTGTCGTCGATCTCGCACACGATCGCCCCCGGAACCACCGAGACGGTCGACATGTACGCGAACATGGCCGCGTGGGAGGGCGGACGTGAGGGTGACGCGGGATCCCTCGAGTACCGGATCGTCTATTCGGGCTCGGCCTTCATCGTCACCCGAAACGGGCCTCAGCTGACCATCGAGGCACGCGCAGACGCGCGACCCGGCAACGCCGAGAACGTCAGCGTCACGGTGCCCCAGTACGGCGAGCCGTCGGCATCCGTCCGCCTCGTCGTCGGAGCCGCGCCACCGGATGCGCCGCGCGGCGCGACCTTCACGAAGCAGTGCATCGTGACGAACCCCAGCTGTACCATCGACGTCGTCGACGTCGCCGGCGAGTACGACCCGTTCGCCGGGAAGCCCGGATCGGGCCTCCGACTGATGTCCCTCGGCGGGGGCACACGATGCGATGTCGCGTCGATCTCGACTTCGGGAAGCAAGGCGATCACGGCGAGCTGGCCCGGCGGAGGGCAGGCGCCGGGTGGACAGTGCATCATCCCCTTCGTCGTGCAGGATGCGCAGGGGCGCACCGGCACCGGAACCCTGACCCTCGATCTGCAGGGCTTCCCGCAGGCACCCGCCAGCGTCACGACGGTCGGATTCACCCGCTCGACCGTGGTGCTCGACGTGCCCCTCGGCGAGGCCGGTCGCGCGCACCCCGGCGTCACGGGGGTCGAGATCCTGCAGGACGGAGCGCCGGCGAACGCGTCGTGCAGCCCGGCGGCAGGTGCCTACCGGTGCACGGTGAACGGACTCGTCAACGGAGCGCCGCACGTCTTCACCGCGGCGGCCGTCAACGCGGTCGGCACATCGGCTGCGACGTCACCGCACACCAGCTGGGCGTACGCCGCCCCTGTGGTGTCGAAGGCGAACGCCACACCCGTCTATCGCCCCGGCAGCACGGAGCGCGGGCGCGGCATCGTCGCTCTCGCGGTCGATGCGTCGGACGACTCCCTCGCGTTCCGCATCGAGGAGACCGGGCAGGTCATCAACCGCACCGGCGCGACGACGACGGCCGACATCGCGCTGGCGCCGGGCCCGCAGAACATCACGATCGTCCCGATCAGCCAGTTCCAGCCGCCGACGGGCGATGGTGGAAACGAGGGCGGAGCCTTCCGCACGTCCGTCACCGCTGCGGGAACCGTCTACTTCGACCCCTCGGGAGCACGCGCGATCGCGACGTCGAACACCTCGATCGACGTCTCGGGAGTGGCAGCGCAGCCGAACGGCAGCGCCCTCGGCATCGACGTCGTGTACCTCGCCTGGCGATCGGGCAACGCGAGCTGCACCGCTGACGGCGACGGTCGTCTGCAGGTCTCGGGTGCGGAGGCGCAGTCTTCGTCGCCCACACTCACCAAGCTCGCCGAGTACTCGACCTACAACGTGAAGGCGTGCGCATCGAACGGCTTCGGCGTCGCCGAGTCGGCGACCACCCAGGTCTTCACGTTCACCTTCGTGGAAGGCCCGAAGGGCAACACGAGCTACACGATCGCCACCCAGCCGTCGGTCCAGGACAACCGCTATTCCTACCGGCTCGAGTCGGCGCCCGACATCGCCGTGCGAGACGGCTTCGTTCCGCAGTACTACATGTACGGGTCGTGGCGGTCGGACTTCCAGCTGAGCACCGACTCATCACCGTTGCCGGTCGGGGCGCGCTCCTGCCACGCGGTGCTGCGGGAGTACTGCTCCGATTCGGTCGAGATCTCGCCCCGGACGGCGCCGACGACGGTGGCGGTCGAGTTCCGCGAGTGCGTGCCAGCCAACCCGGATGACGCGTTCGTCGTCAGCCCTGCCGCCCGCGGGTCGTACTCCCTCGCCGTGACTCCGAGGATCGTCGACGGCATCTCCATGGTCGACATGAAGATCACGTGGACGGGCGCTTTCAGTTCGCTCAAGCCGATCACGCACCGCGTGACGCTGTGCACCCAACCGGAGCCGGAGCCGGAGGATCCGAAGGACCCCGACAAGCCCGCCGACCCCGCCGATCCTGCCGGATGAACCCGCCGCGATGACGACTCCCTCCTCCCCACCGCCCTGCACACCGCAGGTGCCAGAGACGAATACGGTTGCCCTATGCCTGCTCCCTCCGCTGCTCCCGTGACCATCGCCGCCGAACAGGCCGCCTGGTTCGCCGAGACGTTCTCGATCCTCACCGCCAACGTCGAACAGGCGATCCTCGGCAAGCGGCACGTGATCGAGCTCGTGCTCGCCGCGGCGGTCAGCGGCGGCCACGTGCTGCTCGAGGACTTCCCCGGCACAGGCAAGACGGCTCTCGCGCGGGCGATCGCGCAGACCGTGACGGGAACGAGTACCCGGATCCAGTTCACGCCCGACCTGCTCCCCGGCGATGTCACGGGCATCACCGTCTACGACCAGAAGGAGGGCGCCTTCGAGTTCCACGCCGGTCCCGTCTTCGCGAACATCGTGCTCGCCGACGAGATCAACCGGGCGAGCCCGAAGACGCAGTCGGCGCTGCTGGAGGTCATGGAAGAGGGCACGGTCACGGTCGACGGCGTCACGCGGCCGGTCGGATCGCCGTTCCTCGTGATGGCCACGCAGAACCCGATCGAGCAGGGCGGCACCTACCGTCTGCCCGAGGCGCAGCTCGACCGCTTCATGATCAAGACGTCGATCGGATACCCCGACGAAGCCGCGACCATGCGCATCCTCCAGGGAGCAGCCCAGCCGAAGCACGTGCTCGACGGCATCGTCGGCGTCGACACCATCCTCACGATGGCCGAGATGACCCGCGGCGTGTACGTGAACCCGCTGGTCTCCGACTACATCATGCGCATCGTCGACGCGACGCGTCGAGCGTCCGAGGTCCGCCTCGGTGCCAGTGTGCGAGGAGCCCTCGCCCTGTCACGTCTCGTGATGACGTGGGCTGCCAAGAACGGTCGCACCTTCGTCACCCCCGACGACGTCCGAGAGCTCGCCGTCGTCGCCCTCGCGCACCGCCTGGTGCTCGAGCCGGAGGCCGAGTTCGACGGCGTCACCGCGGTCGCCGTGGTGGGGCAGATCCTGCTCGACGTCGAGCCGCCGCGCGAGAACGGCACTGCGTGAGCTTCAGCACCGAGTCCCGTCTGACGCGCACCACGGCGGGCACCAGCACGTCGACGCGCACGTCGACGGTCACGCGCTACGACCGCACGCGCCGCGGCCCCGTCCGCGGCGCCGTCTTCGGCGTGCGTCGGGCTGCTCGCAGCACGGAGCGCGCAACCCGTGCGGCTGTCGCGTGGGTGCGTGAGACGGTCACATCCGCCGGGATGCTGGTCGTCGCGGCGCTGGTCCTGTGCGTCGCCGCCGGGCTGCTGTTCGGCTGGGTCGAGGCGTGGGCGGTGGCGGCGATCGCGCTCGTGCTGCTGATCGCCTGCATCCCCTTCATCCTCGGCACCCACGACTATCGCATCGAGCTGACCCTCGACCGCGACCGCGTGGTCGCCGGTGCCGAGATCGGTGCGACGCTCGACGTGCGCAACAACAGCGAGCGTCTGTCGCTGCCCGGCATCGTCGACGTTCCCGTGGGGGACGGGCTCGTCGAAGCGCACGTCCCCCTGTTGCGCCCCGCCGCCCACCATCGCGAGCAGCTGACGATCGCCGCCCACCGCCGCGGTGTCATCGACGTCGGCCCCATGACCATCACCCGCGGTGATCCGATCGGCATCCTCCGCCGTGAGCTGCGCTGGCCCGATGTCCAGCGCATCCACGTGCATCCGGTCACGGTGCGCCTGCCCAGCACCAGCGCCGGTCTCATCCGCGATCTCGAGGGCACGCCGAGTTCGACCCTCGTCGATGCCGACCTCTCGTTCCACGCGGTGCGCGAGTACGTCGTGGGCGATTCGCAGCGGCACGTGCACTGGAAGTCGACCGCCAAGACCGGCAAGCTCATGGTGCGTCAGTACGAGGAGTCGCGGCACGCTCGCATCGCCATCATCCTCGACCTCGACAGCGAGTCGTACGAGAGCGACGACGAGTTCGAGAACACGGTCAGCGCCGCCGCATCCCTCGCCCTGCAGGGTGTGCGCGACGGTCGTGACGTGCTCTTCTCGGTGAGCAACGAGATCCCCGAGCACAGCCGTGCCGAGTTGCTGTCGATACGCACTCTTCCCACGGTGACTCCCAAGGCCCTCCTCGATGCCACCTCGACCATCGATCCGGCCGACCGCGTGATGCGGCTCGAAGCGGTCGCCGCGCTCACCGCCCAGTCCTACCCCGACCTGTCGATCGGATTCCTGATGACGGGCTCGCGCATGCCGCTCGAGCGTCTGCGCCACGCCGCCATCACTCTGCCGGCGGCGGTCGAGGCGGTCGCGGTGCGCAGCGAACTCGGCGAGCAGCCCACCCTGCGCACGGCGCGCGAACTGGCCGTGATGACGCTGGGCGCACTCGGCGACCTTCCGCAGATGCTCGCCCGCGGAGCACTGCGATGAGCGCCGCGGGTCCGCGGCGCGGCGTCGTGAGGTCGCGCCGGACGTTCGCGCTCTCGGCTCTGACCCTCTGGTCTCTCGGATACGTGCTGGTCGGCATCGGTCTCGCCACGGCGGCTTCATGGCCGGTGTACGAGTCCCCCCGGGCGCTGGCGGTCGGTCTGATCGGCGGCCTGCTGGGCATGGTCGTCGCCGTGCTGACCCGGCTGCTGCGGTGGGGGCTGCTGATCGGCGCTCTCGCGGTGACCGGCGTCTATCTGGTCGTCTCGGTTCCGCTCGCCATCCCATCGGCGCTCTCGTCGCTTCCCGCGTTCCTGGGCGGAATCCGCGACGCGGTGCTGGGGGTGGTGCTCGGCTGGAAGCAGATGCTGACGCTGAACCCGCCCCTCGGTGAGTACCAGGCGGTGCTCATCCCGCTCCTCGTGGTCATGCTGTTCGGTTCCTTCATCGCCACTCTGCTCGTGCTCGAAGGCGGACGTCGGGCGACCATAGCGGTTCCCGTCGTGACCGCGATGAGCGTCTTCGGAATCGCCTTCGGTGTGAGCGGCACGACGGCTCCGGTCTCAGTGCTCGGCGTCGCGCTTCCCGCTCCTCGGGAATGGCTGATCGGCGTCGCGCTCTTCGTGGTCTCTCTCGTCTGGCTGGTCGGACGCTCGCGGCTTCAGCGCGCACAGGCGCTGCGCACCGTCGCGGCGGCGAACATCTCGCGCCGGGCGACCCCGGTGTGGCTGACGATCCGTCGGCATCTCCTGTCGGCCGGTCTCGCGGTGATCGCCCTCGTCGCCGGTTTCGCGGTGGCGCCCGCCGCGGCCGGCTGGAGCGACCGCTCCGTTCTGCGCGACGAGGTCGAGCCGATGATCGTCGTGCAGCAGCAGGCGAGCCCCCTCAGCGCCTACCGGTCGTGGTTCGCCGGCAGCACTCTCGATGACACGGTCGTGCAGGTGGAGGGTGATCCTGGAGCGCTGGAGCGCCTCCGGCTCGTCACCCTCGACTCGTACGACGGCGAGGACTTCCATATCGCGCCGGACGACCGGTTCAGCCGGCTGCCCCGCAGCGCGATGCCCGGCGAGGGCCGCGTGTCGCTCGGGATCACGATCGGCGACGCCTATCGAGGCATCTGGGTCCCCTCGCCGGCCGGTCTCGCCGAGGCGCCGGACTTCTCGGGTGCGCGCGCCGAAGCGCTCGCCGACGGGTTCCACGTCAACTCGGGCGGCGACACGGCGATCACCGTGGCAGAGGCGCCCGGCGGGGGAGAAGGGCTCGTTCCGGGCGATCGCTACAGAGTGCTCGTGGACGCCCCGGCGAGCCCCGGCGACATCACCGCCGTGCAGGGCGGTGCCTCGAACCTCGACACCGACCTGTATCCCGCGCTCACCGAGTGGGCCGAGATGCAGGAGCAGCCCCGCACCGGGGCCGGGTATCTCGAGATCATCGACCGCCTGCGCTCCCGCGGTTACCTCAGCCACGCGCTGATCGACGATGAGGCGGCGGCGGGATGGATCGCCTCGTTGAAGGAGTCCGAGGGGTACGCGTTCGCACCCAGCTATGCGGGACACTCCGCGGCCCGCATCGAGGAGCTGTTCACCGACCTGCTCGAACAGGAGCGCAGGGCAGGCTCGGATGCCGCGCCGGAGCTGCTCGTGTCGGCGGTCGGCGACGATGAGCAGTTCTCAGTGGCAGCGGCGCTTCTCGCCGAGCACTGGGGGCTCGAGTCCCGAGTCGTGATCGGTGCGCGCCTTGCGGCCGCAGAAGAGGTGCCCGGCATTCCCGCCTGCACGGAGACCTGCACGGGCGCGAACATGAGCGCCTGGGTCGAGGTGAGAGGCTCGGGCGGCGAGTGGATGCCGGTCGACACCACACCGCAGTACGCGATGCTTCCGAGTTCCATCACCGAGGGCGAGCAGCTGCCCGAGCATCCCACGGTGCCCGAGCAGCCCCGGTCGGAGGCGTTGGATCCGCCTCAGGCGCAGAGCGATTCCAACAATGACGCGCCTCCGCTCGAGTCGCCGCAGTCAGAGGTGCTCGCCGTCCTGCTGCCGATCCTCCGCGCTGTGGGGCTCGGCATGCTCGCGCTGGCATTGCTCGCGCTGCCCTTCCTCGTGCTGCTGCTGGCCAAACGGCAGCGAGCCAGGGCCCGCCGAACCGCCGAAGATCCCGAGGTGCGTCTCGCCGGGGCGTGGGAGGAGCTGGTCGACGTGTACGCCGACCACGATGTGCCGATGGATGCCGAAGGCACCCGCATCCAGCGCGCACTCTCGACCGACCGAGAGGCAGCGGACCGCCTGGCAGAGATCGTCGATCGCGCCGTGTTCGCCGAGCATCCTCCGACGGACGAGGATGCGCGCGCCGCCTGGGAGATCGTCGACGCCGAGCGGACGGAGCTCGCAGCGGCAGGCAGATGGTGGCATCGCATCGTCATGCGCGTGCGACCGACGTCGTTCGTCGGTCGCATACGGGGCGCGAACGGTCGTGGATTCACGGCCGCCGTGCCTGTGCTCGCTACGCTCGGATTGACCTGGTCGCCCGGCGACCGGAAGAAGGGGAACTCATGATCGCGCCCGTGGATACCGGCTACGTCACGATGCTCGCCATCGTCGGCGGCGTCGGCGTGCTCATCGGCCTCGCCGTCTACGTCTGGTACGCGCTGGCGCTGTCGCGCCTCTTCCCGCGCATCGACGGAGAGGGGTGGAAGGGCTGGGTCCCCATCCTCAACGAGGCGGAGATCCTGGCGCGCGGCGGAGTGCCGGCGTGGTCGGTGGTGTTCTACTTCATCCCGATCGTGCAGCTGTACGGCATCTACCTCAAGGTCGTCGCGACCCACCGCATCAATCGGAGGTTCGGTCGCGGTGCGGGAATGACGGGGCTCGCGATCCTTCTACCTCCGGTCTGGGCGACGGTTCTCGCCTGGGGCGCCCCGCCGTATCCCGAGGGCGAACGGCTGGCCGCTCTGCAGCCCGGCCCGCGCCGAAGCTCGCAGCCCACGGCCACCCCGGCGAGGGACGCATCGGGATACACGATCCCGTCCCTGGCTCCGCATACGCAGAGCCAGCCTGACGCCCCCGCGCCCGTGTTCCCCGACTACGCCGCACCGAGCCGTCCGGCCGTGCAGCCCGACCGGAATGCGACCGCAGCCGCGGCGAGCGGTGGTCCCGCGGGTTCAGGGTGGGGCGCGCCTCCCGTCCCGGGCGCCCCGCCGGTTCCCGTCGCCGGACAGCCCCCGGTGCAGGGTGCGCCGGCGGCATCATTCGCTCCGCCGCAGCCGCCCGCCTCGTCCTTCGCGCAGCAGCCTCCTGCTCCTCAGCCTCCTGCTCCTCAGCCTCCTGCTCCTCAGCCTCCTGCTCCTCAGCCTCCTGCTCCTCAGCCTCCTGCTCCTCAGCCTCCTGCTCCTCAGCCTGCGGCTCCTCAGGCGCCGGCTTTGCAGCCTCCTGCGCCGCCCGCGCCGGTGCGCGCACCTGAGCCCCCTGCGGTGGAGCAGCCACCCGCCGTGAACCCGCCGGCTCCGACCGAGGCGCACCCGACCACCGGCATCATGGCCGCAATGGGTGGCGCGCCTGTGGCTCCGGCGGCGCCGCAGCCACCCGCGCCGCCGGTACCGGTATCCGACGACGTCGTGCCTCAGCAACCGGCACAGACACCGGCGGCGGCCCCGGCATCCGCTCCCGTGCCCGAGTTCGAGCGGCCGGCGGAGAACCCGCCTGCCGCGGCTCCCGCCGAAGAGGCGCAGCGTATGGTGCGGCCCGCTCCGCCCTCGTTCCGAGATGGTGGCCTCTCGGATGCACAGCCGCAGGCGCCGGTGATCCGTCCTGTCCCGTCGTCCCCCGCGGCTGCGGGGACCACCGCGGATGTGCATACGGCCGCGGTGGTGCCCCCGGCCGATGCAGCGCCCGCACCCGCGGTCGAGGAACCCGTCCCGGCGCCCCTCGCGATGCCGTTCGGAGGCCTCGCGGCCGACGTCGACAAGACGGTCGTCACACCGCGTCCGACGCACGATGTCGACGAGGACCTCGACGCCACCGTCGTCGTCGCCCGCAAGCGCGGAGTCCGCCGATCGCTCGTGCTCGATGACGGACGGAAGTTCTCGCTGTCCGGCGCCAGCGTCGTGATCGGCCGCAATCCGATCGGCGAGCCGGGCGAGCAGCGACTCGCCATCTCCGATACGACCCGCACGCTGTCGAAGACGCACGCTCGTCTCGTCGTGCACGACGACGAGTGGCGTCTCACCGATCTGCACGCCACGAACGGCGTCGTCGTGGTCGAGGAGAACGGCACCGAGACCCTGCTCGATCCCGGAGAGAGCGTCACCGGCAACGGCCGCTTCATCCTCGGTGAAGTGGGGATGCATGTGATCGCGGAGCGCGATTCATGACGCTCTCCTCGGTCGTCCTCAGCGTCGCGTCACTCACCGACACCGGTCTCACGCGCTCGGCGAATGAGGACTCGGTGCTGGTGGCGTCTCCGGTCTTCCTCGTCGCGGACGGCATGGGCGGGCATGAGGCGGGGGATCGTGCGAGCGCTGCGGTGGTGGAGGCGTTCGAGCCGCTTCGCGGGGCGACGGTCGACGTCGCCGACATCGGACAGGCATTGAGTCGCGCTTCGGCTGTGGTCGATGACATCTCCGCCGAGCACAAGCGCGGCGCAGGAAGCACCGTGACCGGTGTCGCTCTCGTCGATCACGACGGCGTGCCGCACTGGCTCGTCTTCAACGTCGGCGATTCCCGTGTCTACCGGCACCACGGCAACGAGCTGACACAGCTGACGATCGATCATTCGCTGGGGCAGGAACTGGTGGATGCCGGTGAGCTCCGCGCCGAGGATCTCTCGACGTTCTCGCAGCGCAACGTCATCACGAGGGCGATCGGTGCTCCCGACAGCACCGCGGACAGCTGGCTGCTGCCCGTGGTCGACGGCGAGCGACTGCTGATCTGCTCCGACGGCCTGAGCGGCGAGGTGAGCGACGAGGCGATCCGAGCGACCCTGACGATGAACGGGCGGCCGGAGACCGCGGCAGCGGCTCTCGTGAGCCGGGCGCTCAAAGCGGGTGGTCGCGACAACGTGTCGGTCGTCGTGATCGACGTGATCTCGGGAGGCGCGAACGGGCACTCGGACGACCTCACTGCGGGCCGCGATGCCGCATCCGCCTCGCTGACCGATTCGATGCTCGAGGGCACGACGATCCCGGTTCGAGCCAGATGACGGACGACGAGACCGAGGTCGAAGAGACCGTCATGCTGACCAGACGCGATCGGCGCCGGGGGAGACCGGTCGCCGAGTCCGGCGAAGTCGCCGAGCCCGCCGAGCCCGTCGAGCCTGCCGAGTCCGCTGAGCCCGCCGAGCCCGCCGAGCCTGCCGAAGTCGCCGAACCCGCTGAGCCAGCGGATGACGTGGACGAGGCGACGGTCGTCGTCGACCGGAGACCCGCGGAGGCTGAGGAGCCAGGTGCCGATCGGGAGGACGACCCTGTCGACGAGTCGACGGTGCTCGTCTCCCGGACGCCGCGTCGTGTGCGACGCAAGAGATCGGAACAGCCCGCTGACAGCGACGACTCTGCCGACCGCGCAGAGGCTGACGTGCCCGCCTCGTTCGAGGCGCCGACGGATGCGCCGGCACCGGAGATCTACCGGCCCCGTCCGGCCCCGCTCGGCCCTTCTGCCCCGCCCGTCGTGATCGGCGCCGCGGCGCCCACGCGCACGGTGGACCCGGATCTCCCGTCGGTCGCGAAGCAGGGACTGCGCTGGAGCCGGGCGGCCCTCATCACGTTCGCAGCAGCCTGCGTCGTCTCCGTCGCGGGTCTGGTGGGTCTGGGCTTCTTCGTCTTCGGGTGACGCCCTCACCCTGACGGAGCCGTGCTCAGCGTCCGCGCACTCCCACCGGCCGTCGGGCCGCCTGGGTGCCCTGAAGCGGCCGCGCCGTGTCGCTGCGGACCATCGCGCCGCGCGTCTCAGTGAAACGTGCTCGGGTCACCCGATGCCGGACCGGGGATGTTGAGCAGTCCGCCTTCGCGTTCGACCTCGACCGGATCCACGACCGGCTGCTCTCTGCGGCGACGCAGCACGATGAGGATGCCGAGCACACCGAGCAGAGTCGCTCCGCCGATCGCGGTGAACAGCGCGGCCTCCCGTGTGAGCAGGAACGGCGACGCTCCATGGTCGGGGTCGGCGGTGGCTGCGGGCGGTCGCACGGCGCTCTCCGAGGTGTCGAAGTATGGGCTCACGGGCCCGCGCGTCGTCTCATCCGGGAGCAGCTCGATGGCGGCGAGCGGCTGGATGAAGCCCCAGCCGTCGATGTCGTCCCGATTGTCGGCGTCGGTTCGCAGCGCGGTGGCGGTGAGCCGATACGCCCAGCCGGCGGGCGGATCCTCGGGGTGCGCTTGCGCCACCAGTGCGGCAGCCGCGCTCGCGTATCCGGTCGCGAAGCTCGAGGCAGGGGCATCGGCGGCGAAGACGCAGTCGCCCCCGCCCACCGCTGCGCTCAGCACCGTGCTTCCGGGGGCTGTCACGCCGACCTGGGGTCCGTGGATCGAGTCATCGGTCGCGCGTCCGGTGGCGTCGGCCGCGCTGACCCCGAGAACCTGCTCATAGGCCGCGGGGTAGCGAGCGCCGTCTTCCGCGTCCGGATCTGACGCCCTGTTCCCGGCGCTCGCCACGACCAGGGCGCCGACGGCGGACGCGTGTTCGACCGCTGCCCGGAGATCGGGGGAGTCGGCTGTCTGCGAGATCGAGACGTTGATGATGTCCGCGCCGTTGTCGGCCGCCCAGTGGATGCCGTCCGCGATGCGCTGCGAGGTGGGCCCGTACCCCTTGTCCTTGTCCTGCTGCTGCTCGCTGCGGAACACTCGCACGGAGAGCAGCCGGGCGTCGGGCGCGAGCCCGACGACGCCGGAGTCCGCGACCGGCTGTGCGGCGATCTGCCCGGCGATCGCCGTGCCATGCCCGGTCGTGTCGGTCAGACCGTCAGCCCGCTCGCCGTCTCCGACGAGATCGACACCGCCGATCACGGCTCCGGCGAGATGCGGATTGCCGGCATCGATGCCCGAGTCGACGACGGCGACGACGACCCCTCGGCCCGTGGCGACGCGGTGGGCCTCGTCAGCACCGAGCATTGCGAGGGCGGGTGGGACCTCGGGCGTGAACACCACGTTGCCGGGTGTGCAGGCATCGCCGGACGTCGCCATCGATGCGATCGACGTCGGGACGGCAGGCGATGCCAGAGCGGATGCCGGTGCGCCGAGCAGCGTGGCGCCGAGGATGACGGCCGTGAGAGCGGCTGTGCGGCCGCGCATCAGTCGGTCCCCGAGCCGGGCGACTCTCTCGCAGCATCGGAGGTCAGCGCGGGGCCGGCGGCGAAGAACTCGATCCACGCGTCCGACACCTGTCCGACGTCATCGGGGGAGTACCCGAGCTGAGCGATGGGGCCGCTTGCGGACTCCTCGGCGTTCTGCGCTGCTGCAGCACCGGGGATCGCGAACGCGGTGCCGGATTCGTCGATGAGCACGGCCAGACCCGCCGCGTCCTCGGACCCACCCGTGACCTCGACGAGGGCGCCGCCACCGACCTTCACATCGACGCCGGAGCGCTGCTCGGGCAACTCGGTGGTCGTCGCCGCGAGCACCGTGTGCGCGTCATCGGTGAGCATCGCGCAGGGCGTCTCGCCGGCGGCGAGCGTGGTCAACGGCAGCGTCGGCCAGTCCTCGCCCCCGATGTACGGGCGGGTCTCCACGTCGGCGACCTCGGCGGGGGAGACCTCCTGCTGAGCACCGACCTCCTGGCCGCTGCCGAGGAGGTAGAGCTGATATGCGAGGGGACTGAGCCTGGCGAGCTCGCCGGTGCCGAGCGCCACGTAGCGCTCGTCGGCAGGGCTGCCCTGGGTGTGCACGATCGTGCCGGCTCTCAGATCCGTTCCGGGCACCGATGCGCCGACGCCGTTGATGCGGATCGGCTCGAGCTCGTCACCGGACTCGAAGAGGTTGAGCCATCGTCCGTCGACCTCGAGGACGTCGCTGGTGCCGAGTCCGACGGCGCGGAGCACGGCGTTGGCATCGTCGGCGGGCACTGCGTGGCGTTTGCCGTCTGCGATCACGAACAGCTCGTCGCCGCGCTGGACGACGGCACCGGTTCCCGTCGACACCTCGGCGATCGGCGCGCTCGACAGTGACACGGCGGCGCCGGCCGTGTCGTCGATGCACGCTGTCCAGGAGGAGTTGATCAGTGCCGCGGGCGCGGGCAGATCATCGGGCGCACCGAGGATGCCGATCGAGGGGCCGACCGGGATCCCGTCGAGCGCCGCCTGATCCGTGCGCACCACCTTGAACTCTCCGGCGGGGATCAGAAGCCGCGCGCTGGCCGTGTTGATCACCGGGTACAGCGTGCCCTCGACGGAGACGTAGCGGGCACCGGTGTCGGTGGCGACGATCAGGCGGTTGTTCTGCCAGTCGCCGGGGAGCCCGGGCTGCATGATTCCCCAGAACACCCCGACGAGGATCACGCCGACCGTGAGTGCGACTCCGGCGACGACCGCGCGCAGGGGCTTGGCGGGATCGAGCTCTTTGCCCCCGGGGGCTCCGCCGGTGAACGCCGAGAGGAGGCGGCGCCTGCTGAAGCCCTGGGCCTCGATCAGATCCTTCTTGGTCGCCATGGGTCAGATGAGTCCGGCCGTCGTGACGCCGAGCGGCAGCAGCAGAGCGAGTGCGATGACCTCGACCGTGTCGCCCAGCCTCGTGAGCCGCAGACGCGCTTTCGGCGTGAGCAGCGTGAGACCGACCAGGATCACGGTGGCCACGACGAGGATGAGAAGCATCCAGGTGCGTACGTCGGGCAGAGCGAGTGCCACCGTCACACCGGTGACGGCGAGCCCGATCGCGCCGATGGCCATGAGGACGAGCACGCCGAGGCGCGCGTGGATCTGACGCGACTGGAACATCATGCCCACGAACGCGAGCACGCAGAGCAGAGCGCCGAAGACGCCGCTCCCGGCGACCAGAGGGGTCGCGATCAGCGCCGCGAGGCCCAGCGCAGCGCGCAGTGCGATGAGAGTGCGCGTCCCCGCGGCGGCGCGGCGCTTGACCTCGTCGGCATCGATGGGCTCGGGTGCGGCGAACATGTCGGCGTCGCTCTGAGGGGAGATGACTCTGATGCGCGTCGAGCTGAGAGCGAGCCACGGGATGCCGTTCGCGAGCAGTGCGGTCGTGGCGAGCATGATCGCGTAGGGAGCGAGCGCATCGCCGAAGATCGCGGCGGTCGTCGCGGTGATGCCGATCGAGGCGCCGAGCGCGATCGGCACGAGATGGATCTCGGGCTTCTCCTGGGTGACGGCGAGGCCGAGGCCGCCGACGATGACGAGACCCAGTCCCATGGCCGCGAGCGGCCAGCCCCAGATGCTCTGCACGGGAACGGCGAGGAAACCCGCGAGCCCTCCGTAGGCTGCGGCGGTGAGTCCCAGGGCGTGTCCGGCTTCCGGCTGACGGAGACGCATGAGCACGGCGGCCGCGACGCTGAGGACGATGGCTCCCGAGCCCGCGATGATCGCGGGCAGGAGGGACGTCGGCGGTGTGGCGACGAGCAGCAGCGCGCAGAGGGCGAGGAAGGTGAGGCTGACGAAGAGCGCCGTGCGCGAGCTGTCCGCGGGCGTCCAGGAGCCGTGCTGCTCTGCCGTCGCGTCGATCACCGCTTCGACGACGTCGTCGTAGACGCGCGGCTCCTGCATGAGGCCGCCGCGGACGAGAGTGAGCAGCTCTCCGTCGTGCACCCCCTGCGCCGCCGCGCCGCGTGCCGGGTCCAGCGGTGTGCCATCGGCTCGCTGCAACGAGTAGCCGCCGTGGGTGAGGGTCGGGTCGAGCACGCCGAGACTCCGGGCGAACCCGGGGATGATCTCGACTAGCGGGACCTGCGACGGCACGCCGACGTCGAGCCGACGGTCGTCGCTGACGACGGAAAGCCGCAGCACGGTGCCTGCCGTTGCGCTGCTCTGAGTCATGGAACGATGCCCCCTCCATGGTGTGCAGCCGGGCGGGAGGAGACCCGTGGCTGCGCATTCCGCCTTTCACCCTAGTTGAGGCGTGCGACAACGCACAGTCGCAGGATGCGACGTTTCTCCATCGACTGCACGACCTCCCGGAGGATGCGCTGTGCGTTCTGGTGATCGGAGGCAGGACCTCTCGAGCCTCTACTCGATACTCGAAGCGCGGGGGAACCAGTGCGCTGATCGTGTGCCCGTGACAGGGCGCGGAACTGAGCATCTTCGATTTTCTCCATCGACTGCAGGATCTCCGCTCGGATGCATCATGAAATCTGGCGATTCGTTCCGATGTGTTCTAGCCTGTGTCGTGAAACAGATTCGTGGGGGGTTGTTTCGTTGTCGTCCCAAGACTGGGATGCGCTCCCCCGCACGTGTGTCCCATGTGGACCGGAGGGAGTGAGTTATGGCTGATGTCATCTCCGCAGAAGAAGGGGCTCTGCGTCGCGGAGCCCAGGCGGTGCGGGAGACCAAGTCCGGGATCGACCAGCAGACCAAGAAGGTCCGCGGTGAGATCGAGCAGCTGCGTGGTTTCTGGACCGGTGCGGCTGCTGTGTCGTTCACGACGCTGATGTCGCGCTGGGACGAGCAGGCGCGTCAGCTGAACGAGGTCCTCGTGACGCTCGAGGATGCTCTTGCGGGCACCGAGCGTGACCAGGCTGCGACCGAAGAAGCTCACCAGCAGACCATCTCGGGCCTCGGCTCGATGATGGGCGCCTGAGCGTAGACCACAGAGATTTCAAGGAGAACATGATGCAGTCGATGTCAGTTCGCCCGGAGCAGGTCAACGCTCTGGCAGCGCAGATCCGCAGCGGGTCGCAGGGTATTCGTTCCGAGCTGGACCGTCTCGAGTCCGAGGTCAGCAAGCTCCGTGCGGCGTGGGATGGTTCCGCGCAGCAGGCGTATGACCAGGCCCAGGCCAAGTGGAACCGTTCGCTGAGCGAGATGCAGCAGCTTCTCACGCAGATCGCGGGCAAGACCGAGGAGATCTCGGGCCAGTACGTCCAGACCGACAAGTCGGCCGCTGGGCGTTTCGGGGCCTGATCCGTGGCGCGGGCCCGACGCAGCGATGCGCCGGGCCCGCGCCGTCTGCTGTGCTGTTCGGCGATCGAGTCGGAGGGCGCAGCAGATGTTTCGGAATCATCTGCCGTTGTGAAGGGGAGGGGCGTCGATGAGCATCGCAATCGACTTCGATGGAGTGTTCGCTGAGCTGAAGCGGATCCTGCGTGAGCTGCAGGAGTTCCCCAGCCCGTCTGAGGTGGCGGTCTCCGAGGGAGGGTCGTCGAAGGCCACCGTCGACTTCCGGCGGGCCGTGGCCGATGCCGCGCAGTCGATGGGAGACGCCACGGCGCGGACCATCGCCAAGATCCAGGACACTCACGACGTGATTCGCGCCGCCGTGATGCAAATCGCCGAGCAGGACGCGTCGCTCGCCGACGAGACGAAGCTGATCGTGTCGCTGCTGGACTCGGCCGTCGCCCAGGGCGACGGCGACACCGCGACATCGACAGGCGCTGGGACCGGCGCGACGGGTGGGGGCTCAGCCGGAGTCCAGGCATCTGCACCGACGTCTACGGGTGCCGATGAGCCCGAAGAGGCCGACTACTGATGAGACGCACTCGCCGCGGAGTGATCGCGGCGGTCGGCGCTATGGCGCTGGCCGCCGCGATCGCGGTGCCCTCGAGCGCGACAGCGGCCGCCGCATCGGGTCTGTGGTGGTTCGATCGCGGCAAGGTCCAAGAGGCGCACGATGCGGGCTTCGACGGGGCGGGAATCAAGATCGCCGTGATCGACAGTCAGATCAACCCCGACGTGGTCGGGCTCCGCGGGGCGAACGTCACCGTCGATGACTCCTCCTACTGCTTCGACGCGACCGGCCAGCCGTATCCGGCGGTCTCTGCCGAGTACGGCAGGTCCTCTCACGGCACCCAGGTGGTCTCGATGATCGCCGGAACCGGCGAGGCTCCGGCCGGGGGTGCCCCGGTCAAGGGTGTGGCGCCGGGTGCAGAGGTGGTCTTCTACAGCACCGGCGTCCTCGACGGCGTCCTCGGCGAAGACGGCGGCGATGCGGAGTGCCTCCAGGAGAACGGCGAGGAGCTGGGCGACGACGGTCGTTTCGCTCTCGACCGCGCGATCTCGGACGCCGCGGCAGATGGCGCCGACATCATCTCGATCTCCTCCGGAAGCAGCATCAACATGCGGCAGGGTCTCGCCGACGCCTATGCCTCCGACGCGGTCGTCGTCGCCGGCATGTCGAACGAGGACGGGATCAGCCTGTGGCCCGCGGGGCTCAACGGAGTCGTCGCGGTGCAGGCCTTCGGTGAGGACGGCAAGATCCAGACCGGAACGAACGGCAAGCCGAACCTGGCGGAGGACGTCGTCGTCGCCGCACCCGGGGTCGGGCTCCTCCTGCAGGGGACCCCGGATTCCTGGGACGCCCAGCAGATCGGGTCGGGAACGTCGTTCTCGACGCCTATCGTCGCGGGCTTCCTCGCGATGGTCAAGCAGAAGTACCCGGATGCGACAGCAGGGCAGCTGATCCAGAGCCTGATCCACAACACGGGCACCAAGGGCGAGCACGAGCCGGAGTGGAACGACAGCACCGGGTATGGAGCGGCCTCCCTCACGGGGATGCTCGCGGTCGACCCGTCGAAATATCCTGACGTGAACCCGCTCTTCGACACCGAGGACACGTACGCGCAGCCGTCTCTCGGCGACGTGAACGAGGCGAAGGCGGCGCTCGGAGGCGGCGCGCAGACATCCGTCCCGACAGACGCGCCGGTCGCCGAGCAACCCGATCAGCAGGCATCGCCGATCACGCCCTGGCTCATCGGCGGAGGGATCGTCCTCCTGCTGCTGGTGATCGGCGGGATCATCCTCGCGATCGTACTGACACGCTCCTCACGACGAGACACCACCGAACAAGGGGGAAACCATGGCCGGTAAGCAGATGGGCCCGGGCGGGTACGAGGCGGAACTGAACCGCATCCGGCAGCTCGACGACTCGATCATCCCGCGGCTCTCCGCCGTGACGAATGCGTTCACCTCACTGGAGCGAGCGCTCTCGGCCGTGCGCCTCTCCGAGTTCTGGGAGGGCGAGTCCGCCAAGGGGGCGACCGCTGACATCGACGAGATCCGATCGAAGGTGTCGGCCATTCTCAGACTCGTCGAGGCCGTGGACTCCGCGGTCGTCGAAGGCAACTCGGCTCGACGCGAGATCGCGGCCGCCGAACTCCCGTCGGCATCGATCGACCCCTTCTGGGCGAACGCTGCCAAGGGCGCGTCCTTGGTGGTGCACCCGGTCCTCGGTCCGCTCGCGGCGGACAAGGCTCTGGACGCCATCGGCGACTTCCTCGGCAACCAGCGGGAGGATGCCGCGCGCGAGGTCGTTCAGAAGGTCGAGGCGTCGCTGACGGAGCCGACGAACAAGCTGGCTCAGGCGGCCCGCGCGATGAACGAGGTCGACTACCGGTCGTCGAAGGCCCCGTCCGGTTCTGACGAGCCGATCCCGGGCACGCAGATCGACGCCCCGAGGATCGGATCCCCGGGGATCGGCGGCGGCCCGTCCGGGTACACGCCCGGTGGCGGTGGATACCAGACCGGTGGCGGTGGAGGCGGGGTCGGCGAGTATGTCCCGCCGACGCCGACGGACCCGACCGTCCCCGAGTACCTGCCTGACCCCACCTATCCGACGATTCCCGATGGTCCCGGAGACTGGGAGTACGACCCCGACGGACCGGGAGGCCCCGGTGATACCGGCGGCGATGACCCGACGGTCGACTTCCCCGGCGGCGGCGTGCTGCCGGGAGGCACCGGCGGCGGCGGTTCAGGAACCGGAGGCGGGTATCCGCTGCACCCCGGTTCGACGCTCCCCGGCGGAGTCATCGGTGGGGGCAGCGGCATCGGCGGCATCGTGGGCGGCGGCGCAGGAGCCGCGGCCATCGCTGCGGGATCCAAGATCGCCGGTATCGGCAGCATGGGCACCCTCGGCGGATCCGCACTCGGAGGCTCGTCCGGCGCCGGCCAGAGAGGCAGTGGCGGCCTGCTGGGCAAGTCCGCCGTCGGCGGAGTCGGTGCGCGCGGCGCGGGTGGATTCGGCTCAGGTGTCGGTGGCGCTGGCGGCGTCGGTGGCGCTGGCGGTGTCGGCGGTGTCGGCGGAGCAGGCGGTGCGGCGGGCTCGTCCGGCGCAGCAGGCTCCGGCATGCGTCCGGGTATGGGAATGATGGGCGGCGCGGGAGGCTCCGACGAGGAGGAGAAGGCCAAGCGCTCCGGTCTCGGTGGTCCGATCGCTCCCAAGCTCGAAGACGACGAGGAGCGCGGTCCGCGTGCCAAGGGCGCCCAGGCGGGCTCCCGCGACGAGCACGCGGACTGATCAGGATCACCGCGGCGGGCGTGGACGGCGGATGCCGTCCACGACCCGCACGCGTGCATGGTCGGTGGTCGGTCACGCCGCGGAGTGAGCAGCCGCACACGGTCGATAGGGTTCAGGTATGTCAGTCGAAACGGTAGAACGGCGTCGGATCGTTCTTCAGAGCGAGGACCGTCGTTTCGACCTCTCGCTTCCCTTCGACGAGACCCTCGATGACGCGCTCGTCCTCAGCGGACTGTCGACGGCCGATCGCTTCGCGACGATCGGTCCCGGCGGATTCGAGATCCCCGGCGACACCGAATGCGAGGACCTCATCGACGGAGGCCTCTACGCGCTGATCGACCGCACGGCACTCGCGCCGCAGGCGCGAGCCACGGGCGCGCCGGAGCGGCCTTCGCGCGCGGACCACGGCGCCCGATGGTGGATGCTCGGCGTCAGCGGACTGCTGCTCGTCGCGGTCTTCGCCCAGGGGGCCGGAGATCCGCTGCTCAGGCTCCTGATCGGTCTCCTCCTCGTGGTCGGCGCCGTGAGCGGTGCCGTCGCATGGTCGCGCCGGGACTCCGCAGCGGGGGTGCGCGGCATCCTCGGCGTCCTCGCGCCTGTCCTCCTGTCGTTCTCGGCCGGAGCGCTCCTGATCCCGGCTCAGCTCGACGCGAGTGCGCACCTCTCTGCCGCATCCGGGTTCCTCGCCGCGGGCATCACCACTTCGGTCATCGCCGTCTCTGCGCGAGCCCGTCCGATGCGCGCGGCCGCCGGAACGGCGACGGTGCTCCTCGTGGGTCTCGCGGCGGTCTGGGGGCTCTCGCTGCTGCTGCGATGGGGCCCCGCCGAGGCCGCAGCCATCTCTCTCGGACTCGTGCCGCTCGGGCTGCGCGCACTGCCCAGCAGCCTGGTGAACCTCCCGGAGGGGTACTTCATCGACTACAAGCACTTCATGACCAGCCGGTGGACGGTCCGAGGAGCGATCCCGGAGTCGGTCGGGCTGCTCCGGCCCGAGCGCATCATCGCCGTCGTCGATGACTCCTCGGCCCGGCTCATCGCCGGAACGGCGGTGCTCAGCGTCGTCGCCGCGCTCATGGCTCCTCTCGCCTTCCTGCGCCCGTGGCCGGACGACCCCTTCGTGATCTCGGGTGGTATCGCACTCCTCGTCTGCGTCGCGCTCGCACTCCTCCTGACCCCTCGGCACACGACGTCGCGCATCCTCCGCTGGCTCCCGCGTGCGGCGGCGGCGGTGGTGTCCGTGGTCGCCGGGCTGCAGGCGGCCGCAGCGCTGGGCTCCGGCTTCCAGGTGCTCGGCGCCGCCGTCCTGTTCGCGGTGGGCCTCGCGGCGGTCGCCGTGATCATCCCCGTCTCCCGCGGTGCGAGCTCGCTCATCTGGTCGCGCTTCGGTGACGCCTTCGAATGGCTCGCCGTCGCCCTCGCCCTTCCCGCGGCGCTGCTCTACGCGAATGTGCTGTCCCTCGTTCGTGGAATGATGGCCGGATGAGCGGGAACGGTGAACCACAGTCCTGGCCGGGCGGTGGAGCGATCCCGCCCGTCCAGCCCGGACCCGGCCAGCTCGGGGAGGTCCCTGCGCTCCCGCCGGCGCTGATCGCCGCGGCCCCCGGTGTCGACGGCGCGCCCCTCCGGTCCGCATCCGCGCCTCCCAGCCCCACTCCGATCGTCTCGACACGCGCCAGGGCGAGACGACCCGAAGACGGGCTCGGTCCGGCTTTCGTCGGCTCGCCCGCGGGAACCGGGGCGCGGATCGCCGCCTTCACGCTCGACAGCGCCGCCGTCATCCTCGCCGCGTCCATCGTCCTCATCACCACTCGCAGCATGCTGCTGGCCGGCCTCACGGTCGCCGAGCTCGCGATCTTCCTGTGCGTGCTCGAAGCGCGCACAGGACTCACCCTGGGCAACGCCGTGCTGCGTCTGCGCGCGTCTCGCGGCGACCGGCCGTACTCGCCCGGCGTGGGGCGCCAGTTCGTGCGGGGGATCATCACCGGCGCCGGCTTCCTCGTCGCGGTCGGCAGCTGGGTCGTCGTCGCCTCGAGCGCATGGGACCGTGGCGGACGTCGTCAATCGTGGGCCGATCGCGTGGCCGGCACGGTCGTCGTCGCCGTCCCGCCTCGGGCGCCCGCCGATGCGCCGCAGGAGGTGACGGTCGCCGAGGTCGCCACTCCGCTCGCTCCTCCGCAGGTCGTGCCTCTCGGTGCCCATCCGTCCGTCGTCGACGAGGACTCCGAGCCCACCGACGCCCGCGCGGCCTCGCACCGCACCGAGAAGCCCGCCCCCGCGGCCCAGGGTGACGACAAGCCGCTCTTCACCGTCGCCCCGGCGGCTGCGCAGCATTCCGATGCTCCGACTCCGGCATCCGAATCCGGGGCGCTGCTCCTGATCTTCGACACCGGCCAGCGCGTGCAGCTGGGGCTCCCTCTGGCGGCGAACATCGGTCGCGCGCCGGTGGCGAGTGTGCACGACGATCGGCTGGTGACCGTGACCGACCCCGACTCCTCGGTGTCGAAGACGCACCTCCGGCTCGAGCACTCGCGCGGCAGAACCTGGGTGACCGATTTCGGCTCCACCAACGGGTCCGACATCCGATCCGACGACGGGCAGACGACCGAGCTCGTCGCCGGCGAGCGCGTTCTGCTCGACGATGCCGACCGGGTGCGCATCGGCAATCGCAGCTTCACCATCAGCCTCCTGCTGGCCACCGACAGCAGCGCCGGAGAGAGAGCATGACAGGACCCCGTCTCGCGCCGCCCCGAGTCCCCTCCGGAAAGCTCCCCGTCCAGGCGCCGCCCGAGCTGCAGCCCAATGACGGCGGTATGGGAATCCTCGGATCCCTTCTGCCGATGCTGGGCAGCGTGGGCGCGATCGTCATGGTCACGATGTCGAACCAGTCGGTGACCGGACTGCTCACCGGCGGGATGTTCCTGCTGTCGTCGCTCGGCTTCGTGGCGGTGAACGGATGGCGTCAGCGATCCCAGCGGCAGGCCGCGACGCTCGGCTCGCGCCGTGAGTATCTCGCCTACCTGACCGAGCTGCGTCAGACCGTGCGGGTCGCGGCTCGCCAGCAGCGCCGTGCCGCGAACTGGCACCTCCCCGCACCGTCGGCGCTGCCGTACATCGCCGAAGAGCGCACCAGGGTGTGGGAACGCGGGATGAACGATCCCGACTTCCTGACGGTACGTGTCGGCACGAGCGACCAGCCGCTGTGCATCTCGCTCGAGGCACCGGAGCTGCCGCCGCTCGCCCAGCTCGACCCGGTCGCCGCCTCTGCCGCGCACCGCTTCATGCTGACGCACGAGATCCAGAAGAACCTCTCGCTCGGCATCACGCTGCGCGACTACGCCCGTGTCGAGATCACGGGAGACGAGACCGAGTCCCGCGGCCTCGCGCGCGCCATCCTGCTGCACCTCGCGACGATGCACGATCCCGACACGGTGCAGGTCGTCATCGCGGCGGACGCGGCGGTGCTCCCGCAGTGGGAGTGGGCGAAGTGGATGCCGCACACGCACTCGCGCACGGTCAGGGACGGGCTCGGCGCTGCGCGCATGATCGGCTCTCAGCTGTCGGAGCTCGAGGAGATGCTTCCGGCCGAGGTCAGGGAGCGGTCGCGTTTCGCGCGTGACGGATCCGGTGCCAAGGTGCCGCACATCGTCATCCTGACCGATGGGGTCAGCACCTCCTTCAACGACGCGCTCGTCAGCGGCGACGGCGTGCAGGGTGTGACCGTGATCGACCTCCCCTCACGGTGGGGCGATCTCGACGATCCGAACGCCCTGCGCATCGCGTTCGAGCCGGGGGACAAGGGTCGCCGAGCCGAGCTGGTCAGCCTGCAGGTTCCCGCGCGTCCGTTCGAAGCAGACTCGATCAGCATCGTCGAGGCCGAGGCGACAGCGCGTCGACTCATCGCCCTCTACGCGGGTGGCACGACCGTCGCGAAGAAGAAGAGCGCGACCGATCAGGCGGAGCTCGTCGAGCTGCTCGGCCTTCCCGACGTCCGCGATCTCGATCTCGATGCCGCGTGGGCTCCGCGTCTCGAGCGCGACCGTCTCCGGGTGCCCATCGGGCAGACCGAAGACGGCAGCCCTCTGATCCTCGACATCAAGGAATCGGCCCAGCAGGGCATGGGCCCGCACGGCCTCATCATCGGTGCGACGGGTTCGGGCAAGTCCGAGGTCCTCCGCACGCTCGTGCTCGCGCTGGCGATGACGCATTCTCCCGAGCAGCTCAACTTCGTGCTGGTCGACTTCAAGGGTGGTGCCACCTTCGCCGGTATGGCGGACATGCCCCACGTCTCGGCGATCATCACGAACCTCGGCGAGGAGATCTCGCTGGTCGATCGTATGCAGGATGCGCTGCAGGGCGAGATGGTCCGCCGTCAGGAGCTGCTGCGGGCGACGGGGCCCTTCGCCAACGTCGCAGACTACGAGAAGGCCCGCCGTGGCGGACGAACGGACCTCGCTCCGCTTCCCGCTCTGCTCATCGTCGCCGACGAGTTCTCGGAGCTGCTGTCGGCGAAGCCGGAGTTCGTCGACACGTTCGTCAACATCGGTCGCCTCGGACGTTCGCTCCAGGTGCACCTGCTGCTCTCCTCGCAGCGCCTGGAAGAGGGCAAGCTGCGCGGTCTCGACACGCACCTGTCGTACCGGATCGGCCTCCGCACGTTCTCGGCCGCCGAGTCGCGCACCGTGCTCGGAGTTCCTGACGCGTACCACCTGCCCACTCAGCCCGGTGCCGGAATCCTGAAGTCCGACACCGAGACCATGACGCAGTTCCGCGCCGCCTATGTGTCCGGGCCCCCGCCCCGCCGTCGGCGCCGCGCGGCATCGGGCTCTGCGCAGAGCACCGGGTCGACAGCGGTCGAGCTCTTCACCGCAGCACCCGTGTGGCGGGCCGAGACGCCCGTCGACGAGCCTGAGGTCGTCGTCGACGCCGAGCCCGAGGAGAAGCGCAACACGTTCGAGATCGCCGTCGAGACGATGAGTGGCCGAGGACCGGCCGCCCACCAGGTGTGGCTCCCGCCGCTCGAGACGCCCGCGACGCTCGACCAGCTGTTCGGCGACCTCGTCGAAGACCCCGCCCTCGGTCTCATCTCCCCGCGCTGGCGGGGCGCCGGCGCACTCACCGTGCCGCTGGGAATCGTCGACGTGCCGCTCGAACAGCGACGCGAGAACCTCGCGATCTCGCTCGGAGGGGCGGCCGGTCACATGGCGATCGTGGGCGCTCCGCTCAGCGGCAAGAGCACCCTCGCCCGCACCACGTTGGTCGCGCTGGCGCTCACGCACACTCCGCAGGAGGTGCAGTTCTTCGTCATCGACTTCGGCGGCGGCAGCTTCACCGGCCTGCAGCGGTTCACGCACATCAGCGGGGTGGCCACGCGTTCGGAACCCGACATCGTGCGTCGCACGGTGGCCGAGGTCACGGGCCTGCTCAACGCCCGCGAGGTGTACTTCCGTCAGAACGGCATCGACTCGATCGACACCTACCGCCAGCGCCGCGCCCAGGGACTCGCCGACGACGGCTACGGCGACATCTTCCTCCTGGTCGACGGCTGGGGAACCCTGCGTGCCGAGTTCGAGATGCTCGAACCCCAGATCCAGGCGATCGCCGCGCGCGGCCTCACCTACGGTGTGCACATCGTCATCACGGCGTCGCGCTGGATGGAGGTCCGAGCCAACATCAAGGACCTCATCGGCACCCGCATCGAGCTGCGCCTCGGCGATCCGACCGACTCCGAGGTCAACCGCAAGGCCGCCGAGAACGTCACGTCGATCCCGGGCCGCGGACTCAACGAGAACGGCCTGCAGATGCTGACCGCACTGCCGCGCATCGACGGTGTCGATGACGCCTCCTCGCTGGCCGACGGCATCGACGACCTGGTCACCCGGGTGGCATCAGCGTGGCACGGCCCCGCGGGTCCGAAGCTTCGTCTGCTGCCGTCGCGCATCAGCCACGCCGATCTGCGAGCGGTCGCCGCCGCCGCTTCGACCGACGGCTCGGAACCCCGCGAGATCCTGCTGGGAATCGACGAGGCCAACCTCGCCCCGTTCTCGATCGATCCGCTCGAAGAGCCTCTGCTCTACCTCTACGGCGACGCCGACTCGGGCAAGTCGTCGATGCTCCGTGGCGTCGTGCATGAGATCACGCGTCTCTACGGCCCGACGGAGGCGAAGATCTTCGTCGTCGACTATCGCCGAGCGCTGCTGGGCGAGATCCCGCAGGAGTATCTCGGCGCCTACCTCACGTCGCACGAGATGACCGAGGGCGGGATGAGCGAGCTCGCGCAGTTCTTCCAGAGCCGCATCCCCGGCGCCGATGTCACGCCCGACCAGCTGCGCTCCCGGTCGTGGTGGAAGGGCGCCGAAGGTTTCGTGCTGATCGACGACTACGACCTCGTGGCGACGTCGCAGGGCAATCCGGTCGCTGTGCTCGCACCTCTGCTCGCGCAGGCCGCCGACCTCGGGCTCCACGTGATCCTCACGCGTCGCACCGGCGGAGCCAGCCGCGCGGCCTACGATCCGATCATCCAGCGGATGACCGACCTGGGCGCCACCGGCATCCTGCTCTCGGGAAACCCCGAGGAGGGTCAGCTGATCGGCAAGGTCAAGGCGATCCCGGCCATTCCGGGGCGTGCCCAGATCGTCAGCCGAGACCGCGGGCTGGTCGCCGCCCAGCTGCTGTGGGTGCCGCCGAGCTACCAGTAGGACCGAGAGAGAGGCCGTCATGACCTTCGAACCCCTAACGCCGTCTCAGCCGATGGTGCCGCCCGTGCTGTATCTGCCGTTGAGCGTGACGTCGACTCCGGAGGCGCAGCTCGTCGAGATCAGGGAGTTGAAGGACGGGCGACTCGCTCTCCTCGCATACACGGCGCTCGACCGGCTGCTGACGCTTGCGGGCGAACGGCAGCCGTGGATCCTGGTGCGCACCGAGGACCTCGCGGAGATCAAACGCGCGCAGCCGTACGACGTCGTGATCTTCGATCTCGATGTGCCCGCGTCGTATCGACGGGACGGGGCGATCGCATGACTCGCATCGCGATGGACCCGGAGGTCATGGCCGTCCACGCGAGCATGCATGAGGAGGCCGTGGAGGCGATCGAAGGCAAGCTCGCCGCCATTCCGACCGCCGTCGACGGTGGCCTCGCTTCCGATGCGGTGGCGGCGATCATGATGCGGGTCGGTGACGGCGTCGACGCGCTGTACCGGATCAACGGCACGCTCGGAGAGATCGTCCGTGCCATCGCACAGGATTCTGCGACGAACGAGCAGGACGTGATCGATCAGCTCACCCCGGTCGCGACGATCGTCGAGGACCTCTGATGACGATCGACACGACCACCCATGGTGACGCCGCGCAGGTGCGGGCGGCTGCGGAGTGGCTCGATCCCGGTCTGAAAGACGCGGCCGACGGTTCGTCCCGCACGACGAGCTTCATCCCCACGGGCGTGCGATCGCACTGGTACGGCGAATCGGCTGACGATTACGTCACCATCCTGTCGCGGACCACGGACGCGGCGGACGAGATCGCAGGGTTGGCGCGCGACGCGGCGGAGAAGCTGCGCTCGTACGCCGGCCAGCTGGAGCGGATGAAGGAGGACTTCGCCGCGCATCGGGAGAAGGCCCGCGGCGAGGGGCTCCCCGTGAACGGAATGGTGATCGGTCGGCCGGTCTCCCTGATTCCCGTGTGTCCTGCGACGCGCGACGATCCGTACTGGGATGAGTGGCAGCAGCACCTCGACCGCATCGACCTGTACAACAAGATCGCCGAGGACGTCGGTTCGTGGTGGGGCGAGCTCGAAGTCTGGATCAGCGAGAATCTCGACGGCTTCCTCGATGGGCTCCCGACGCAGTCCACCGCACAGAAGATCCTCGCCGGGCTCCACGAGGCGGGCGGTGAGGCTCCGAAGATCTACCTCGAAGGGCAGGCGCTCGCGTGGAAGACGACGGCGACCGACCTTGTCTCCCATGCGGAGGATCTCCGCCTCGGGGCCTCCGACTTCGTGCGCGAGCTGCGGTCCGGGAACCCGGCTGTGAAGGCGGCTGCGGAGGCGGCCAACCCCGGCGGAATGCGCTGGGCGGCGGACGAGGCGGAAGACCTCGCTCGGCGACTCTCCCGAGCGGGCAAGGCGCTGCCGGTCGTGGGTTGGGGCATCGACATCTGGAACCTGGGTTCCGACATGTCCACAGGTGACGACCCCTCCTCCACTGCTGTGGAGATCGGCGGCGGTGTCATCGGCGGCATCGCTGCCACCGCCGGCGTCGCGGCTCTCGCCGCGGCGGGCGTGATCACTCTGCCGGTCTGGGGCACTGCGGTCGTCGTCGGCGGGGCAGCGGTGGCAGTGGGCGCCGGCGCTGTCTGGGCGTACGAGAGCTGGGTGCCGCAGGACGTGCGGGAGTCCATCGATGCAGGGATGGAGAACGCATGGGACGCGACCACGGACTTCGCCGAGGACGCGTGGGAGAACACCACCGATTTCGTCGGCGACGTCGGTGACGGCGTCGGGAAGGCGTGGAAGGGTCTGTTCGGGTGATGGGGCAGGAGAAGACCGCGGAGACCGTCTGGGTTCCCGGCCATGCCGGATGGCAGGGCCAGAAGGGGTCGACGACGGGGCTGGTGGTGCTCGGCGTCGTGCTCACGGCAGCAGTCGTCTTCTATGCGGTGACACTGCTGGCTGACCCCGCCCCGGCCATGAAGCTCCTCGGATCGGGGGTCGTGCTGGCGGTCGGCGTCGCGGCGTGGCTGTTGACCGCTCATCTCCGGATCGAACGAGTGAGGGTCGTACGGGTTGCGGTCGACGGATCGACGGTCGTGTTCGGCGGTGCGGCGGAGGTCGTCTGGCCGCTGCGCGCGTTCGTCGCAGCCGGAGCGCTGCTCCTCGCCGGATGGGCGTGGAGCATCTTCACCGTTCCTGCCGAACGGATGACGATACTGACTCTGCTGGGCGTGCCGGTGATCGGGCTGATCCTGCTCACCGTCGGCGTGCGCTCGTGGTTCCGTCCTCTCGACGGCCATCGCCTCACCCTGCGTCGTGACGGGGTCGAGCTGCGGATTCCACGCAACCGCGTGAATGCGGCCTGGGATGAGATCTCGGCTGCATCATTGGAGGGCGATCGCGTGGTCGTCCGTACGACGACGACGCGACCATCCTCGTGGGCGACGCGCGATCTCGCGAGTGATCCGGTGATCCTCGCGGAACTCGTCTCTTTCTACGGGAAACGCCCCGCAGCCCGCGCCGAGATCGGAGCGGGAACTCTCGCTCGACTTCGCTCGGGAGACTTCTGAGCGCGAGACATGTGAACCCGCGAGCTCAGCGCGTGGCGTCGGCCAGATGACGCGCGTCGTGACTCAGCACCTTGACGATGATGCCGTGGCGACGCAGCTCCTTGGCGGTACGCGCGCCCTCTTCGGAGTCGCGGCCGAGAGCGTTGATGTTCGCCACGACCAGGACGTCACCGGGCTTCAGTGTGCTGATCAATCGCGACAGCCGATCGCTCCAGCTCTCGAGGATGTCGGGAGCGGGGTGCCGGAATCCTTCGATCGGCACCCCGAAACGTGTGAGATCGTCGCGCTGCTCGACCACCGAGGGCATGCCCTCGCGGGAGACCACGAGCCCGACCAGACGTGAACCGTCAGGGCGTGCGAGCCAGAAGTCGCGATTCTGCTGCAGTTCTGTGAAGCACTTGGGGCACTCCGCAGCCGCGTGCGGCAGATGCAGCGGGCTCGTCAGGGCCTCGTCGACGGATGCCGTCGCCTTCATGGGATCGATCGTCTCGCTCATCGCGCACCTCCGGCATCCATTCTGCCCTGCGCGGAGCCGGAGCGGTGACCTTTCAGAGCATCCCGAGGGCTGTGACCGCGTCCCGTTCCTCGACGAGCTCGGCCACCGAGGCGTCGATGCGCGTGCGGGCCCACTCGCTGACCTCGAGCCCCTCGACGATCTGCCATTCTCCGTCGACCGACCGCACGGGGAACGACGAGATCAGGCCGGCGGGCACGCCGTACTCGCCATGCGAGACCACGCCGGCCGAGGTCCAGTCGTCGGTGCCGCGCACCCAGTCGCGCACATGCTCGATCGTGGCGTTCGCGGCGGAGGCGACGGACGATGAGCCGCGCACCTCGATGATCTCGGCACCTCGCTTCGCGACCCGGGGGATGAAGGTCTGCTCGAGCCACGTGGGCACATCGCCGACGATGGCCTCGAGCGCATCCGCGACGGGCCTGCCGCCGACGGTCGCGTGCGAGACGTCGGGGAACTGCGTCGCGGAGTGATTGCCCCAGATCGGCACACGTCGCACGGTGTCGACCGGCACGGCGAGCGTCTGTGCCAGCTGGGCTCTGGCGCGATTCTCGTCGAGCCGGGTGAGCGCCGCGAATCGCTCGGCCGGAACGCCGTCCGCCGAGGCCGACGCGATCAGCGCGTTCGTGTTCGCCGGGTTGCCGACCACCGTGACCCGCACGCCATCCGCGGCATGGGCGGCGATCGCGGCACCCTGGGGACCGAAGATGCCGGCGTTGGCCGCGAGCAGGTCTCCGCGCTCCATGCCCGGCCCGCGCGGTCTCGCGCCGACGAGCAGAGCGAGATCGCACCCGTCGAAGCCGACGGCCGGGTCGTCCGTGACCTCGACGTGCTCGAGCAGTCCGAAGGCGCCGTCCTGCAGTTCGAGGGCCGCACCCTCGGCGGCGCCGAGCCCCTGAGGGATCTCCAGCAGCCGCAGCCGTACCTTCTCGTCGGGGCCCAGCAGGTCTCCCGCGGCGATCCTGAAGAGCAGTGCGTAGCCGATCTGTCCGCCCGCACCCGTGAGCGTGATGGTGGTCGTCATGCCTCGAGCCTACGACGGTGCGAGCCCGTGGTGCAGAGTACCCTCGTGGCATGACCTTCAACCCTGACGCAGACGTCTCCGGCAACACGGCCCGCCGACGTGGCCGTGGTGCCGTCGTCGCCGGAGCGGGCGGCGTCGGCCTGCTCGGCATCATCGCCCTGATCGCCGGACCCCTGCTCGGCATCGATCTGACCGGCCTCCTGGGCGGCGGCACGACCGGTGGCGGGACGGAGCCGCAGGGGGGCAGTGTGATCGAGAACTGCCAGACCGGCGAGGATGCCAACGAGAACGTCGACTGCCGTGTCGCCGCATCCCAGCTCGCGCTCGACGGCTACTGGGAGGACTACATCGATCCGTATCGGCCGCCGCAGCTGATCGTGGTCGATGGAGCGACCTCGACCGCCTGCGGCACCGCGTCGAACGCGGTCGGTCCCTTCTACTGCCCGCCGGATGAGACGGTCTACATCGACCCCACGTTCTTCGATCTGATGGAGCAGCAGTTCGGAGCATCCGCCGGCAACCTCGCCCAGCTGTACATCGTCGGGCACGAGTGGGGACACCACATCCAGTACATCACCGGCGTCATGGACAGGTACCCGAACAACGGCACGGGGCCGGACAGCAACGGCGTGCGCGTCGAGCTGCAGGCCGACTGCTATGCGGGTGCGTGGATCGGGCAGATGACGAAGGAGAAGGACCCCGACGGGGTTCCTTACCTCCTGCCGCCGACCGAGGCGGAGCTCGAGGACGCCCTGAACGCCGCGAACACCGTCGGCGACGACAACATCCAGCAGCAGTCGTCCGGCACCGTCAATCCCGAGAGCTTCACGCACGGCACGAGTGTGCAGCGCAAGGCCTGGTTCGCCCAGGGATACACCAACGGTCTGGACGTCTGTGAGCAGCCGCTGACCGTGTCCGGCGGAGAGCTGTAGGCAGGCGCGATGGACCTGGACGCGCTGTACCCGCCCATCGAGCCCCATGAGACGGGCGAGCTGCTCGTCGGTGACGGACACCGCATATACTGGGAGGTCAGCGGGAACCCCGAGGGCAAGCCCGTGGTCTTCCTCCACGGCGGACCGGGCAGTGGCACCTCGCCCTGGCAGCGACGATTCTTCGACCCGGAGGTCTACCGCATCGTGCTGCTCGACCAGAGGGGCTGCGGGCGCAGCACCCCGCACGCGAGTGCGCCGGACGCCGACCTCCGCTTCGTCACCACCGCGCACCTGATCGCCGACATCGAGCTGCTGCGCAAGAACCTCGGCGTCGAGCAGTGGCAGGTGTTCGGGGGATCGTGGGGTAGCGCGCTCGCACTCGCCTATGCGCAGGCTCATCCGGATGCCGTCAGCGAGCTGATCCTGCGAGGCATCTTCACCCTTCGGCGCGCAGAGCTCGAATGGTTCTACGAGGGCGGGGCCGCCGCGCTGTTCCCCGACCTGTGGGAGGAGTTCATCGCTCCGATTCCGGTGCTCGAGCGCTCGCACATGATCGAGGCCTACCACCGGCGTCTGTTCGACGCCGACCCTGCGGTGCATGGTCCGGCGGCGGTGGCCTGGTCACGGTGGGAGGCGTCGACCGTGACCCTTCGCCCGGACGCCGCGCAGATCGAGGCGATGTCAGACCCGGACACGGCTATCGCCTTCGCCCGGATCGAGAATCACTTCTTCGTGAATCGCGGATGGTGGAGCGAGGGTCAGCTGATCGACGGTGTCGACGGCATCCGCCATATCCCGACGGTCATCGTGCAGGGACGCCACGACGTGTGCACGCCGATGATGACGGCGTGGGATCTACACGTGGCCTGGCCGGAGGCGGAGTTCGTCGTGGTCGACGACGCGGGTCACTCGGCGACGGAGCCCGGCATCCAGCGAGCGCTGCGTGCAGCGACCGACCGCTTCTCGGCCTGACGGCTCGCGGCCGCAGGGAGTGCGTCAGGCGCGCAGAGCCGCAGTCAGCGTCTTCACCAGCCGGATCAGACCGCCGTCGGCGCGGAATCGCGTGAGTCCTTCGCTGACCGTCGCCCCCGTGCGCGCGGAGACGAACCACGGCGGCTTCGGGAGGATGCTGAGGCGTCCGCCGCCATTCGCCACCGGGAGCGACCGGGGGAAGGGACGGAACGGTCCGCGGATCACCGAGCGCTCGACGCGGTCGAGAAGGAGCGCGTTGTGGACCACTCCGATGCCGCTGCCGACGTCGGCGATCGTGCTGCCGGGGAATGCTCCCCAGGTCATCGTCGGGGTGATGAAGCCGAAGGCGGTCCAGCCGTTGATCGCGATAGACCCGTAGCGCAGGGCGGCGATGGCACGGTCGAATCCGGCGCCGAGGGCCTTCTCGGTCGACGGCTCGATGAGCAGGTTCGCCCCGAGGGTCCCCTGCAGCCGGTCATTCGCATAGGCCACCGCCGAGTCGAGGAACTCCTGACCGGTTCCGGCGAGCGAGACGACGCCCAGCACCGGGGCGAAGTACTCGGTGCTCTGCAGCGCCGTGGCGTCGTCGCCCTCGGAGACCTCGACCAGCACCCTGTCGCCGAGCACGAGGGCATCGGGGTACGCGTCGGTCGCGAGGTGCATCCGCGAGGGGGAGCCCGGGTACCAGATCGGTCGTTCCGGAGCGTTCGCATAGGCGCGGCGGAGCGCCGCCCGGAAGTCATCGGCCTGCGCCCAGTCGGAGGACATGATGACGACCTGCCCGGCGATGCAGTTGTGGCCGCTGTTCTGCAGGCGCATGGTGGCGACGTGCTCGGCCTGGTACGTGAGATCGGCGTCGGTCCACTCGCCCGGCACGATGATGATGGGCGATACTCCGCCGAGCTCGGCGGTGATGGGCTTCTTCAGCAGCGGGCGGTCCTCACGGCGTCGCCGGGTGGCGGCAGCTCCGGTGCCCCACACGATCGTGTCGAAGGTCGCGGCCGATCCGGTGATGTGCACGTGCGCGAGGCCGGAATGGCCGGTGAGGTAGGTGCCGACCTCGGGCCCGCCACGGGTGATGCGCAGCAGTCCTGGGCCGATGAGCGGTGCGAGCGCCCGCTTGTAGACGGGCACCAGCGCATCCTGGGTCGGATTGACCTTGAGCAGCGCCGTGCGATTGTGCGCGAGCAGTTCGTAGAGCACGTCGAGCACGGGGATCGAGGTGATGTTGCCGGCGCCGAGCACGAGCCCCACGCCTCCCGATTCCGAGGGTGTGCGCTGGGCCAGTCCGGCCGCGGCGCGTGCGCCGTTCGGGGTCACCCCGGGTTCGAGCCAGACCTCGCTCGTGTAGCCCGAGAGCAGGAACCGATCGAGGCCCGTGAGAGGGAAGGCATGCACGCGGGTGCGTCCACCGGGGGCGCGGTCGATCGTGATCCCGTCGAGCGGATTGGTGCCGTGCGCGAGGCGCGCGAGGGTCTCGATGTAGGCGTCGAGGGCGCCGAGAACGCTGTAGGGACCGCTGAGCCATTCCTCGCCACGCAGCGGATGCCGGGCGTCGAGGCCCTTCGAGGCGGCTGCGGTGTGCGCCCAGTCCTCAGCAGCGGCGGCGACGCTCGAGCGGACGGCCCGCAGGAGCGTGACCCGCTGAGCCAGTGTCAGCGCTGCCCAGGTTCGGGTGCCGGCGTGCAGGTCCTCGATCGCGGTGTCGAGGCGAGTGCGTTCGGCCTCGCCCAGCTCGGGGCTCGCCGTCGAAGCGGCGGGCGTTGTCGCAGAAGTCATCGGCGTCTCCTTCGGACGGGATCCCAGCTTATGTCGCGTACTCCGGTCGGGTGTCGATGTCGGCGCGACGCAGACGGTAGTGGCGGAGCGTCAGCAGGCTCGCTGCCATCAGGAACGAGGGGAGGATGCTGAACGCCAGCACGATGCCCGTGATCGCGGCATCCGGTTGTGAGGCTGTGGCACCTGCGACGCTCGACACGTAGCCCGTCGCGGCGAGGGTGAGGGACACAGCGCTCGCTCCGAGCGCGAACCCGATGGTCTCTCCCGCCGTCCACACTCCCGTGAAGGTGCCCGCCTGCCCGCGCCCGCTATGCCGCTCATCGTGCGAGATCACGTCGGGGAGCATCGCCATGGGCAGCGACTGCAGCCCGGCGTAGGCGATGCCCGCCACCGCGATCGAGCCGTACATCCATGCTCCCGGCGTCCAGACCGCGACGACGAGCGATGCGGCGGCGGTCAGGAAGACCCCGCTCGCGATCGCGAACGCCCGCTCCTTGCCCAGGCGTCGCGCCACCATCGTCCAGCCGGGCGTCGCCACCAGGGCGGGACCGACGAGTGCCAGGAAGACCAGCGTGACGGCGTCCTCCGAGCGCAGCACCCAAGTGGCCACGTACTGCGCGCCGGCGAGCATCGTGCCGGTGGCGAGCGCCTGCAGGAGGAACGTGCCGAGCAGTGCGCGGAAGGGCTGGCTGCGACGCAACGTGTGCAGGCCCGCAGCGTACTGCTCACGCAAGCCCACGGGGACGAGGGCCTTCGGTCGGTCAGCCGCGGCCATGCTCCGCGCGGCCGCATCGGCTGTCCGCGATGCGATGAGCATGCCGATGCCGATGACCACACCGGCGACCACGCCCATCAGCAGGTATCCCGTGACGGGGTCGGCGGTCGCGCGTCTCAACTCGGGTCCGCCGGCGCCGAAGAGCAGGATGGATGCGGTGAGCACGACCACGCGCCACCCGAGCAGGCGGGTGCGCTCGTCGTACCCTGACGTCAGCTCGGCGGGCAGCGCGACGTAAGGCACCTGGAACAGGCTGAATGACGTCGCGGTGGCGAGGAACGCGAGCAGCACGCACACCGCGCCGGCGAGGGGCCCCCACGCCGGCGGCACCGCGAAGGTCAACGCGAAGAACACGGGGAGCGTCAGAGCGCCGACGACCATGAGTCCGCGACGCGAACCGGTCTTCGCGTACTGGCGGTCCGAGGCTGCGCCGATCAGGGGGTCGATGATGACGTCCCAGATCTTCGCCGCGGTCACGATGAGACCGGCCGCGAGTGCGGCGACGCCGAGATTGTCGGTCAGGAAGTACGTCAGCACGAGCCCGGGCAGCGTGGCATAGCCGCCTGTGCCGAGCGAGCCGATCGCGTACAGGGCGACCGTGCGAACGGGCAGGCGGACGGACGCCCGTTCGGGCCGAGCCGCGGTGCTCATCGCGCCAGTGTATCGGTGCGCGACGAGGCCGCTTCAGGTCAGATCAGGGAGAGTTCGCGGAGCTTCGACTCGACGTCCGCGTTCGACGGCTCGACGTGGTGCGAGGAGTCGGGGTAGACCACGACGGGGATGTTCGTGCGACCGGAGATCTCCTTCGCGACGTCGGCCGCGGAGGGGTCGGCGACGAGGTCGACATAGGTGTACTCCACGCCGAGGGAGTCGAGCTGCTTCTTGGTGCGGATGCAGTCGCGGCACCAATCGGCACCGAACATCGTGATGGCGGAGTCTGCAGGAGAAGTCATGTATCCAGCGTAGAGCCGCTCGGCTGGGCAGGCGCCGAGACGGCGGATGCGGCGATGCGACTGATCCGCCATTGAAAGATAAGGGTACCCTTACCTATACTCGGGCGTATGAACAGCGCATGCGAGCACCTCGAGGATCCGGACTGGGAGAACATCGAGGGAGTCGTGCTGATCGCGGGTGATTCGACCGATGCCGGGGCCATCGCTGCCATCGCCGCTCGCATGCCGTGGGATGCCGAGGGGGTCATCCTCATCGAGGCGGCCGCTCGCATCCAGTTCCGCCACATCGACGTGCCCGAGGGAGTGTCCGTGCGGTGGCTGCTGCGCGGTGACGGTGCCCGTCAGCATGCGAAAGGCGAGCGCCTCGCGAACGCGGTGCACTCCTGGTGCGTCGAGTGGACGTGCGCGGAGCCGGCGCTGCAATGGACGGTCTGGCTCGGTGCGCACACGCCGCCGCACGTCGCACGGATGGCGCGCAGCCTGCTCGGCGTCGCGAACTGACTGACGGCAGGGTCCGGCCCGGGCCCGCCCCGCCGTCAGTCAGGGGCAGTCAGCGCGTCGCGAGCGCAGGAGCGCCGCCGACGGTCGCGCCTGCGCTGATCGCATCGAGCGCACGACGCAGCGACGAGCTCGACGTGTGCGCGGTGTACGGGAAGTACACGACCTCGACGCCGACCTCCCCGAACTCCCTCTCGAGCCGTAGGCCCTTCTCGGTGCCCCGCCAGTCGTCGCCCTTGAAGAAGTGCGTGAACTGCACGTCTCGCCACGAATCCATCTTCGACGGCGTGGTCTCGACGTACACATCATCGACGAACGAGATGTGACGGACGATCTCCGCCCGCTCAACGGTCGGGATGACGGGCTCGATGCCCTTCACCTGCCGCAGCATCTCATCGCTGACGACACCGGCGACGAGAATGTCGCAGTGCTGCTTGGCGTGACGAAGAAGGTTGAGATGCCCGACGTGAAACAGGTCGAAAGCACCCACGGCATAGCCGATGCGCGTCCCCATGATCTCCCCAGATCAGTATTTCCCCAGAGGCGGATCCCCATCCGCCCAGCGACTCCCACAGCCGCATCCCGTCACTCTAGCAGGTCGCGGTTTCCCGACGCATAGGAACACATGGAACTATGGAGTCCGCAGTGATGCCGGTACAGGCGAAGGGGGCGGACAGTGGGGACAGCGGTCACCGTCATCGTGCCGACCTTCAACGAACGCGACAACGTCGCTGAACTGGTGGCCCGCACCGCGCTCGCGCTCGCCGCGTACGACGCCGAGATCCTGTTCGTCGACGACAGCACAGACAGCACGGCCGCCGAGGTCGAGCGGGTGGCAGCCGATGCTCCGCTGCCCGTGCGCGTGATCCACCGGGCCGACAACACCGGTGGGCTCGGGGGAGCGGTCGTCGTCGGGCTGGAGGCCGCACAGCACGATCTCTGCATCGTCATGGACGGCGACCTGCAGCATCCGCCCGAGCTGCTTCCCGTTCTCCTGGGAAGGCACGGCGAAGGCGGCGCCGATCTCGTCGCCGCCTCGAGATACATCGGCGGCGGCGACACGAGCGGCTTGGGAACGGCGGTCCGCTTCGGTGTCTCCAGGGCGGCCACCTGGCTGACACGGGCGATGTTCCCGATCCGTCTCGCCCGCAGCACCGATCCGATGACCGGGTTCTTCCTCGTCGACCGGTCGCGTCTGGACCTGGCCGCCCTCAAGCCGCAGGGATTCAAGATCCTCCTCGAGATCCTCGCTCGCACGGACCTCCGCATCGCCGAGGTGCCGATGGAGTTCGGCGAGCGTCGTCACGGGACCTCCAAGGCGAGCCTGCGTCAGGGGGCGACCTTCGTGGCACACCTGGCCAGACTCCGATTCGGCAAGATGTCGCTCTTCGCGATCATCGGAGTGATCGGCGCGGCCGCGAACCTGGGGATCATGTGGCTGCTCACCGCCGCAGGTGTTCCTTATATATGGGCCGCGATCATCGGCGCCGAGGTCACGATCATCGGCAACTTCCTCCTGCAGGAGCGGTTCGTCTTCGCGGACATGCGCACGGACGCACGCGGACTGGGCGGCCGATTCGCCGCGTCGTTCACCTTCAACAACGTCGAAGCCGCACTGCGGATCCCCGTGATGGCGCTCATGGTCGAGACCTGGCATATCTCCAGCGTGCTCGCGACGGGGCTGTCGCTCATCGTCGCCTTCTTCGCGCGATTCCTCTTCCACTCCCTCGTGGTCTACGCGCCGCAGCGACGGGCGAAGGAGGCGACGCAGGACGGGGAGCCGAAGCCGGACACGGCGACGCTGCGCATCATACGGGCGATCGATGCCGAGGCGATGAAGCCCGGCGAGCTCTGAGCCGAAGAGCGTATCAGGGGGGACCCGGATGCGGAATATATCGCCCTGAAGACATGGGTCTACTGGAATATTCCAGATTCTCGGGTGACATACAGGTTCGACCCACCTAATATGGCCTGCGATAGCCGCCAAACTCTGTGCCTCGGCGCAGCCCCTCCCCGAAACGGCTGGACACCTATGAATAACATTTCTTACCCTGCCCTCGTCCGCTCAACCCGATCCTCCACCTCGACCCCTCGAAGCGCCCGACTTCTGGTCGCTCTCCTGCTCTCGACGATCCTCGTCGCCGCAGGGCTGATCTTCGCTCCACCCGCAAGCGCCGCGACCTCGGTCACGATCAAGCCGGGTTCGCTGTCCACCGTCGCGGTCGGAAGCACCGCGATCCGTGATGCGAAGGTCACAGCATCGACCACCCTCGCTTCGCTGCCCGGTTCCGGGAGCGGCGTCTACACATCTGTGCAGGCCCGATCCGGAAAGACCGGTGCGTACGTCGCTCAGGCCCGCAGCTACCCGAACGGGACCGTCTCGGTCTCGATCAAGCGCATCAACGGGACCGGACGCTCGCTGACCCAGTCGACGATCTCGTCGTACATCACTCTGCCCGAGAAGATCAAGGCGGGCCAGAAGCTCACCCTGACGCTCGAAGCCAAGGGCACCTCCACGGTGACCCTCAAGGCAACCGCCAAGATCGGCACTTCTGCGGCCCGCGAAGTGTCTGCGAAGGACACGTCGGGCTCGCGCATCTCGGCTGAGGGCAAGGGGGCGGTGACCTTCTACACCTCGAAGGGATCGCCGTCGCTCAAGGCCGCGGTGAACTCGTCGTCCTACGCGGCAGCGCAGCTGCCGGCTCCGGCCCCGAAGCCGACTGCCACGACCAAGCCGACCGCTCCGGCACCGGCTCCGGCTCCGGCACCGGCTCCGGCGCCCGCTCCGGCACCTGCGCCGGCTCCCGCACCTGCGCCGGCTCCCGCACCGCCCGCCAACCCGACGGTGCCCGAATCCGGTCACCCGACGGCAGCCACCACCGGCGTACCCGCTGGCGTGACGCTGAAGGTGCACCAGGGCGACCTCGTGATCACGAAGGCCAACACCGTCGTCGACGGGCTGGAGGTCAGAGGGATCATCGAGATCAAGGCGCCCGGCGTCGTGATCAAGAACTCCCGCATCGTCGGCGGTTCGACGGCGCGCAGCATCGGACTCGTCACCAACGTCAACTCGGGTCAGCCGTTCACCATCCAGGACTCCGAGGTCTACGCGGCATCGGAAGACCCGGCATGGAACGGCCTGGTGGGTTCCAACTTCACTGCGCTGCGGATGGACATCCACCGCGTGGTCGATCCCGTCCGCGTCCTCGGAGACAACGTCGTCGTGCGCGACTCCTGGCTGCACGACAACTCCCACTGGGAGAAGGACCCGCTGCGCGGTGGCACGCCGTCGCATGATGACTCGGTGCAGATCGAAGGCGGCGCATCGATCCTCCTCGAGGGCAACCGGATGGAGGGCGCGACGAACGCTGCGGTGCAGATCACCCAGAACTCGTCGATCGCGAAGCTCGGCTCCATCACCATCCGCGACAACTATCTGCAGGACGGTGGTTGCACCATCAACGTCGGAGCATCTGCGGCGAACAACCGACCGATCGTCACGAGCAACGTCTTCGGACCCGAGCGCATCTTCGCCGGGTGCGGGATCGTGGCACCCGTGTCGAGCGCACCGGTGCTCAGCGGCAACATCTGGGAGGTGGGCGCTGTGCCCCTCACCCGCTACACGATCGGCTGATCACTCCCGCCACAACAGAGAAGCCGGGCGGTGCGACATCCTGTCGCACCGCCCGGCTTCATGCATGACCGAGGTCAGAGGCGCTCGATGCCCTCGCCTCGCAGGCGGTTGCGCGTGTCGAAGACGGGTACACCGCTCGCTTCGAGCACCTCGTAGTCGACGTCGTCGTGATCCGTGATGAGCACGATGACGTCGTACGCGTGGAAATCGACCTCCGCGGCGGGGATCCTTTCGACGGTGCGAGGCCAATGGTGCTCTTCGACGTGCGAGTCCACCGCATGCACGACCGCCGATTGATCCTGCAGCAGCTCGATGAGCGGAAGCGCCGGCGACTCGCGGATGTCACCGGTGTTCTTCTTGTAGGCGAGCCCGAGGAGCAGAACGCGCGCGCCGTTGAGTGCGCTGCCCTCCTCGTTGAGGCGTCGGCTGACCCGCTGCAGAACGTATTCGGGCATGTGGTCATTGACGTCATTGGCGAGCTCGACGAACCGGAAGCTCTTGCCGAGCTTGCGACGCACCTGCCACGACAGGTAGCTCGGGTCGACCGGGAGGCAGTGCCCGCCGACGCCGGGACCCGGCGTGAACTTCATGAAGCCGAACGGCTTGGTGGCGGCCGCGTCGATCGACTCCCACACGTTCACACCGAGGGCGTGAGCGAAGACCGCGAGCTCGTTCACGAGAGCGATGTTCACGTGACGGAAGGTGTTCTCGAGGAGCTTCGCCATCTCGGCTTCCTTCGGGGAGCTCACCGGCACGATCGTGTCGACGATCGCCGAATAGAACTCCGACACCTTCGCGAGCGATTCCGGATCGATGCCCGAGACGATCTTCGGCGTCTCCTGCAGGCCCCAGGTCGGGTTGCCCGGGTCGATCCGCTCGGGGCTGTAGCCGGCGAAGAAGTCCGTGCCGGCGGTCAGGCCGGAGCCCTCTTCGAGCAGCGGGATCAGCAGCTCCTGCGTCGTACCCGGATACGTCGTCGACTCGAGAACCACGAGCGCTCCCCGTGTGAGCTGCGGCGCGAGGGACACCGCGGCGCTCTCGATGAACGAGAGGTCCGGAAGTGTCTCTCGAAGCGGCGTCGGCACGGTGATCACGGCGACGTCGAAGCCGGCTGCATCCGCGTAGTCGGACGACACGCGGTAGCGGCCGGAGTCGAGCGCGGCACGCAGCTCGTCGTCCGAGATGTCATCGACATGCGAGCTGCCGGCGCCGAGGCTGTCGATACGGCGTGGATCGAGGTCGAGACCCACGACTTCATGGCCGATGGCGACCGACCGCATCGCGACCGGCAGACCGACATACCCCTGTCCGATGACGACGACCTTCTGTGCCTCTCGGCGGTTCTCCTCAGTCATCTTTCTTCCCCTTCATCGTTTGAACCAGATTCCCTTCACCGGCGAGCCGGAGGTCAGTGCCTGCGCGAGACTGCGCGCGTGGAGTCCTCGCTCGCGATACGCCGCCAGGATGCGGGTCGCGAGAGCGCTCCGATCCACGGTCGGCGGTGAATCGCGGCGACCGCCGTCGGCGAAGCCCGCGTACGAATCGTGCGACAGCAGGATCGCGCCGGCTTCGGCACCGCGAAGCGCGCGGGCGACCCGCTGCTCCGTCGTCGCCTCGCGAGAGTCCCATGCCGTCGGGCCCCAGAGCACGGGTTCGAGACCCGTCGCCTTGATCGCCCTGAAGCTGGTGAGAGACTGCAGTCCGTAGGGCGGGCGGTACCACCGCACCGCAGTGCCGGAGATGTCCTCGAGCTCGGCCTTCGCCGCAGCCGTCCGGTCGCGGACCTCGCGGTAGCCGAGGCGTGAGATCGGCCTATGGTCGGGTCCGTGCAGCGCGACCTCGTGGCCGGCGGCGAGGATGTCCGAGATCAGCGTCCGATGCTCACGGGCCCGCGTCATCAGCACGAAGAAGGTCGCGGACGCGGACTCATCGCGGAGCACCTCGAGAACGCGTTCGGTCTCGACGGGATCCGGTCCGTCGTCGTAGGTGAGCACGAACTCTGGGCGACTCGTGCGCACACGCACGATCGACCCGAGGGGGCCGCCATGGCTGCGCAGCCATCGCCGTGCCGGTGCCGGGACGAACCGGCTCATGCCGAGGCGCCCGGCCGAGAGTATGCGGAGTATGTCTGTCCGATGCTCGCCGAGATCATTCCCGCTCCTCGGTACGCGAGGCGCAGCCCCTTGGCATCGTGGCGGATCGAGCGAGTCAGGCGCCCGAAGAGATGGCGCGCGAATCCTGCGACGACGCGGGCGGCGCCACCGGCGAGTCCCTTCGCGCGGATGAGCAGGCGACGTGCGGTTCGCGACTCCAATCGCAGCTGCACGAGGATCGACACGTTTCCGTGGCTGAACGACCGCTTCAGCGCCCACGGCCGGGTCTGACGTTCGGGCTCCACCGTGTCCTCGGCGACGGATTCGTTGCACCACACGAGGCGCGCGCCCGTCTTCTTCAGGCCCATGCTGAAGAGAGTGTCGGAGCCGCCGCCGAGCCCGATCCGCTGATCGAAGCGCACACCGCTGGCACGCACCTGATTCAGGTCCAGCAGCAGGTTCCCTGTCGCTGCAACACCTATCTCGGTACCTGTCGGGCGTTGCGGACGACGGAAGAGGCCGCTCTCGAGAACCCACGGATCGGCGTCCGGGTCGAAAAGCGACACGACGCGGCCCATGACGGCGGCCGGCTGATCGGAGTTCGACCAGGTGAGCAGAAGCGACGAGATCCACCCCTCGAGCGGAACCTCGTCGTCGTCGATGAACGAGAGGAGGTCGACATCCACCGACTCATCCAGGGCGCGGTTGCGAACCGCGGGGATGCCGGGTGTCGCCTCCGCGACGTAGCGAGTGGCCACGCCGGCGTACTCGTTCTCGACGACCGAGCGAGCGGACTCGGCAGGGTCGTTGTCGATGACGAGGATCGAGACGGACCTCGCGTGTCTGGCGTCGATGAGCGGCGCCAGCTGCTCTCCCACCAGCTGCAGAGTCTGGACCAGACGCTCGGGGCGCTTGAAAGTCGGAATGGCGACGACGAGTGATACCTCGTCGCTCTTCCGCGATTGCGCCGTGCGGTCGTGTGCTGCCTGCATGTGGTTCCCCCTCGGAGCCGACGTGCGTGAATCAGATGTGTACGGTGAACCGGACTGACGGTGTTCGTCGATCGACGGCACGCAGAATCACGTGACCGCAGGGCGCGTGTGTCGCTGCTCCCGCGGGTGCGCCAGAAATCACTGACATCCCCAGATCCCCAAAATCCCCAAAGTCCTTCCAGCCACGCCGTCCCCACGGTCATGACTGTGGATCAGCTTACACATTTCCTCCGCCGTCGCCACCCATCGATGTCTGTCGGGTGCGGATGACCTTCGCCGGGCTGCCTGCGGCGATGCTGTAGTCGGGGATGTCCCGGGTGACGACGCTGCCACTGCCGATCACGACTCCGCGTCCGATCGTCACGCCCGAGGTGATCGTCACACCGCTGCCGATCCAGCAGTCGTCGCCGATCGTCACGGCGCCTCTCTGAACCCCCTGCGACTTGATGGTCGCGCTCGGATCCGAGAACACGTGGTTCTCGGAGAACACGCGAACACCCGGGCCCAGCATCACGTCATCGCCGATCACGATGCTGCCGGAGCAGCCGATGAAGCATCCTGTCGCGAAGCTCGAGCGGTCGCCGACGCGGAGTCCCTCCCCGACTTCGCCGCCATAGTACGACGAGGGGCGGATCGCCGTACCGGCTCCGATCGACACCCCGGATCCGAAGACGATCCCGTTCTTGGAGAGTCCCTGCAGTTCGACTCCGTCCTCGACGACGAGCCGTCCGGCGTAGCGGATGAACGACGGGTTGGTGATCCGCACCCGGCGTCCGAGAAAGAGCGGGCCGCCCGCGGTTCCGAAGAACGGCCGACGGACGAGGCCTCGGGCGATCATTCCCGCCGCCCGGCGGTACGCGCTCCATTTCGCTGCGCGTGACTGGCGCGCGGAGAGCCCGGAGAACTCAGGCATGTCCTGCCCCGCTCGGGCCGAGGGAACGGTGCCAGCGAACGACCGAGGCGATCAGGATCAGGGCGTTCACTACCAGCAGCGCCGTGTACAGCGTGATGAACAGCCAGGGGACCCAGAGCGTCGCGAACACCAGGATCAGCAGTCCGTAGTCGGCGGGCAGCACGAGCAGGGCGTACAGCGGCGAGTTCCGGAATGCGGCCTTCGACGTCGTACCCGTCGCACCGACGCGGCGGATCAGCTCGGTGAGGATCACTCCGAAGAAGAACACGGAGGCCACGACCTGGAAGCCGAGAGGGATCAGGAGCATCGGCGGCTGAAGATCGTAGAAGCGCCACCAGCAGATCAGGACGGCTATGTGGATCGTCGCCATCTTCGTGGCGTCGACCATGTGATCGAGCCATTCGCCGCGGGGCGAACCGCCGCCCCGAAGTCGTGCGAGCTGGCCGTCGGCCGAGTCGAGGGCGTACCCCAGGACGAGGAAGAGCACGATGAGCAACGAGGTGAGCAGCGTCGGCGGTGCCAGCGCGATGAGCGCGATCCCGGCGAAGGTGAACAGGGCGCTGACAGCGGTCACCTGGTCGGGAGTGCGTCCCCATGCGAACGCGACGGCGGCGAACACGCGGCCGATCGGACGGTTCACGAACCGCGAATATGCGGGCGCTCCCGAGTTGGACTTCTGGGCGGCCCGCAGCGAGGCGAGCGCTTCTCGGACGCCTGGCGTCTGCTGGGACATGAATCCTCCGGTCGTTGCTGATCGGGATGGCGGACTCGCCGGTGCGGCCGCGCAGAGCGTCGGTCGGCTCGACCTCCCCAAGGCCGACCCGCGCCGGTGACGCGCGGTTGCACTGACTTTAGCCGACGCATCGACCGTTCGCGGTGCAAGCGGTAAAGTTTGCCGAACGCCGAGATCGCACAGACGTCGAGGCGCAGGGGAGAGGGACCCATGACTCGAACGCGCAAGACGATTCTCATCGCAGTGGGGGCGGTCCTGGTCGTCGTCGTGGCCGGGATCATCTGGTTCCTGACCGCCCAGGGCGCGCAGCAGAATGCCGAGCCGTCGCCGACGGCGCCCGCGTCGGTGCCGCCGACGCCCAGCGTGTTCCCCTCGCCCACGCCCGGTTCCACCGATGTCGAGCCGTCGGAATCAGAGCCTGTCGAGGTCGACATCGATGAGACCGCCACTGTGGTCGAGGGAGTGACCGTCGAGGTCGTCTCGATGACGGCGTTCGAGTCCTCGAGCGAGCAGCCCGGCGATCTCGCCGGTCCCGCGCTGAAGGTCGTGGTCCGCGTCACCAACTCCACCGACGCCGCGCTCGATCTCGGGGGAGCGACGGTGAACCTGGCGTCAGGGCCCGATCAGAACCCCGCTCCGCCGCTCGGCGACACTGTGGCGAGTGGCCTTCCGGCGACGCTCGCGGCCGGTGAGAGCGCGGACGGCGAGTACTCGTTCTCGATTCCGGTTGACGCGCGGAGCGATGTAGGGGTTACAGTGGACCTGCTAACTGGCGAGCCTTATGCCGCGTTCAGGGGTGCGGCACCCGCCAGCTAGCGATAACTGGGGTTATCTGGGGATCTCGTCCTTCACCGGACGTGTCAATTCATTGGGGAATGAATTATGGCTGTACAACTGGGGATTTTCGCGCGCTCGCGCGCCGTGGGTCGGGCGGTTCTCGTCATGGCGACCGCGGGGGCGGTGGTCGTGGCAGGGCTCGTACTCGCGCCGTCTGCGGCATCCGCCGACACCGCGCCGGTCGACACGAGCACGCCGAAGACGGTGACGACCGACGCGCTGCCGACCGTGCAGATCAACGGGGCGGCGTGGGATCAGGTGATCGTCGGCGATACCGTGTTCGCCGGCGGCACGTTCACGACGGCGCGTCCGGCGGGGGCAGCCGCGGGCACCGAAGAGGTGACACGGAAGAACGTCCTCGCGTACGACGTGCGAACGGGAGCCCTGCTTCCCTTCGCGCCCGACGTGAACGGCCAGATCAACTCGGTCGCCGCATCTCCGGACGGCACCCGCCTGTACGTGGGGGGCGACTTCACGACGGTCGACGGGCAGCCCCGCAACAGGATCGCTGCATTCGACCTGCCCTCTGGGACCCTCGTCAGCACGTGGGCTCCGAGCGTGAACGCCTCCGTGCGAGGCATCGTCGCGACGAACGCAGCGGTGTACTTCACAGGCAACTTCGGTCGCGTCGCCAGCAACGATCGCAGTCGCGCCGCGGCAGTGACGTCGGCGGGCGACCTGCTGCCCTGGGCCCCCGTGCTCGACAACAGGGGCAACGACATCGTCATCTCGGCCGACGAGCAGAAGGTCGCGCTCGGAGGGCACTTCACGACGGTCAACGGGTCGTCCAACCCCGGATACGGCATGGCCCTGGTCGATGCGACCACGGGCGGCCTGCTTCCGTTCGCGGCCAACGGCGTTGTTCGGAACGGTGGCGAGGACAGTGCGATCTGGTCTCTGAGCACTGACGGCACGAGCCTCTACGGAACCGGATACACCTTCGGCGGAGGCGGCAACCTCGAGGGCATCTTCAAGAGCGATTGGGCGACCGGCGGTGTGACCTGGGTCGAGGATTGCCATGGCGACACCTACAGCGCGTACGCCACACCCGACGCCGTCTACGGCGTCGGGCACTCCCATTACTGCGAGAGCGTCGTCGGCGGCTTCCCGCAGAGCGACCCATGGACCCACTATCGTGCGGTCGCGTTCTCGAACTCCGTCGCGCGAACCACGCCGAACGGCCTGGCGCTCGGGTACGCGAACTGGGCGGGCAACCCCGCTCCTCGTCTCCTGCACTGGTACCCGACGTTCGACACCGGAACGGTGAGCGGCGCGACGCAGGCGGCCTGGAGCGTCACCGGCAACGCCGACTACGTCGTGATGGCGGGGGAGTTCACCCGCGTGAACAACCAGATCCAGCAGGGTCTCGTGCGCTTCGCCACGACCGAGAAGGCGCCGAACACCGACGGGCCGAGGCTGAGCGGCAGCACCTGGGTGCCCACCGCGACTGCGGTCGCCTCGGGTGCCGTGCGCGTGACCTGGCCGTTGAACTGGGATCGCGACAACGAGTTCCTCGAATACAAGGTGATCCGCGACGGGGTCAACGGGTCTCCGATCCACACGACCACTGCCCGTTCGAAGCCCGCCGACTGGGGCCTTCCCGGCATGGCCTTCGTCGACTCCGGCGTCGCCCCCGGCAGCTCCCACACCTATCGAGTGCGCGCGCAGGATGCCAAGGGCAACGTGGCCTGGAGCACCATCGTCACGGCGACTGCGGGCACCTCCGGCAATCTCAACGCCTCGTCCTACTCGCAGGCGATCCTCGCGGACCGCCCGACGCACTACTGGCCGCTCAATGACACCGGACAGGCATCCTCCGACTGGGCGGGTGCGAACAACCTCGCGGTCCGCAACGGGGTGACGCGGAGCGTCGACGGTGCGTTGGCTACCGCGACGATCCCCGCGTCTCGATTCAACGGCACCACGTCGGGGTATGCCTCGACCGAGACTGCCGAAAGAGGACCGCAGTCCTTCGCTGCTGAAGCCTGGTTCAAGACCACGACGAACGCCGGCGGGCGAATCCTCGGCTTCGGCAACCGGTCGAGCGGCACGTCGACGTCGAGCGACCGCGCCATCTACATGGACACGAGCGGTCGGCTGAACTTCGGCGTCTACCCGGCCGAGAGGCGCGTTCTCACGTCTCCGAACGCCTACAACGACGGTGCATGGCACCACGTCGTCGGCACCATGGATCCGATCGCAGGAATGACCTTCTATGTCGACGGCGTGCGCGTCGGGCAGCGGACCGACTCGTACTCGGCCGAGATCTACAGCGGCTTCTGGCGCGTCGGAGGCGATGCCACATGGTCGGGTGCGCAGTACTTCTCCGGCACGATCGATGAGGTCGCGGTGTACGGTGCATCGCTCTCTGCCACTCAGGTGGCGCAGCACTTCACGGCCGCCGGCCGCACGGTCGGTGTGCAGAACCCGCCCGCCGACGCCTACGGCTCGACCGTCGTGAAGTCCGATCCCACCCTCTACTGGCGTCTCGCGGAGTCCACGGGAACCGTGGTTCAGGATGCGTCGGGATCCGGGCAGGGCGGCAAGTATGTGGGCGCCAACACCAAGGGCCAGGCGGGTGCGCTTCAGGGCGTCGCCAACTCGGCAGTCACGTTCAGCGGGGGCCAGGCGATCAGCCAGACGGCATTCGTGAACCCCGTGGTGTATTCGACGGAGGCCTGGTTCAAGACGACGTCGACGTCGGGCGGCAAGATCGTCGGGTTCGGCAACAGCGCGACAGGAAACTCGTCGAGTTATGACCGGCACGTCTATATGACCAGCGCAGGGCAGCTCGTCTTCGGGGCGACCAATGGGGGGCAGGTGCGCCTGACCTCGAGCGGTTCCTACAACAACGGGCAGTGGCATCACGTGGTCGCGACGCAGGGTTCTTCGGGCATGCGGCTGTATGTCGACGGTGCGCTCGTCGGAGAGAACGCGAACAAGACGTCGGGCAACTACACGGGGTACTGGCACGTCGGAGGTGACGTGTCGTGGGGCCCCGGGGGCAACACCTTCCTGGGGACCATCGATGAGGTCGCCGTCTACCCGTCGGTCATTCCCGCGGCGACGGTGAGCGACCACTACAGCCTCGGACGCGATGGCGTCACCGTGAACAAGCTGCCGTCGGCGAGCTTCGCGTCGCAGGTGTCGAAGCTCAAGGTCGATGTCGACGGGTCGGCATCCGCAGACATCGACGGGACGATCGCGTCGTACGACTGGAACTGGGGCGACGGAAGCTCGCACGGCTCCGGTGCGACCGCGACCCACACATTTGCCGAGGCCGGAACGTACTCCGTGACTCTGACGGTCACGGACGACAGGACAGGCACCGCAGAGAAGACCACCTCGATCGCGGTCGTGGCGAACGTCGCGCCGACAGCGACCTTCACCTCGGCACTGTCACCGCTGAAGGTCGACGTCAACGGATCCGGATCCACGGATTCGGACGGGTCGATCGCGTCGTACGACTGGAACTGGGGTGACGACACCGCGCACGGTTCCGGCGCGACCGCGACCCACACGTATGCGGCAGCCGGGACGTATCCGGTCACGCTGACGGTGACGGACAACGATGGTGCGACGACGACCAAGACGGAATCCGTGGCGATCTCTGTCGGCGACGGGATCCTCGCGTCGGACGTCTTCGATCGCACAGTCGCGAGCGGTCTCGGCGAGGCCACGGCCGGCGGGGCGTGGTCGTTGGCGAACGCGGCATCGAACTATGCCGTGGACGGTTCGGGTGTGTTCCGGCTGACGGCCGGTGGCGCGCTGCGGACGGCGTATCTGCCCGGTGTCTCGTCGGCAGCGACCGAGGTCACGGTCGATGCGACGTTCGATTCGGTGCCGGTCGGTGGCAGCGTGTGGGCGCAGGCGCTCGCTCGTCGGATCGGTGCGGACGACTACCGGGCTCGGGTCACGGTCACAGCCAGCGGTTCGGTGAGTCTGCAGGTGCTGCGCAGCGGCACGACGCTGGCGACGCAGAACCTGACGGGTCTGACCGTCACGCCGGGAACAACGTTGACGCTGCGGGTGGAGGCATCGGGGACGAACCCGACGACCGTCCGGGCGAAGGCGTGGAAGTCGGGCACGGCGGAGCCGGCGGCATGGCAGCTGAGCACGACGGATGCGACGGCCGCGCTCCAGGCGCCCGGTCAGGTGGGCCTGGCGGCATACGCGGGATCCGGAGTATCGAACGTGCCGTTCCTGGTGCGGTTCGACAACCTGGTCGCCAAGATCCCCGGCACGGTCGTGCCGCCGCCCAATGCGAACCCGGTGGCGTCGTTCACCTCGTCGGCGAACGCTCTCGCTCTGAGTGTGGACGGGTCGGGCTCCACCGACTCCGACGGCTCGATCACGTCATGGGAGTGGGACTTCGGAGACGGCGCGGTCGGCACCGGTGCAACGGCGTCGCACACCTACGCCGCGGCCGGCACGTATACGGTCGCCCTGAGGGTCACCGATGACCGAGCGGGTGTTCACACCGTCACGAACACCGTCACCGTCACTGCTCCCGAGCCGGAGCCCGTTCTTCCGCTCGTGGTGGACGAGTTCGACCGGACGGGCGTCAACGGCTGGGGCTCGGCCGCCACCGGTGGCGCGTGGTCGTACTCGACCACGTCGCTGTCGGCGTACTCGGTCGACGGTGCGGCGGCGAAGATCGCCGTCGGAGCTGGATCGACGCGCGCTGCATATCTCGCATCGATCTCATCGGAGTCCACTGATCTCACCGCGGCGATGACCGTGAGCGAGCTGCCGGTCGGCGGCAGTGTCTTCACGTCGTTCATCGCGCGTCGGGTGGGCGCTGAGGATTATCGGGCTCGAGTCGTGATCGCGGCGAACGGTGCGGTGCAGCTGCAGGTGCAGCGCACGGCGACGACGCTGACCGCGGCGAACATCGCGGGGCTCACGCTCGCGGCCGGTGAGGAGCTGCAGGTGCGGGTGCAGGCGTTCGGTGCGAATCCGACCACGATCCGCGCGAAGGTGTGGAAGACGGGCACGACCGAACCCGCCGCCTGGCAGGTGAGCACGACGGATGCGACCGCCGCGCTGCAGGCCGCGGGCCACGTCGGCGTCGCCGCGTACCTCGGCTCGGGCACGACCAACGTGCCCTACACCGTGTCGTTGGGCAGCATCAGGGCCGTTCCGGTCCCCTGACCCGGCACCGCCGATCGCAGAACCCGGATCCGCGGGGCGTCACCGACGCCCCGCGGATCTTTTGCTGCGCCCATTACCAGAAACATCTGTGGTCGCTATAGACGGCATACAGACATTCCGGTATTCTGGCGATCGCTGCACACTTAGCCGTCTTGCGTGAAGGGGTTCGCGAAGACTGGCGGATGCAGCATCTGGGGTACTGGGGAGCACTCTTCGAGTGCATTGAATTTGGGGAGCGAGCACATGGGTGTTCTGCGCAATTTTCTGGGGAACAAGAAGGCGTCCGGACTGAGGTTCGGTACGACGCTCGCTGTGACCGCGTTGATCGCGAGTGGTCTGGTGCTCGCGCCAGCTGCCGCCAACGCCGACACTGCGCCCGTCGAGCCGACCGTGCCGTCGACGGTGACGACCGACGCGCTGCCGACCGTTCAGGTCAACGGCATCGTCTGGGACCAGGTGATCGTCGGCAACACCGTCTACGCGGCCGGTCAGTTCGCCACCGCCCGGCCTGCGGGCGCGGCGGCCGGCGTCAACGAGGTCGCTCGTAACAACGTCATCGCGTACGACATCCGCACAGGTGCGATGACGTCGTTCGCCCCGAACGTCAATGGCCAGGTGCGATCGATCGCGGCATCCCCCGACGGCAAGCGCCTCTACATCGGCGGCGACTTCACCGCGGTCAACGGTTCCACGCGCAACCGCGTCGCGGCTTTCGACATCCCTGCCGGGACGCTGGTCGGAACCTGGGCCCCGAGCGTGAACGCCTCGGTGCGCGCGATCACCGCCACCAACTCCGCGGTGTACTTCACCGGCATCTTCGGCCGGGTCGCCAGCAACGACCGAGTGCGAGCCGCTGCGGTGAGCTCCTCGGGAGCGCTGCTGCCCTGGGCCCCGCAGCTCGACAACCGCGGCAACGACGTCGTGGTCTCGGGCGACGGCACCAAGGTCGCGCTGGCCGGGCACTTCACCACGGTCAACGGTTCGTCGAACCCCGGATACGGCATGGCTCTGGTCGATGCGACGACTGGTGGGCTGCTGCCGTTCGCGGCCAACAGCATCGTCCGCAACGGCGGCCCCGACGCCGCGATCTGGTCGCTGACGACCGACGGCGACAACCTCTATGGCACCGGCTACCACTTCGGCGGCGGTGGCAACCTCGAGGGGATCTTCAAGAGCGACTGGGCGACGGGCGGTCTGACCTGGGTCGAGGACTGCCACGGAGACACCTACAGTGCTTACGCGACTCCCGACGTCGTGTACGGCGCCGGCCACTCCCACTACTGCGGCAGTCTGGTCGACGGGTTCCCGCAGAGCGAGCCGTGGACGTTCTACCGCGGTGTCGCCTTCTCGAACTCCGTCGAGCGCACCACCCCGTACGGCCTCGGCTACGGATACTACGACTGGGGCGGAAACCCGGCTCCTCGTCTGCTCCACTGGTACCCGACGTTCAACACGGGCTCGGTGAGCGGTGCGAACCAGGGTCCCTGGAACGTCACCGGCAACACCGACTATGTCGTCATGGCGGGTGAGTTCACCCGCGTGAACAACCAGCTCCAGCAGGGCCTCGTCCGATTCGCGACGACGTCGAAGGCGCCGAACAGCGATGGTCCTCGCCTGAGCAGCAGCACCTGGGTGCCGTCGGCGAACTCGATCGCCCAGGGGACCATGCGCGTCAGCTGGCCGCTCAACTGGGATCGTGACAACGAGTTCCTCGAGTACAAGCTGATCAGAGACGGCGCCAACGCGTCGCCGATCTACACCACCACAGCACGGTCGAAGTCGGCCGACTGGGGTCTGGCCGGACTCTCCTTCATCGACAAGGGGCTCGTCCAGGGCAGCACGCACACGTATCGCGTCCGAGCAGAGGACGCCCACGGCAACGTGGCGTGGAGCAACATCATCACCGCGACGGTGAACGGTGCGGGGGTCATGCCGGCCTACTCGACGGCGGTGCTCGATGACGCCCCTACCAGCTACTGGCCTCTCAATGATTCGGGCTCCTCGTCGATCGACTGGGCAGGTTCCAGTGACCTCGCTGTACGCGACGGCGTGACCAGGAGCGTCGACGGCGCTCTGACGCCGGCATCCGTTCCGGCATCGAGCTTCAACGGCACGAACACGGGCTTCGCCACGACGCAGACGGCCATCGAGGGTCCGCAGAAGTTCGCGATCGAGGCCTGGTTCAAGACCACGACCACCGAAGGCGGCAAGATCGTCGGATTCGGAAACAGCCCGACCGGGACCTCCTCCGCGTACGACCGTCATGTCTACATGGACCAGAGCGGTCGAGTGAACTTCGGCGTCTACCCGAATGCCTCTCGCATCGTCACCTCATCGGACGCGTACAACGACGGTACGTGGCACCACGTGGTCGCATCGCTCGATCCGACCGACGGCATGGAGCTGTTCATCGACGGCGTGAAGGTCGCGCAGCGCTCCGACACGACGTCGGCTCAGGCCTACACGGGCTACTGGCGCATCGGCGGCGACTCGACGTGGTCGGGCTCCCAGTTCTTCAACGGCTCGATCGACGAGGTCGCGATCTACAACGGCGCTCTCTCCCGCACGCAGGTCCAGGAGCACTACGTGGCCTCCGGTCGCACGCTCGAGGGATCCACGCCGCCCAGTGACGGATACGGCGCGGCTGTCTACGCGGCAGAACCGACTCTGTACTGGCGTCTCGACGAGACATCCGGGACGGTTGCGGCCGATTCGTCAGGCTCGGCGCAGCGCGGTTCGTACTTCGGTGCTCACACGAAGGTCGCCACTGGAGCTCTCGACGGAGTGACCAGCGGATCGACCACCTTCGAGGGCGGACAGCTGATCAGCCAGAAGTCCTTCGTGAATCCGGTGGTGTACTCGACGGAGGCGTGGTTCAAGACCACCTCGTCGTCCGGCGGCAAGATCATCGGCTTCGGCAATGGCGCGACGGGCAACTCGTCGAGCTATGACCGCCATGTCTACATGACGGATGCCGGGCGGCTCGTCTTCGGTGCCTATACGGGGCAGACCGTGATGGTCACCTCGGACAACTCGTACAACAACGGCCAGTGGCACCACGTCGTGGCGACCCAGGGGCCTGCGGGCATGCGGCTCTATGTCGACGGCGCTCTCGTCGGCGAGAACCCGAACACGGCAGCGGAGAACTACACGGGCTACTGGCACGTCGGTGGCGACGTGACGTGGGGACCTGGCGGCAACGAGTTCGCCGGCACGATCGATGAGGTCGCCGTCTACTCGTCGGTGCTCTCTCCTGCGACCGTCGCAGACCACTACAGCCTGGGCAGCGAGGGCGCTCCGGCGAACAAGCTGCCGTCTGCGAGCTTCGCGTCGCAGGTGTCCAAGCTGAAGGTCGACGTCGACGGCTCGGCATCCACCGACGAGGACGGAACGATTGCCTCGTACGACTGGAACTGGGGTGACGACAGTGCGCACGGTGTGGGAGCGACAGCCACCCACACCTATGCGACCGCCGGCACGTACACGGTGACACTGACGGTGACGGACGATCGCGCCGGCACGGCGCACAAGACCGCCGAGGTGGTCACGGTGGCGAATGTGCCCCCGACTGCGGCATTCACCTCCTCGGTGACACCGTTGAAGGTCGCTGTGGATGCGTCGACCTCGGTCGACTCGGACGGGACGATCGCTTCGTACGACTGGAACTGGGGCGACGGAAGCGCGCACGGTTCGGCTGCGACCGGGACACACACCTACGCGGAGGCCGGCACATACCTGGTGACGCTGACGGTGACCGACAATGACGGCGTCACGGCGACCAAGACGGAATCCGTCGTGGTCCCCCCGATTCCGGCGAACGTCGCGCCGACTGCAGCATTCACCTCGACCGCGAACGGTCTGGCTACGTCGGTGAACGGCGGCGGGTCCACGGACTCCGACGGCTCCATCGCGTCGTACGACTGGAACTGGGGTGACGGTACTGCGCACGGTTCCGGTGCATCGGCCACTCACACGTATGCGGAGGCCGGCACGTACACGGTGACGCTGACCGTGACGGACAACGTCGGAGCGACGGGGACCGTCGCGCACGACGTGACGGTCGAAGCACCGGTCGGGCCGAGTGTCCTCGCGACGGACTCGTTCGGACGGACGCTCCCGAGCGGTCTCGGGACGTCCGACCTGGGCGGTGCGTGGTCGCTGGCCAATGCGGCATCGAACTATGCCGTGGACGGATCGGGTGTGTTCCGGCTGACGGCCGGTGGCGCACTGCGGACGGCGTATCTGCCCGGTGTCTCGTCGGCAGCGACCGAGGTCACGGTCGACATGACATTCGATTCAGTGCCGGTCGGCGGCAGCGTGCAGGCGCAGGCGCTCGCCCGTCGGATCGGTGCGGACGACTACCGGGCTCGGGTCACGGTCACAGCAAACGGTTCGGTGAGTCTGCAGGTGCTGCGCAGCGGCACGACGCTGGCGACGCAGAACCTGACGGGTCTGACCGTCACGCCGGGAACAACGTTGACGCTGCGGGTGGAGGCATCGGGGACGAACCCGACGACCGTCCGGGCGAAGGCGTGGAAGTCGGGCACGGCGGAGCCGGCGGCATGGCAGCTGAGCACGACGGACTCGACGGCCGCGCTCCAGGCGCCCGGTCAGGTGGGCCTGGCGGCATACGCGGGATCCGGAGTATCGAACGTGCCGTTCCTGGTGCGGTTCGACAACCTGGTCGCCAAGACGCCCGGCACGGTCGTGCCGCCGCCCAACGTGAACCCGGTCGCGTCGTTCACGTCATCGGCGAACGCGCTCGCCCTGAGCGTGGACGGATCGGGGTCCACCGACTCCGACGGCACGGTCACCTCCTGGGAATGGAACTTCGGCGACGGGGCGACGGGCACAGGGGCGACGGCGTCGCACACCTACGCCGCGGCGGGAACATACGCCGTCACGCTGAAGGTGACCGACAACAGTGGGGGCACGCACACCGTCACGAACAACGTCACCGTCACCGCGCCGACACCTCCCGACCCGACTCAGCCGCTCGTGCTCGACGAGTTCAACCGCACAGGTGTGAACGGCTGGGGCGCGGCCGCCGCGGGCGGCGCGTGGTCGTACTCGACCACGTCGCTGTCGGCGTACTCGGTCGACGGCGCGTCGGCGAAGATCGCCGTGGCAGCGGGTTCGACTCGTGCGGCGTATCTCGCCACCGTGTCCACGGCCGCGGCGGATCTGACCGCGACCACCTCGGTCGCTCAGCTGCCCGTCGCGGGGAGCGTCTACAGTTCGTTCATCGCGCGTCGGGTGGGGGCTGAGGATTATCGGGCTCGTGTCGTGATCGCGGCGAACGGTGCGGTGCAGCTGCAGGTGCAGCGCACGGCGACGACGCTGACCGCGGCGAACATTGCGGGGCTCACGCTCGCGGCCGGTGAGGAGCTGCAGGTGCGGGTGCAGGCGTTCGGTGCGAATCCGACCACGATCCGCGCGAAGGTGTGGAAGACGGGCACGACCGAACCCGCCGCCTGGCAGGTGAGCACGACGGATGCGACCGCCGCCCTCCAGGCCGCGGGCCACGTCGGTGTCGCCGCCTACATCGGAGCCGGTGTGACGAACGTCCCGTACACGGTGTCGTTCGGCAGCATCAAGGTCGTCGCGATCCCCTGATCCGGCACCATCGAGTCACCACAGAGACTCACAGCACACAGATCCGCGGGTGCCTCACCGGTGCCCGCGGATCTCTGCTGCACGGGCGTATGCCGTGGCGTGCTGGCGGGCCGTCACCGGCCACTCCCGAGCGCTGAGATCGGGGGATCCGTCGGGGATGCCCCGTTGCAGCGCGTCGCGGATGGCCCGCGTGAGCTCGGTGTCGGCATCGAGCAGGTGCACCCAGGATGCGCCGATCTCCTGCTGCAGGTCCCGAGTCACCGCGTTGTCGGGGACGAGGACGGGGCGATCGAGTGACAGCGCGAGGAGTGCGACTCCGGAGTTGTGCAGCTGACGATAGGGGAGTGCGACCAGGGAGGACGAGGAGATGATCTCCACGATCCGCCGGTCGTCCACGAAATCCAGCTCGAGGGTGATGCGATCCGATCCGGACGCGTTCCTCCTGAGCGTGTCCCGCAGCGCCGCGTCAGCGGGCTTCCCCGCCACATGGAGCCGGAAGGCTCCGTGCTCCGTGTCCTCGGCGACGGCTGCGACCAACTCCTCCATGCCCTTGTAGGGACGGATGTGTCCGACCACGCTCACGAGATCGTCGGTCGCCTGCAGGCGCGGGAAAGGTGCGAAATGATCGCGGTAGTGACCGTGAGGGATCAGCACCCGCTCTGCGGACGTCTCGGTGCGCGTGCGCTCATTGAGGATGATCCACAGGGTGGTGAGGCGATTCCATCGCCGCAGGATCGCGCTGTCCACTCTCGAGGTGGACTCGTGCGGTCGCTCATTGTGCGCGGTCCGGACGAGAGCGGTCCTGGTCAGGGCGATGCGACTCTGCAGCGCCGCGGTCAGCGCGCGTCGCGCCCAGCGCTTGGGGCCGCTCGACGCCGAGGTGAAGATCTCGGGCCAGTGGACATGAAGCACGTCGTAGCGACCGAGGATCGCGGTGCGCCACGAGAAGAGCTGGACATCGACCTCCTGTCCCACGGCATCCACCAGCTGCACGATGTAGGGGTTCGTCGTCTCACGGATCGCCGGAGTCGACATCATCACCCGAAGGTGCCTCGCGCTCATCGTCTGAGACTCTTCTCTCGCCACGGTGATTCCTCGAAGCGAAGATGGGGCCCGGCCAAGGCGAGCCCGAGGGCGAGGCCGAAGAAGGGCGCTGAACTGTAGATCGGGTTGAAGAACAGGTTCCAGGCGGTGATGATCACCGCGAACAGCAGAAGCGCGGTGGCGGTTCCCCGGGCGAGCTCGACGGCGACTCTGCGGACCATGACGACCACGGCGATGACGAGGAAGATCAGCACGGGCCAGCCGAAGTACGCCCAGAGATCCCCGGTCATCGAGTGCAGTTCGAACTTCGTGGGTCCGAACATGAAGTTCTCGACGTAGCCGTTGTTCGGGTCGTAGTTGATCACCTGCATCCCGGATTTGGCCACGAGGATGTCCGACGGCGAGGCGATCGTCCCGGCGCCGAACCCGAGTGGGCGACTCAGGAAGAGTGCGGCGGTCGCGGCCAGCTCGGGACGCCCGCCCACGAGGATGGAGCCTGCTCGCTCCTGCTGCTCGACGGAGCGCGCCTGAGCGTCCTCGCCGAGGTAGCCCTCGACGAGGAGACTCGTTCCGATCACGTACACGGTCACGCCGATCGCCGCCGCCCAGACGAGGACCTTCGCCGCCGACATCCGCTTGTTCGAGATCCGCGGCATCGCCTGCCACACGAGCAACAGCAGCACGATGGTGAAGACGCCGAAGAACGCGCGGGAGTCCATCGCAACGGAGACGAGCGCCAGCGCGCCGAGGGCGAGCATGTCGCTCAGACGTCGTCGAGAGCGGAGTGTCAACGAGAGGACGATGACGGCCACCGGGAGTCCGATCGCGAACTTCCAGGGGTTCTCGGCGAAGGTGGACGGGCGCATGACGGCTGCCGCGACCATTCCGAGCCCATAGGTGAAGCCGATGGTCCACAGCGGGACGAAGCGTTGCGCCCAGACAACGATCCCCGCGACCATGGGCACGCTGAGGAACAGCAGGGTCGTCGCGATCAGCGTGCTCTGCGAGGTGTCATGGTCTTGCGCGGCGACGGCCGTCAACCAGACGCCCGACACAGCGGAGACGGCTGCGGTGATCGCGAGCCAGAGTCCGGCCCGGCTCGCCACGAGCCGGGGCACCCAGAGAGGGAGGAGCACGAGGGCCAGGACCTGACCGACGCTGACGCCGGAGCCGACGAAGATCCGAGCCCCGATGAGGAACAGCGTCAGCAGTGCCAGAGCGGCTTCGGCGTCGGTGAAGAAAGTCCTGTGCAGACGCGAGGTCTGAGGCGCGACCGTCATCATGCGTGACCCCCCTCGTCCGCCTGCGGCTGTAGTATTACCCACATCGAGTCTACGGGCTCATCGGGGCGGAATACTGGGGGTATCGGGAGTGGGCTCTCAGCGCGCGTCTTTGGGGGATGCGGCCGCACGCGGAGCGAGTGTGACACTCGCCGGGCAGCTGTACCGGACGGTTCTCCAGTTCGTCTCGATCTTCGTTCTCGCGCGATTGCTGACGCCCGACGACTTCGGTCTGATCGCGATGGTCGCCGCGGTCATCGGCATCTCGGAGCTCTTCCGAGACTTCGGCCTGTCGAGCGCTGCGATCCAGGCCAAGCACGTCTCGATCGGCGAGCGCACGAACCTCTTCTGGGTGAACACGGCCCTCGGAACGGGATGCGCCGTCATCGTCGCCCTCGCCGCCCCTCTGGTCGGTCTGCTGTACTCCAACGACCAGGTCCCGGCGATCGTGGTCGTGATGTCGATCGGCTTCGTGCTGAGCGGCATGGTGACTCAATACCGGGCCGACCTGACCCGCCGGCTGCGGTTCCTCGGCCTCTCGATCACCGAGGCCGTCGCACCCACCGTCGGATTCGCCGTCGGCATCATCCTCGCCCTGCAGGGGTTCGGCTACTGGGCGCTCGTCGTGCAGCAGCTGTCGTCGTCCTTGGTGCTTCTCGTGCTCTCGGTCGTCATCGCCCGCTGGCTGCCGGGACTCCCGCGGCGACGCACGTCGATCCGACGGTTCATGAAGTTCGGAGCGGCGCTCTTCCTGACGCAGCTGATCTCGTACGGAACGAAGAACGTCGACAACATCGCGATCGGTGTCGTGTGGGGTGCCGGCCCTCTCGGCTACTACGACCGCGCGTACCAGCTTCTGATGGCCCCGCTCAACCAGATCAACGCGCCGATGACGCGCGTCGCGCTTCCCGTGCTCTCGAGGATCCACGAAGAGAAGGAGCGGTTCGCCGGCTACCTCCTGAAGGCGCAGATCGTCGGGGGATACGCCACCGCGACGCTCTTCGCCCTGGCCGCCGGAATGGCTCCGGCGATCGTCGATGTGCTCTTCGGTCCGCAATGGGCGCCGATGGCGCCGATCTTCGCCGTACTGGCCATCGGCGGAGTGCTTCGTGCCACCGCGCAGGTCTCCTACTGGATGTTCCTCGCGACGGCGAACACCGGGGCGCAGCTGCGGATGTTCCTCGTCGTGCGTCCGATCATGATCGTGATAATCCTGGCCGGGCTCCCGTGGGGGGCGTTCGGCGTCGCCGTCGGAAGCACGGTGGCGTATGCGCTGCACTGGATCGCATCGCTCGTCTGGGCGTCTCGAGTGACCGGAGTCCCCGCCAGGCCCCTCATCACGAACATCATTCGCATACTCTTGACGGTCTCCGTGCCGTGCGGGCTCCTTGCCCTCGGAATCAGCGCACTGGGATGGAGCTCGATCGCGACCGTTCTCGTGGCGGTCGGAGCGAGCATCGCCTATCTGCTGCTCCTCACACTCGTGTCGCCCCGGACGCGCGAAGATCTGCTCACCGTGGTCTCCTTCATCCGCCGCTCGTTCGGCAAGCGGTCGCGATGAACGGGTTCGCGCGGGAGCGTGCGGCGAAGGCGGCGCTGGCCGCTGCCCTGCGCGAGCGCAGCGCCGACGTGGCGCCCGGAGTCTGGCGGATTCTCGACACCCGGTCTGCCGTGCTTCCCGAGCACCGTCAGGGTTGGCGGATCGTGATAGATCATCTGGGACGGGGGAGCGGCGCGAAGCGGGCACTGCTCGACATGCGGCGCCTTCTTGCGGCGCCGCGGCGCGTGCGTCTCGGTGATCCCGAGGCGGGGATGCCGGCGGCACAGATGCCGGTCCGGGTTCTGATGACGAAGGACGGTGGTCTGGTCGGCTTCGACCGCGCAGATTCGACCGTCACGCACCTGCGTCGGACTGCACTCCCTCCCGAGTATCGCGAGCGCCGTCTCGCGCTCGGCGAGGTCTACTCCGCCGTGGAGTGGCATCTCGACGACGATGGCAGGCGGCTGACGGAAGCGCGCGTGCCAGGGCGGCCGGCGCAGCTCTGGGCGCCGGCGGACCGGATCGCTCTCCTTCGCACCCTCCTCGTCATCTCGACATCTCGTCTCACCGCCGACGCGGCCGCACAGCCGCTCCTGACGGAGGCTCGGGCAGCGCTCGAGGGCCTGTCGGGGCAGGCCAGGTGGGAGGAGGCAGGCAGAGCAGCAGATCTCGTGGGAGAGGTTCCGTGGGTGCTCGCGCACGGCGACCTCACGCCGGAGAACGTCCTGGGTCATGGTCCTGAGGACTGGGGCCCGATCGACTTCGAGGACGCGCGTCCCGCGCCGTTCTTCTACGACGCGCTCTCCCTCGCCGTGAGAGACGACGCGATGCGTGCCGCGCTCAGTGGTGGCGAGCTCGAAGAGGAATGGTGTGACCTCCTGAGTGCTGCGGGGGTCGACCCGGCGATCCTCACTCCCGTGATCGCGATGGATATCGTCGCTGTCATCGCCGCCGACCATCACCGCCGCGAACACGGCGGGGACTTCGGCTACACGCTCGCGTCGCTCACCTGAATCGCATCACCGCGCGGTCTTGGCCGAAGCGTCCTTCTCGGTCTTCTTCTTGGAGGCGGCCTGCTTCTCGGACGAGCGGGTCTCCGGTACCTTCTTCTCGGTGGCGGGCTCGGCGGGCTCGGCATCCTCGTAGTAGCTCGAGGAGGAGTGCTCCGGCGGAACCGCGTTCAGCACGAAGCCGATGACGCGGGCGCCGGCACCGGTGAGAGTCTCGACGGCCCTGCGCAGCGACTGGCGACGTGTGACCTTGTATCGACCCACCAGGAGGCTCGCGCCCGAGGCGCGGGCGAGCGTGAGCGTGTCGCTCACCGGAAGCACCGGCGCGGAATCGACGACCACGAAGTCGTAGTGCTCGCGCACCTCGCGGAGCAGATCCTGCATAGCCGTGGAGCTCACGATCTCGGTCGGGTTGGGCGGACGCAGTCCACTGGTCAGCACATCGATGTTCCTGGTGCCCCAGTTCTGGATGGAATCCGCGAGGGATGCCTGGTGCGTGAGGGCAGTGGTCAGGCCCACCGATCCGTCGAGTCCGCAGGCTTCTGCGATCCGGGGGCGGCGCAGGTCCGCGTCGATCAGGAGCACCCGGGGGCGGCGCTCGGCGAGCGCGAGCGTGAGGTTCACCGCGGTGGTCGTCTTCCCCTCACCCGCGAACGCCGAGGACACGACGACCATGCGGAGGTCTCCGTCGATGTCCGCGAAGTCGAGGCTGGCGGCAAGGCGACGATACGCCTCGCGCGTCGAGGCGGAGGAGTCCCACTGTCCGCTGATCGACGACCGCTGCGCACGGCGCTTGCCGCTGGGGCGGGGGATACGCCCGAGGAAGGGGATGCCGGCCGAGCGCTCAGCGTCCTCTTCGGAGCGGATGCGGGTGTCGAGCAGCTGCTTGAGGACTGCGTAGATGACGGCGAGGACGAGTCCCAGAGCCGCGCCCGTGACCGCGATCAGGCGAGTGTTGGGCGCGAAGGGGAACTTCGGCACGCTCGGCGGCGTCACCGTCGTCAGAACGATAGACGGCCTTCCCGCGGCGTCCTTGGGCGACAGGTCGCTGGTCACGTTCGCGAGCGAGTCCATGACGGCGGCTGCCGTCTCCTGGGCCTGCTCGGGATCGGTGCTGACGACGGTCAGGGTGACGATGACGGTGTTCAGCTCGACTTCCGCCGACACCGACTCGGCCAGGCCCTCGACCGTCTTGTCGAGCTCGAGGTCTTCGATGACCGGTTCGAGCACCGCGGGTGTCGTCGCCAGGTTGGCGTAGGACTGCATGAGGCTCTGGGTGTACTGCGATCCCTGCACGAGTTCGCTCACGGTGTCGCCGCGCTGCGAGGAGACGTACGCGCTGGTCGTCGCCTCGTACTGGTCGGGCTGGACGGTCGCGTATGCGAATCCTGCGACCCCGCCGATGACCGTCGCAGCGACGAGCAGATACCACCGGTCCCGCAGAGCCGTGAGGTAATCCTTCAGATCCATGTTCTTCCCCCGTACCAAGTCCAGCTGCCTGCGATCCGTGTCGATTCGCCCCCCACAGGATTCACTCGCACAGAGCAGGCACGCAGGTGCGCTGTATAGCCTAGGGGCACCGGCATGTGAGGAGAATGAATGCGGCCCGAATCGGTGCTCGCCGTCTGCGCGGCGAACGTATGCCGATCGCCGGTGATCTCGTTCCTCATGGCTCGGGAGTTCTCGACGTTCGGCGCACCCGAGGGATCGGTGTTCGCCTCCGCGGGCGCCAGCGCGCGTGGCGGAGTGGCCGTCTGCCACACGATGCGTTCGAGGTTGACCGAACGAGCGGGCTGGTCGGACTTCGCCGAGGGATACCGCTCGGTGCGACTCGCACCGGACCACATCGATTCGGCCGAGCTCATCCTCACCGCGACCGCGGCCGAGCGCGGCGCGGTGGCGCGCCTCCGGCCGTCGGCGCGGACGCGCACGTTCACACTGCTCGAGGCGGTCGCCCTCGCAGAGCATGCGAACGCGGCGCCGGTTCCCGCGATGGACTTCGATCTCTCGACGCTCGCCGAACTGATGAATGCGCAGCGCGGGCTCGTCGAGCCCCCGAGACCGCCGCGCTGGCGCCGGCCCGGGCCGGAGGAGGTCTTCGACATCCCCGATGCGCACACGAGCCGGGCGCGCCACGAGCGCGTCCTCCGGACTGTCGAGATGGCGTCCACGCGTCTGGGGGCGGCCGTCAGAGCGCTCATGACAGCGCCCTGACAGCGGGCGAGAGCGGAGCGGTTCACGTGGGGTCGACCACGTGTCCGGTCACTGTCGCCCGATACTGCTCCGGGGCGTGACGATCGAGAGCGATGCGACGCGATTCGTCGACACCCTCGCGCACCGTCGGCCACTGCTCGATGATCCGGGCGAACGAAGCGGCGAGCGCCGAAGGATCGTCAGCGGGCACCAGCGTCGACGTGGGATAGCCCCCGGCGGCCTCGCGCAGACCGCTGCTGTCACTCGCCACCACCGGGCGGCGGGCGAGGATCCCCTCGACCGCCGTGTTGCCGAAAGGCTCGTCCACGCGCGAGGGCACGGCGAGCGCATCGGCGTCCTCGAGGAACGGCCAGATGCTCTGATGGAAACCGGCGAAGACCACCTCGACGCCCGATTCGGCGGCGCGACGTCGCAGCTCCTCTTCGAACCACTCATACCCGGCGAAGACGGCGCCGAGGAGCGTGACCCGCACGTCGTGCCCCGAGCGCGCCAGTTCGGCCGCGGCGTCGATGACGACATCCGGCCCCTTGCGGGGGGAGAGGCGACCGATGAACAGGACTCTGAACGGACCGTCGATGTCGCGCCGGGGCGCGGCCGGGAGCTCGGGTGACGCCACGCCGTTGTACACCACCACGCTTCTGCGGGCGAGGAGCGGAAGGGCGTGCGCGATCGTGTCGAGACTGAATCGGCTGTTCACCAGCGTGCGGTGGGCAGCGAGATGCGGCAGGTACAGCACCGTGTTCACGAAGCGGTTCCCGGAAGCCTCGGCCTCATGCACGTGGCTCACGGCTCGGAGCTGGCGGAGGCGCGCCACCAGGGGCCACTGCGGGATGATGATCGTCGACACGTAGACGACGTCCGGGCGCACTCTGCTGATCAGTCGCCAGGAAGCGCGGAGCCCCCGGAACATGTCGCGGAAGAGCGTGGGCAGGCCTCTGGGCGTGAGCAGGACCTTTCGCAACACGAGCATCGGGATGATGACGACCTCGGCGCCGGCCCTGCGAAGTTCGACATCCAGCATTCCGCGGGCCGGGAGTGCGACGACGACGCGTGCGCCGCTCTCGACGAAGCCGATGACGCTCTCGAGAAGCATCCGGTCTGAGCCGAACATCTCGGCGCCAGGATGCGCGACGAGAACGGTCCGAGAGGACGCGCCGCTCACCAGTCCTCCGCCCGTCGTCTCGCGCGGCGAGCGATGCGGTGCACGCTGTGACCGGTAGAGAGCCGTCGGGCGAGGTCTTCGTAAGCGTCTGCGACGTCGTCCCAGCGGAACACCTCCTGCGCTCGCCTCTGCGCGCGCAGGCCGCTCTCTCGCGCTGCGGAGATGTCCGCCTCGGCGCGCTCGAAGGCCGCTGCTGCGTCGTCGGGCGTCGCGAAGAACCACCCGTCGTCATGAAGGACCTCGCGGTTGAACGGCACGTCGAAGGCGATCGTCGCCGTGCCTGCGCCCATGGCCCGCAGGAGTGAAGGATTCGTGCCGCCGACCGAATGACCGTGGTCGTACGTGAGGGCATGGAAGTACAGGGCGTCGAGGAGTTCCTGGTCGTACACGCCGCCGACCAGACGGATGCGGTCGTCGCCGTGAGCTGCCTGCTGGATCTGCTCGGTGTACTCGTTGCTGTACGGGGCTGATCCGACGACGACGAGCGGGAGGGTCGCGTTGCTCCGGCGGAATCCCTCGACGATCTCGAGCACGTGGTTCTCGGGTTCGAAGCGTGCGACGACCAGGTGGTATCCGCCGGCGCGGAGGTCGAGCTCGTCGAGGCGGGCATCGGCTACCGAGTCGAGCATGGGAGCGCCGTAGCGGATCATCTCGGTCGGCACGTCGAACTGATGCGTGTAGTAGTCGGCGATCCCCGGGGCGTCCGCGATCAGCGCGTCGCTCGTGCGCACGCCGAACTGCTCCGCCCATCGGTAGTACGCCTTGCCGCGCGGGCCCCACTTGGATCGCCGCCACTCGAGGCCGTCCATGTGGAGGGCTGTGGGTACGCGCCGCAGGCGGAACAGGGGGACGAACGGTGAGTTGGCGGCATTGAACACGAACGCCGCGTCGGGACGCCTCCGGAAGATCAAGTGGAGTGCCGAGAAACCGGTGTGGCTCAGAGTCTCGACCTGCTTCACCGGGATGGCGGGAAGGTGGACCACGCGCATTCCGAGGTACTTCTTGTCGCGGCTCTGCGAACCCCGGGTGTACACGACGACGTCGTGACCTCGGTCTGCGAGCCGTCGACCGACCTCTTCGACAGCCGTCTCGAATCCGCCGTAGGCCGCGGGCACCCCCCGTGTCCCCACCATCGCAATGGTGAGGGCATTCCCCTTGATCATGTACTCAGTATGCTCCGCTGGGCTGGACCATGACCTTGGCGGTGCGCCACATGATCTGCAGGTCGTTCATGACCGACCAGTTCTCGACGTAGCGCAGGTCGAGGCGAACGCTCTCGTCCCACGAGAGATCGCTGCGCCCGGAGACCTGCCACAGGCCCGTGATGCCCGGCTTGATGTAGAGCCGACGGAACACGGTGCCGTCGTAAGCGGTGACCTCGGTGGGCAGCGGCGGGCGCGGACCCACGACGCTCATGTCGCCGATGAGGACGTTCCAGAACTGCGGCAGCTCGTCGAGAGACAGCTTGCGCAGGATCCTGCCCACCCGCGTGACGCGGGGGTCGTCCTTCATCTTGAACAGCAGGCCCGCTCCCTCGTTCTGCTCCTTGAGCGTCGCGAGCTGCTGCTCGGCGTCGGTCTTCATCGAGCGGAACTTCATGATCTTGAAGGTGCGACCGTCGCGACCGACGCGCTCCTGCGAGAAGAACAGCGGTCCGGGCGAGTCCAGCTTGACGAGGAGCGCGAGGATCGGGGTGATGAGTGCGATCGGGATGAGAGCGACGGACGCGACGGCGATGTCGAGTGCGCGCTTCAGCACGTGCTGACCGCCCTCGTACGAGGGGATCTGCACCTGGATCAGCGGAAGACCTTCGACAGGAGCGAAGGAGATGCGCGGACCCGCGACATCGGTGAGGCGGCTCGAGAGCACGAGCTCTGCGGCGGTGCCCTCGAGCTGCCAGCTGAGGTGCTTCACGAAGTCGGGCTCGCCGTCTGGGCGGCTTGCGACGATGATCGTGTCGGCGCCCAGTTCGGCAGCCACGGTGGAGACGGAGTTGACGTTGCCGAGCACGGGGAACTGCTCGCCGCGTGCTTCGACATCTCGCGCGTTGCCGTCGAGCAGCGTCGCGCCCACCACCTGGTACCCGGAGGCGCCGATCGGGTGCAGGGTGCGGATGACGTACTCGACGTCGTCGCGGTTGCCGACGACGAGCGTGCGCGAGGCGAAACGACCTCGCGCACGCTGCGCCGTCAGCCAGTGCCGCCACGCCCAGCGCGTGACGAGCAGCGTGAGGACACCGAGCGGCAGGCCGACCAGCAGCACGAGCTGCATCGTCTGCCAGCCGAGCACGACGCTGAGCATGGCGATGATCCCGAACGCCAATCCACTCGCGTGTGCCACACCGCGGTACTCGGTGGCGCTGGCGCGGAACAGCGCTGCGTCACGGGTGTGCAGCGCGCCGAGCATCAGATACCAGAGCGTGGCCAGCAGAATGCCGTTGCGCAGGGCCTCTTCCCCTGCGACACCGGTCATCACCTGGACCGCTGCTGTGATTCCGACCGCGAACAGGATGACCCCAGCATCCGTGATCCGCAGTCGCATCCGATAACGCCGCTCCCACTGGCGACGTCGCTCCAGCGTTGCGGACACGCGCGGTGTGACCACCGTGCGCGTGACCGACTTCGCGGCTCGCGGAGCAGAGACCGGCGTGAAGACCGAACCCGCGCGAGTGATGCTCAGAGCATCCTCGACGGAAGTCATGCCGAGGCCCCTTGAGCCTTGAATGTACGCAGAATTCCCCAGTGCGCCATAGTTATCCCCAGATATTCCCCAGACCACGGACCCCACGTCCATGGCATCGTCTGCGTTCCCGACCCCTCGGGTCCTGCTGCATCCGTGATCCCACATCACGGGTTGCGGTCACCGTCCCACACGGTGGTGCTGGCAGCAGGCACTGCAGACTTCGTTCACTCTAGCGGAACCAAACGTTCAGGGGAAGATAATTCACGGGAGTGGATCAACCTGTATTCCGGTACATCTGCTTAGTCGGAGAATGGCCCCCGATATTCTGACCGCGTGACCACCACTTCAGCGCCTCGATTCCATCTCAGCCGCATGCTGCCGAGGGATCCGGCTCAGCCTCATCGCACGGCCAGCACGCTCGAGCTGTTCTTCGATCTCGTCTTCGTCGTCGCGGTGAGCATCGCCTCAGCCCAACTGCACCACGCGCTGAGCCACGGCGACTTCGTGCACGGAATCACCTCCTACGCGATGGTGTTCTTCGCGGTGTGGTGGGCGTGGATGAACTTCACCTGGTTCGCCACCTCCTTCGACACAGACGACTGGTTGTATCGCGTCACCACCATCATCCAGATGGGCGGAGTGCTCGTGCTCGCTGCCGGCATCCCTGCGGCGTTCGAGGAGGGGGACTTCACCGTCCCGGTGATCGGCTACATCGTCATGCGTGTGGCCATGATCGCGCAGTGGCTGCGGGCGTCCCGCGGTGCGGCAGATCTCAAGGGCGCCGCGCGTCGCTACGCCATCGGGATCGCCGGCGTGCAGGTGCTCTGGGTGCTGTTCCTGCTCATCCCGTCGGGCCCCCTCCAGCTCGTGGCCTTCGTGGTCTTCGCTCTCGTCGAGGTCAGCGTGCCCGTGTTCGCCGAGCACCGCCGACAGACGCCCTGGCATCCCCATCACATCACCGAGCGCTACGGGCTGTTCACCCTGATCGTGCTCGGCGAGAGCCTCCTCGCCTCCGCCAATGCGATCATCGACGCGAAGAACGAACTCGACTCCTTCGTCCCTCTCATCTCGATCTCCGTGCTGACCCTGGTCGTGACCGCGTCTCTCTGGTGGATCTACTTCTGGGCGCCGCACCACAGGGCGATCACGACGTTCGGCCGCTCGCTCCGCTACGGGTACACGCACTATCTCGTCTTCGCCGCGGCCGCCGCCTTCTCGGCGGGCATCGAGGTCGAACTCGACGTCCTGATAGGGGAGAGCCATCTCTCCACCATCCAGGCGTCGTTCACCGTGACCATCCCGATCGCGATCTTCCTGCTCGGCGTCTGGTGGATCGCGATCCGCGAGAACGCCGACAGGGTGGTGAACACCGTCGTGCCGGTCGGTGCGGCTGTCGTCCTCCTCGACGCCCTGCTGCCTATCCCCGTGGCGGTCAGCGCCCTCGTTCTCGTGGTGATCGTGGTCGTCCTCGTCCTCCATCCGCCGGTGCGTCGAGAGCCATAGATTCTGCATAGACGCGGCATAGCTCGCTGATCGTCTTCTCCGTGACCATGGGTACATCGACACCCATCCACATCGAGAGGAGCACGATCATGAGCCGCATCCCCGAACCCGTACAGACCCCTGAGGGCCCGACCTACGAGGGGCGGCTGCTCGACCGTGCCGATGAGGAGGTCGTGGATCAGGGCGCCGCCTTCGACATCCGCACCCTGGTGACGCGCCGCGGCATTCTCGGACTCGCCGGACTCGGGGTGGGCGCGATGGTGCTCGCCGCGTGCGCCCCGTCGGGCGGCGGCAGCACGAGCGAGTCGACATCGACGAGCGATACGGGGACGACGTCCGGATCGTCGACCACGACAGCGGCCGGCGAGATCCCCGACGAGACCGCAGGCCCCTACCCCGGAGACGGATCGAACGGACCGGACGTCCTCGAGGATTCGGGCATCGTGCGACAGGACATCACGACGTCGATCGACGGGTCGGCGACAGCCGACGGCATCCCGCTGACCTTCGAGTTCCAGGTGGTCGACCTCGTGAACGGCAGCGTCCCCTTCGAGGGCGTCGCGGTGTACGCATGGCACTGCACGGCTGAGGGGGAGTACTCGATGTACTCGTCGGGGCTCGAGGATGTCACCTACCTCCGTGGAGTGCAGGTGGCGGATGCCGAGGGGAAGGTCTCGTTCACGTCGATCTTCCCCGGCTGCTACTCGGGCCGCTGGCCGCACATCCACTTCGAGGTCTACCCCGACCTCGCCTCGATCACCGACTCGGCCAACGCCATCGCCACGTCCCAGCTGGCACTGCCCGAAGATGTCTGCGCCACCGTCTACGCCGATTCCCGCTACCCGGGCTCGACGCAGAACCTGTCGCAGACGAGCCTCTCCGGCGACAACGTCTTCGGCGACGACTCCGGGGCCCTTCAGCTGGCCGCTGTCACCGGCGGCGGCAGCGGATACACCGCGACGCTCGTGGTCGGCGTCGACACGGCCACGACGCCCAGCGCAGGCTCCGCGCCGTCGGGCGGCGCGGGCGGCCCCGGTGGTGGCGGCGAGCCGCCGTCCGACTGAACCCGAACCCCGACAACCCCTCCACGCGAAAGAACAGAGACCATGCTCCAGAACCTCACAGGGTGGCACGCCCTGATCATCCTCGCGATCGTCGTCCTCGTCTTCGGCGCCGCGAAGCTCCCCGCCCTCGCCAAGAGCGTCGGCCAGTCGATGCGCATCCTCAGATCGGAGGTCGCCGAGCCTTCGAACGAGGCACGGGTCGAGCCGACGCCGAGGGGCCGGGACCGTGTCGACGCTCGGGAGTCCGCAGACCTCCCGCAGCCCGTCCTGCGGCCCGCGGAGTAAACCGTGTCCTCGCTCGCCGCTGATGCCGTCGAGGCGAGCACCGCGCCCGCCCTGGCCCGGATGCCGCTGTCCTCGCACCTGCGGGAGGCGCGCACGCGCTCGTTCCGTGCGACGGCGGCGCTCCTGACCGGGGTGGTCGCCGGGTATCTCCTCTCGGACCAGATCCTCGAGGTCGTGCGAGCACCGATCAGTGCGCTCGCCGAATCGCGCGATGCGAGCCTCAACTACGACAGCATCACCGGGGCTTTCGACCTTCGGCTCAAGATCGCGCTCTTCGCCGGTGTCGCGCTGTCGAGTCCCGTCTGGATGCACGAGCTGCTCGCGTTCCTCGCTCCGGGTCTGACCACCAGAGAGAAGAGGTACACGTTCGGCTTCCTGGCAGCATCCGTTCCCCTGTTCGTCGGCGGATGCCTGATGGGCTTCCTTCTCTTCCCCCACATGGTCGAGCTGCTCGCGAGCTTCGCCTCGACCGAGGACAGCACGCTGCTGCAGGCGTCGTACTACGTCGACTTCATCCTCAAGATCGTGCTCGCGACCGGGGTCGCCTTCGTGCTCCCGGTGTTCGTCGTGATGCTCAACCTGCTCGGTGTCGTGTCGGCGGCGGCGATCGCGCGGAGCTGGCGTCTCGTCGTCGTCGCGATCGTCCTCTTCAGTGCGGTCGTGACCCCCGCGGCCGACGTGCTGTCGATGTTCCTGATCGCGATCCCCATGACCCTGCTGTTCCTGATCGCCCTGCTGCTCGCATGGCTGCATGACCGCAGGGTCGGGGAGTCGGCCGTCGGCACGACGGAGGCATGACGATGTTCGGACTCACGATCGAGAAGCTGTTCCTCGTCGCGCTGATCGCAGCCGTGATCATCGGTCCTCGGCGACTGCCGGAGTATGCGGGCCGTCTCGGCGCCCTCGCCCGCCGGGTGACGCTCACCGTCGGCGAGGCGGCGCGGCGAGCCGAGCAGGAGGCCGGAGTGGCGAGCATCCGCCAGGAATGGACCGCCGTGGATCCTCGGCAGTACGACCCGAGGCAGATCATCCGCGAGGCGTGGGGTGCGGGGGAGGAGCCGGACGGCTCGAAAGCCGCTGAGGCCCCGCAGCCGGAGCCCGAGGGGCGCTGGATCGTGGCTGGATCGTCCGGTCATCCACGGCGCGTGTGGGAGCCCGTTGAGGCGGAGGCCCGCGTGCGCGGCGCCGACCTGCTAGACTGATTGAGCAACGTGAGTTCTGGCCGCCCTCTAGGCCACCACGGAGCCACTGATCAGGGCCATTACGGACCAAGCGCATCGATGCGCGCGGCATCCGCCTTCGATCTCACATCTTGCGGGTCGCGACAACGCGTGCCCGTCACACAGCAATGAGTATCACCATGAGCACGACCACTTTTCCTCCTTCCGATCCGTTGACCTGGAAACAGGCCGACACAGATGTGCACGTCGCGACCCGCGGCGGCGAGTTCGCCGGGTTCGTCGAATTCGACGGCACCGCGCATGTCGCCCGCGACCAGCGCGGTGACGACCTCGGCTCGTTCGAGTCGCTGGATGCCGCCCGTGACGCCCTCGAGAGCGCGAATGCGCCGAGATCTCGCCCGCGCAGCCTCACCTCTCCCTTTCGCCGCGCCCTCCGCAGCCGACCGCGTCGCGCACGCGCCTGACCGTTCCATGCGGGGGAACTGTGAATCGTCAAGGGATGCTGATGTATTCCCCAAATCGCATGAGGGCAGGGTTAGCCTGAGTTAAGCGTTCGGCGATCTGCCTTGGGCTTCACATCAGCTCAAGGGCTCCGATCGACGGGAGAGCAACATCTCCATTTCACAGGTCGAAAAGACCGACGCAGTTCTCGGACCGGTACGTCAGACGTATTCGGGCAATGCGGACATTCCTCCGATGACCCACGCCTACAAGCAGGTCTCGCAGGTCATCCGCGAAACCGGCCTCCTCCAGCGCGCCGGATGGTTCTACATCTTCGTGGCCGCCGGCATCGCCGTGGCTCTGGGCGGAGTCATCACCGGCTTCATCCTTCTCGGCGACAGCTGGCTCCAGCTCCTGATGGCCGGGGCTCTCGGCATCATCCTCACGCAGGTGGCGTTCCTCGCCCATGAGGCCGCGCATCGTCAGATCCTCTCCACGGGCCCGGCGAACTTCCGCCTCGCCCGCATCCTCGCCGCCGGCGTGGTGGGAATCAGCTATTCCTGGTGGGACTCCAAGCACACCAAGCACCACGGCAACCCGAACCAGGTCGGCAAGGACCCCGACATCGAGGTCGACACGATCTCGTTCCTCGAGACCGACGCCGCGCAGTCCCGCGGTATCGTCCGTCTGATCACGCGCAAGCAGGGGTGGCTGTTCTTCCCGCTGCTGACGCTCGAGGGCCTGAACCTCCACTACCTGGGCGTGAAGCACCTGGTGACCAGCAAGAAGGCCAAGGGCCGCTGGATCGAGCTGGGCCTCATCGCCCTCCGGTTCGCGATCGTCCTCGTGCCTGTGTTCCTGATGCTGCCGCTCGGCATGGCATTCGCCTTCATGGGTGTGCAGCTCGCCGTCTTCGGCGTCTACATGGGCGCGTCCTTCGCGCCGAACCACAAGGGCATGCCGATCATCGATCCCAACGCCCGTCTCGACTTCTTCTCGAAGCAGGTGCGCACCTCTCGCAACATCCGCGGCGGATGGTGGGCCACCTGGCTCATGGGCGGACTCAACTACCAGGTCGAGCACCACCTGTTCCCGAACATGCCCCGCCCGCACCTCTCGAAGGCTCGCGAGGTCGTGCGCGACTACTGCGCCGCCAACAACGTGCCCTACACCGAGACCAGCCTCGGCCGGTCGTACGCGATCGTGATCGAGTACCTCAACCGCGTCGGTCTCGCCGCCGGTGCTGATCCGTTCGACTGCCCCGCAGCGGCCCAGTTCGTCCGGGCGTAGACACTCTCGCGGCATCGCAGCCGACCCGCACATCGAACGGCCCCATCCTTCGGGATGGGGCCGTTCGCATGCCAGACGGTCAGTTCCGCCGGATCCAGCGGAACGTCACGCGGCTGAGGATGAAGCCGACCACGAGCCATGCGGCGAGGGCGACCGCCACGAGCCCGAGATCCCATGATCCGCTCGGCTCTGCCGAGGAGAACGACTCGGGCAGGATCGCCGCGCGCATACCCTGAGCCATCCACTTGAGGGGAAAGACGGAAGCGACGTTCTGCAGCCATTCCGGCAGCGCGGTGAAGGCGATGTAGACGCCGGAGATGAACTGCAGCAGCAGCACGACCGGGATCACCACGGCGGACGCCGTCTTGCCCGACCGCGGCACGGCAGACAGTGCGATGCCGAGAAGGGTGCACGAGAGCAGGCCGAGCACGAAGACCCAGGCGAAGCGACCCCAGGCCTCAGCATCCGAGGGCAGCTCGACCTGATAGAGGACGACCGCGACGACCAGCAGCAGAGTGATCTGCAGGATCGCGGTGACGAAGACCTCACCGATCTTGCCGATGAAGTACGTCGCCGGTGAGATCGGCGTGCTGCCCAGCCGCTTGAGGGTTCCGTCGCTCTTCTCCACTGCGATCTCGATCGACAGGCCCTGCATCCCGGAGAGGAAGATGCCTCCTGCGACGAGACCGGGAAGGTAGTACGTCGCCATGCTGATCTTGTCGGGCCCTTCGCCGATGTCGCCCGTGAAGATCGTCGCGAAGATGAGGTACATGAGGGTGGGGAACAGGAAGGTGAAGAAGACCTGGTCGCTGGCGCGGAAGTACTGACGCAGTTCGAACGGGATGCGGCGTACCCCGAGGCGAACCGTGCGAGCGAGCCCGAAGTTCGGCGTGGCAGTCGTGGTGCTCATGCGGACTCCGCCACATCTGCCCGCAGGGCCTCTGCGGTCGGATCGGAATCGGATGCGGCTCCGTGTTCACGGATGAGGCCGAGGTAGATGTCCTCGAGAGTGGGACGCACGACCTCGAGGCCGTCCGGCTCGCCGCCCGCTCGCTGAAGCTCGGAGACGACCGCGCCGGGAGCGGTCGTGCGCTGCTCGTGGCGCACGCCGGCGGCATCCCTCCAGCGAACCATCGGCGTCCTCGCCTCGGGCCCGCCGATCTCGTCGATCTTCCCGATCGCCACGATGCGCCCGTCTGTGATCACCGCCGCGCGATCGCCCAGCCGGGCGGCCTCATCGAGATAGTGAGTGGTCAGCAGGATGCTGGTGCCCTCGGACTTCAGGGTGCGGATGAGCTGCCAGAACTGCTGTCGGGCCTCGGGATCGAAGCCGGTCGTCGGCTCATCGAGGAACAGGAGTTCGGGGCGTCCGATGATCCCGAGGGCGACATCGAGACGGCGCTGCTGACCACCGGACAGCTTGCCCGCTCTGGATCGCTGCTTGTGCTCGAGCCCCACGGCGGCGATCACCTCGTCGACCGGACGAGGGTGGGGGTAGTAACCGGCGAACTCGGTGAGCAGCTCCCGCACGGTGAAGTTGCCGGCCTCTCCGGTGGACTGCAGAACGATCCCCAGTCGCGCCTTCCACGCCAGACCGCCGCGCTGGGGGTCTACACCGAGCACGCGCACGTCGCCGGACGTGCGGTGACGATAGCCCTCGAGGATCTCGATGGTCGTCGACTTGCCAGCGCCGTTCGGGCCCAGAAGAGCGAAGGTCTCTCCCCGGCGGATGTCGAAGCTGATGCCGTCGACTGCGACGGCACCCCCGTACTCCTTGCGGAGATCCCGCACCTCGATCACGCTGTCTGTCATAGGTACAGCGTGCACGCTGACGGCTCCGAGCGATAGCAGGACGGGTGAACGAAGCGGGGGCGTGGACGGATATCCGCCCACGCCCCCGCTCGGTCAGTCAGGAGAAGTCGCTCAGCGGGAGGCCTTCTGATCGGACTCGACGACCTCGATGGTGATCTTGCCGTCGATCGTCTCGGCGTTCTCGTCGAGGAGCTCGTCCTCCAGCGCCTCGTCACCGCGGAACTCCTCGTCGCCGGTGACCTCGTCGACCGCGTCGTCGGAGTCGACGATCAGCTCGGCTTCCTCGACCTCGACGGTCTCGGCGTCGGTGTCGTCATCGACCTGCGACGCGGCTGCTGCAGAGCCGACGGATGATGCCTCGTCGCTGAAGATGCCCTCCGGGCGGATCAGCTCGCGCACCTCGGCCATGAAGCTGGCGAGCTGCTGCTGCTGCCAGCGCAGCTGGCGCGCGTGGTCCTCGGCATCCCGCAGCACGGCGGACGTGTGACCCGTCACCGAGTCGACGATCTTCTGCGACTTCACGCGGGCACGGTCCAGGGTGTCGCGGGCGCGCACCTGAGCATCCGCTTCGATGGTCTGCGCCTGCGACCGCATCAGGCGCTCGTAGTCGTCAGCCTTCGCCGAGATGCGCTGCGCGTGATCGAGCGAAGCGGCCACCTGCTCGTTGGCATCGGTGGTGATGCGCTCGGCGTGGGCGACGGCCTGGTTGTGCAGCACCAGGAACTCCTGCTGAGCGTCGTCCTGCCGACGGGTGAGCGTCTCCTCGAACTCGAGGACGCGGGCGTTCATCTCGCGCACCTCGCGCTCGGCCTCGGCGCGCAGCTGGGTGGTCTCGCGGGTGACGAGCGAGCGGAGCGCCGCAGCGCCCTTCTCCGCCTCGGTGCGGATGGCCGTGGCCTCCTGCGTCGCCTGATGCACCCGCTCTGCGGCGTGCGCGGCCTCGCGCTCGAGCGTCGCCTGGTGGGCGGTGTACTCGGTGTCGATCTTCAGGCGCACCTGGTCGGCGTCGTGCTGAGCGTGCGCGATGATGCGGGTGACGTCGGCATCCGCCTCGGCCCGCTGTGCGGTGACCTCTTCGCGCGCGGCCGCCATCAGACGGTCGGCCTGCACGGCGGCGTTCTGGATGAGGACGTTGGCCTGCTCCTCGGCCACCCGGAGGATCGCCTCGAACTGCTCCCGCGACGGTGCCTCCTGGCCATCCGCGCGCGGGGTGTCGACGAGCTCGTTGGTGAGGGTGGCGACCTGCTGCTCGGTCTCGGCAGCCTTCGCCTTGGTGGCGAGGAGCTCCGCCTCGAGCTCTTCGCGGGCGATTCGCTCTTCTTCGCGAAGCGCCTCGACTGCGTCCTCGTGACGTGCCTCGGTGGCGGCGAGGTCGGCCTTCGCCTGCTTCAGCTGATTGCGCAGAGTGCTGAGGGCCGAGTCGACCTCCGCCTTGTCGTAGCCGCGGAACGAGGCCGTGAAGCCGGACTGCTCGCGCGGCGTCTCTTCGATCAGCTTGTCGAAGAAGTCGGGGGTCCGGTCGTTGTCGGGGGATTCACTCATGGGTCGGCCTTTCCGGCGCAGGTCACAGGGACTGAGAGCTGTGATGAGAAATGGTGCCGTCGCGAGGCCGACTGTGGGCTGGCCGGTGCGTGATCAGCAGTAACACAGCCTAGTTGCGACGGCTGTGAGATGCACCCGATGTTCCGGTACGCACTGGGCTTCTCTACTCCGCGATCCACGACTCGGTCGCATCGTCGCGCCGGTGCCGCAAGGGCGGCCCGGGCGAGACCTGGACGCCCTCAGCGCGTGCTGCGGCGGAGACGGCGGAGCGCAGGTCTGACCAGAACTCGGAAGTGTTGGGAACGCCCAGATGCTCGCGGATCCTCTCCACCTGCAGACGGGTCCCGTTCTCATCGTCGACCACCCGCACGATCGCGTCATCCGGTTCGACGAATCGGATACCGTAGCCTCCGCTCGCGAGCGGGGTGAACTTGCGTGGCTGCTGACGCACGACTCCGTCGACGATCTCCCTCGCCGTGGCCTCAGACGTCTGCAGCACGAGCGTCGTGCCCAGTTCCTCGAGTATCCCGGTGAGGCGGTCGGCCACGTGACGCTGCCCTGCTCTGCCGCCGGCGGCGCCGGTGGAGCGACGGACCCAGCGGGGCAGGAGGATGGCGAGCACGATGATCGCGCCGATCGCGGCGATGTAGATGAGCGGATTGTCCACGGATACAACCTACGTGCACCTCGTCCCCGAGGCCTTGGAGGAATTTAGCTCCAGTGCTACATTCGGAGCATGACGATCATCCGCGGTGTCCGTGCTCAGCTCCGTCGGCGACTCCTGATCACCTATCGGGTCGAGCCGGAGGTCGCCGCCTCCCTGCTGCCCACGGGATTCCGCCCGCAGATCGTCGACGGGTCTGCGGTGGCCGGCGTGTGCGTGCTGGGGCTGGAGTCGATCCGACCGAGCTGGGCGCGGCGCCGGTGGGGTCTGCGCTCCGAGAACGCCGCCCACCGGGTCGCCGTCGAGTGGGACACCGCGGATGGCGTGCAGAAAGGCGTCTTCATCGTCGGTCGGCACAGCTCGGCGTGGCATCCGGTCATCTTCGGCGGACGGTTGTTCCCGGGGGTGCATCGCCGAGCGAGGTTCGAGATCGAGGAGGGGGATGATCGCTACGCGGTCACGATGGATGCCGGCGAGCACAGTCTCTGCGCGGATGTCGAGGTGGGAGGCGCATGGTCGAGCTCTCTCTTCGCCTCGATCGACGAGGCCTCGGACTTCTATCGCGCCGGTAGGCTCGGCTGGTCGGCGGCGCGGGGAGGGCGCAGCGTCGAATCGGTCGCGCTCACCACCGACGCGTGGAGGGTCGAGAACGCACACCTGCACAGCGTGAGCTCGTCGTTCTTCGACGCTCTTCCCGCCGGCTCAGCGGTGTTCGACAGTGTCGTCGTGATGCGCGATCTTCCGCTGACGCTGTCGGACGTGCGCGAGTCCCCGATCGACGCGGTGCTCAGCCCAGCAGGAACATGATGAGGATCAACACGGGCAGGCAGCCGAGAGTGGTCAGGAATACGGTGTCGCGCGAGATCGTCTCGCCGATGTCGTAGCGCTGCGAGTAATTGAAGACGTTCTGTGCGGTGGGGAGCGCGGCGAGGATCACGACGATCAGCACCTCGGCCGGCGAGAGCCCGAAGACGAACTCGGCCACCACCCACGCGATCAGCGGCATCGCGAGGAGCTTGAGCGAGGTGGCGAGGATGATGTCCCGCCGGTGGCCGGGAGCCCCGAGCACGCGCTGGCCGTGCAGGGAGATGCCGTAGCTGATCAGCAGAACCGGCACGGCGGCATCGGCGATCAGCTGAGCCGGCTCCATGATGATGGGCGGCACTGTGAGGCCCAGCACCGAGATGAGCGTGCCGAGGAGCGACGCGATGATGATGGGATTCGTCGCCGTGCGCACGAGCGTCTTTCGCAGCGAGACGCGATCGCTCGTGACGGCGTCGAGGATCGTCAGCGAGATCGGGGTGAACACCAGCAACTGCATCAGCACCACCGGTGCGGGGTACGCGGCGCTGCCGAGAAGGTAGAGCGACAACGGGATGCCGATGTTGTTCGAGTTGACCTGCCCCGCCGACAGCGCTCCGATCAGGGTCTCTCCGACCGGACGCTTCCACCAGAGCCGCGCGATGAGTGTGTAGATCCCGATGATCGCGACGGCCGCGATCGCCGACACGGGTAGCAGCGAGGAGAAGAGCATCTTCGCATCGGCGTGGGCGAGCACGGTGAAGAGCAGGAACGGCGACAGCACGAAGAAGATCAGACGCCCGAGCACGTGCCGGGCGTGCGGTCCGAGCAGGTCGATCCGGCCGAGCAGATAGCCGAGTGCGATCGCGACTCCCACGACGGCGAATCCGGTGAGCGTCTCGAGCATGGTTCGAGCGTATCCAGCCCGGACGCACGTCGTCGCCACCGGCACGGTCGGCGCGCGGGAGTCCGCCGTAGCAGTCGGAGTGGGCCCGCGTCAATGGATGAGCTCCGATCAGCGTCAAGACGGGGTGCGGCCATACGCTGAGAACACGACGAGCAGCATCTGCCGCTCTCCGTCGGTCGAACCAGACGGTGCCCTCGAGTTCTCTCGGTCTTGAGCGCCCACATGGGGGTGGGTGCGCTTGCGGACCTTCTCATCGACTGCTCCGGTCCCCCCGTTCGGGCGCGGGGGACCGGAACCAACTCCCTCGGGAGTGGCCGCTACTTCAGGCGGAGCATCCTCTGCACGGCCTTCACGCCGGCGTTCGCGCTGCGGGCGCGCATCGCGGACTCGAGCTCCTCGAGCGATTCCTTCGTGTCCACCCGGGGCTCGCCGAGGTAAAGGTCGCGGAACACGAGATACCAGAAGTCGCTCAGCATGAGTCGATAGAGATCGTTGAGCGCGCGGTCGGTGAGGAACTCGAAGAGCTCCACATGGGCTTCGATCCATCCCTCGCCCGTTTCGACGGACTGGATGGCGTCGGCGATCAGTTCGCACGCGATGGCGAGATCCGCCTCGGACAGCGCAAGCGCGGCCTCACGGATGATCTCCCCGCCCTGAGAGGCGGCGAACTCGCGGGTGATGCGGGACCGCTCGTCGGTGATGTCGGTGACCATCGAGTAGCGGTTCGCGTGGACCTCCATCAGCCCGGCGCGCGCCAGTCGCTGCACGGCCTCTCGGACGGGGGTGCGGGTGACTCCCAGATCGTCTGCGATCGCCTTGTCGCTCAGTTTCGCGCCAGGCGCGTAGGTGCCGTCGGCGATCGACGTCGCGAGTCGACGAAAGAGCTCTTCAGCTCCGAGGTTCCGCTGCGCCCCAGGCACAACGGGCAGTTCAGGTCCCATATCGGTATATTACGGCGCATAGGTATGGCGCAGCTGTCCGCCGAGCAGATGCGTGTTTGACCTGCGGCCCGTGCACCTGCTCGACGCATCGAGACGGTCGTCCTGAGACGCGTCGTCTCGTGGCTGGAGCGCGTGACGACAGGCACAGAACCAGCAGCCCAGGGGAGCGGTGCGGAAACCAGCCTTCGCCGGAAAAAGCGGAAACCCCCGCCATGTAGAAGCTAGGCGAGGGTTCCTAAGGTGACTGTAATGATCACCCTGTGGCTCCGACGGGCGTCGATCCCGTGACCTCACGATTTTCAGTCGTGCGCTCTACCAACTGAGCTACAGAGCCATGCGACCGGCTAGACCTGTCGCATCTAGACGAAAGGCCCTTCTCGAAGAAAAGGGCCCGTCGCTTAGAGCGACCCTGACGGGACTTGAACCCGCGACCTCCGCCGTGACAGGGCGGCACGCTAACCAACTGCGCTACAGGGCCATACTTGTTTTCAATTGTACCGGAAGGAGTGACCCCAACGGGATTCGAACCCGTGCTACCGCCGTGAAAGGGCGGCGTCCTAGGCCGCTAAACGATGGGGCCGAAGTCTGTCCCGGAGGACTTCCTTGCCGACGCTCAAGCATAAGGGAAGATCTGAGCAAAACGCGAATCGAGGGCGAGCCTGCTGTCTCCCGGGCGTGTTCAGGAGGACGATGGACTCACATCGCTGTGCCCTCTCCCGCTGTCCGCCCCCTGGTGCGGATGTGAAAGAAGTTGTTAGTGTGGCATCTGTGAAACCGGCGAAAGGGGCCGTGTGAACGACCATCACTCCACGTCGGATGCTGCTGCGGCGGCGTCCGACGACTGCGGCTGCGCGCCGACCCCTGCGGAGAGCCGCGCGTTCTGGAAGGACCGTTCGGTCACCCGTCGCAGCGCCCTCACGTTCGGCGCGCTCAGCGTCGTCGCCCTCAGCGCCTTCGGCGTCTCCTCAGGAGTGACCGCCGCGTACGCCGCCTCGTACCCCAGCTGGGACGACGTGCAGAACGCCATGAACAACGAGTCCGCGAAGGCAGCGGAGGTCACGCGCATCGAGGGACTCATCCAGTCGCTCAAGCAGCGGGTGGCGGATGCGCAGGCCAAGGCCGTGCTCGCGGGCGAGGAGTACAACGCCGCGCAGCTCGCCTACTTCGACGCCATCGCCGTCGCAGAGGAGCTCCAGTCGAAGGCCGACGAGCAGGCCGTCGCCGCCGATGACGCCACGAAGAAAGCCGCCCAGCTCGCGGCGCAGTTGTATCGCAACGGCGGCGACGATACCGCCCTCGAGCTGTTCTTCGCCGGCTCGGCCGACAACGCCGACCAGCTGCTCTCGCGTCTCGGCACGATGGACAAGGTCTATCAGTACAACCAGACGGTGCACGACAACGCGGTCGCTGCCCGCAACTCGGCCCAGCAGCTCACCGATCAGGCTGTCGTCGCCCGCACGGAGCGCGATCGCCTGCAGCAGATCGCCGAGCAGAAGATGATCGAGGCTCAGGCCGCTGCGGACGCCGCTCAAGCTGCGCTCGACGAGCAGTCGGCGAACCTCGCGACGATGCAGGCACAGCTCTCAGCCCTGAAAGACGCCACGGCGACGACCGTGGCCGGGTACAAGGAGGGCGTGCGCGTCGCGGAGGAGGAGCGCAAGCGTCGCGAAGCGGCCGAGGCCGCGGCAGCCGCCGCAGGCAACGGCGGCGGAGGAGGTGGCGGCGGAGGCGTCGGCGGCTCGCCGGGTTCCGGCGGCTGGGTTCGACCGCACGGAGGACACCGGAGCGCCGGATTCGGCCCCCGGCCCAAGCCCTGCGCAGCCTGCTCCGGCTACCACTACGGCGTCGACCTCGCGAACGGGTGCGGCGCGGCGATCTATGCGGCGCAGTCCGGAACCGTCGACTACGCCGGTCCGCGCGGCAACTACGGCAACTACATCCGCATCCAGCACGGTGGGGGAGTCTCCTCCGGCTATGCCCACATCAGGGACGGCGGCTTCGCCGTCCGCAGCGGGTCATGGGTCAACTCCGGTCAGGTCATCGCCTATGCGGGCAACACCGGAGCATCCGTCGGCTGCCACCTGCACTTCGAGGTGTACATCAACGGCGCGTACACCAACCCGATCACGTTCCTCGCAGATCGCGGCGTCTCGGTCTGAGAACGACCACGACGAGAAGACCCCCGGCCGCTGAGCGGAACCGGGGGTCTTCTCGTCGGAGCCTGGGGTCAGTGACCCTGCTCGCCGAAGCGGACGATCGCCTCGTCGAGGATGCGCTGCGCCTCTGCGGCGTCGCCCCATGCGTCGACCTTGACCCACTTGTTGGGCTCGAGGTCCTTGTAGTGCTCGAAGAAGTGCTCGATCTCCTTCTTGGTGTACTCGGCGACGTCGCCGATGTCCTGGATGTGGGCCCAACGGGGGTCCTTCGACAGCACGGCGACGAGCTTGTCGTCTCCGCCGGCCTCGTCGCTCATCTTGAGCACGGCGACCGGGCGCACCTCGACGACGACGCCGGGGTAGATGGCGTGGTCGAGGAGCACGAGAACGTCGAGCGGGTCGCCGTCCTCGCCGAGGGTGTTGTCGAAGTAGCCGTAGTCGGCGGGGTACCCGAAGGTCGTGTAGAGCACGCGGTCGAGGTGCACTCGTCCGGTCTCGTGGTCGACCTCGTACTTCACGCGGCTGCCGCGCGGGATCTCGATGACGGCGTCGTGTGCGCCCATGCGTGTGCTCCTCAGAAATGACGGTTGGATGCCGCGCACTAGCCTAGCCGGGCCGTCGACGGGTGCTGTCAGCGTTCGGCGGCCGGGGCGATGCCGAGCAGTGCATCCTGGACGGCCGCCGTGCGGTCGCGGATGGCGGCAGCCACCGCGGCGACCGCGGGCTGGCGCAGCGAGTCCGGACGCAGCACCATCCAGTAGGGCAGGCGCTCGGCGAAGTCGTCGGCGAGGAGCCGCACCAGATCGGCGTGGCCGTCGGCCAGGAAGCACGGAAGGAAGCCGATCCCCGCGCCGGCGCGTGTGGCCTCGACATGGACGAAGACGTTGGTCGAGCTGAGCGAATCCGGCATCCCCGGCACGAGTCGTCGAGGAGCATCCAGATCGTCGACCTGGAGCATCGAATCGACGAAGTAGACCAGCGGATGCCTGCTCAGCTCATGGGAATCGGCGGGCGTCCCGTGCTCGTCCAGGTACCCGTGCGACGCGTACATGCCCAAGGTGTAGAAGCCGAGTCGGATGGCCTCGGCGCGGTGCACCTGCGGTTCTCCGACCACCACTTCCAAGTCCAGCCCGGAACGGTACTGCAGAGCCCGCCGGGTGACGTTGACGATCTCGACGCTGAGTCTCGGATACTTTCGCCGCAGCTGCGCGACCGCGGGCGCGATGACGAACGCACTGAACCCGTCGGTGGCGGAGATCCGCACGACCCCGGCTATCTGATCGGACTCGGCTTCTCCTTCATGGATCGTCGCCACCGCCGTCTCCACGTCCTCGGCAGCGCGCACCGCCCGACGCCCGAGGTCTGTCAACTCCCACCCTCCCGAGCTGCGGGCGAGGACCCGCCCGCCGAGGACTCTCTCCAATGCGGCGATGCGTCGCGAGACTGTCGTGTGATTCAGCCCCAGGCTCTGGCCGGCAGTAGTGAAGCGACCGGTGCGCGACACGGCGAGAAGGATGAGGAGATCGTCGGCGTGCGGCTCGGAGGTGCTCGGGGAAGATGTCACATCTGCAATTGTGCACTCCGTCTCTGCTCGACTGGTCATTGGCGCACAGAGCCGGGCGTGCACATACTGGCGAGGGCCGCCCGCAGACGGGATACCGGCCCGCCAGGCAGCTGTCGACGAGGACGCTGCAGAACACGAAGGAGTGCATTCATGGGCGTCGAGCAACCGGTCGACTCGCAGGTCGAGACCCGAACATCCGGGCTGAAGAAGATCGTGGCCGCCTCGATGGTGGGCACGGTGGTGGAGTGGTACGAGTTCTTCCTCTACGCCACCGCCGCATCGCTCGTCTTCGGCACCTTCTTCTTCCCCAACGCCGGCACCGAGCTCGACGGCATCATCGCCGCATTCCTGACCTACGCGGTCGGATTCATCGCCCGTCCGCTCGGCGGCATCGTGTTCGGCCAGATCGGCGACAAGCTCGGCCGCAAGCACACCCTGCAGATCACCATCATCCTCGTCGGGGTCGCGACCTTCCTGATGGGGTGCCTGCCCGGCTTCGATTCGATCGGCTACTGGGCGCCGGCGCTGCTCGTGCTCCTGCGATTCATCCAGGGGTTCGCCGTCGGCGGTGAATGGGGCGGTGCCGTGCTGCTGGTCGCCGAGCAGAGCCCCGACAGGTCTCGCGCGTTCTGGTCGAGCTGGCCCCAGGCCGCCGTCCCGGTGGGCAACCTGCTGGCGACCCTGGTGCTGCTCGGCATGTCCTGGGCGCTTCCCGCCGACCAGTTCCTGAGCTGGGGATGGCGCGTGGCGTTCTGGGTCTCGGCGATCGTCGTCGTCATCGGCTATTACATCCGCCGGCACGTCAGCGAGGCGCCCATCTTCCTCGAGGCCCGCGCACAGGTCGAGGCTGACAAGGCCGTGAGCTACGGAGTGCTCGAGGTCGTGCGCAAGTACCCGCGGGGCATCTTCGGAGCCATGGGCCTGCGCTTCGCGGAGAACATCCTGTACTACATCATCGTCTCGTTCACGATCGTGTACCTGAAGACGGTGCACGCCTACGACACGAGTCAGCTGCTGCTGGCGCTTCTGGTCGCGCACGCCATCCACTTCGTCGTGATCCCGCAGGTCGGCCGGCTCTCGGACGCCTGGGGACGCAAGCCCGTCTACCTCGCCGGCGCGGTGCTCGGAGCCAGCTGGGCGTTCTTCGCATTCCCGATGTTCGACACCCAGAACCCGTTCGTGATCATCGCGGCGGTCACGATCGGTCTGTGCTTCCACGCGCTCATGTATGCGGGGCAGCCGGCGATCATGGCCGAGATGTTCCCGACCCGCATGCGCTATTCCGGCGTCTCCCTGGGGTACCAGGTCACCTCGATCGTCGCGGGCTCGCTCGCGCCGATCATCGCCACGGCCCTGCTGCAGGACTTCGGCTCGTGGCTGCCGGTGGCGATCTACGTCGCGGCAGCTTGCGCCGTCACCGCGGTCGCGGTGGTCACCCTCAAGGAGACCCGCGGGGTGTCCCTGCACGACATCGATGACGCGGATGCACGCAAGCACGGGCTGAACACTCCCCGGGTGAGCGCGGCATGACCGAGCGAAGCATCGAGAGGCCGGGTGCGGCCGGTCTGTCGCTGAGCGGCCGCCGAGCCCTGGTGACGGGAGGCGCCAGCGGGATCGGCCTGGCGGTCGTGCGAGCATTGGCCGCGCGTGGCGCTCATGTCGTGGTCGCAGACAAGGATCGCGCGCAGTGCGAGGCCGCCGCGGCCGAGGTCGGAGGCTCGAGCTGGGTGGTCGATCTGCTGGAGCCGGCCGCCGTCACCGACGACCGGCTGGTCGACGTGCTGGCCGGTGTCGACATCCTGGTGAACAACGCCGGGATCCAGCACATCAGCCCGATCCAGGATTTCGATCCCGAGGACTTCCGACGGATCGTGACCCTCATGTTGGAGGTTCCGTTCCTGCTGATCCGCGCGGCTCTGCCGGAGATGTACGCGAACGGGTTCGGCCGGATCGTGAACGTCTCATCGGTGCACGGACTGCGCGCATCGCCCTACAAGTCCGCCTACGTCGCGGCCAAGCACGGGCTGGAGGGACTGTCGAAGGCCACCGCGCTCGAAGGAGGGGAGCACGGCGTCACCAGCAACTGCGTCAACCCCGGCTACGTGCGCACGGCGCTGGTCGAGAAGCAGCTGTCCGACCAGGCGCGCGTGCACGGCATCCCTGAAGCCGAGGTGCTGGCGAAGATCATGCTGACCGAAAGCGCGATCAAGCGCCTGATCGAGCCCGACGAGGTGGCATCGCTGGTCGCCTGGCTGGCGAGCGACGAGGCGTCGATGGTCACCGGGGCGAGCTATGCGATGGACGGCGGCTGGTCGGCGCGATGAGGAACGATCCGCGTCCAGAGCCGATCCAGGAGCGATGACAGAGGTCCGGTGAGCCAGAGCAGCAGCAGGGCGAGGTACCCCACCCCTCCGAGGCTGATCGCCAGCAGCATCGCCACCGCCGAGAGCAGGATCGAGGCGATGTCGGCGGCGGCACCGTGACGGATGCGGGAGGGCGACGTCTTCGTCAGGTCAGGGTGCCGCAGCAGATAGATGCGCGCGCCGAGCGTGGTGATCTGCGTGGCGATGAGCGTGCCGATGTAGAGGACCACCTGCAGCGGGTCGGTGTCCATTTGACCGAGCATCGCCGTAGGCACCGGCAGCCAGACGATCGTCGCCATCCAGGCCACGTTGAGCCAGAGAAGCGGTCTCGTGATCCGCGTGACCTCGTCGTACTGTCGGTGGTGCCCCATCCAGAAATTGGCGATGAGGACGAAACTCAGCCCGAAGCTCAGCAGCTGTCCTGCATGCTCCTGCAAGAACTCGGCGGTGCCCAGACCTCCGGCGGCGGCCTCGGACACGGACTCCATCAGCGGCAGGATCAGCAGCGTCATCGCGATGGCGACGACCGCGTCGACGAACGCCTTGAATCGTTCGGTCCTGAACCGCAGCACGTGATCCGTCACGGCGCCAGGCTAGAGCGCGATGCCCGTCGAGCGCGAGCGCTGTGCGGTGATCCGTCCCCGTGATCTACCGTTGGTCTGTGCCGTCGCTCTCTCCCGTCATCGCCGAGATCCGCCTCGCCGTGCGCACCGCGCTCGCCGATCTGCCCAAGGGGTCGACAGTCGTCGTCGCTCTCTCCGGGGGAGCGGACTCCCTCGCGCTCGCCGCGGCGACCGCTTTCGAGGCGCCCAAGCTCGGGCTTCGGGTGGGCACGCTCACCGTCGACCATGGGCTGCAGAACGGGTCGGATGCCGTCGCCGCGCGCGCTGCGAGAGCGGCGGCCGCGCTGGGGCTCGATGCGCTGGTCGTGCGCGTGGAGGTCGGCGCTGACGGAGGCCCTGAGGCAGCGGCGCGCGACGCGCGGTACCGGGTGCTGAAGGACGCCGCGACGGATGCCGGTGCGGCGGCCGTGATCCTCGGGCATACGCTCGACGACCAGGCCGAGACGGTGCTGCTCGGTCTCGCACGCGGATCCGGCGCCGCGAGCCTGCAGGGGATGGCTCCCGTGCGAGAGGACGATGACGGACTGCGCTGGGTGCGCCCGATGCTCGGGGTGCGGCGCGAGACCACACGAGCGTTCTGCGCGGAATCCGATCTCGAGGTCTGGGACGACCCGCACAACACAGAGGATCGGTTCGCCCGGGTGCGGGTGCGCGACCGGGTCCTTCCGGTGCTCGAGACCGAGCTCGGCCCCGGCATCGCCGAGGCGCTCGCGCGCACCGCCGAGCAGCTGCGCGAAGACGCCGAGGCGTTCGACGAGATGATCCACGAGACGATCGAGGACATCGTCGAGCACGCCGAGGCGGGGATCTCCGTGAGCGTCGCCGCACTCGCCGCGAACCCCGCCGCTCTCCGCAACCGCATCATCCGACTCGTGGTCGACAGCGAGTTCGGCGTGAGCCTGACCCGATCGCAGACCCTCGAGGTCGCTCGTCTGGCGATCGACTGGTCGGGTCAGGGGCCCATCGATCTGCCGGGGTGCTCGGCGGCTCGAGCGGGCGGTCGCATCGTGTTCACCGCGCGCTGAGCTGCGGCATCCCACTCCTCGCGGAGACGGAGAACTCCCGCGGTCGCCTCCTCAGGAGGGGGCCGCAGGGGTGTCGTCCGGCAGGCTGGCGGGGGCTACTTCTTTCCGCCCAGCAGGCCGCCGAGGATGTCTCCGATTCCGCCGCCGCCCGACGAGCTTCCGCCGCCGAGGATGCCGCCGAGGATGTCTCCGATTCCGCCGCCGCCCGTGGAGCCGCCGCCGAGGATGCCGCCGATGACGTCACCGATTCCGCCGCCGCCCGACTGCGACTCTGCAGGCGCGGACTTCGCGGACTTGTCCTTGGTGGCGTTGGCGATCAGGCCCATCACGATCGGAGCGAGGATCGGAAGGAGCTTGCCGAAGTCGATGCCGGCGGTCTCCTTCGACTCGGTGAGCTTCTGTGTGACCTTCTGCTCGTCGTCGCCGAGGATGTGCGAGACGATCTTGCCGCCGTCGGTCTGATCGATGTCGTCGACCTTCGCCGCACCGGTCCGTCCCTCGTGGCGCTTGAGCGCGTTCTCGATCGCGGAGGAGCCCTCAGCGGTCGAGGCGTTCTTGGCGAGGCCGCCGAGCAGCACCGCTCCGCCCTGTTCGACCGCCTCCTTGGCGACGTCGGGGGAGACTCCGAGCTTCGCGGCGATGTCGTCGATCGGGACCTGCTTCAGGATGTCGTCGAGAGCCATGGGTGAATCCTTCCGTCCGGGGCGTCCGCCCGTCACACCGTCAGAGTAGTGGGGATGCCGGCGCGCATCCGGAATTCTGGTCGACGATCTGCGGATGCTGTGCAGGACCATGGTGATGCGTCGCCTAAAATCGATCCATGCGCGCCGCGGAGATCCAGGACGACCTTGCTCAGATCCTCGTCACAGAGGAGGAGATCATCGCGAAGCTCGATGAGCTCGCGGCCCAGGTGGCGATCGATTACGAGGGCAAGGAGATCATCCTCGTCGGCGTGCTCAAGGGCGCGGTCATGGTCATGGCCGACTTCGCCCGCGCACTTCCGTTCCACGCTCCGATGGACTGGATGGCCGTCTCGAGCTACGGTGCGAGCACCAAGTCGAGTGGTGTCGTGCAGATTCGCAAGGACCTCGACACCGACCTGAACGGCAAGCACGTGCTGATCGTCGAGGACATCATCGACTCGGGTCTGACCCTCAGCTGGCTGCTCGAGAACTTCGAGTCGCGCGGCGCGGAGTCCATCGAGGTGCTCGCCCTCCTCCGCAAGCCCGAGGCCGCGAAGGTGGTCATCGACTGCAAGTACGTCGGCTTCGACATCCCGACCGACTTCGTGGTCGGCTACGGCCTCGACTACGACGAGCGCTACCGCAACCTGCGCGATGTGGCCGTGCTGGCCCCGCACGTCTACAGCTGAGCGGACGCTCCGGCGCACCCGCTACGCCGTGGGTGAACGCACAGCGGCCACCTAGGGCGCGCGCGATACGCTGATCCGACCATGGATGTCAAGAAGCTCACGCGGAACCCGCTGATCTACGTCGCTCTGATCGGACTGCTGCTGTTCGGCGGCTTCCTGCTGATCTCGAACCTCGGCGCCCCCAAGCAGATCACGACCCAGGAGGGTCTCGAGCTGCTCGGCGGCAAGACGGTGACCGAGGTCGTCAACACCGACGGCGACCAGCGGGTCGACATGACCCTGTCCAAGGCCTTCGAGGGCGCGGACAAGGTGCAGTTCTACTACGTCGACGCCCGGGCCGAAGAAGTGGTCACAGCGATCAACGACGCCGACCCGAAGGACGGCTTCAACGATGCCGTTCCGCGTGCGACCTGGTTCGACGGCATCCTCTCCCTTCTTCTTCCTCTCGTGCTGCTCGGCCTGCTGTTCTGGTGGCTCCTGTCGTCGATGCAGGGCGGCGGCGGCAAGGTCATGCAGTTCGGCAAGTCCAAGGCCAAGCTCGTCAACAAGGAAACCCCGACCGTCACCTTCGCCGACGTCGCCGGTGCGGATGAGGCGATCGAGGAGCTCCACGAGATCAAGGAGTTCCTGCAGGACCCGGCCAAGTTCCAGGCCATCGGCGCCCGCATCCCGAAGGGCGTGCTGCTGTACGGCCCTCCCGGAACCGGAAAGACGTTGCTCGCCCGCGCGGTCGCCGGCGAGGCGGGAGCCCCGTTCTACTCGATCTCGGGTTCCGACTTCGTCGAGATGTTCGTCGGTGTCGGCGCATCCCGAGTGCGCGACCTGTTCAACGTGGCGAAGGAGAATTCTCCCGCCATCATCTTCATCGATGAGATCGACGCCGTCGGTCGTCACCGCGGTGCCGGCATGGGCGGCGGAAACGACGAGCGCGAGCAGACGCTCAACCAGATGCTCGTCGAGATGGACGGCTTCGACCCGAACGCGAACGTCATCGTGATCGCCGCGACGAACCGTCCCGACATCCTCGACCCCGCACTACTGCGTCCGGGCCGCTTCGACCGCCAGATCGGCGTCGACGCCCCTGACCTCCGCGGCCGCCAGAAGATCCTCGAGGTGCACAGCAAGGGCAAGCCGCTGTCGAAGAGCGTCGACCTCGAGGTCGTCGCCCGCAAGACTCCCGGATTCACGGGTGCCGATCTCGCGAATGTCCTCAATGAGGCCGCGCTGCTGACCGCCCGCTCGAATGCGCAGCTGGTCGACAACCGTGCGCTCGACGAGGCCATCGACCGTGTGATCGCCGGCCCTCAGCGTCGCACCCGCGTGATGAAGGACAAGGAGAAGCTCATCACCGCGTATCACGAGGGCGGTCACGCTCTCGCAGCTGCGGCGATGAACTACACCGACCCTGTGACGAAGATCACGATCCTGCCTCGCGGCAAGGCCCTCGGCTACACGATGGTGCTGCCGCTCGACGACAAGTACTCCGTCACGCGCAACGAGCTGCAGGATCAGCTCACGTACGCGATGGGTGGCCGCGTCGCCGAGGAGATCATCTTCCACGACCCGACCACCGGTGCCTCGAACGACATCGAGAAGGCGACCTCGATCGCCCGCAAGATGGTCATCGAGTACGGCATGACCACCCAGGTGGGTCCGGTCAAGCTCGGTTCCGAGGGTGGCGACATGTTCGTCGCGCGCGACATGGGCCGTGGCCGCGAGTACTCCGAGAAGGTCGCGGAGCGGGTGGATGCCGAGGTGCGCGCACTCATCGAGCAGGCGCACAACGAGGCGTACGAGGTCATCAGCGCCAACCGCGACATCCTCGACAGGCTCGCTCTGGCCCTCCTCGAGGAGGAGACACTGGACCACAATCAGATCGCCGAGATCTTCACCGAGGTGAAGAAGCTCCCCGAACGTCCGCTGTGGCTCTCGAGCGAAGACCGCCCCGTCTCGGAGCGTCCCCCGATCGAGGTCCCGAAGAAGGACGTCTCGCTGGCTGCTTCGATCCAGGCGCCGGCGTCGGCTCCGCGCACACAGCCAGGATCGGCGGGAGCCGGTCAGGCTCGACCAGCGACGGCCTGACCCGTGTCTGTCGACCGCGCGCGTGTCGAGCGACTCACCAGGGAACTGCTCGAGGCGATCGGCGAAGACCCTGACCGTCCCGGGCTGAAGCAGACGCCGACGCGGATGGGCGATCTGTATGCGGAGTTCTTCGCCGGGGTCGGCGAAGACCCCGCAGCGCCTCTCGCGCACACGATCAGCGTCGCCCGGGGTCCCGCACCCGACACGCTCCCCTCGGGTGCCGTGCTGCTGCGGGACATCCGATTCCGGTCGGTGTGCGAGCACCACCTGCTGCCGTTCGCGGGGCGCGCGCACATCGCCTACCTCCCGGGCGAGCAGGTGGTCGGGCTGGGCGCGCTCGTGCGCGTCGTCGAGATCCTCGCCACCCGCCCCCAGGTGCAGGAACGACTCGGCGAGCAGATCGCCGACACCATCGCGGAGCACCTCGACACCCGCGGAGTGCTCGTCGTGCTGGATGCCAGCCACGGCTGTGTGACGATGCGCGGAGGACGGCAGCCGGAGGCGTCCACGCTGACCATCGCCGCCCGCGGCGAGTACACGGACCCGATCGCGAGGGCGGAGCTCATCGCGCTGATCGGCGCCCCGAGCGCGGGGCACGCATGACGGGGATCTGGGGGATCGTCAACGTCACGCCCGACTCGTTCAGCGACGGCGGTCGGTATCTCGACGTGGATCGGGCCGTCGAACATGGCCTGCGGCTGCGGACCGAGGGAGCAACCGTGCTCGACGTCGGCGGCGAGTCGACGAGGCCGGGAGCCGAGCGCGTGGGGGCGGAGATCGAGCAGGAGCGCGTGCTCCCCGTGATCGAGCGACTCGTCGCTGAGGGCGCGCCTGTGAGCATCGACACCATCAACGCGTCGACTGCGGCGGCGGCCGTCCGAGCGGGCGCTCGGATCGTCAACGACGTCTCCGGCGGGCTCGCCGACCCCGACATGCTGGCTGCCGTCGCCGAGTCCGGCGCGGACTATGCGATCGGCCACTGGCGTGGTTTCTCCGCTGACATGTACGAGCACGCCGAGTATCGTCGTGCCGCCCGCGAGGTCGCGGGAGAGCTGCGCGAGCGCATGGGCGAGGCCGCGGCTGCGGGAATCGCGCCGTCGCGCCTGATCGTCGACCCGGGGATCGGATTCTCGAAGAAGGGCGGCCAGAACTGGGGCGTCCTCCGCGGCCTCGACGAGATCGTCGCGCTGGGGCCACGCGTGCTCGTGGGCACCTCCCGGAAGAGGTTCCTCGCGGAGACCATCGGCGCCGACCCTGCGGCGGTGTCCGAGGCACGTCGCGACCTCGCGACATCAGTCACGAGCGCCCTCGCCGCCCGCGCCGGCGTCTGGGCCGTCAGAGTCCACGATGTCGGTGCCACCCGCGATGCTCTGGCCATCGTGCATGCCTGGGAGGGATGAACCATGGATGTCCTCGACGAGATCGTCCTCACCGGACTGACCGTGTTCGGTCGGCACGGCGTGTACGACCACGAGCGGGAGAACGGTCAGGAGTTCACGATCGATCTGCGCCTTCGGATGCCGCTGGACGATGCGGCGTCATCGGACGACGTGGCCGACACGGTGCACTACGGAGAGCTCGCCGAGAGAGTCGCAGAGGTCGTCGCGGGCGAGCCGGTGAACCTCATCGAGACGCTCGCCGATCGCATCGCGGCTGTCGCGCTCGCCGACGCCCGGGTGCACTCCGTCACCGTCACGGTGCACAAGCCGCATGCTCCGATCGCCCTGACCTTCTCGGACGTCGCCGTCACCGTGCACCGGGCGCGACAGCAGTTCGCCGAGGAGGAGTCGCGATGAGTCGCAATCTGGCGAACCCGCCGAGTCTCCCCGGCCCGCGACCCGGGCGCGAGGATGCCGTCGCGGTCGTCGCCTTCGGCGCGAATCTCGGTGATCGCGAACGCACGATCCGCGCCGCCGCCGAGCGCATCTCGCGACTGCCGCTGGTCAGAGACGTGCGGTTGTCCTCGTTGATCGAGACCGTCGCGCTGCGGCTCGACGGGCCGGATCCCGACGCCCCGGGGTATGTGAACGCGGTCGCCCTGGTCACCACCCGCCTCGCTCCGTCGATCCTGCTCGGCATGCTGCACGCGATCGAAGACGAGTACGGCCGCGAGCGCCTGGAGAGATGGGGCGATCGGACACTCGACCTCGACCTGATCGCCTACGGTGACGAGTCGGCGGAGGGTGACGGACTGCAGCTGCCGCATCCCCGTGCGTTCGAGAGGTTGTTCGTCCTCGAGCCGTGGCTCGAACTCGATCGCGACGCAGTGCTTCCCGGTGCGGGTCGGGTCGCCGACCTCGTCGCGGATCTGCGACGCCGGGAGCAGCGATGAAGCGCACCTCGATCGGACTCCTCGTGCTCCTCGCCGTGCTCGCCGCCTGCGGGGGCTTCGTCCTCGACCACATGCTGACGGCGATGGGCCGCACGACCTTCACGCCGTCGTTGCTGCTGCCCGTGCTGCTCCTGCTCATCGGCGCAGCCTCGCTGGGCGTCGCCTGGCCGGTGCGCGCGAGCGTTCGCAACGGCGTCCGCATCGATCCGTTCCGTGCGACGCGCGCGGTGACGCTGGCCCGCGCGTCCAGTCTCGTCGGGGCGATCATGGCGGGGTTCGGAGCGGGCCTCTTGTCGTTCCTCCTCTCCCGGCCGATCGATCCCCCGGTAGGGTCGACTGTGGCGATGCTGGCACTGATCGGAAGCGCGGTCGTGCTGGCCGTCGCCGCGCTCATCGCCGAACAGTTCTGCATACTTCCGAAGGATCCTGATGACTCAGAACCCAGAGATCGAGCCGGGGATCCCGGCCCCGCTGAACTCGGCGGAGGTCACTGACCGCGCGGCCCTCGACCAGGGCACGTACCCGCAGCTGCGCACCGCGCGCAGCGAGGCGAGACTCGAGCTCGACGGGACCTGGCATCAGATCTCACCTCGCTACGTGGTCTCGCAGAACGTGCAGAACCTGATCTTCATCGCCGTCGTCCTCGCGGTCGCGGCGGTTCTCGCGCTCGTGCTGCATCAGACCTGGGCGTGGATCCCGGCGGGTGTCGTCGTGCTCATCACGCTGATCACCATGGTCATCCTGCCGAGGCAGGCGAGGGCCATCGGATACATGCTCCGCGAAGACGACATCGTCTTCCGCAAGGGCATCCTCTGGCAGCGCATGATCGCCGTGCCCTACGGACGTATGCAGCTCGTCGACATCACCCAGGGGCCGCTGGATCGCGCGTTCGGCATCTCCCAGCTGAAGATGGTCACCGCCGCCGCGACGACCGGAGTGCAGATCCCCGGTCTCACCCAGACGGCGGCGGAAGCGCTGCGGGACACCCTGATCGAGGTCGCCGAGACTCGCCGGACGGGCCTGTGAGCGAGCACCAGCCGCCGGCACCGACGGGAGAGCGGCCCAGCGCGGCCACCGGGCGCGAGACCCTCGCCGACGGCGAGTGGCATCGGATGCATCCGCTCACCCCGCTCTTCAAGGGCGGGCTGGCCCTCATCATCATCGCGGGCATCGCGATCGCCAACCTTCGCGACCGTCTGATCGCCTGGTTCGTCGACCTCTTCACCCCCGAAGAGGCGCAGTACGACTACAGCGGCGGGGATCCCGTCGACTGGGTGCTGCAGAACAACCTCATCGTCATCGTGCTGCTCAGCGTGCTCGGACTGGTCGTCGTCCTCGTCCTCATCTTCTGGTTCGTCTGGCGCTTCCAGCAGTTCCGGATCACGGGGGACCACGTCGAGGTCCGCAAGGGCATCGTCTTCCGCTCGCACCGTCGCGCTCCGCTCGACCGGGTGCAGGGCGTCAACCTCACCCGTCCGTTCCCCGCGCGCATCATCGGACTCGCGAAGCTCGAGGTCGTCGGTGCCGGCACCGATTCCAACGTCGAGCTCGAGTACCTCGCGACTCCGCGCGCAGAGGCGGTGCGCACCGACATCCTGCGCCTCGCCTCGGGTGCGCGCGCGGCCAGACTCACAGCTGCGGACGCCGCGGCCGGCGTGCGCTCCTCTGACGCCGCAGGCTCGGGGACCGTCGCGCCCGGTTCGGCACGGGCACAGCTCGTCGGATCGATGAACGCCGGCGTCAACGATCTGATCAGCGGCGTCGACCTCGCCGACGTCGAGCCCGAGAGTGTGGTGAAGATCCCGACGGGGCGTCTCGTCGGCTCCCAGCTCATCTCGAGCGTCCTCTGGCTCATCTTCTTCGGGATCATCTTCGGGGTCGCGGTCGGCGGCGTCGCGATCGGCTCGCTGATCGACGGAGACCCCATCGGCGGGTTCCTCGGTCTCGGGATCACGCTGGGCATCGCGATCCCCATGATCATCGCGATCGTCGGAATCACCTGGGCGCAGATCTCGAAGTCGCTGCGCTACTCGATCGCCCCGACGCCCGACGGCGTGCGGATCACCTACGGTCTGCTGACGACCGTGACCGAGACGCTGCCGCCTGGACGCATCTTCGCCGTGGAGGTCACGCAGTCGCTGCTGTGGCGGCCGTTCGGCTGGTGGACCATCAGGATCAACCGCATGAGCGGCAAGAGCGCCGCTCAGCAGTCGTCGGGTTCGGCCCAGCAGTTCAGCGTCGTGCTGCCGGTCGGCAAGCGCGCCGATGTCGAACGCGTGCTCGCGCTGATCCTTCCCGATGCTCCGGTCGCCGACATCCCGCTCGTGTGGGAGCACGGCATTCTCGGGCCGGTCGAGGGCGACCCGTACCGGACGATGCCTCGGCGCGCATGGTGGCGCAGGCCCGTGTCGTGGAAGCGTCACGGCTTCGCGTTGACCGAGTTCGGACTCCTGCTCCGGCGTGGCATCGTCTGGCGCAAGCTGGCGATCTTCCCGCTCGCCCGGCTGCAGGGAGTGTCGCTCTCGCAGGGGCCGATCGACCGTGCGCAGCGTGTGTCCGGTGCGCAGGTGCACTCCGTGCAGGGGCTCATCACGGGCTATCTGTCGGGTCTCGAACGCGATGACGCGCTGTACCTGCTCGACAGGGTGAGCTCGGCAGCGGTCGCCGCCGCCGCGCGCGATCACACCCACCGGTGGGGCGAATACGTGACGGATGCCGAGGGAGCGCAGGTTCCCGGATATCCGGTCCCCGGGGCGGATGCCGCTGCAGGCGTCTCCGGGGCCCCGCTGCCTCCTCCGGCTCCGCCTGTCGTCCCTCCGGCTCCGCCTGTCGCGCCGCCCGCTCCGCCTGTCGTGCCTCCGGCTCCGCCTGTCGCGCCGCCCGCTCCGCCTGTCGTGCCTCCGGCTCCGCCTGTCGCTCCGCCCGTACCTCCGGCCCCGCCCGCAGCGCCGGCTCCGAACGGTGAGTGATCCGACGCGCCGCGATGGGCGCCTCGGAGTCGGCATCATCGGCGCGGGACGAGTGGGGCCGGTCATCGGCGCGGCTCTCGCCGGAGCAGGACACGCGATCATCGGCATCACGAGCGGCTCTGACGACGACCGTGCGTCAGCGGTGCTGCCGGACGTCCCGATCCTCGATGCGCTGGAGGTCGTGCGTCGCAGCGAGCTGGTCGTGGTGGCCGTTCCTCACGATCAGCTGGCGGGCCTGATCGCGGGCATCGCCGAGGTCGGAGGCTGGCAGCTCGGCCAGCTCGTGCTGCACACGGACCCCGGTCACGGCATCGAGGTGCTGCGACCGGCGGCCTCGAGCGGTGCGATCCCGCTCGCCGTGCATCCGGCGATCACCTTCACGGGCACATCGATCGATCTGCGTCAGCTGCAGGCGAGCTATGCGGCGGTCACCGCTCCGGCGGCGGTGCTTCCCATCGCGCAGGCTCTGGCAGTCGAGATGGGATGCGAGCCGGTCGTGATCTCGGAGGCCGATCGGGAGGCCTACGCCGACGCGATCCAGACCGTCACCGAGTTCTCACGCTCGATCATCGCGCAGTCCACCTCGCGCCTCGGTGAACTCGGCGTCGAGAACCCGGGGGGATACCTCTCCGCCCTGGTGCAGTCGACGGTCGAACGGGCGCTCCGCGATGCGTCAGGGCCGCCCCCTCTGCTCTGACGTCAGCGACCGCCCGAGAAGCCGCCTCCACCGCCTCCGCCGGAGAAGCCGCCGCCGAACGATCCGCCTGCGCTCGACGACGAGCTCGCACTCGGTGCCGCGTACGTCGCGGACGCGTGCGACGTCGCAGCGAACGCCACGAGCTGACCGCGGACGAAGGGCGCGCTGGGATCCCCGATCCACGACGCGCCTCGTTGCTCGTAGGCGTACACCTGCTCGAGAATGGCGCCCCATTCGTTCTCCATGCCGAACAGCATCGCGTAGGGGAGCAGGCGCTCGTAGACGACGATCACGTTCGCGCTGCCGTCCTGTCGCCTCTCGGCGCCCGTGTACGACTGGAGCATCCGGAGTCGGTCGGCTTCGGCGACGCGGATGAACTCCCTGACGCCCATGAGGTACTCGTACAGTCGGGCGCCTTCGGCGGTGAGGACGGTGTGCTTCGAGAAGCCGTAGAAGGAGGACAGGAGAACGAGGAAGACACCGAACGCGATCGCGACGAACGCAGGAATCGCTGTGACACGTCCGCCGATGATCCCCCAGAGGCCGAGGGCGAAGCCTGCGAGCACGACGCCGATCGCACACCACTGCAGGATCATCGCGCCCCTGCCGCGCGCCTTGGTGGTGAGGCCGCGTGACACCGCTGCCTCGATGCCGCTCTGCGAGAGCGTCTTCATGCGAGCCGCGAAGTCCTCGCTCGAACTCGGGACCTCGGCGACTCCTGCGGCGTCGGCGCCGACGAAGAGCGCATCCAGTGCCTGGGCGTCGAGCTCGTCAGGAATCCTTCCACCCGGAAGGCGTCGCAGCCGTGGCTGCTCGACGTCGGTGCCGTCCTCGATGCGCAGCAGGCCGCGTACCGCGAGGTGGATGATCTCTGCGGGGATCGGGTCTTTGGCGCCGGGCACGATCCCGGTGGCCAGCAGTGGCGGCAGCGAATCCGGCACGTCGTACTGCGCGACGATGATGCCGCTGGATGTGCGTCGCTTCTTCTTGAACGCCGACACGGCGATCCAGCTTCCGACCGAGAGCCCGAGCCCGCCGAGTGCCGCGATCGCGGGCACGGTGTCGGTCACGGGATCGGGCTGCCGAGCCGACGGCTGCACAGCGGTGCCGGGGTCGAATCCGACGGCGATCGTGATCCCCTCGCCGGGGGAGAGCTCTTTCGCCTCGACAGCGAACTGCGAGCCGTCGGGCGACGCGACAAGGTCGCACTCGTTCGTCGATCCCTGGTAGCCGGTGTAGCAGCGGGCGTTTCCGGTCATCCGCTCCGTCATCGTCTCGTCGAACACGATCTCCGCACGGAAGTCCTCGACGGGCTGCGTGCTGTCGAGAGGAAGCAGGTCCCAGTAGAACTCGTCGACTCCGGAGTCTGCCGCCAGGATCACGTCGCGCATCTCGTATTCGATCACGTAGGTCGTGAGTCCGCGCACGTAGTCGTCGTCGCCGGTGAGCACCAGCAGCAGCCCGTCCTCCTGCTCGGTCTCGTAGGGCACGTCGGCCCCGGTCTCGTCGGTCACCGACAGCACTCGCACATCGAGCCACGCGTTCTCGTAGCTCGTCGGAAGGCCGCGGACGATCCCCTTGTTCTGATCGACCTCGGGGAATCGAGCCGTGAGGGACTCGGTGACGTGCATGTGCGAGCGGCCGTCGTCGTCGAGACCCACCTCGTACCGTGCATCCCACGATGCGTAGGAGAAGTCGTCCACGTCGGCGCGGATCGCGGTCGAGGCACCGGCGGCGGGTGCTGGTCCCGCTGCTGCTGCAGCTGCCGGTGTCGTGGGCACGAGCAGTGCAGCGGCGGTGAGACCGATCGTGACGAGCGTGCGGGCGAGTCTGGTGGCTGCCATGCTTCGAGGCTACCCAGACTCGACCGCAGGGTGAGGGGTCGGACCTCGGTAAACTGGACACGACTTTCAAGGAGCCCCGAATGACTGACGCGTCTGCCGCGCCCGAGACGACCACCGCCGCCACTGAAGAAGACGTCCACGAGCAGAAGGCCGTGCGCCTGGCGAAGCGCGAGCGTCTGGTCGCGAACCGCGCGGACGCCGGCGGGGGAGCGTTCCCTGTCAGCGTGCCGGTGACTCACCAGATCCCGGCGCTGCGCGCCGAGTACGGCGAGCTCGAGGCGGGTGCCGAGACGGGCGTCGTCGTCGGAGTCGCAGGTCGTGTGGTGTTCAGTCGCAATACGGGCAAGCTGTGCTTCGCGACGCTGCAGGCCGGCGACGGCTCGCGGATCCAGGCGATGATCTCGCTCGCGAACGTCGGGGAGCAGTCGCTCGCCGATTGGAAGGAGTACGTCGACCTCGGGGATCACGTCTTCGTGCACGGCGAGGTGATCTCCAGCCGCCGAGGCGAGCTGTCGATCATGGCCGACGGGTGGGCGATCGCCTCGAAGGCGATCCTGCCGCTCCCGAATGCGTACTCGGAGCTCAGTGAAGAGGGCCGGGTCCGCAGCCGCTACCTCGACCTGATCGTCCGCGAGCAGGCGCGCACGACGGTCCGCGCTCGTGCGGCGGTGAACGCGAGCCTGCGAGCGACGTTCGGCAGCCACGACTACCTCGAGGTCGAGACCCCGATGCTGCAGGTGCAGCACGGTGGAGCATCCGCTCGCCCGTTCGTCACCCATTCGAACGCATTCGACACGGAGCTCTACCTGCGGATCGCGCCCGAGCTGTACCTGAAGCGTGCCGTGGTCGGTGGCATCGAGCGGGTGTACGAGATCAACCGCAACTTCCGCAACGAGGGCGCAGACTCGACCCACAGCCCCGAGTTCGCGATGCTCGAGGCCTATCAGGCCTATGGCGACTACAACCAGATGGCCGCGCTGACGCAGGAGCTGGTGCAGCAGGCGGCGATCGCGGTCGCCGGTTCGACCACGGTCACCTGGGCGGACGGCACCGAGTACGACCTCGGTGGCGAATGGGATCGCATCTCGATGTACGAGTCGCTGTCGGCGGCATCCGGTCGCACGATCACTCCGAGCGATCCGGTCGAGGACCTGATCGCCTTCGCCGAGGCGAACGGCGTGGACCTGCCCGCTCAGGCCACGCACGGCAAGCTCGTCGAAGAGCTGTGGGAGCACTTCGTGAAGGGCGACCTCGTGCGCCCGACCTTCGTCATGGACTTCCCCGTCGACACCTCGCCCCTCGTCCGCGAGCACCGCTCGATCGAGGGCGTCGTGGAGAAGTGGGATCTGTACATCCGCGGGTTCGAGCTGGCGACCGGATACTCCGAGCTCGTCGACCCCGTCATCCAGCGCGAGCGCTTCGTCGAGCAGGCGAAGCTCGCCGCCCGCGGTGACGTCGAGGCGATGCCGGTCGATGAGGAGTTCCTGCGGGCGCTCGAGCACGGCATGCCGCCGTCCGGCGGCATGGGCATGGGCATCGATCGCCTGCTGATGGCGATCACCGGGCTCGGCATCCGCGAGACCATCCTCTTCCCCCTCGTCAAATAGCGGGCGTCGCGCCGCGTCTGAACGCCCACTCCGGCAGCATGGCCGCGTCGATCATCGACGCGAGCAGCGCGGCGAGACCGTACTCGGGATCGATCGCCCGCACGAGATCGAGGTACTGCGCGGCATGGCTCGAGCGGCCGAGTGCCCAGGAGAGCCATGCCGCAGCGGTGAGCGGAGCGGGTCTCGCCGCAGGCGGGGCGAGAGCGGCAGCCGTGCGGACGAGTGAGAGGGCGACTGCGAGTCGCTGCGGATCAGGAGTGGGTCCCCGGCCGAGGAAGACATCGCCCAGGTCGTCGGGCACCCTGGTCGTCGCGCCCGCGAAGTCGAGCTGCGCCTGGAGCGTGCGCTCGCCGCCGCGCGCATCGGTCGCCCATTGGGTCAGCGCGACGTCTCGGAAGAGCGGGCGATCGAGGCACCAGAGGAGGGCCGCGGTGGCGAACGGCGGCAGATCGTCCGGGGATGCCAGAACGGACTCGAAGAAGGCCGGGATGTCCTCGAGGAGCACGAGCGCCGCGATCGCCTGAGGGTTCTCCGTGCTCGTCGCCCCAGGTGTGCCGCCTCGTTCGAGGAGACCGCTGACGTCACGCAGTGCGCGCCCCACCCGCTCCTTGTCGGCGAAGCCGGCCGCAGGAAGAGCAGCACCGGACAGCTGGTCCCCGGAGACGTCACCGACACCCGGCACCTCGGGTGCGCGGCGGTCGAGACGGCGGACCTGCGGATCGCCGTCGAGGTAGCTCGACCACCCGTCGGGGGTCACGCAGAGCGCATCGACGATACGCAGTCCGGCGTCCTCCGCCCGACCGAGCACTTCATCGACCTCGACGGCGAAGGGGAGCACCAGCCCGTCGCGTGTGCGCTGCACGGTGTCATCCGTATAGACCACGAGGGCGACCGCATCCGTCCGCTCGACTCGCGAGACGAGGCCGACCGCGGCATCCGCGTAGTCGGCGAGGTCGTCGTGGCTGCGGGGGAGGTCGAGTCGCATCGCGCCGTACGTGCGTGTGCCACGGAACGGCAGCAGGACGAGGCTCTCAGTCGGAGTGAAGCCTGCGAGAGAGGGGACGATGCTGAGGAACTCAGCGGAGCCGGAAGCGCGGAGCAGTGTTGTCATCCGGCGAGTCTCATCGCACGAGCACGCTCGCGGTCGGTCTCCACAGCGCCGATGGTCTATCCCCCTTCTGCGCCCGAGTGTGGAGGAGCAGTGGGGTAGTGAGTCGCGTACCATGGAGCCATGGAGAACTTCTGGCTCGCAGCCGCATGGTCGCTCATCCCGACCATCGGGGTGAGCGTCGTGTTCTTCTTCGTGCTCCGCGGAATCCTGCGGTTCGATCGCACCGAACGCAAGGTGCACGCACGGATCGAAGCCGAGGAGCGGGCCGCACGCGGTCTGCCGCCGCGCTCCTGAGCGGCGTCGGAACCATCGGCTACTGTGTAGCCAGCGCACCGTCATCGGTGCCCACTGAAGCGCCCGGCGTCGAAGTGCCGAGCGGCCGAGAGGACGAGGGATGACGCCCGAGATCTGGGCTTGGTGGACCGCGGCGTTCCTGATCGCCCTCGACCTGACCATCCGCATCACGGCGATCATCATCATCCCGCGCAACCGGCGTCCCACGGCGGCGATGGCCTGGCTGCTCGCGGTCTTCTTCATCCCGTTCGTCGGTGTGTTCCTCTTCCTGCTCATCGGAAATCCACGGCTGCCGCGAGCGCGGCGTCGCAAGCAGGATCAGATCAACGAGTACATCGCCGAGACGAGCGAGCACCTGCACTTCGGCACCCTGCGCCCGAATGCGCCGAGCTGGTTTCCCCCGCTCGTCGAGATGAACCACCGTCTCGGAGCGCTGCCGATCTCCGGCGACAACGGCGCGCATCTGATCGCGGACTATCAGGACTCGCTCGATGCGATGGCCGACGAGATCCGCAAGGCCCAGGACTACGTCCACATCGAGTTCTACATCCTCCAGTCCGATGCGTCGACGGACAACTTCTTCCGCGCGATGGAAGAGGTGGCAGAACGCGGCGTGCATGTCCGCGTGCTGCTGGACCACTGGGCGAACAGGTGGAAGCCGAAGTACCGGAAGACCGTCGCCCGGCTCAATCGGATGGGCGCGAACTGGCACCTGATGCTGCCGGTGCAGCCGCTGAAGGGACGCATGCAGCGGCCCGACCTGCGCAACCACCGCAAGCTCCTCGTGGTCGACGGCAAGGTCGCGTTCCTCGGCTCCCAGAACGTCACCGACTCGACCTACAACCTTCCCAAGAACATCAAGCGGGGTCTGCACTGGGTCGACCTCATGGTCCGCATCGACGGGCCCGTCGTGCTGAGCGTGAACGCCATCTTCCTCAGCGACTGGTACAGCGAGACCGACGAGGTGCTGCAGGAGATCGACATCTCGCACGCCGAGGCGGGCTCGGGCGACCTGGACTGCCAGGTCGTGCCGTCGGGACCGGGGTTCGAGGTCGAGAACAACCTGCGTCTGTTCCTCGGGCTGCTCTACGCGGCCAAAGAGAAGATCATGATCGTCAGCCCGTACTTCGTGCCGGATGAAGCGCTGCTGCTCGCGGTCACCGCAGCGGTCGACCGGGGGGTCGCGGTCGAGCTGTTCGTCTCCGAAGAGGGCGACCAGGCGATGGTCTACCACGCCCAGCGCAGCTACTACGAGGCGCTGCTGAAGGCCGGGGTGCGGATCTGGATGTATCGCAAGCCGTACATCCTGCACACGAAGAGTCTGACCATCGACGACCAGGTCGCCGTGATCGGCTCGAGCAATATGGACATGCGCTCGTTCGGTCTGAACCTCGAGGTGTCGATGCTCGTCCGCGGCGAGGAGTTCGTCCTCGAGATGCGCGCGGTCGAAGACGTCTACCGCTCGCTCAGCCGGGAGCTCACTCTCGAGGAGTGGATGCAGCAGCCGCTCCGGTCGACAGTCCTCGACAACCTCGCCCGTCTCACCTCGGCGCTGCAATAGGGCGCCGATAGGGGGGGTGCTTTCGGCAGACCGCGGCCGGTACCCTGTGTGCATGGCTTCCCCGTCGCGTGTCGTCGCCGCTCTCTCGTCCCTGGCCGCTCTGCTGCTGATCGCGGGGTGCACGATCGGCCCCGGGGCCACAGGATCGCAGGCGACCTCGAACCCGTCGAGCGGGCCCGGGCAGAGCACCGACGATTCGGACGACGTCGAAGGCACGCTGCTCGACGACGGCCGCATGTTCGCCGTGGTGACGTGGGGCTCCTCGACGTGCATTCCCCAGGTCGACGCGGTGACGGCCGAGGGGCAGACGGTATCGGTGACGCTGGTCGAGCCGGAGTCAGAGACGGACGGCGAGAAGGCGTGCACCGCTGACCTGGCCTCCCGCGCGAGCATCGGCGCACTGCCCGAGGGAGTCGACCCGACGAAGGAGATCACTCTGCAGGTGACGTACGGCGACATGGTCGACGACGTCGAACTCGACGGCGACCCGTCGTTCACCGGCACCCCCGGCTCATCGACGGAGTACGCGCCGAGTGCCGGCTGGTTCGATGACGGCTCGCTGGTGCTGCTCACGTGGGGCTCTTCAGGCTGCCCCCCGGTGGTCGAGAGCCTCGAGGGATCTGGTGCATCGGGCACCGCGACCTTCACGACCGACGACGATCAGGTGTGCACCATGGACATGGCACCGCGCGCGACGATCCTGGAATTCGGCGAGGACGCCGTCGATGATGACGCCTTCACCCTCACGCTCGTCGGCGGGAACCTCGACGGCACGGTCGAGGTGCGCAGCTGACGCTGTAAGAAGTGCGCGCCCCGGTGGATCAGAGCGATGCGACCGGGTGATCGGCGGGGAGCGCCAGCAGAAGAGCCCCGGGATCGACCCGGCACGTGACGCGCACCGCTGTCCCGAACTCGTCGCCGTCGAGCTCGATCGGGGTGGGAGAGGTCACCGCGGCTTCGGCGACGGCTCCGCGGAAGTAGTGCACCGATGCGTCCCGGCCCCGTCGCTCGAGCACGCGACGGCCGGCGCGCGAGCGTCGCAGCACCGAGTTGTCCCACCAGATCTTGCGCCACACGCCGAGCCAGCCCCAGACGCCGGTCGGCTGGATCACGGCGACGTCGAGGACGCCGTCGGTGATGGAGGCGTCGGGGATCAGCGCGATTCCCGCAGGCAGGGTGCCGCAATTGGCGAACAGGATGCTGTGCACCTTCGTCGAGTGCAGGCGGCCGTCGTCGATCTGGAACACGGATCGGAACGGCTCGGCGCTCACGAGCGACCTCGCCGCGCCGTCGACGTACGCGATCCAGCCGACCGACTTCTTGAGGTCGGGGCGCGTGTTGGCGATCATGTCGGCATCCAGCCCGACGCCGGCGAGAACGACGTAGGCGTGCTCCTCGTCTTGCCCGCTCTCTCTCGTCAGACGCGCCCAGCCGATGTCGATCGCGTGGCGGAATTCGCCCAGCGCCGCGCGGATCATCTCGTCGGGGTCGGCCAGCGGGAGTCCGAGATTGCGCGCCAGCAGGTTGCCCGTGCCACTCGGCAGGATCGCGAGCGGCACCCCGGTGTTGGCGATGGCCTCGGAGACAGCGCGTACCGTGCCGTCTCCGCCGGCCACCAGCACGACATCCACGCCGCGTGCGAGGGCCTCGGCCGTCGCACCCTGACCGGGATCTTCGATCGTGGTCGGATAGAAGGCCGGATGCTCCCACCCGGCCTCGTGCGAGAGAGCGCGGACTCGCGCCCGCAGCTGCTTCCCGTCGACCTTGATCGGGTTGTAGACGAGCGCTGCCTGGCGTCGGCCGGTGGCGCTCGTGGTCATGGCGCTACTCTAGCCCGGGCGTCGGCCCGCCCGGACGCGGCGGACGCGCCCGGGCCGCACCATAGACTTGATGGATGATCGACCTCGCACTCCTCCGCGAAAATCCGGAGATCGTCCGCCGCTCTCAGGCCGCCCGTGGCAATGACCAGGGCACCGTCGACACCGCGCTCGAGGCTGACCGATCGCGCCGAGCGGCGCTCGCCGCGTTCGAAGAGCTGCGCGCCGAGCAGAACGCCTTCGGCAAGCTGGTGGCGAAGGCTCCCAAGGAGGAGAAGGCGGCGCTCGTCGCTCAGGTCAAAGACCTCGCCGAGCGCGTCAAGCAGGCGCAGCAGGCCGCGAACGAGGCGGCAGACGCCCTGGCGGTGGCTCTCGCACGCATCGAGAACGTCGTCGTCGACGGCGTCCCCGCGGGCGGCGAGGCGGACTTCGTCGAGCTGCGACGCGTGGGCGAGGTCCCCGCATTCGACTTCGAGCCGCGAGACCACCTCGAGCTCGGCGAGATCCTCGGCGCGATCGACATGGAGCGCGGCGCGAAGGTGTCGGGCGCCCGCTTCTACTTCCTGCGCGGGATCGGAGCGCGGCTCGAGATCGCGCTCATGAACCTCGCCCTCGACAAGGCGCTGCAGAACGACTTCATCCCGCTGATCACGCCCACCCTGGTGCGGCCCGAGATCATGCAGGGCACCGGATTCCTCGGCGAGCACGCCGACGAGGTGTACCACCTGGACAAGGACGACGACCTCTACCTCGTCGGCACCAGCGAGGTCGCACTCGCCGGATACCACAAGGACGAGATCCTCGACCTCGGCAAGGGCGCGCTGCGGTACGCCGGATGGTCGACCTGCTACCGCCGTGAGGCGGGCTCCCATGGCAAGGACACCCGCGGCATCATCCGGGTGCACCAGTTCAACAAGCTCGAGATGTTCGTCTACACCAACCCGGAGGACGCCGAGGCCGAGCACCTGCGCCTCGTCGCGCTGCAGGAGGAGATGCTGACCTCGCTCGGTCTCGCCTACCGCGTGATCGACGTGGCCGCCGGCGACCTGGGCTCCAGCGCCGCACGCAAGTACGACATCGAGGCGTGGGTCCCGACGCAGGGCGCGTTCCGCGAGCTCACATCCACCTCGAACTGCACGACGTATCAGGCGCGCCGTCTCGACATCCGCCACCGACCCGAGGCTCAGGAGGGGCAGACCGCGAAGACGCAGCCGGTCGCCACCCTCAACGGCACCCTCGCGACGACCCGATGGATCGTCGCGCTGCTCGAGACGCACCAGCAGGCCGACGGATCGGTCCGCGTGCCGGAGGTGCTGCGCCCGTACCTCGGTGGGCTCGAGGTTCTGGAGCCGACCGCGTGACAGCTCCCTGGCTCGTCGGGCTCGACGTCGACGGCACGATCATCCTGCAGGACGAGACGATGAGTCCCGGTGTTCCCGAGGCGGTCGCGCGCCTGCGAGACGCCGGCCATGTGGTCACGATCGCCACCGGACGCAGCTGGATGGCGACGCGTCGCTACGTCGAGCAGCTCGAGCTGACCGCCGATTTCGTGGTGTGCTCGAACGGTGCGGTGACCATGCGCCGTGTGGGAGACGACTGGGAGCGGTGGCACATCGAGACGTTCGATCCGTCTCCTGTGCTCGCTCTGCTGCGCGAGCGGCTCCCGGAAGCCCGCTACATGGTCGAGCTCGGGTCAGGGCTGCGGCTCTACACCGAGTACCTGGACGACTGGACGCTCGACGGCGGACGGCAGGTCGGCTTCGAAGAGCTCGTCGCCGAACCGGTGTCCCGTGTCGTCGTCGTCTCTCCCGGGCACGACGAGGAGGACTTCCACCGCCTCGTGGCGGACGCCGGGCTGAATGAGGTCTCCTACGCGATCGGCTGGACGGCCTGGCTCGACATCGCACCGCAGGGAGTGGACAAGGGCACGGCGCTGGAGCGCGTGCGCACCGAGCTCGGCTTCGAGCGCGGGCACGTCTTCGTGGCCGGCGACGGGCGCAACGACATCGGCATGTTCGGCTGGGCGCTGGGTCTCGACGGCCGGGCGGTCGCCATGGGGCAGGCGCCGACAGAGGTGAAGGATGCCGCGGGCGAGGTGACCGGCGATGTCGAGGACGGCGGTCTCGCGATGGCGCTGAACACGCTTCCAGCGGCCGCCCAGGTCAGCGCGGGAGAATAGAACTCGGCTAGACTCACGGCTTGTCGGCAGATTCGTCTGTCGGGAGGGTTGTCCGAGTGGCCGATGGAGCTGGTCTTGAAAACCAGTGGGCAGAGATGTCTCGTGGGTTCGAATCCCACACCCTCCGCATTCCAGGGACGGTGCCTCCGCGCCGTACGCTGAACCGAAAGGCCCCGAGTGAGTCCCACCACGCGACGCCGCCGCACCATCGCGCGCCACGGTCAGCTCCACACGCCGGGCCCCCTCAGCCAACTGCTCAAGTTCATCGCGATCGGTCTCGCCGTCGTCCTGGTGAGCGGCTTCGGCGTCGTCTCCTACATCGTCTACGACCTCTCGAGCACCGTCTCGGCCAACGCTGTCGAACTCGACAGCACCGAGGAGCTGCCGCCCGACATCAGTGAGTACAAGGGCGGATTCAATCTGCTGCTCACCGGTGTCGACACGTGCGAAGAGGCGTACGCGCAGTATTTCGGCGACCGCTGCACGGGCGCGGACTCCGAAGGCACCCTCAACGACGTGAACCTCCTCATGCATGTGTCGGAGGAGCCGCGCCGGATCACTGTCGTCAGCCTTCCGCGCGACATGATGGTCCCGATCCCCGAGTGCGAGGACGCGGAGGGCGAGGTGCACTCCGCGATGAACAAGCAGCAGATCAACGTCGCCTACACCGACGGAGGACTCAACTGCGTCGCGAAGACGGTCTCTGACCTGTCCGGTCAGGACATCCAGTTCGCGGCCTCGGTCACCTTCGGCGGCGTGATCGAGATCACCAACGCGATCGGCGGCGTCGAGGTGTGCCTCGCCTCCCCGATCAAGGACCGGTACACGGGCCTCGACCTCGCAGCCGGAAACCATGTGATCGAGGGCATCACCGCGCTGCAGTTCCTGCGGACCCGACACGGAGTCGGCGACGGAAGCGACCTCGGCCGCATCGGCAACCAGCAGCAGTACATGTCGAGCCTCGCGCGCACGCTCATCAGCGGCGAGACGCTCGGCAACGTGCCGATGATGCTGAAGCTCGCGACGACCGGTCTCGACAACGTCGAGGCGAGCACGTCGCTGGCCGACCCGATGAAGATCGTGCAGATCGCGCTCGCGGTGAAGTCCGTACCCTTCGAGGACATCGTCTTCCTGCAGTACCCGACCTTCACGGACCCGGACGACCCCAACCGCGTCGTGCCGGACAAGGCGTCAGCAGAGGCCATGTGGGACGCGATCAACCAGAATGCTCAGCTGCAGGTCACGCATCAGAACACCGAGAACGACGGCG